>CALLPN010000004.1 GCA_938015435.1 uncultured Saprospiraceae bacterium
CGACTGATCTCTTCTACAGATCTACCTGATTCATTTGCCTTAAGAGCTCTAATTATCTGACTCTCGCTAAATTTACTTTTCTTCATAACAATTCAAATTTAGTTAATTTTATAATTGTCTAGCTTTTTGGTAAGTCTACACTAGCATATTCATAATGGTAATTGCCGAATCCAATAATTCTCGACTTCCAAATTTTGGGTTCAGCACAAGACCATTCCTGCATTAATTCGATTAAACCAAAACTGTCAAATTAATTCTGCTCGCTATCAAGGTATTAGATTATGAAATCTGTTACGTTTTCTCCTGTGTAAGTTATCTATGTTTTTACCGCAACTCCGATTTTTCTTATTGCCTTAGAATTTTTTCCATTTTTCTACCTCTTGCCAATTCATCAATTAACTTTTCCATACGTCTACATTGTTTATACAATTCAAATTCATCTTCTATTTCTTCAATTCGATAACCACATACGACTCCTTTTATCAAGTGTGCGTTTGGATGTATTCTAGCTCTTTGAAAAAATGTTCTAAAGGTTACTTTCTCTTCAATAAGTGATTGTAATTTAACTTCATTAAATCCAGTTAACCATTCTATTACTTGATTTAGTTCTTCCTCTGTTCTTCCATTTTTCACTAACCTATCTAAGTAAAGCGGGTAAATAGATGCAAATATCATTTTTGCAACTTTTTCATTTTTCTCAGATGTTACTTTCATCTCTATTTGATTTTGACTTAATTATTGTTAAAGGTAGCAAGTATATCTCGCGAACATTACCGAAACTAAGTTAAACTATACAATTCATATCACTTTACTAACTTAGCTAAGTGGTATTATGAAGTGCATACCATGACTGAGTATTGTTGTCAGTAGTTGTCTTTTCTCCTTGAGCATTTAACTATCAGTTTTATTAGATCAATTTCAACTATTATAATGATCATTCCAAGAGCAAAAACATACATTAGTATTAAAGCTGAAATTATCTCCCTTTTAAACTGGACCAAAGAAGTCATTCCATGAACATACGGTATGATTTGCGATCTTTCTTACTTAGTCAAGAATCTTAATAACGAGAGTATCCTTAACTGTATATTCCTCTTCAGAAATTGGATCGTAAAGAGTGAAGTTTATTCTTTCTTTCATTACACTCTTTTGGTTATAAGTACTGATTGTAATTTGCTTATCATCATAATTTGTATCTCTATCTAACATGTTCATTTGTCTTCCTCTTCCTTTATGATCATGGAGAATTGCCATAGGGAAAGTGTATTCGTTATTTCTGGCTAAATATATAGTGTCTTCAAAGTACAGTATTATTTTGTGAGGATAATGATACAGACTACCATCACGTTCTTCAAGCGCAATGAATGATATAAGTTTGTTAATGATTTGATACTTCTTAGCCTTATCTAATCTCTTATTTTTAAGTTGTTTGTTTAATAGAAATATAGAATTGTAGAAGTCATATTGATTTCCAGCACCAGATATATCGCTATGTTCTAATAGAATGGAATCAACATGATGAGTTATTTTATTAATACAAAATCCAAGATCGTTAGAATTTGTTAATTCGTATTTCAAAAATTCTAATAGAGGCTTAAGGGTATGTTCAGCTTTTATTCCAAATTCATCTTGGTCGTATTTATATATAATTCCTTGAATATTACCTAGAGTAAATTCTTTCACTAGATCTTCATATGAGCATGTTTTTTCCAGTTGACAACTCAATAGTGTAATTGAAATTAGCACTACTGATATTGCGAATATTACTCTTTTTTCATTTAGCATACTAACGTTTTACTACAAACTCATTCTGATGGAATTTATTGCGTTCTGCGATTGGTTGCATGTAATATATAGATACAGCTTTCTATCGAAATATCGCTTCGTTAATATAGTAAGTTAATGACTATCCTCCGTATTCATTTTTCATTTCAAGACAAGTCAACAATAACTAAAATCTTGTAGTGCAATCACTTTATATTATTATCCAAAATTGCAAACCAAAAAAAAGCCGCACCTCAATAAAGAAGTGCGGCAATAAATATTTTATAATCAATACGCTAATTATAGCCTCTAATCTATTTTCTACTTGATCAAAAATTCAGTGTCTGCGATTGGCTTATTAACCATTACTTCCTTTACTACCATATTAAGTGGGAACGGTGCCGCACCTATAATATCAATTTTGTGTGCAACCATTATTCCATCTACTGCTTTATAGTCAGAAAGCTCAGTTGTCACAACTTGTACTTGCTCACCTTCACCTTGAGTACTTACGACCTTAACTAAATATCCTGTACTCATGCTAAAGAATTCAGTTGTTTTCTTACCATCTTTATCCATTACTGAAAGCTTGTAAGCTTTTTCGCCATTGACGTCTTCAACTCCTTTTAGCTCCATAGTTTTATCCGTAGCATACTTAAGATGACCAAACATTTCCGCTTGCTCTTTCATACTTTCAAGCTGAGGACCTTCAGTTACTTTTTGATTTCCACCCATTCCACCAACAGCTCCTATAGAACCATCGTAGATAGTTTCTTGCATTACGTTACCGCCCATACTCATCACCATCTTCATCTTGTTGTTACCTTTCTGCATCATTACTGTCTCAGCATCTTGACCCATCACGTTCATACCCATTACGGTCTTCATTGATGTTACACCCATAAGCTTTGTTTTACCTCCTAAAGCTTCGATATAGTTTGATACGATTTCTTTTGCAGTGATATCACCAGTCATTGGCTCATCGCTCATTTCTAGTTTATTACCATATGCATCGTAGAAATCTAATTTACCATCAGCATCAAATTGCTTTAATTTATCAGCTACATCATCTTTAGATCCCACTACGATTATGTTAGCGTTCTCTGGTTTGATGTACTTTTTAGCCATTGCTTCAAAATCTGCTTGAGAAACTGATTCTAACTTACTTAGGTAAGTATTGTAGTAATCTTTAGGAAGATTGTACTTGTATGTATTACGAGCAAATCTTGCAATAGTCTGTGGAGACTCTAATGATCTAGCAAATCCACCTGCTAGAGAGTTTTTAGCCAACTGTAGATCATCTGCCGTTACTCCATCAGATACCATCTTACGCATCTCTATAAGGAATTCCGTTATCGAACTATCAGTTACTTCATTACGTACGCTTGCTGATGCGCTAAAGTTACCTATCAGTTGATCTGATGATAATTGTGATCTTGCTCCGTAAGTATATGCTTTGTCCTCTCTTAAGTTTTGCATTAATCTACCTGAAAATATACCACCACCAAGGATACTATTCATTACACTTGCTGGTATTGCATCTGCGTTTCCAGGTTTGTATTCTATTGGATATGTAATTCTGATTACTGACTGTACTGCACCATCTTTATTAGCGAAGTGGACATTAGTCGCACTAGGAGATTTAGGCATTTCATACTTTGGAGAAGGGACTATTCCTTTCTTCCAGTTACTGAAATACTTTTTAGCATTAGCTTTAACTTCCTCTAAATTAGTATCTCCTACAACGATTAGAAAAGCGTTATTTGGCTTGTAATAAGTATTGTAGAATTCTTTTACCTTATCCAGTGTGATGTTGTTTACAGTTTCTTCAGTCTGTACTTCTCCGTATGGATGATTAGCTCCATAGTTAACGATATTAGCTACGTTGCCACCTATTGCACTTGGATCTGTTTTGGCAGACGCTAATCCTGATAATGTCTGAGTTTTAGCCTTATCGAATTCTTCTTGAGAAAAGATAGGATTATATAAAACGTCAGTCATTACATCTAACAATTTACCTTGATGCTTTGTAAGTGAACTACCAAACATTCCTCTAGAAGAAGAATTAAGGCTTGCACCAATAAAATCTATAGCCTCATCAATCTGAGCTTTAGTTCTATTCTTAGTTCCCTTACTCATCTGATCTCCAGCCATACTTACATATCCAGCCATATCGCCTTCAACTAGTGCATCATTATTAAGAGATATTTGGTAAGATACTCTTGGTAATTTATGGTTTTCAACCACGATTACTTTAAGTCCATTATCCATGTCGAAGCTACTGTATTCTCCTAGCTCAATATTACGCGCAGGACCAGCTGATGGTGCAGTAGATCTCCAAGTTTTAGCTTTGGTTACTGCCTTATCTTTCATCTCTGTCATTTCCGTCTTAGTGTCAGACATCATATCAGCATTCTTCTTAGTACACTGAGTGAATACTAAAGACATGAAGCAGAGAAATATTAATATTTTATTATTCATTTCTGTTCTTATTAATTTGATTGTTGAAAATGTATATCAGTACTAATTATGGTGTATTTGGCTTAGGTAAGTAATAGAGTACTACTCTATTAGTCTTAGCGAAATACTTCTTAGCTACCCTTTGGATGTCTTCCTTAGTAACTGCTAGATATCTGTCCAATTCTGTATTGACAAGATTAGCATCACCGAAGTACATCTTATAGTTAGCTAGGCTCTCAGCGATACCTGCTACTCTAGAGTTACGACTGATAAAGTCATTTTCTGTTTGATTTTTTAGCTTTTGAAACTCTTCGTCAGAGATCAATTCGTTTTGAGTCTTAGCGATCACTCCATCCATAGAAGCTTCTAGATCAGCTGGATCAACACCCATATTAGCGATACCGAATGCGATGTTTACTCCTGGATCTTCTAGACCTAATGGGAAACTACCTACAAATAATGCTTTCTGCTCATTATCAACACACGTTCTGTATAATCTACTTGATTGACCTTGGGATAGTAGCGTACCTAGCATCTCTACAGCATAGAAATCAGGTGTTCCTTGTGCAGGAATTCTGTACGTCTGAACTACCGCTGGCAATTGTACATTGTCAAAAATTGTATCTCTGATTTCCTTTGTCATATCAGGCTCCACTATAGATGGTCTGTATATCTCACCAGTACCTGCAGGTATCTGACCAAAATATTTTCTTACCATCGTCTCTGCTGAAGCATAGTCGATATCACCAGCTATAGATACTATAGCATTATTAGGTACATAGAATGTCTTGTAGAAGTTTACATAATCAGACTCTACAGCAGCATTCAAGTGCTCCATAGATCCGATCACAGGCCAATTGTAAGGGTGCTTAGTGTAAGCTCTTTTCATTGCTTCTTGTAAAATAGATCCGTATGGTTGGTTATCAATACGTTGTCTTCTTTCCTCTTTCACTACTTCTCTCTGAGTCTCGATACCTTTATTCTCTACTTTGGCATGAAGCATACGCTCAGATTCTAACCATAGTCCCATCTCTAATTGATTAGAAGGTAGAATCTCGTAATAATATGTTCGATCATTAGAAGTATTAGCATTAAGTGTTCCTCCGGCTTTCTCAACATACTTATCGTATTCACCTCTTTCGATGTTTTCCGTACCTTCAAATAATAAATGTTCAAAAAAGTGAGCGAAACCTGTACGATCTGGTTGTTCATTTTTAGATCCTACGTGATACATTACTGATACTGCTACGATAGGCGTTGAGCTATCTTTGTGTAGTATTACCTGCAGGCCGTTATCCAAAGTAAATTCTTTGAATTCTACCTGATTCATCTGTGCGCTGAGTGCTAACGAGAACACTACTCCACAGAGGACTCCTAATAGTCTTTTCATGTGTTATTGTTTATTGATTGATTGCTTAATAAATTTGGTGGTTACGAACAACTGTTCTTATCTCCATACAAATTTAAGTATGTAACGCTCTTCGACGCTATATTTTCTACAAAAAGTTGATTTTGAAGGTCTAAAAGCAAGAAATACTGAACACATATTAATTATTAAAATGCGTTAGGCCCAGATCGATAAGATCTGAGCCCAATACATATTATTTTGTTATAATATAATTCCTTTAAAGAGGATTTTGCTCGCTAGCAGATATCGCATCATTTGCGTTGATCTCATCTTCAGGAATCTGGAATCTAAATGAATTACCTTCAGCTGGGAAATTAAATAAGCCGAAAGAAGCATGGTTAGAACCAGCATAATCTCTCATAAGTGGCTTTTTTAATCTCTTAAGATCATACCATGATCTACCTTCACCCCATAATTCAACTCTTCTTTGGAAATAAATTTCTTCTACAAGTGCATCACCTGTAGCACTGGATAATGAATATCCAGAATCTCTAGCACTCACTAGATCAAATAGAACTTGAGCCGCATTTGCATCTCCCATTCTAGCTAAAGCTTCAGCTTCCACTAGGTATAACTCTGAAGATCTAAAGTAAATGTAATCGCCTTCGAAGAAAGTAGCATCTCTAAATTTAATATTAGAATATGGCGTCAAACCTAAAGCTTGTATAGAGCCTGCTGGATCAGCCATTGGATTAACCGTTCCCGCTCCATCCACGAATAATGCTTTTCTTACATCTGTATCTGACATTTCACCATATAGCGCTGCATCTACAACTTTATGAACAGAAAGCGCTCCTGCATAACCATTGTTAGTGTTATCAAAATGAGAAAAGAATGATGCAAACACTGTTGAAGATTCTGAATCTATATCCGCTCCCCACATGGCCTCAGTATTATTAATATCAGAGAATCCGCCCATGTATTCATCAGTTCCCATAATACCATAAGTACTTCTTGCAGCGTTAGCCATATCAGCAGCAGCAGACCAATTACCCATCTCTAGATAAACTGTCGATAACACAGCTTGAGCTACTGCTAGATCAACTTCTTGCTTAGTAGATCTTGTGTAACCTTCTAGAAGTACAACAGCTTCCTCTAAGTCTAAAATAATTTGATCATATACATCCTGTACTGAAGATCTAGGCTTACCATCAAATGATTGTCCTGTAGGAAGTGGTATACATAAATCACTTTCATGACCTAAATATGTATGCGCATAAATCCTAGCTGCATTGAATGTAAAAAATCCTCTTAATGCTAATGCTTGTCCTCTAAAGGCTTTTCCACTGGCATCATCTGTATCAGGCCCAATTGCGTTGATGATAGAATTTACTTCTGCAACTTGAGTATAATAAGTATTCCAGATAACTCGCGTTCTACCAGATGTTTGTATTCTAGCAGAGTACTCTGTGAATCTAACATACCAGTGAAATGCTGATTGTGAAACATCTCCACCCATCATATCTAATCCAGCTAAAACACCTCTATGTCCATAATCAATGTGGCCTGTAGTACCACCTATTTCGAACGATCTTAAATTGGCATAAACACCATTTAATATGGCACCGAGCGCTGCTGGGTTAGAAGATAACTGTGTGCTTGATATTGTATCAGCAGGTTGAGTGTTCAAAAAGTCATCTGAACAGCCAACTAGTGTAAAAAATACACCTATAATTATTATTAATTTAAATTTCATTTCTCTTTTATTTTACGTTTGAATAAAGATTAAAAAGTAACGTTAGCACCAATTGAAATACTCTTTACAAGTGAGTATTCATTAGAAGCTGTTCCTACAATGCTTAATCTAGGATCGTACCCTTGTCGCTTTGACCATAGGGCAACATTACTAGCTGAAATATACAATTTGGCTCCACCCAATCCTGCTCTATTATAAATCGAATTAGGTAAATTATAACTTAATGTTATGTCTTGTAAACTAAAGTACGAAGCATCGATAAGGTAGAAATCAGAAGTGTTACCATTATCAACATCGAATAAATCTATTCTTGGAATTGAAGCCGATGTATTTTCTGGAGTCCATGAATCTTTTACATCTCTGTGGTAGTTACTTCCTACATCAGGAGCTGATCCTAATAAACTTTGATATACACCGTCATATCCATAACCGCCAATCTGGTACGCAAAATTTACATTAAGTCCGATACCTTTATATTCCATCGCAGTGCTTACCCCACCGTAAAAATCAGGTACTGCAGACTTCCCAATAAAGTACTCCGTAGCTTCATTGTATACAGTTGTCGTAATTACATTTCCTGTAAGCTCTCCTAAGTCATCCACTTCGTCAACAAACCACATAGCTTCGCCTGTTTCTGTTTCTATTCCTGCGTATTCTCTCATGTAATACTCATATCTATTTCTTCCTTCCTCTAATCTGAAACTACCATCATCAATAAATTCTTGCGGAAGAGATGTTATTTCATTATTGAAATGTGTTGTATTAAATCCAACAGACCAATTAAATCCATTTCCTCTAAGGATATCTGCATCAAGAGTAATTTCATATCCATTATTAGACATATCACCGATATTATCTGCAAATGAACCTCTTCCTTCACTAAGAGCTAATGGATCATAAAACAGTAGATCTTCAACTTTTCTTACAAAATATTCTGCTGAGATTCTTACACGATCATTCTTAAGACCAATATCAAAACCAATATTCATATTTTTTGATGTTTCCCAAACTAAATCTTCATTTCCTAATGAAACAAATGTAACTCCAGGAACACCTCCTCCAGCATTTACAACGTTGAACTGATCCACATAAGAATAATAATTTCTATTAGACGTACCTTCATAGAGTAGAGCATCATTTCCTTGTTGACCATAGCTAGCTCTTATACGTAATCCACTCACCAAAGAAATATCACTTAGGAAATTTTCTGCTTTTAGATCCCAAGCAGCACCTACACCGTAGAAACTTCCCCATCTGTTATCTGCACTAAATACTGAAGAACCATCTCTTCTGAAACTTGCATTAAGAAAGTACTTATCTTTGAAATCATAATTAAGTCTTGAAAGGTAACCTTCTACCCTATAGTAGTTTTCAAACCCATTTGCGTATTGAATATTTGCAGCATTATTTAATACTGGTAGATCCGTAATCAAAGCCTCCGTTTTCTGTGCCGATAATGAGCTAAAATCTCTTTGATTAGACTCATGTCCAACAAGAATTCCGAAATTATGATCACCCATAGATTTAGAATATTCTAGTAATTGCTGATTCGCGTATGAAGTAAGATTACTGTTCGTCGATGTCAATCTTCCATTAACTCCAGAAGCATCTCCTCCAATAGGAGTCGCAAAAGCAATTATATCTGAATTGACAAGATCTACAGAGAAATTATACGTGAATTTGAAATCTTTAAGAAACTTAATTTTAGTGTAAACTCTTGAGCTTAAGTTGTTTCTTGTATTCTTGTCTATATCTAACAAACTTGTAGCCACTGGATTATTAAATGCCCCATAAGGTCTAACTCCAGGAATATTATCTGTAGCTAAACCAAAGTCATAAACTCTTTCTCCGTTGGCATCTAAAATATTAGCCCCTGATTCATCTCTACCATAAACTGTATAAATTGGCGCTACATTCCGCGCCCAACTAAATAGGTTACTGTAAGTAGTAGAACCTACATTTTGAACGGGTGCATCTTGCTCAGTACGAGCATAGTTTATACTACCACCAACATCAATGTGATCATTAACATTGTAATCTATAGATCCTCTTCCAGTGTATCTGTCAAAGCCAGAATTTAACGCGTAACCTGCATCATTAAGATAACCTACTGAGAAAAATGTCCCAACATTATCTGCACGATTAGATATGCTCAAGTGAGTTTCTGATCTTGTGCTATTAGAAAATAATTCATCAGCCCATTTGTCTTGGTATAATAAATTTGCTCCTTGACGAACTTGGCCAGTGGTAGGATCTATTACCATATCGTCAGCTACATTATAATTGTTGTATCCCAATGAATATTCACCTCCAGAAATCAATTCAGCTGCTGCTTGATTAGCTGCGTCTGTTGGGGCCACTCCACCATTGATTAATCCAATTCTGTGTCTATTAAACCATGTTTCATAATATTCACCTGGATCGTCTATCACATCGTAATCTGCAATAGCTCTAGAGTTTACTCCGATCTTTGTATCCAAAGTTACTTTGAGTCCATTACCCTTTCCTTTTTTAGTGGTAACGATTATTACTCCATTAGCACCTCTACTACCATATAAGGCATTGGCAGATGCATCCTTTAGGAATGTCAAAGACTCAATATCTTGCTGAGCTATAGAATTAATGTTTCCATTGAAAGGAACACCATCCACGACATATAAAGGATTATTTGAAGCATTAATACTTCCGATTCCTCTAAATCTAATTGAAGGAGCATCTCCAGGTTGTCCACTTTGAGGTATGATCTGTACACCAGCAACTTTTCCAGTCAACCCCTGCATTACGTGCCCACTTTGAATATTCTCTATATCCTCTGCCTCCACTGAAGTTACAGAACCCGTTATTTCTCTTTTACGTTGTGTACCATAAGCAGTAAAAACAATCTCATCCAACAAGTTTCCTGCACTAAGTACAAAAGTATCGTTAGCATCAGATGCATTTATCTCTTTAGTATCAAATCCGGTGTAACTAATGACGAGTACACTGTTATCATCCGGAACATTAAGTTTGTAGTTTCCATCGATATCAGTGATTGTACCTATAGTGGTACCTTTAATGATGACATTAGCGCCGATCAGGGGCAGACCATCATTGTCGATGATAGTTCCGCTTACATTTTTCTGTGCATTGGTAGAACTTACCACACATATAAATGCGCATATTAAAAACAATAGTTTTTTCATAAGTGGGTTGCTTTAGGTTAATTATTATGTAAAAAATTCAGTTTGGTAACATATTATTAACACAATATAATAGCTAAACGCTGCTTTTATTAATAATGAGAAGTGTTTTTTAAAAAAAATCCTCCTAAAATTAGATACATAAACGTCAAACTAGCAAAACACTTTAACTCAAAAACAAAATCATTCCATTTTTTGCGGACTCGTTAACAATCAATGTTTAAGCGCAATCCCTTCCTTTTTCTACTGTTATTTATACTCGCTCAATCACCACAGCATAACCTTGACCCACACCAATACACATTGCTACCAAAGCGTATTTTCCTTGATTATGTTGTAGTTCTCTAGCGGCAGACACTATGATACGTGTACCCGATACTCCTAGCGGATGTCCTATCGCTATAGCGCCTCCATTAGGATTGATACGTGGATCGTCGTCTGCTAAGCCCAGTTCTCTGATACAAGCTAGACTTTGAGCTGCAAAAGCTTCATTAAGTTCTATTACATCCATCTGATCTAAAGTCAACCCAGCTCTCTCAAGAGCTTTGAGTGAAGCTTTTACAGGACCTATCCCCATGATCCTTGGTTCTACACCTACTACTGCCGAACACACTATCCTCGCTAGTGGCTTAAGGTTGTATTTCTTTACTGCCTCACCAGAAGCTATAATTGAAGCAGCAGCACCGTCATTGAGACCAGAAGCATTACCGGCAGTTACCGTACCCCCGTTCTCCAATTTCTTAAATGCAGGCCTAAGCTTTGCTAGAATCTCAGTGGATGTCTTTGGTTTGATAAATTCATCTTGATCAAATACTATTGGGTCTGCCCTACGCTGAGGTATAGATACCGGCACAATTTCTTCAGCCAAACGGCCAGATTTCTGTGCCGCTGTTGCTTTCATCTGGGAGTTATAAGCAAAAAGATCTTGATCTTCTCGAGTTAGGTTATACATTTCTGCTAGGTTTTCGGCTGTACTGCCCATGCCTTCTACCCCATACATCTCTTTCATCTTAGGATTGACAAATCTCCATCCAAAGCTACTATCGTGCATCTGAGCATCTCTACCAAATGCTTTACTTACTTTAGATATCACCCAAGGACCACGCGTCATATGCTCTACACCTCCAGAGATAAATAGATCTCCTTCATTGGCTTTGATCGCTCTGTAAGCATGTACCATCGAAGACATTCCTGAAGAACATAATCTATTAACCGTTTCCCCTGGTACAGACCAAGGCAATCCTGCTAGCAAAGAACACATGCGAGCTACATTACGATTATCTTCTCCTGCTTGATTTGCACATCCCAAAATAACATCATCATATGCATCCAAAGGAATATTAGGATGTCGCTCAACTAAGGCTTTAATCGGAATAGCTCCCAAATCATCTGTACGTACTTTAGAAAGTGTACCCGTAAAGTTTCCAAATGCGGTCCTTACTCCGTCTACGATATATGCTTCTTTTGTCATCTTACTATGTTATCTTATGAATACACAATGATAATGAAAGGTGATAAGTTTAGGCAATTCAAATCATTATATTATTCTGAGACATCCAAAGAGAATTATCTCATTGTAAATGAACACTTATAAGACTATATCATTACTATTGCATAAACGAGATATGTTCGGAATATGAAATACAACAAACTGGGAAATACAGATATAGAAGTAAGTGAAATATGCTTAGGTACCATGACTTTTGGTGAGCAAAACAGCGAAGTCGAAGCTCATGAACAGCTCAACTATGCTGTCGAACATGGCATCAACTTCATAGATACTGCGGAACTATATGCCGTACCTTCAAGTGAATCCAATAATGGTATGACTGAAAAATATATAGGTTCTTGGATCAAAGAAAGTGGTCGCAGAGACAAAGTCATTATAGGCACTAAAGTTACTGGACCATCTGCAGGGCTTAAGTACATCTCTGATTTACCTTTGGGATTTAGTAATGCTAGAATGGACGAAGCTCTAAATCGCAGTCTTTCTAACCTTCAAACGGATTATATTGACCTTTATCAACTGCATTGGCCAGAGCGGAACAATAATCGATTTGGTCAACGAGGATGGGATCAAACTAAAGAAGTAGAATGGCAATATAATATCCATGAAATAGTAGATCGTCTCAATGCTTATGTCAAAGCAGGAAAAATTAGAAACTATGGGCTTAGCAATGAAACTCCATGGGGCGTCATGAAATACTTAGAAGAAGCAGATAAGTCAAATTCAATTCGGCCTGTTAGTATCCAAAATCCATATGGCTTACTCAATAGAATCTATGAAGCTGGAATGGCTGAAATCTCTTATCGAGAGCAAATAGGACTACTCGCTTATTCCCCTATGGGATTTGGCCTGTTATCTGGAAAGTATCATAAAAAAACAGACCAACCTGAAGATAGACTTAACAAGTACAAACAGATGGCGCGGTATAACTCAAAGCAAAACTATGAAGCCGCTGATCACTATCTAAAGATTGCGGAATCTCACAATATGTCGTTAGCAGCCATGTCGCTAGCATTCCTAAGAAGTAAACCTTGGCTAACATCAACGATTATAGGAGCCACCAATATGGATCAATTAAAAGAAAACATAGGTTCAGCGGAGATACATCTAGATGATGCTTGGCTCAATGAGATTGATGCTATACACAATATTATCCCTAATCCTGCACCTTAGTATAAGTCACTTTCTATCATTACTTTTGTAGACGATTTTATCAGAAGAAGGACGAACAAATTAACAAATAGATCAATGATCAAAACAGATATACTCATAATAGGAGCTGGACCAGTAGGTTTATTTACGGTATTTGAAGCGGGATTACTTAAGTTGAAATGTCATTTGATAGATGCTCTTCCGCAAGCTGGTGGTCAACTTACAGAAATATATCCTAAAAAACCCATCTATGATATTCCAGGCTACCCCTCTATTTTAGCAGGCGAATTGATAGATAACTTGATGGAGCAAATTGCGCCATTTAAACCTGGATTTACATTAGGTGAGCGAGCTGAGACGATCGAAAAGATCGAAGATAAAATGTATGAGCTTACGACGAATAGAGGGACAAAAATACAAGCACCAGTAATCGCTATCGCTGGAGGACTTGGATGCTTCGAACCTCGGAAACCGCCTATCGAAGGCTTATCGAAATATGAAGATAATGGTGTAGAGTATATCATCAAAGATCCTGAGCTATATAGAGATAAAAAAATATTGATTGCGGGTGGTGGAGATTCAGCTTTGGACTGGACTATATTCCTAAGTAACGTTGCTAAAGAAGTGACACTCGTACATAGACGTACAAGCTTCCGTGGAGCCCTCGACAGTGTCGACAAAGTGATGGAATTAGCTCAGGCAGGTAAGATCAATCTTATTACTAATGCTCAGGCTAAAACAGTATCTGGAAATGACAAATTAGAGTCTGTAGGAATATCTACTAAGGAAGATGGAGATCGCCAAATAGCTGTCGATCATTTCATACCATTATTTGGACTATCTCCTAAGCTAGGACCCATTGGCGAATGGGGATTAAACATTCATAAAAGTGCGATAGAAGTAAATACTGTTGATTACAGTACTAATATCCCTGGCATATATGCTATTGGAGACATCAATACTTACGAAGGAAAACTCAAGCTAATATTAAGTGGATTCCATGAAGGAACATTGATGGTGCAATCAGCTTTTAAGTACATCTATCCTGATGCCAAATTAAGCTTTAAGTATACTACTGTTGCAGGTGTAAATGGATTCGAATAATTTAAAATTTGAAACTTACTCTGGCATAAATTGACCTTGCTTTTTCATTAAATTCTTTAAAATTATTATTAAGAAAAACTTGAGATCCCAAGGAAAAAGCAATCCTCTCTATAGGTTCATATTTAATTTCCAGAGGAATGTGTAATCGATTGCGATTAACAGACGAAGTATTAAGTATCTCACTGCTATTAAGAGAATTTTTATTATTGTTGATAAATGATTGTGAATCATCATCAAAGGCACTTATAGATCTAGTGTGCACTGACAAAAGCCTCTTATATCCGAAACCAGAAGATAAAGAAATCTTGGTCGATACTTGATAGAAAAAAACGACTTCCATCATTAAATCATTCCTACTTGTGATTACATCACGTAATTCAAATCCAGCAGATTGAGTACTATTGAAAATAGAACCATCATTAAGTTCTTGATCATTACTAAGCACATTACTGCCCCATGGAACAGCAACTATAGCGTCTTTAAGAACAGGAGTCTTCGTATTGGTTAGTCTTTCGAATCCACACCTAGCACCTAAACTCCATCGACCACCTTGATCATAAGTAACAATAGACCCCAAATCATATCCTCTGAAGTACATGTCCACGTATTGGTATGAAGTAAATCCACCAAACGACCAATTCCCTTTGTCCTTTTCAAAATTTACAAATTGATTTTCATCTACTGTTACTGTATCTGAATTGTAATAAAGAGTGCTAAAATAAATAGGCAAACGATCTAATTTTACAAAACCAATTGTACCATTAGGAGTTTCATTATTGTCAACTGCCTGAACATTTGCTACAGTCTCTTCTTTGTTTTCGAGCCCTACTCGAATATAAGGATCTTTGTAAATCCCCTTGAGTCTATTCTTTATACTTTCTTTTCCATCAGAAGTATTAAATTCATTGAACACTTCCGAACCTTTGGCTAGCGTTGGAACTTGAGATTCAATACTCTTCTGTGAAGCAAATAATATACTTTCTCCGGTAAATTGATCCCTACTTTTTTTAGATAGAAAACCATTATGCACTATTGGATTATTTTCAAGATTTTGTTCTTGTAAGTCGAGGTTTTTAATATTGCTTACTTCATCAATTTCTACATGTTTACCTATTTCATTTTTATCATTATTGACACTTGATACATTACCGTCAACACTTTTTAGATTACTCTCTGATGATTTGCTTTTTAGTTCAGATTCTTTAGCAATAATCTTACTTTCAAATCCTTCTTTTGCGACAGATTGGACCGAAGGGAAATCAATATATATATAAGCCAAAAAACTAATCAATAGAAACGAACTCAAACCCATCCACCAAAATAAACCAAGACGTTTTTGTTGCTTCACGGGCATCTCCTGATTAAGGATTGATTCCATCTGCTCCCAAGCTTTGTTCTCTAATTTTTTATCTTCTTTTTTCATCGTTATCCTTTTGCCGCTTGATTGTTTTGAATCGCTATTTTAGCTTTCAGTTCTTTTCTGGCCTCCGAAAGATACCATTTAGAAGTACCGTCACTTATACCCAAATGATCACCTATTTCTTTATGGTTATAGCCTTCTATCGCATACATATGAAAGACTTTACTCATCTTATCAGGTAGTGATTGTGTGAGCTGCAACAAATCTTCATAATATAAACCTGCTAATGCATTTTGACTTGTATTTTTTTCCTTCTCTTCAAAGACTAAAAATTTAAGATATTTATTCTCTTTCCGATAATAATCAGACAAAGCACGATAAACAATTCTTCTTACCCAACCTTCGAATGATCCTTTAAAATTATAGCTAGATATATTTTTAAACACCTTCAGCATTCCATCATTAATTATGGTAAATGCTGCCTCCTGATCATTAGTATGTCTTCTGCACATACTAAGCATGAGTGGAAAAAAATGACGATAAAGCTTCTCTTGTGCTCGACGGTCGTTCTCCACACAGTCCTGCACAAGTTGCTTAATCGTCGATATGTCTAATTTATAAGAGATAGCTATTTAGAGAATTTTATATTTTTTTAATGTTTTAATACTTCTAGAAAACTAATTCCACAACTTGATCATAACCTTCAATACTAAGTTGTATCACGTCTAACTGAAGCAATTCCAATCTACTAATGTCAACATTTACGTCAATGACAACTTTTGCATCACAAGGATCTGTATTGTTATGAGATAGACGAGCCAGAAAAACTGTACCTAGATTTATAGCTGGAAGACTGTTTTCGTCTATCAACAATTGTAATATATGATCTTCGCATCCTCCGTCAAATTGAGTCTCGAGCACTAAGCAATCCCCTTTTTGTCTATGATTTAAAATAATTGTCGTCTCATCCATAGAGAACTCCGGAAAATCATTAGAATTAAACGCATTACTTACGTAAGGATTACATATCAATTCATTAGACGCATTGTTATTATCAAGACTACTTTCGCTTTGAGAACAGGAGCAAGTCAAAAACAAGCCTATGGACAGTATATAAATATAATTTTTCATTATCAAATTCTTTAAAATATTACTCTACTTCTAAAACGAATGATTCATCCCATTGATGTACTCTCAATATGGTACCATCGTAAAGATCCAAACCTATAGAAGTCAAATTAAATGTGTCTGTATGCATAAAAAAGGCTAAACATTCCTCTATTGGTCCATTGCTGATTTTAGCATTAAGAGTGGGAACGAATGAAGATTGATCTATGAATGCCATCACATCAACTTCTCTTTTTGAGCATCCGCTATACACAAAATCTACAATAAGGCACGTTTGCTCAAGCCTAACATCAGCAACTGATACTGAGTCGGTGACTAGAGTAGTGTATTCATCTATATCAAAAGGAAGTAACCCTTGGCCGCAGCCAATGGCAGGTAAGATTTTGATGGATCGATCGTCATTCTTTTCACAAGAAACTATTGCGCATGATAAGAATAGACCTGATAAAATCAAAAGTCGTGGAATGTATTTCATAATAACCCTTCTTAGTGTAGGTATTATGAAAGACGAGATGTAAAGCGATAGGGTTGGAGAAATTTAAAATTTATTTGCGTGGGGAAAGCAAAACAATTATCTAATTAAACTCCTAACCACTTTTCGTAATCTTCTTCGGGTTGTGGGGGGGTAACTTTTGGTGCACTAGAGAACCAGCCACGGAAGAAACTTCCGATGTTGTTTATTAATTTTGTCATGGGTACGTGGGTATTTATATTATCTATACTTTATAGACGTTTCAAAACTATGATATGTCACTAAAAAATGCAATTATTTTCAAAAATAATTAATTATTTTGATAACTGGCTTACATATTACAAATATATATCATATGAAATATAATTAAGTAAGGGTTTACCCTTATATCTCACTCATGGTTTCCCATTATGCGTACTTTACAGCCCTAATCAAACCCGATTTAACTCCTACCCTTTCAAAAATGAAGAATCGCCCAAATCACTCATAACTGATTCTAATTCTGGGCCCAATCCAGTCCCTTCTTCAATTTACTCTGAGTGATTCCTTCTGCCGAATCTGATTCGATAGTCTTATTATATTCCCATTTTGCCATAGGAGGCATAGACATTAATATTGATTCTGTTCGGCCTCCAGTCTCTAAACCAAATTTAGTACCTGCATCCCAGACCAAGTTGAACTCAACATATCTTGATCTTCTATGATATTGCCAATCTTTGTCTGCCTCTGTGAAATTGACGTCACTATGATTTTCTATAAAGTGACTATAGATTGGTACAAATGCTTCGCCCACTCTCTGGACGAATTCCCAGTAATGCTGTTTTCCTTCTTCTGTCTCGGAGGATAATCGATCAAAAAATATACCACCTACTCCCCTTGTCTCATCTCTATGCTTTATGAAAAAGTAATCGTCCGCCCACTTCTTAAACTTCGGATAATAAGATTCATCACTCGCGTCACATACATCCTTCAGCGATTGATGAAAAAACTGTGCATCTTCATCCACTACGTAATGCGGCGTGAGATCTATCCCTCCACCAAACCAATATTTACCATTGTCGGCTTCAAAATATCTGACATTCATATGGATAATCGGTACGTGCGGATTATGCGGATGCAATACTATCGAAACACCCGTAGCAAAAAAATCTCCATGGTCTAATTTCAATTTATTCTTAATCTTATCAGGAAGTGTTCCTTCGACAGCAGAAAAGTTAACACCTCCCTTTTCTATTTTACTACCTGTAATAGCTCTAGATCGGCCACCTCCACCGCCTTCTCTATTCCACAAGTCTTCTTGAAATTGTCCTTCTCCATCCATTGCCTCGAGGCTCGCACAGATATTATCCTGCAATCCCATAAACCACTCTTTAATCACTTCTTTAGTCACCATATTATTTGCTGAGTTTAACTTTCAGTTCTGCCACAGTTGCTTTGCTATTACCTGCGAATACTTCGCCATCTATAATAGCTAGTGGCCGTTTGAGCATACTATATTCCTTAAGAATCCATGACCTGATATCCGATTCAGAAAGACGCTTATCCTTGAGACCTTCGGACTTATATATTCTCGCTCTCTTATTCATCAGATCCTCATACGAACCTCCAATAATCTTGTGGATATCATCCAATTCAGCAGCTGTAATATGTACTTTTTTGATGTCTTGGCGCACAATCGATTCTTCAGGTTGTACTTCTTTGAGGATACGCTTACATGTATCACATGTAGATAGATAAAATATCTTATTCATATTTGATAAATTGTATTCCGTAAATGTACAGACTTAGTATTCATTGAAAAAGAGTAACTCGCAATATGACCATGCTATGACGTGTTTTCAGTATGCAGTATGCTGTCTTTAGTATGCGGTATGCAGTTCTCAGTCTTCCTGCCTTTCTTACACACCTGCTTGACCACTTGCTTGACTGCCCACTAACTTTAATGCTGAATGTCTGCTAACTCTTACCTCGCAACTGATCACTGAAGACTGCCAACTCCTTACTTCCTACCGTTGACTGTCTACTGTTGACTTTTCCCTTAAAACGATTATCTTGTCGAGCTAATACATCGATTATGCGAATACCAGAATCAGAACTCATACTCAATCCAGATGGAAGTGTATATCACCTCAATCTATTACCACATCAGATCGCACACGATATCATTACTGTTGGTGATCCTGACAGAGTGGACTCCGTGACTCAGCATTTTGAGCGTATCGAGCACAGCGTACACAAAAGAGAATTTAAGACAGTAACTGGAATTTATGCTGGAAAGCGACTTACCGTCATATCCACAGGTATCGGTACTGATAATATTGATATCGTATTCAACGAGCTAGATGCTTTAGTAAATGTAGATCTAAAGACTAGAAAGATTAAACCCGAATTGACTTCTTTAAGACTATATAGAATAGGTACATCTGGAGCGATTAGAGCTGACGTAGATATTGACAGCGTAATCATTAGTAGATATGCAATTGGACTAGATGGATTGATGAATTACTATCGACGCGATACGACTGATGCCGAGAATAGCATTGCGAAACAAGCCAAAACTATATTGAGCAAAGATCTTCCTAATGTAAACCCATACGGAGCAAGTGCATCTGCTACTTTAATATCGCAATATGGAGTGTTGGGTAGATTAGGTATTACTACGACAGCCACTGGATTCTATGGACCACAAGGTAGAAGTATACGATTGACCAATAACTCTTCGGACTTTCTGGATGAGATCGCTACTGTAGCATATGATGGTATCCATGCTACTAATCTAGAGATGGAAACTGCAGGTATATATGGTCTAGCATCTGCACTAGGCCACCATGCGATCTCATTGAATGCTATATTAGCCAATCGTGCGAATGGCGAATTTAGTAGTCAACCGAGTAATACTGTTAATGGATTGATTGTTAGCTTTTTGGAAATGTGGAAAACCAATTAGTTATAGGCCGCAAAGAGTAACTCGGTCTTTTTAGTAAAATTATAAATATCACCATTTATCACTTTAAAGAATTGTTGTCTATTACCTTGACCGACGGCGCTAATTTTTACGGATAAATTGATAATATCTGATATCCAATTTTCAGCATGCTTGCAAATCCTTTGATCATCTGATCTCAAGTAATTAGGAGAATCATACTTATTATATAGTATCTTATAATCCTTTGATTTGATAAATATCAATTCGGAATTAACACTAAGTTCATTGACGTAAATCTCGACTGGACACAACTGTTCTTTATTTCCAAAAATAAACTTAATACCACTAATTGAAATTTTCTCCATATACCTAACCATCTTGTCCATATCTGAAAGTATAGCATCAAGATCTTCTTTATTGTTAATTAGGCCTCCTTTAATGGCATAATTAATCTGCATCATTGTCATTCGCATCATATCAGGATTCCAAATTTCTGTAGTTGGATATGAATGATAATAAGTTGTTACTTTTTTTACTACCTCAGCAAGTGATTTGTCCTTAGTAAAGATAGATGGATCGAAAGTATCGTTCATTCCTGGCATTCGCCAACTGGTTTTATTCCATATATACATCTTGAAATGCAATAGATTGGGAAACTGAGTATAATAGAAGAAAGGGACTTCGTTGCATAGATAAAATCCATACAAATCAGCATATTCTGCATAGCGATTGAGATGCTGTAATAGATTACTCCAATATTGAGAATAACTATCTGGAGCATATTTCAAAGCATCAGAATAGAAAGGGTACGGATCTTTATTATCTGAATTATCCGCAGATAGAACTTTATCAAAAGAAACTTTGAAGTAAGTGCACAAGTCTCTAATCTCATTAAAAGTAAGCTTGGAATTGCATTGCATTTTCTTATATGCTCCTTGATGAGATATCTTGAGGACCAGAGCTATCTCGTCCACTAATTTGTTTCCTTTCTGTACTTTCTCACTTAGTAATTTTATAAAATCCTTTTGTTCACCCATATACGCTCAGCTACTATTCATTTTATATTAAACCAAATACAATTTATTCGTATCGAATAATAGCTTGCAATTATATAGTATTTAAAACTAAATTTATTCAAAATGTATAATTTTAATAAAATAAATTGACTTAGAAATTCAATGTGGAGTTACTTTTAAGCTTTATTACATCTTGTATTATTGTTACTTGTAAGCTGTCGATAAGCAACTCATTCTAAGTCATTACACTTCGAAACCAATGTGTTCATCGAACTAAGGAGACACAAAGATTATGTCTCTACCCTAGAGAAATTAGAAAATGCACTTTAATTCCCTTTACGCGAGTATCAATATGATTGGGTTCTTTGTCGATATTGCGGTAAATCACAAGATTGATTGAAAGCAACCATCGTCCATAAATATTTATTGAGATAAGATTTCATGGAGTAATGTATATAGTATTTCTGAAATAAAAATGGGCAACACCTAAGAGGTATAGCCCATTTTTATTTATGTTATTTTCTATAAAATTAACTTGCTTTCACTTCATCCTTCTTAAACATCACCAGCATATCATCTATACGCTCTTTAAGGTTAGATCTATGGACTATGAAGTCGAGGAATCCATGGTCTAGCAAAAACTCAGATCTCTGGAAACCTTCTGGCAAATCTCTTTTGATAGTCTCTTTGATCACACGTGGACCAGCAAACCCTATCAAAGCGCCTGGCTCCGAGAAGTTGATATCTCCTAACATCGCATAAGACGCAGTTACTCCTCCCGTCGTGGGATCCGTCATGAATGAAAAGTATGGTACACCTGCTCTAGCTAATGCGGCTAATTTTGCTGAAGTTTTAGCCATTTGCATCAATGAATATGCCGCTTCCATCATACGAGCACCTCCAGACTTAGATATAATCATCAGCGGTATCTTATGCTCTATACAATAGTCACATGCTTTGGCGATCTTCTCTCCAACCACTGATCCCATAGATCCTCCGATAAATGTAAAATCCATAGCTGCTATCACCAGCGGTTTACGTCCTACTTTACCTTCTGCTACTTTCATAGCGTCTATCTCACCGAACTTACTATATGCTTTAGAGAGTCTATCCTCATATGTTTTGAGATCGCTGAACTTTAGCATATCCTTAGCCAAGAGATCATCGAATAGCTCAGTATACTTACCATCGAATATCATCTCAAAATAGTCATTAGATCCAATACGAGTATGATAATCGCACTTAGGGCAGATGTAGAAATTTTCTCTCAGCTCCTTCATCGTAGTCATCTCAGCACAGCTTTTACACTTGTTCCAGAGACCATCAGGGGCTTCTTTCTTATTCTTAGTTGCTGTTTGTATTCCGTCTTTGAGTCTTTTAAACCAACCCATAATTGTTTCTTTTTTTGGTTTTACAAAGCCAATTCCAACTAATTCGCTGAAATTTATGGTTCTCTTTGGGGAAAAAAGACCTAGATAATCGACTTTTAAAATAGAAAAGCTGAAAACAATAGACTTACTTTCCTATCTATCAAGGAAGTAGCCTCTCCAGCCCATTGTTAGCGAATAAACAATAAACGCTCTGGGGTAACTTGCTTTGTAAATGTATGAATTTTTGGCTAATCTTAGTGATTGATATACTATCTCAAGTAAATCATTCCCTTACTAGTTAATATCGATATCCTTTTACAGCATTAACGAATGCTTTTACACCATCCAATGGAGTATCTGGATATACACCGTGTCCAAGATTGACAATGTGATTTCCTCCCACTTTATTGATCAGATTGATCGCCTGTGCTTCTATCTCTTTATGACTCGCGTAGAGTACACATGGATCTAGATTACCTTGGACTACCTGATCCGGACCTAACACTTTACGAATATAAGACATATCAGTGTTCCAGTCTACACCTATTACATTAGGTGACATTGCTTGTATCTCAGGAAGACTAAACCATGCCCCTTTACTAAAAACTATCGTAGGTACTAATGGATTGATCGCCTCTACCATCTTACGTATATAAGGAATGCAGAACGTTTTATAAGTATGCTCATCTAATACTCCAGCCCAACTATCAAATATTTGTATCACATCTGCACCATGCGCAACTTTTTGTTTGAGGTAAGCAATAGTAGTGTCTGTAATCTTACTCAATAACTTATGAGCGAGCTCAGGCTCTTGGTACAGCATACGCTTAGGCTTAGAGAATGTCTTAGATCCACTTCCTTCTACCATATAACACATGAGTGTCCAAGGCGCACCGGCAAAACCGATTAATGGTACCCTTTCGTCTAATGCTTCTTTGGTTAAACTTAGACCTTGGTAGACATAGCTAAGCTTATCTGCTGCAGCTGATCCGGAGTCTAGCTTATCTATATCAGCCTCTGATTGGATCGTAGCTGGAAAATAAGGGCCTTTCTTCTCTACCATCTCATACTCTAATCCCATACACTCTGGAATTACTAGTATATCCGAGAATATAATAGCGGCATCAACACCTAACTCGTCAACCGGCTGAATAGTCACTTCTCTAACCAATTCTGGAGTAGTTACTAGTTCTATAAATCCACTTAGACTTGATCTTATCGCTCTATACTGAGGAAGTATTCTTCCTGCCTGACGCATAAGCCATACAGGTGGTCGTTCCACTTTTTCACCAGCAATAGTCCTTAGAAGTAAGTCGTTCTTTATCATCTCCGTTTTGTCTAATTTATAAGTTTAACAAAGGTAATTTTAAAAGTTAACCATCAATTACTTTTGGTTTTCGGTTGGAGGGATTTTACATTGGTGTGATTATTAATTATACCTCGGCAGTTTCAGTATGTCTAGAGACGTACCACAACTTTCGTTCGTTCATCAATAAAACCAATTAATGATGATAGTAATAGTTTGAGAGCAGTTATATACATTTGAGTCAAAGAACACTATAAATGAAAATAGCGATAATCGGATACGGAAAGATGGGAAGAGCAATCGGCCAACTTGCTAAAAAGCAAGGTCATGAGATCGTTATCGCTATCAATAGTGCCAACAAACACAAGATCGATAACCTCAAAGAATACAATCCTGATGTGGCCATAGAGTTTTCCACTCCTTCTAGTGCTGTCAGTAATCTGGAGAAGCTTATCGAACAGCAGATACCAGTGGTATGCGGTACTACTGCCTGGCATGATAAATATGATCATATCTGCAAATTGACCAACGATCATAAATCTGCCTTACTCTACGCTTCCAACTATAGTGTCGGAATGAATCTCATGTTTCGTATGAATGAGCAACTGGCCAAAGTCATGAGTAAATTTGATACCTATAGTCCAAGCATAACTGAGATACATCATATCCATAAGCTGGATGCACCCAGTGGTACTGCGGTGACACTAGCAGAGCAGATTATACAAGAGCAATCAGGCATAGATAACTGGGAATTAGACAATACTAATGACAACTCTATATTGATCAATGCGGTTAGAGAAGGAGAAGTAATCGGTACACATCATGTACACTACAAGTCTGATATAGATGATATTACTCTATCTCATATCGCACACAATAGAGATGGCTTTGTGGCTGGAGCGCTACTTGCTACTGAATACTTACATACAAGGAAAGGTATCTTTACTATGCAGGATGTATTATCTTGGGCCTTGAAATAATTAATAATAGGATAAAATCCATTGATAGATAAAACAACAGTAGATCAGATTCTTGAAGCTGCGCGTGTGGAAGAAGTTGTCGAAGACTTCGTTAATCTTAAGCGTCGTGGAGTCAATATGATAGGTAGGTGTCCATTTCATGATGAAAAGACGCCCTCATTTACTGTGTCTCCAAGTAAGAATATCTATAAGTGCTTTGGATGTGGTGAAGGTGGATTTCCGGTCAACTTTGTGATGACTCATGAGAATATGAGTTTTCCTGAGGCCCTTCGATACTTAGCTAAGAAGTACAATATTGAAATCCAAGAAAAGGAGGTTTCTGCAGAAGAGCTAGCTGCGAGACAAGTAGCTGATTCTCTATATATTGTTAATGACTATGCAAAGGATTACTTCGGCAATCAGTTATTCAATACTGATGAAGGAAAATCTGTTGGTCTTAGTTATTTTAAGAATAGAGGTTTTTTAGAGTCGACTATAAAGAAATGGAACCTTGGATATACCAATGCCGATAGAGATGATTTTACGAGATCTGCTATCTCCAAATATTACAAGAAGGAACACCTCAAGACGCTAGGACTGACCTCTAGAAGTGATATAGATTTTTTCCGTAGTCGTGTCATGTTTGCGATACACAATCTCAGTGGTAAGGTGATCGCATTTGGTGGTCGTACACTATCTAGTGACAAGAAGATACCGAAGTACATGAACTCTCCTGAGTCTGAGATATACAATAAATCTCGGTCTCTATATGGTCTTTATTTTGCGAAGACTGCCATCCGAAAAGCGGATGAGTGTATCATGGTGGAAGGTTACACTGATGTAATTACACTTCATCAAAATCAAGTAGAAAATGTAGTGGCCTCTTCTGGTACTTCATTGACTTCTGGTCAGATTCACTTAGTGAGTCGATATACATCCAACATGAAGATCATCTATGATGGTGATCCTGCAGGTATAAAGGCGGCCCTTAGAGGTGTAGATCTAGTACTGGAACATGATATGAATGTCAAGATCGTAATGCTTCCCACAGGCGAAGATCCTGATAGCTTTATGAAGGCAAAAGGGACGGAAGGGTTCAAAGAGTATCTAGCTGAGAATGAAAAGGATTTCTTATTCTTTAAGATTGAGTTATTGATGGCCGATGCTGGCAATGACCCTATCAAGAAGACTATAGTCATGAAAGATATTGTCGGTAGTATCGCCAAGATTCCTGATCAACTGAAACGTGCTGTATATCTGCAGGAGACAAGTCGAGTACTCAATGTAGATGAAGCGATCCTTTTATCTGAGACTGCTAAGATCATTAAGAAAGATCTTAAGAAAAAGGATATAGACAATAGAAGAAAAAACAATAAAAGCAATAGTAACCATCCTAAACCTACATTATCGGCACCTGGTGCATCAGGAGAAGAAGAGTTCTTCCCTATGGATGATGGTGAAGCGCCGCCGCCTGGAGGATTTGGTGAGCAGAGTGCTGCGCCCCCCATACTTGATGATGAATATCAGGAAAAAGACATCATCCGAATACTAGTAAATCATGGTGCTCTTATCTACGATGAAGAAGAAGGTACTTCAGTGGGACAACATATAGTAGCACACGTAAGAGATGATATAGATAAAATCGATAATCCGATATATAAGACCATGCTAGAGATGGCAATCAAAGCCATAGATTCTGGAGATAAAGTAACTGCCGAACTATATGCCAATACCCAGGATGCCAAAATGAGTAGTATTGCTGTAGAACTTATGGCTGATCCATACACATATGCGGATTGGGAACAGAAAGGAGTATTCTTACAAACTCAAAAACCGCCAGATGAGAATCAAGTATTAGATACGGATCAAGCAATTTTAAGATTTCGATTAGTAAAAATCAAAAAACTAATAGATATTGTAGAGAATACGATTAAAGAATTTCCGGTCGACCAAAATGGCTCGGAAGAATTTATGCTCAACATGAAAGTATTCATTAAACTGAAAGACGAAAGAAATTCAATCGCGAAAGAACTTAATGCTGTAATTTTTTAAAAACCTAATTATGGCTTGGATAGAGATACTAGGATACTTTGCTGCATTTTGCACAACGATTTCATTCTTACCACAAACAATTAAAACAATCAAAACGAAAGATACTTCTGGTCTATCGCTATCTATGTATCTGCTGTTTTTTATCGGAGTAGGAAGCTGGTTTATTTATGGTTTCGTAATATCTAACTACCCTCTCTTGATTGCCAATGGCATCACTTTATTCCTTTCAGGCATTATCCTTTTGATGAAAATAAAGTATAAATAAAATGTTCTTGATAATCGTTGCATTCGATATTCACTATTAAATTATAGATCAAGAACATTCAATTCATTTGCGTATTAATTAAATTCAATAATTATTTCTGATCGTTAAGACTACCCATAAATCAGATACATCTATGACAATCGCTACTTTCATTAAATAAAATGTTCTTGATAATCGTTGCATTCGATATTCATTATTAAATTATAGATCAAGAACATTCAATTCATCTGCCTATTAATTAAATTCAATAATTATTTCTGATCGTTAAGACTACCCATAAATCAGATACATCTATCACAATCGCTACTTTCATTAAATCAAAATGTTCTTGATAATCGTTGCATTCGATATTCACTATTAAATTATAGATCAAGAAAATTCAATTCATCTGCCTATTAATTAAATTCAATAATTATTTCTGATCATTAAGACTACCCATAAATCAGATACATCTATCACAATCGCTACTTTCATTAAATCAAAATGTTCTTGATAATCGTTGCATTCGATATTCACTATTAAATTATAGATCAAGAACATTCTATTCATTTGCCTATTAATTAAATTCAATAATTATTTCTGATCGTTAAGACTACCCATAAATCAGATACATCTATGACAATCGCTACTTACTATAATTTAAATTGTTTCTGATTAAGGAGATTGCACACATTTATCAGTAAACAAAGACATTCATTATTGTAATTATAGTCACTGTCAATCTTAAAATAGAAGAATGTTAAACAAATCAGAAAGCTTATATTTACTTTACATACTTATCGTTCTAGTTTCTTGTCAATCTAAAAAGATAGATAATAATAAACCAGATTTAAAAATTGAAACAATTGAACTGAGAAACAAATTTCTTGAAGAAATATATGATTCAGATCAATGTAACAGAGCTCAGTTTTCTTCTTCTGATTTCACTGATGACCAAAAGCATGATTTCTGGAAAACAGCAAGTAAAACTGATTCATTTAATTTAATTCAAATAGATTTCTATTTGAATCAATTTGGCTATCCTGATACGGTCAGTTACACTAAAAAGCTAGAAAAGCGCCTTGGCATATAATACAACATTGCCCCAAACTGGATATTCGGATGAGATATTACACATTATTAAAAAAAGCATTTGAATCAGGAAAAATAGATGAAATAGAATTCTATTTATTCTTACAAAGAAATTTTGTATTTAAAAATAAAGAAATGCTAGGTATAGAAAACGACGACAATTATACTTTTGCAGAGAAAATATTGATTCTTCAAGATAGTTTAGGGTATAAAAATTAAAAAACGCCACATTAAAGCTTTCATCATTCTACGTTATATTCACCAAATCACTTTATAGATAAGAGTGCATAATTTGTCTTCGCGTAACAATTTACTTCTTGTTACCCCTCAGAAGATCAGTACCCTCCTCTGAGATATCCTGCAAAAGAAATAGAATTATATTTAGGTCTATAATATTACAATGAATTAATCATTTTACCATTAATTCAAATTTAGATCTTCACTAACTACATAGTTTCACTAGCAAGTATTAGCAGTACTATCAGTAGAAGAACAAGTGGAATTTTCTTCGTCATAGATTGTATAGTTTTTTCACAACATTAATATAGGAGAACATCCTTAATATTAGAAATTGGAATGCAAGTATTTCATATAATTTGTCTTGTTATATGTAAGTTCTAAAACTAGGCTGATCGATGCACAATAAAGTAGATCTCTTATATTTTGAAGGACTAAATAAAAGTAAGTACACTGATCATTGACATATATAAATATTTATTATATTTATGTTCAAATTAACCAATCGATTATGAAATATATCATACTTCTCTCTTCACTTTTAGCAATGGTATCTTGCAAGCCTAAGCTGACGCCAAATACCGACACAACCATTCCGATCGAAATAAATAGTACTCAATTAGGTGAAATGATCGCAAAAGGTCAGAAAATGATTCTCTTAGATGTACGTACTCCTGGTGAAATATCTGATGGAAAAATATCCAATGCTCTAGAAATAGATTACTTCGGAGATGATTTCGCAGCCAAAATAGATCAGCTAAATAAGGACGACCATTACATCATATACTGTAAATCAGGTGGAAGAAGCGCTAAATCTGTTGCTATTATGAAAGAGAAAGGGTTTACAAAATGCACCAATCTTGAAGGTGGATATACTGCTTGGAGTGCTCGCTAAAAAATACTAGTAGATTTTCAATCTTCTTTTTTAACTTGCGACAACAAAATGACTCTTCAACAGTCTTTTTTTACCAAAAACTATTAAATCAAATAAAATATACAACAACATGCATAAGATGTTAATCACCGCCGTGGCTATAATGATAAGTGTAGCTGCTATTGCTCAAAAGCAACTCGTTTGGTTTGACGTAGGACTAAAAGCCCAATATGGAGCTACAGGACTATTTAACTCAGCGATAGCTGATTCGCCTGATGTTGATTATATCATCAGCAAAGGATATAGCTTTGGTGGAAAGGTAGGAATCAATTTTGGGTATAACGGTCTAGCTATAGATATCATGACGAGTACTGCAACTCAAGAATTTGATAATGTCATGGACAACGAGAACAGCAACCCAAAAGTAGATTACAAGTCATTAGACCTCTACCTGCTTTACAGAAACGCAAAGAACCTTGGATACTTCGAGATAGGACCAAAATTTTCATTTGTTAATTCTGTAGAGTATACTGACGAATTAGGTAGTGCGAGAAATGTGGACGCCGACTATAACACTAACTTCATTTCTGGTGTTGTTGGATTTGGAGCTAACGTAATTGGCACAGATGGTGCATTTTCTGGAATCCTTGGACTTAGATTTGAATATGGATTTACTGATGCAGTATCTGACGTAGGAGCAGAAGCTGCAGCGCCAGTCTATAATCCAGCCGTTTATGTTGATGGACTACAATCAACTAATCCAATTTTCGCAGGTTTAGTATTCGAAATCAACTGGGGAATCGGAGCCTTCGCTGTTGCTCAATGCGGAGGAAGACCAAAGTTCATTATGTTTTAAGAAGAGTTCGAGAGTGAAAGAGTGAGAGATTGAGAGATTGAGAGACTTAGAGACTTAGAGACTTAGAGATATTTATATAAAAAAGTGCTCAAGCTTAAACAGCTTGGGCACTTTTTTTATTCCTCTCGAAGCGAAGCGATTCTCGAATTCTCAAACTCTCGAAGGCCATCGGCCGGCTCTCCCTAAAAACTTATTCCTTTCTTTTCCCAAGTCTGCTGAGTCATCATTATTTGCACTGTGGTTACATCTTCAAAAGAAATTTTGTTTACAGCACCACGCTTACGATCGGAAGCATTGATCTTAGATATTCTAAGGTTTTGATTCTTGACCACTTCGAGAACGATCTTACGAACAGTCCTAGCATTCCCAAAATATTTGTCCTTATACAAGACGAGCTTGTCAAAGTATTCTCTAAGATAATCCTTAGCCTTGGCAGTGATATTATAGCCATCGTCTTCAAACATCTTAGTACTGATATCTGCTAATTGAGAAGCATTGTAATCTTCAAATTTCAATATCTTATCGAACCTACTATTAAGCCCTGGATTGGCTTTGAGGAATCGATCCATATTATCAGGATATCCAGCTACGAATATGAAGAACTCTCCTCTGTGATCTTCCATGCGCTTGAGCATAGTTTGTATCGCTTCATTGCCATAGTCACCTTGCATCCCACCCATACTGGTAAGCGCATACGCTTCATCTATAAAGAGAACACCACCCATGGCTTCGTCTATACGCTCAGCAGTCTTGATAGCCGTCTGACCTACAAATCCAGCAACTAATCCTTGTCTGTCGGTCTCTACCATATGTCCACGCTCTAGGATACCTAGTGCCTTATATATCTTAGTCAATATCCGAGCTACCGTAGTCTTACCTGTTCCAGGATTTCCTACGAAAACTGAATGTAGAGAGAAATTAGAAATTACATTTTTGCCTGTCTCCTTGTAATACCTAACTATACCAACCAATTCTTTGATTTGCAATTTGATATTATCTATACCGATTAGGCTATCTAGTTCAGCTAACGCCAACACCAATAACTTCTCATCGACTGGTAAATTTGGTAATATCTTATTGTCTTTGATCGTTATTTGAGCGACATCTTTTTGCTTGATCAACGACAGCTCTTTGGTCGACAGTTTGCTAGGATTTGCTCTAGCCATCAGACGTAATCCCATATTGATCTTAGCCTGATCGACGAGATCATATACAAATCTAGCATTACCAAAACTACGATCGCGATTTCGATATGAATCAATAATCATTTCATCCATAAGCTCATAAGACTTTGGATCGAGGACTACTTCTTTATCTTCGGCAGCTACCTGAGCAATCTCTATTAATTCCTGCGGGGTATAATCTTTGAATTTGAAAAAGTGCTTAAATCTAGATCTCAATCCAGGATTAGAATCTATAAAGTACTTCATCTCTTTGGGGTATCCGGCTACTATTACTGCCATATCCCCAGGACCGTTACTCATTTCTTTTACAAGTATCTCTACTACTTCCCTACCAAAATCCTTACTATCATCATTGGCCCTAGCCAACGAATACGCTTCATCGATAAAGAGAACTCCACCTCGTGCTTTTTCGATTACGGCTTTTACTTTGGGCGCAGTTTGTCCTATATATTCTCCTACAAGGTCTACCCGATCTGCTTCCACCACATGACCTTTAGATAGTAGGCCCATCTTCTTATATAACTTACCCATCATCTGGGCTACCGTAGTCTTTCCTGTACCAGGATTACCTGTAAATACCGAATGTATATTGATACTGTCTTTCTCTTCGAATCCTTTGACTTTACGTAGCTTCATGAAGTTGATATAACTCGCATGATCTCTGACTTTACTTTTAATCTCATCGAGACCTATCAGATTCTCAAGCTTGGCTAGTACCTCCTCAAAGGTTTCGTCTGTCATCTGATCATCACCCAATACGATAGGTTGATCTGCATTCGGCGTGTGTATTGGAGATATCCCTTCTTCGAAATCTTCTCCAACGATAAATGGATATACACCCACTAGCTTATCCATAAAAATCAGCTCGACTGTATAATTACCTGGCCTCCATGAACCTTTTACATTGGATCCCCAGCCTGCATTGATATGAATGATCTCATCATCCGTTTTGACTTCTTGCAGTCTAGCGATCTGACCTTTGAGTTCTCTTGCTTCATTATAGAATTTCACAAAGGTCTCACAATGCCAATTCTTAGAATATTGATTAAGCAATTGGATCTCCGCATAGACGTATCGTGATTCTTCAGCTGAAAAAGATTTGAGGTAATTACGCTCCTCCAATGCTGTATCGTCGTATTGACCTTCATAAAGCCTAAACTTATTAAGCTTCATATACTGTGTATCTCTGTTTTGGATCAAATTACCCGAGTCTTCAACATAGAAGTATTTGAATCCTACTTTTTCTCCTTCGATGTACGCTTCCCATAAGTATGTACCTTTCTTCCAAAAGACACCACCACGCTTGTTACCCCATCCTTCGCGGACATAGACTACGTTATCGTATTTACTGACTTTCCTATTGAACTTAAGAGAACATATTTCTCTTTTTTTGCCTTTGAGTTGAAAGCACTTAAAATTGACATCTACTTCCCAAACCTCTTCATCGAAGTCTTTATTATAAAAAGACAGTTCCGCGTAAATGTAGCTAACGCTTTGGCGATCAAACACCTGTCTATATTTCTTCTTATTGTCTGCGAGCCACTCTGTAGAAGAGTAAACCTTCAGTTCTTTGAATTTATATTTTTTCTCTGGCTTTACACTTTCCTCCATAATATGTGGCTAGATCTGCGTTTTATGGTCGTTCAATTACAATGACTTAACTCCTAATTTCTAGTATCTTGAGTGTCAATGCGAGCATTTTATCACTTTTCTAAACAAAAGGTAGTAATTATTTGATCAAGTTGTAACCATAATGCCCTTTGATTTCACTTTACTGTAAACCGTGAGTTGAATATCGACTCCGGTAGGACAGCTGATTAAAGTATATTAATAATATGTGAACTAATGGAGCCTATTATTACTTTATCAATGTGTAATAGGGTAATTTTATGCTCTTTAATAATAATCAATGAATCAAAGCTATTAATGGCAAAATTCACATTCAGATTCGAGGACGAAAAGCTCGAAACTAAAGTAGTCGAACAAGAAGCAAAAGGTCTATCTATATTAGAAGTGACCGAAGATCATCATATCCACCTCAATCATAACTGTGGCGAAGTATGTGCTTGTAGTACATGTCATATCTATGTTGAAAAAGGAAATGAACATCTGCAAGAGATCTCCGATAGAGAAGAAGACTTTATTGATAGAGCGATAGACCCTAGAATAGAATCTAGATTAGGTTGTCAATGCGTTGTATTGGACGAAGATGCAGAATTTGAGGTAATCATACCAGATCAAAGTGGAATCATCGGTCACGAGCATTAGTACTGGCAGAGAGTTAGTACAATCATTATTTCAAACAATATCATAAGATAATATGGGTTTCGAAGAGTTAACAGATTTGCCAATTACGTGGGCTGATCACGAGGACATAGCAATTGGACTATATGACAAATTTGGCGATGAATTCGTTGAAGGTAAAATATATAGAATCAGATTTACGGATCTACTTGATTGGGTACTAAGTCTACCTAACTTCACTGGATCTAGAGAAGAGAGTAATGAGAATCACCTTGAGCAAATACAAGCCAAATGGGTATACGAATGGAGAGATAACCAGTAATTTTGAAATAGTGTAGTTCTAAGTTTTCATTTGGATATAAAGCGTTTACATTATTTCGATCACTTGATTAAGGAATATTTCTCAACAAGTTCGAAATTATAGCCTGCTGTTCACTTGATCCTTCGACTTCGCTCAGGATGACAAGTGACTTCGCTTAGGATGACAAGTGACTATTGGATGACGACAACTTATGCTCTTAGAATGACACATACTTCTTAACTTTATTTAATCTCCTCGACTTTAAATACGGACTATATGGATTATTCAATTTTCGATAAAATTTCAACTTTCATTTTTGATGTTGATGGTGTATTGACTGATAGTCAAGTACTCATTACTGAGAATGGTGATCTTCTGCGTAGTATGTCAACTAGAGATGGGCAATCTATCAAATTTGCCTTAGATGCTGGATATCACGTAGCTATCATTACCAAAGGTGGAAGCCAAGGTGTGAAAAGTAGATTAGCTGGATTAGGGATTCCTGATATCTATGACAAATTAGAGACTAAGCAAGCTGCCTATGCAGAGTTAGTAGCTAAATACAACCTCAAGCAAGAAGAAATACTATATATGGGAGATGATCTTCCTGATATCCCTTTACTCAAACAAGTAGGATTATCGTCTTGTCCATATGATGCCAGCAGAGATGTGCTCGCAATCGCTACTTATATCAGTTCTGAGCGAGGTGGACATGGTGCAGTCCGAGATGTCATCGAAAAAGTAATGCGGTGTCAAGGTAAGTGGCCCGTAAGTTAAATTACAAATTCCTTATAAAAGAATTGCATAGCCTCAATTACTCCTCTCAATCTAGTTAATATTACTTACTGCTTTTCGCATCTGACATCCGTCATTTCTAAATTTGATTGACTTATACTCGTCATTGCTCAAACCTTTTGATTAGTGCTGACGGGTCTGCAGGTAATTGGGTATCTATAAGTCTGAATCATTGAATGAATAAATTCATTGCTGAAAATTTTAGATTTTGGACTGACTATTAAACTTTACTTTTAGTTGATAGGAATATTACTGTTGACTCATAGGCATAAAGTATTTCATTACTATCTTTAGTGTCAGATAAACTATCAATAACCGCTTTCACTACAATGCATAGAGCCTTTCGGATCAAAAATCTAATCATCATACTACTCACACAATGGGCAGTATGGTATATGGTATTTGAAAGGAATAGTGATGTCGTAGAGATACCTACTTCAATGAGTTATCTCGATATCATTATGCTTGGTATGATTACGACGATGCTTGCTATCGGAGCATACTTGATCAATGATGTATATGACCTAGAGGCAGATAGACATAACGGAATCAAACGAGTGAAGGACAAACGTAAGACGCTTCTTACCTATTGGCTCTTTAATGGTATTGGCTTGGTATTGTCTGTGATTGTAGCTTGGAGAACGCAGAGCCTAGGTTTACTTTGGATATATCCTGTTTCAGTCCTCGTCCTATATTTGTATAGTCGGCTATTGAAAGGAACACCACTCATGGGCAACTTTATAGTTTCCCTTTTTTGTGCGTTGGTACCTGGAATATTATTCTTAGCTGAAAGAACAATGATTACACAATGGAAGGTAATTGATCCCAATGGTTGGCAAGGATATAGAGAATTGTTGTGGATGTTCGTTTTGTTCTCATTTCTTAGTTCGATGTATCGCGAACAGGTCAAAGATCTGGAAGATGCTGAAGGTGATCAAGCCGCCGGATATCTAACGTTACCAGTCGTCTATGGAGAAGAAAGAGCTAGAGCCTTAGCTATATTCTCAGGACTATTATTAGTGATTAGCATAGTGATCTACGCTAGCTATCATTGGTCCACAGACTTCCAGAAAGTAATCCCTGTTGCAGTCCTTGTATTATTACTTATCTGGAGCCTAAATGTACTTTGGCGTGCACATCAAAGAATACAATATACTAAGGCTTCGAAAATAATAAAATATGCCATGTTAGCAGGATTGATCTATCTGATTATTCCAATATCCTAATAGTACAATTTCATTTTATTTCTAAATAGCAACTATGCAATCTATACTCAACGGAAAAAAGTTAATACTAGCTTCTGGATCTCCTCGTCGAAAAGAACTACTTGAGCATAGCGGTATAATTCCTTTTGCTAAGAGGGTAAAAGAAATAGACGAATCATTTAGTGATGATATGGATGTGACTCAAGTGGCATCATTTCTTGCGAGAGAAAAAGCAATGGCTTTTGATGTAATCGAAGAAGATGAAGTATACATCACAGCAGATACTATTGTGCTTTGCAATGGAAAGATATATGGTAAACCAACAGACCGTCAAGATGCCATAAATACATTGACTACCCTATCTGGAACGGAGCATACGGTTATCACTGGAGTATGTTTTAGATCTGCCACAGAGACTTATGTGTTCGATGATGCATCGAGGGTAAAAATCGCTGAGATGACTCAAGAAGAAATAGAGTATTATATAGATACTTGCAAACCTTTTGATAAAGCGGGATCTTACGGCATACAAGATTGGTTAGGTATCTGCAAGGTACAGTATATATACGGCAGCTACAGTAATATTATGGGTATGCCTATGCAGAAGGTATATAAGGAATTGAGAGATTTCTGCGCGTAACTATGTGGGGCGGACAAACCATCTTTCAAGAATCCAGACACTTCAAATAGAAAACGAAATAAAATTCAATTTCTCAACGAATAACTATCGATTCGCTTTGAAAACGAAATTTTAATCTTATATTTGAGGTATTGACAGGATTGAATTTGAAACAGTAGCAAAAATCACCAAATCATTTAATTATGATATTCTTGATTATCTATCCTGTTTCGAATGTAGGTTTAATTAAGTTAGGCTTATTGATCGGACTACTTAACTTGTTTATTGGTATATACAATTTATTAAACAAGGAGTAGCATTAATTTAGAGGGGGTGCCTGCAAGCACCCTCTCTTCTTTGGATGATAATTATATTAACTATCTACCCTGTTTCAAAACAAATATATTAGAATAAAAACCAATATCAAAACGAATTAGATTTAATTTTAATATATTATATATTATATACTGAATATCATTAGAATACACATATAAAATATTTAATATACTTGAAAACACATCGTTTACCTCAATGAAATATTGAATTACTGGTACAGTAATTGCCCTATTTCAATAAAATAACGAATAACAGAAATCAATCATATTAATAATTGATTCTAGAATTGAGCACTAATCATTCAACTTGAGAAACTGAATTTATATGTTATCCACTAATCTATTATACCTTAGAAATCTTATTGGGCATGGAAAAGATCAATTTGGCAAATTATTCGGTTTAACAAGAGGTGTATATGCCAACTATGAAAAAGACGTTGAACCTAAGCTAAGTCTTCTATTGGAAATTGCCAATTTCTATAAAAAAGGAAATAATGATCTTACTATTGATGATCTATTAAATAAGGATCTTTCCCAGTTCAATTTTGAATTGAATTTGGCCGAAATGCAAATTGACTTCCAAGACAATATACAAAAGAGTAAGTTCTCTCAAAACATACCAGAAGCTATATCCCTACTTGAGCAATCGTTAGAATCATCTAAAAATGAAAGTGACGACGAAATTAAAAATACCGAAAAAATAACTTCAAAACAAAAAGATTTTATAGCTGAACTTGACAGTGACTTAATAGATATCCTACAAATTAGAATGAAGCTTTTAAAAAAGAAGATTACCCTAAACAAACTTACAAGTGAATAAACTGTAAGTAAACCATAAATATCTCAAAGGAGAAAAGCTTTAAATAGTAGAACGAAAATCCAATTACTCAACAATAATACATCATGTATTTTAGCTCTTTGGGGAATCTTTATAAAATCCGATACAATGTAATCTTTTGGATTATTCTGCTTTGCTGAAACGGACTGTGTTTTTCACCTTGATTTAAGATCATGTTTCGTAGTATTGTAAAGTCTTATACTTTATAGGAATAGCCATTACATTCTTTACTAAGCAGCAAAGGAAAGCCAAATTATTATCGTCTTATCTATTTTGCTAAGTTTGCAAAGAATTTCAAAAACAAACATTTAATGAAACAGTTTACTATCCTTTTATTGAGCTTCATAGCTATTGAGTTATCCGCTCAAGACCTATACGATCTTAATACGATACAGACGATCGAAATCACTTTTGCTGAAAGCAACTGGGATCAATTACTAGATGCTGAGAAAGCAGGAAACGAAGACTATACTATGGCTCAGTCCGTAGCCATCAATGGAGAGGTATTCGATAGTGTGGGTGTCAAGTACAAAGGAAATAGTACGTACCAACCTAATCAAGTGAAAAATCCATTTCATATTGAACTCAATACATTCAAAGATCATGACTATCAAGGATATAAAGATATAAAGCTTAGTAATGTGTCTAAAGATCCATCATTTCTTAGAGAAGTATTATCATATGACATACTAGGTGATTACATGGATGCACCTAAGAGCAACTATGCAAATGTATATGTCAATGGTAGCTTAATGGGATTATATAGCAACAGTGAAGCGGTTACCAAGACATTTGTAAAAGATAGATTTGGATCTAAGAAAGGAACATTTGTGAAATGTAATCCACCTGCTGGAGCAGGACCACAATCAAACGATTTTCCAAACCTGGTTTATCTGGGAGCTGATAGTACGGATTATTATGACGCTTACGAAATAAAGTCTGACGCAGGATGGGCTGAATTGCTTAATCTTTGTGATACACTTTCTAATGAAACGGATGCTATCGAAGAGATTCTTGATGTAGATCGTACATTATGGATGCTAGCGTTTAATAATGTATTCGTTAATCTAGATAGCTATATCGGTGCTTTTGCTCAAAACTATTATTTATATAGAAACGAATATGGACAGTTTGTCCCAGTGGTATGGGATCTTAATGAATCTTTTGGTAGGTTTTCAATGACAGGTAGCGGAAACCTCAATAGTAATACTGCAAAACAACAGATGGATCCATTATTACAAATCAATGATAGCGACTTTCCATTGTTACAAAAATTGCTAAATGTACCAAGCTACCAAAAGAAGTATATCGCTCACTGTAAGACTATGGTAGAGGAAGCATTTGCAAGTAATGAATACTACAACACAGGCTTGATGCTTCAGGAATTAATAGACGCCTCAGTTCAAGCAGACAACAATAAATTTTTCACTTATAACAACTTCCTCACTAACCTAGACTCTGATATCACTGGGGGCGGAGGTGGACCGATGGGAGGTGGAACTATAGGTATCACTACTCTTATGAATGGACGTGCGTCTTATCTCTTAGGGCAATCATTATTTACTGCCGTAGCGCCAACGATAAGCGATATCACATTCTCCAATGCTAGTCCTGTAGTTGGAGACATGGTTACGATCTCAACATCTATTACAGACGGTGGTTATGCATACATAGGTTACCGTATTGATGAATTTGCTCCATTTACTAAAGTAGATATGGTGAATAATGGAAGTGGTATTTATGAAGCTTCTATTCCAGTAAATGCTACCTATACGGAGTATTATATCTATTCTGAGAATAGTAATGCAGGGAAATTTTCACCTCAACGTGCAGAACACGAATTTCACAACTTTACAGCAACAACAAGTACGACTTCTGTCGGTGATATAGTAATCAATGAGTTTCTAGCTTCTAATAGTTCTACCGCAGTCGATCAAGACGAAGAGTTCGATGATTGGATAGAGTTATACAATAATAGCAATTCGGACTTTGATCTTTCCGGATACTTCTTATCTGATAATGCAGAAGATATTATGCAGTGGCAAATTCCTGACGGCACTATCATATCAGCTAATGGTTATCTAATGATATGGGCAGACAAGGATGAAGAGCAAGAAGGTCTACATGCTAATTTTAAACTTTCGTCATCCGCAGAAAGTGTAGTACTTTCTGATGACAATGGATCTATAATAGACGAAGTGAGTTATTCGGATCAGACTTCAGATATTTCTTATGGTAGATTCCCTAACGGTACTGGTGATTTCATTTTGATGACTCCATCTTTCGGAGAAGAAAATTTTGATGCCGCAGTTTCTGTTGGCGATTTAGATTTTGAAGATATTGGATTATCTCTCACTCCTAATCCAACAAAGAATGGGTTCAGTATTTCATTTAATACGAACAATGCTGAACAAGTAATTATACTAAGCTTAGATGGTCAAAAAATGGTAGACAAGAACTTAGCAAACCAATCTTGGATCAATACTTCAAATTGGGCGAAAGGAATGTATATCGTTAAAGTGAATAATAGTTATTCTAAGTTGGTGGTGGAATAGATATTAATTTAATAACAAGCCATTATTAATAAAAAAGCGAGTAGAAGGAATTGATCCTCTACTCGCTTTTTGTTTTACTATACTAATAAAACAACCCAACCCATTATTAATATTTGAACGTGTATATTTATTTATAAATCATCAAAATCTATTAGCTATGGGTCAATTGCAATCTGAAAATTTTTGCCACGAAAAAAGCGATTCCTATATCTACAAAACGGAATTTCAGTTATATTTTTACCAAAATCTTCGACTAAAAACAATGAGAAGACTGTAATCATAACCTGAATAATTATCATCTCCAGAAGTAATGAATCTATCTCCATACTCGAACTTAGGAGATAATATATAATCTTCACCTACATTAATATCATAGCCAATTATTAGATGTGCTTCTAATCCCTTTGGTTCGTCTCTCTTTGGCACCCATTCACTTAATCCGAATTCATAACCAAACTGAAACCCTCCATAGAAATTTGAATCAAATAAATAGGAAGTAACAAGACCGTAAACTACCGTAGTATAATGATCAACTTGCTCTGCTGGTCTAATACTACTTCTTGAGAATTGAATATCATTCTTATTTAGTTTCGTACCTAAAGTAACCCCTCCTATTTCAGAAAGTAGAATTGTACGTTCTATGCCCAAACTAAATGTCTTATAATTTGCAGTACCCCCAAGCAATTGTTGGATAGCTAGTGATTGATTTGCTCCAATTAAAACGCTTAACCTTGAATTATCTTGAGCTAGCAAACCAAAATTCATTAATAAGCATATGAGTAACAATGTATATATATTCATCTTTTATGATTATACTTTATATTTAATTCAGTCCACTACTTCATATAGAACCAAACCTCATTCTATTGCAGTACCTGGCAAATGTTACTTTCTTAAGTCAACTTACAATTATTACTAGAAATCTCGAATAACTATTACCAAAATTTACGATATACTGAAATTTGAAAACTATAATCTCCGCCTTCAAAATCACCGCCTTCAAAATTTATAAAACGCTTCCCCAAAACAGCTCCTAGAGTGATAACAAAATCATCACCGATATGGATATCATAACCAACTATTGCATGAAGTGATGGACCTTTTGTTGGATTTCGACTAGATTCCCATTTAGTCAATCCAAACTCGTATCCAAATTGAATGCCTGCGAAGAAGTTAGATTCAAAAAAGTAACCATTAATTGCACCAAAAATAAGAGTACTATAATTTCCAATATTTTCTGCTGGTGAAATAACAGTACCTATGAAAGTTTTATCATTAAAAAACACGTCATTCTTATTTATTTTCAATCCATAGGTAAAACTTGCACTGCCAGGATACATTATTACTCGTTCTATATTCAAATATTGCGAAACGTAACTAGACGACTCATTAAACGGCTCATTAAACGTAAGGAATTTATTTTGACCAAAAGAGATACCGATCCTAGAATCATCTTGTGCATTCAAACCAAAATGCGTCAAAGTGAATATTACTAACCCTATAAATACTTTCATTACTCTGATTATTTTAACGATATTTCTAATTGATGCAATCTCATTTTCTTAAAAAGAGAAGAGTGGGCAAAAGGAATCACAATACCAGTTTCCGATTTGGAATGAGCTAATTCTCCATACATATACAAATCTTCACTATTCGGCAATTCGCGTCGAACTATTTCATCCTGATCATTTAAATAGGCATAGCAAGCTGCAACTTTGTTACTTTTAAACAACTTACCATTTTCTTCAAAACCCTTCAACTCCCAAATATCTTTATCTAGATTTCTCTTATAATCATTATAAATCAAATACACTCTTTGATCAAATTGTGTAATGACCGATTCCCTATGAACAAATCCAGATGGAGCATTTTTGGGAACATAAGAAACTTCTATCTTGTCTATCTCAGGCGAAACCTTTAAAATCATCGCCGTTTTCGATGTATTAACCCAAACATTACCATTATCAAAGCTCCCCCTTCTTTCGGCCAAAAAATAATAGGAATTACCAATAGTTATTATTTGTTTTGAAAGATGAAAATCATCAAGATACTTATATTTAGGCTTTCCTTTCTTAAATCCCCAATACTCAAAATCCTCCTTAGAAATAAAGCTTCTAATCGACTTAAAGTCATTCGCTGAATCATTCAAAATTTCAACATTCCATCCAATGAGACTAGAATTTAATTTATCCTTTTCCAAAATAGAAGAAACTACTATTATTTCCCCTGAATCATTAATATACACTTTGGCTTGCCCTGTAAAATCATCTATGCCTTCGACATTAATTACTTCATGACTATCTCCCTTAAATTTAAATAATTGGTAAATATCATTTGGTACTTTTTCTCCATCTTCTTTAAGTGAAAATTTCTTTTTGAAATTCTTCTTTTTCTTTACTAAAACATATGCTTCTCCATCATTATTCACTACTCCGTTAATGATGTCATATTTTAGTTGACCTTTATCCTTTTTAGTTATTCTATCCATCTGTGTAACATTCACTGACGAATCAATCAATACCACATCAAGAACAAAATCTCTTTTAGAATTATCGTCATCTTGAGAAGTCAATGTTAGTATGTAACTAGAATCTGGCGAGTAAACAACTTCTTGCTTTGGCAAATCACTTTTTACTGTAATCCAAATCATTAACTTCAATTAAGCCAATCCCCTTTCCTTCTCTTGAATATTCAACTAATGAACTTTTGATTTTTTTAGTTTCCTTTTCTGTTGACAGTACCCATCTAAACATTCTATTACCTAGAACTACAAACTTGTAGCCGTAGGAATTTTCAAAAGGGACTTCCAATGCTGCTCTGTCTATATCTGTCTTTAATTTAAAATCATTTAAATATGTTTTAGACCTACGACTTTGAAAAGTTTCTGTAGTATAAATACCATCTCCCAAATATCCCGTCACGAGTTCATTGTGAGGTACAATAAGCTCTTTACTCTTCTTTACTGCTAACTCCTGACCGATTATTAGCGAAAAGTTGAGTAATATTAATATTGTTATTCCAATTGTTTTTTTCATGATTCATTCTAATTAACTAATATACAAATAACTCAAAAATTTACGAATTAACATGTTGACTCACCATATATTTTAAAATTACCCCACCTCCAAAACCATTGGACTATGATCGCTCAATTTACTCTCTCTCCAATCGTGCAAGTAGTAACAATCCTTTACTATTGGAAGTAGCGCTTCGTCTACATAAGTATGGTCATAACGATATCCATTTCCTTGATGAGAATACCAACTATATTCTTTGATATCTCCATGTACATGCCTGAAGGCATCAACATACCCATTCTTATTGAGCTTAATTAATTCTTCTTCGTACCAGAATGATTTTCCTGCTTGATCTATTCCATTGATACCTGTATTGTAATCACCTACTATGATATAATGTGCATCATCCTTCTTAATTAGATTATTGATATATGGTAAGAGTGTGTTTTTCTTTTTGTGAGGAAGATATACTCCCATCACTTTGAAGGCTGGAAATACTGCTGTAGATATATTGTGAGTAAAGTTAGCATCTGCATCAGAATACAATTCTGATCCCGCTGCGAAAGTAGAAACAATCAAAACACTATTGATTCCATTTTTTGCACCCGTAACTACTTGATGCCGATACCCTATTTTCATTAAAGAAGCACGTAATCTATTTCCAGTATCGCCATTACGGAATTCGGATAATACAACGATATCAGCCTTCTCTTTAGCCAGATGATCGACTAACGTAAATAAGCGTGTTCCACCGCCTTGCCTGATATTCCAAGAGAGTATTTTTAGCATTTATCATTATTTTGAAATACTAATATTTTGATCACTACCTTATTTCATTTGACACCAATAAAGCTTATTTGATTCGTGAACGATAATTCACTTCTTTATATGTTTGTCAAGCAAAAAATTATTTCCCGTCCCACATCAGGTAAGCCTTTAGAAAACCATCTAAGCCACCATCCAATACGGCATCAGGATTACGAGTCTCATGATTAGTACGATGATCCTTTACGCGTCGATCATCTAATACATATGATCTGATTTGAGATCCCCATTCATTTTTCATTTTTCCAGATTCGATTTTTTCTTTCTCAGCGCGTTGCTTTTCTAACTCTACTTCGTAGAGTCTAGACTTAAGCATCACTAATGCTTTTTCTCTGTTTTGATGTTGAGATCGTTCTTGCTGACACTCCGCTGTGATACCCGTCGGCAAGTGCCTTACCCTTACTGCAGAATCAGTTTTGTTTACGTGCTGACCTCCAGCTCCACTAGCACGGAAAGTATCCCATTCGATTTCCGCAGGATTAATTTCTATCTCTATCCGATCATCTGCCAGAGGATGTATAAATACAGAAGCAAAAGAAGTCATCCTTTTACCCTGCGAGTTAAATGGACTGATTCTTACTAGTCTATGGACACCGTTTTCACCTTGTAATAATCCGTAGGTATAGTCACCATTGATCTCCAATTCTATAGACTTGATTCCTGCTACGTCTCCATCTGTACGATTGAGCTCTACTACTTTAAAGCCATTAGACTGCGCCCACATAATATACATTCTATACAGCATTTCTGCCCAATCGCAACTCTCTGTTCCTCCTGCTCCAGCATTGATTTGTAGGATACAAGAAAGCTCATCTTCCGGTTGGTCGAGTGTTGTACGGAACTCCACATCATCTATAACTTCTACCGCTTTATTGTATTTTTCATTCACCTCTTCTTCAGTGGCTTCTTCCATCTTTTGGAATTCGTTCAACACCTCCACTTCATCTATCATCTCTTGAAGTACATTATACTTCTGTATCCAAGATTTATGTAATTTGAGGTCACGCATGATAGACTCTGCTCTCTTGCTATCATTCCAAAAGTCAGGGTCCAATGTTTGATCCTGCAACTCGGATACGGACATAGTACGCTTATCGATATCAAGATGACCTCGAATAATCATTAACCTAGCCTGTAATTCCTTGAGTTGCTCTATCGTCATTAAAAAAAAGTTCTAATCAGCGGCAAAAAAATAAGTAGTCAATAACCTACTTTACCGCAAGTAATGCTACGTGAAATACTAGATCTGCTTTTGCTGGAATTACTGGCGGTCTTCCTGCCTCTCCATATGCTAAATTATATGGTACATAAATAGTCGCGTTTCCATTTTCTTTTAATAATGGAATCCCTAGATCCCATCCTTTGATCGCCTCTCCTCTACCGACTGTAAACGTAAATGGTCTTCCTGATCTATATGAATTATCAAACATCTTTCCATCCAGAGTCACACCATAATAATCTACTGAGGCTGTTTTACCAATTTCTCCTTGCGCACCCGTACCCTCATCATGCATTATATATTTCAATCCGTCTGAAGTGGTTTTTATTAAGTCAGAAGTTCCTTCATTAAATAAAGCTAAATCAGCATTTACAATATCTAGAATTTCTTTTTGAGAGGCTTCTTGCTCATTTTTCACTCTTTGTAATTCTGCCTGATACTCTTCTTCAGTCAGCACTTTCATTACCTCCATATCATATTGGATATAATCCATTTCTTTCAAATTCGGAGGCATATTAGTAAGAGAATCAATTGGCATAAACACTGTTGCCGTTCCACCAACACCAATTACTGATGCAAGCTCTTGAATAGGATTAGCTTGAGGCCCCACTGCAGGTTCAGCAAGTATCTTAAACATAGGCATATTAGCTTCTTCTTTCATTTCTTGCAAAATAGAGTCATTCTGGTCTCTTATCGTAATTGCTATATATGCATAGTCACCTATTTGAGCTACTTTACCTCCTTTGTTTGAGGTTTCGTATTTGTATCCACTAATCATCTTTGGCGCTTCTTGACAGCTATAGATTGTTGCTATAAGAGCAATTAGAAGTGATAATTTAGATATTACTTTCATCATTTAAAATTTTCTGTTACTACTTAGTGTGGTTCTTCACACCATTGATTAAATATTATTGAATATGATAACGCATTGTATCAAACGACTATTTCTCTCTTAGTTAGGTGTTGAGGAATTACTTCTTCTAGTTTTTTCAATACCGAACTGAGTGGCTTATATACTCCTCCTCCTGATGCATTTTTATGACCACCGCCATTGAAGTGCTGGCGACATATCTCTTGAACAGAAATATCTCCTTTGGATCTAAGCGACAACTTTACTATGGTTGGTTGCTCCGAGATAAAACCGGCCATCTCAATATTGTCCATTTTAAGCATATAGTTAACTATACCTTCAGTATCCCCTCGTTGGATATCAAAATCTATATAATCTTTCCGATTGAGGTAAATATATGCTGCTCCATACTCAGGAATAATCTTCATCCGATTTGCTAGACAATGACCCAATATCCTTAGGTGCTTTTCCTTCATAGAATTGAAGATATTATCACTAAGATAATAATCATCTACTCCTCTATCTTTAAGCGCCGCTGCGACTCTATAAGTTTGAGATCTAGTATTATATTTGAATGAACCAGTATCTGTAATCAGACCTGTAAATAACGCCTCTCCGATAGCTATATTGATATCCTTCGCGCCACCTAATGCATCGATAAACTCATATACAAGTTCAGCTGTAGAACTTGCTGCTGTATCTGACAATACGAAATCCGCAAATGGCTCAGGATCCAAATGGTGATCAATTAAAACCTTTTTAGCATCACTTTCCGCGATAACTGGACCTAATTTATCAACTCTATCCAGTCCATTGAAGTCTAAACAGAAGATAAGTGAAGCAGAACGTAGCGCTTCACGTGCCTCATCATGCTTAAGGTCAAAGATGATCATTTCGTCTATCCCAACTAAATAATTAAACATTTTGGGATGCTCGCTAGGCATTACAACCTTTAGCAAATGACCTTGTTGCTTGAGGTATGCTGACAATCCAAGGGCAGATCCTAATGCATCTCCATCAGGATTACGATGCGCTATGATCGTTATATTTTGGGGTGAGCTTAGTATGCTCTTTAGTTCTTCTATGTTCTCCATCATAATAATGACACGAAGGTGATAAAAATAATGCACTTATTCAACGTTAGAAGGGCCATGATATCATTAGCTTTCTTAGTTTTGTAGCGTTTTTCAGTAATTCGAATACATAATATAAAAAATACCATATAATGGCAACTAACAGAACATTTACAATGATTAAGCCTGACGCAGTAGAAGGCGGTCACATCGGTGCTATTCTTGAGCAAATAAACGGAGCTGGATTCAGAATCGTAGCTATGAAATACACTAAATTATCAGCTGAAAAGGCTGGAGAATTCTATGCAGTACATGCTGAAAGACCATTTTATGGTGAGTTAGTAGAGTTTATGAGTAGAGGACCTATCGTAGCAGCTATACTTGAAAAAGATAATGCTGTAGCAGATTTCCGTACACTTATTGGAGCTACTAACCCTTCAGAAGCAGCAGAAGGAACTATCAGAGCAAGATTCGCAAAGAGTATTGGAGAAAATGCAGTACACGGATCAGATAGCGATGAAAATGCAGCTATTGAGGGCTCATTTCACTTCGCTGCTACAGAAATGTTTTAATTAATTAGAATAAACGACTTTGAATAAAGTGTTGAGAGACTCAAAAAAGAGTCTATGCAATCAATGGTTCAAGTTTTTATCTAATGATACGAAATACCAATTCTTTTAAATAGAGTTGAATAAGATTAACGGCTGTCTCTGTGAGATGGTCGTTTTTTTTGTGCTTTATTGAATATTTTCATCGGAGGATATATATCGCATTCTCGCATACCTTTCATCGGAAGACAGGAGTCCTTCGATGAAAGGTTTTATCGTGGACATCTAGCTTATTGGTGAATTAAACCTGATCCAAATTTAACGACTGGTGTAGTTATAGCTTTCTTTGAAGGGCTCCTACCCTCGCAAAAAAAGCGGTATAAAAACCTGCTTCCTTCGGAAGGCCTATCTATTTCTCTTATACCTTTCATCGGAGGACAGGAGTCCTTCGATGAAAGGTTTTATCGAACGTTTTCCAAAATTCCTAACCAAACAAACGATCCAAAACTATAGCCGTCGCTATACCGGCATTTAGTGATTCTGCGATTTTATCAGCAGAGCCAGTTATTAGGATTTTATGATCGACAAATTCCATATTCTCCTTACGGATACCTTGACCTTCATTGCCAATAACTAAAATACATGGCGTAAGTGACTCTGATCTATCTATAGGTAATCCATCAAGAGCCGTACCTAATACCTTATGATTACTGATAGTTATCAATTCGGATAGATCTGCAACAAAGTATGTCATCCTATTGTGACTCCCCATAGCAGCTTGTACTACTTTAGGATGATAGAAATCTACGGTATCCTTACTACAGACTAGCTGAGATATACCATACCAATCTGCCGTACGTATTATTGTCCCAAGGTTTCCAGGATTTTGTATACCATCCAGATAAAGAATTGAATCAGCATTTAACGATTTATTAATACTAGCGTCAGCCTTATCACATAGTAACAGTACATCAGTAGGCGTTTTTAATTGTGAGATCTTCTTCATCTCTTTAGCGTCCACAATCGTGACTTTACTGCTATGAGATGTAAGAATATCGATATGTAAACTTTCCCAATCTTTTGATGCGTATATTGTATCGATATTGTACCTCTGTGTCTTTAAGAATTCGACACAGCATTTATCGCCCTCAGCTACGAATTTATTATATTTTTGCCTGAACTTTCCAAGGCGTAGAGATTGTAGATATTTGATGTCTGATGCTGTAAGCAATGGTGTAGTATTTGGAATATTATTGATATTATGTGTAGTACCTTTTCGCTGAAACACAATATAGCGTTTAGGAAAATAAACCACACTCCCATAGATGACGGGTTAAGATCATCTTGAAAGTTATTTATGACCACAAGATATAGCGAAAATATATACTATTATACCATAACACTACTACTTGTGGTTGTGGTGATGTCATCTTGTAATCCTGGAAAGCATCTTACCGAAGGACAATCACTACTCGAAGAGAACAAAGTAACCCTCAATGCAGAAGACAAAATTGAAAACGAAAGTCTTCTCAAACTGGAACTAAATTCTTTCATTTCACAAGAACCTAACGGATCACTGATAGGATTCATACCGCAGGAGTGGGTTTATATGATCAATGATGATGCTGACGATACCAAATGGTATAATAATTTTGCTCGTAAATACTTAGGTGCACCGCCTTCTATTTACAACCATTTAGCTTCGCAAGAGACTGCGGCTAGTATGGAGAAATTTCTAAGAAATAAGAAAGGCTTCTATGATGCAAAAGTGTATGTAGATAGTTCCAGTGTTAGTTATAAGACATACGTAGAGTATATCATAGAAGCCAATAGACGATACTACATCAATAGTATTACTTATATAGGAAAGGATACCAATATGGTAAATATCATCAAAGAGATGCAAAGCAAAACTCTAATCAACGTTGGGGATCCTTTAGATGCAGCAGTATTTGATTTAGAAAAAACTAGAATAGTAAACAAACTCCAGAATCAAGGTTATGCTAATTTTGCGCCTAATTATATAGATATAAAAGGCGACAGCACAGGGCTAGATCATAAGGTTGATATCTTCATGGAAATCTATCCACCGGCTCCTGGAGAGGTACACAAAAAATATACTGTTGGTGATGTAAACATATATACCGACTATAACCGTGGCAACAATGTAGAGGGTTTGTACTCCGAAAAAATAGGAAAGTACACCTACTTCGGTAAGAATAAAGATTTCTTGGTCAAACCTTCAGCACTGAGTTACAGAGTATTTTTAGAACCCGGAAATGTAGTGAAGAAAGATGACCGATTAAAAACATTCAAAGGATTGTCTGGACTTTCTAGTTACAGATTTGTATCTATGAATCCGACTAATAATATGAAATCTGACACGATTATCAATTTTGACATCTACCTTACTGCATATCAGAAAAGATGGATTGGCGATTATGGTGCTGACATATTCTATTCTTCTATATCAGCTAACAATAAGAATATTATTGGATATTCATTAAGTACAACTTTTGATAATCGAAACGCATTTGGTGGATCAGAAAACTATTCAATAGGATTAGAGTACGGTCAAGAACTCGAACTCAATCCATTTGACACCAGGACGATTAGTTTATCACTTCAAAACTCGCTACAAATACCACGAGAAGTAAATTTACTAGGGATGTCTAGCATCCTTAGAGCAATGAGAATTGTATCAGCAGATGGACTAAAATCGTTTAAAGAGCAAGCATTAACTAATATCGAAGGTGGAGTAAGAATACAAAGGATTAAAGAGTTTTTGGATGAAGAAGAAATAGGAGTTTCATTCGGTTATTCTTTTAATCCTGACTTATATACTAGATACAATATTAGACAGATCTCATTCAATCTAAATTTAGCTGAGATCAAACCAAAACTATTAGCTCAGATTGGTAATAATCCTGCCATCATAAATAGTTTTGAAGATTACTTGATAACATCATTATTTTTCAGAGATATTACTTATAGTAAACAAAGCAAAGTGTCCCAACGAGGATATTCATGGGCTTTTGCTGGATACTTTGGACAATCTGGGCTAGAGACCTGGCTAGCCAACAAAGCCTATAATGGAGTATCTGGAAATAATAGTGAGTGGGTAATCAAAGGTAGAAGTAATCAACAAGATGTTAACTTTGCGAAATTCACTAAGGTATCTTTTGACTTTAGAGGAAAAAAAGAATTGAATAGAAAATCAGAACTGGCAAGCAGGCTCTTCTTAGGTATTGTAAATCCTTTTGGCGGTGATAAGATCGTACCCTTTAGAGAACAGTTTGGTGTAGGAGGACCTACATCACTAAGAGGATGGGAGCAATCGGAAATAGGTCCAGGAGGTTACTCTGAACTCTTAGAAAATCCAGAAATTGGCCAACTTTTCTATCAAAAAGGAGACGTCAGAATCGAGCTAAATCTAGAGTATAGATTTGATATATTTAAAGTTCCTTTTTTCGCAGGAAAACTAGAAGGAGCTATATTTACTGATGCGGGAAACATCTGGCTACTTAAAAAAGATGCCATTAGGGATAATGCAGAAATAAGTGGAGATTTTTACAAACAGATCGCTGTAGCTGGAGGTTGGGGATTAAGGTTTGATTTTGATTTTTTCTTAATCAGATTCGACTTTGGATATAAACTTCGTGATACTTATCCAAATAAAGTCGACGGTGGTTATTGGAGATCATTTAAAGAGATTAGAACCCAAGGGACTTGGGGTTTTGGCAATCTTCAAATTGGAGTAGGTTACGCTTTTTAGATCTTATCAAAAAAATAATTCTTATGAGTGATTATATTCCTTTCGATTGCAATGAATACGACAAGCTAGAAATATTAGCAATGCATAAGACTGCAATCACTCTCCTACCTAATCCATATGATAACATTGAGCCTATTATCATTACTGATCTCATCGCTAAAAATGGAGTTGAACACATGCACTTTTCAAATGGTGAAAAAATCAGATTAGATCTGATTGATGTCATAGAAGAGCATATTATTTTTCTAAAATTTAATGGAGAAGAAGAGTAATTTTGATACAAAAACTACTTTGATTCATCTAAAAACAAACCTAGATAAGGAACAAATTTTTCTTTGTTTCCATTCGTCTTAATTTTTACAGGATGAAAACTCCAAATTGGGTAATCTATAATATTTCTTAAGCTCAACTTAAAGGAGACGTGCTTTGGATAGTCATATATTTCGTAAGCTTTCAATGATGGAGTATCGAGTTTCAATGTATCGATCAGAGATTTAAACTCCACCCACCCTTCCATATTCTGCAACACTATTCTAATTCTATTCTCCATAGCATTCCAATTGGCAATTTTATTGTCTTGTTCCGGATATAGATATTCTTGAAGTATATATTCAATAACCACTTTAATCTGCCAATCTGTATAAATTTCGGTATTCGAAAACAAGAATGCTTGATCCGATATTGCTTTCCATTGAGGCTTTCTTTCAACCAACAATTGGTTAAACTCAGACCTTAAAATACGCGGTAAAGATGGAGTACTATTGACTTGACTTTTTAAAGCATTACAGTTGTATTCCCAACCTAAGTCTAACAACCAACTTTCATCGAAAATTTGTAGCGCATTAATTAAATTCTGATATTTATGTATCATGCTCGTCGATAATAATTCTGCAATTAAAAATCCTCAGCCCTCCAAACTTAATCCATCAAACTACTATTAAATTCCACTCCTTTTTTTAACGTCCTATGTACTGGACATCTTGAAGCAATCTCAAGTAGCCTTTCTCTTTGTTCTTGAGTAAGATCACCTTTGAGTTCTATTACTTTATCTACCTGGTGAAGCATCCGCTCTTCTGTACTACAGGCCTCACAGTCTTCCTTATACGACCTATTATACGATAGGTGTACTTTGGCTTCTTGAAGGTCCCATTTTTTTCTGCGAGCATACATCTGCATGGTCATAACAGTACAAGCGCCTAATGCCGAATTCAGTAATTCATAAGGCGATGGGCCGAAATCTTGTCCTCCTAGTTCTTCTGATTCGTCTGCTATAATACCGTGTGATCCTGCTTTGATCTCAGTAGTAAATCCATCGTCTCCTAATCTAGCTACTACTTGCTTATGAGTGGAAAGTTCCTTCTGTATTTTTCTATCTATATACCTCATCACCCAACTAGATATGACATTACCGGCATAAAATGCATCATCCTTATTGGTAAGCATATGATCAGCATTATTAAGCGTAACAAAACTTTTAGGATGATAAGCCGCTTTATAGATCTGAGCTGCATTATCAATTTCCACCACTCTATCTTGAGGAGAGTGCATTACCATAAGCGCTTTTTTCATATCCTTCAATACTTGAAACATGTTCTTTGACTTCAAATCTTCTAGAAAGTGCTTTTTTATTGTATACTTCCTGCCTCCAATATCTACTTGGGCTTTACCCGTGGCTTCTATCTCTTCTAATCCACTTTCCAAAAGATGGGTGACATGCTCCGGCTCTGAAGGCGTACCGATCGTAACCACAGCATTTATACTATCTACTTTGGCTGCGGCAAATATAGATGCCGCTCCACCTAGACTATGTCCTATAATTATCTTAGGAGCTTCGTGATTATCTTTGAGGTAATCACATGCTGCGATGACATCTTCAACATTCGAAGTGAAATTAGTATCCGAAAAATCGCCCTCACTATCTCCTAATCCTGTAAAATCGAATCTAAGTACTGCAATACCATTCAGGGTTAGTGATCTGCTTATATTTCGGGTCGCTTTAAGACTTTTACTCCCTGTAAAAGCATGAGCAAATACAGCGTAAGCGTCTGGCTCTCCTAGTAGAGGAAGTTCAAGTTTGGCTGAAAGTTCGTATCCGTTACTATTGGTAAAGTTTACTTTTTTAGATGGCATAAGATGACATTATATTTTGCTTCTTCGCAATATAAGAAAAGGCAATGATATAGAAAGGTCATTTCCAACATCTCAATTATGACATCAGCAAATCATCGACTTGGACGAACAAGAACCATACTCACAGTAAAAAAGAATCATCCCTATTAAATCAATACATCACCAATCTGATTACGATTACTCATCTGTGATTCCACTCTCCTAGTTACTTAATCTTTACTACTCCTTTGATCAAGACATTACCGGTTCCAGATATAGCCCTAGGTATTCCATTCTCTTTATTATTATCAAGAATGAGATCCTTCAAAATGAGTTCACCTTGATTATAGACCGCGCCACCATTAGTCACCGCGCTACCCTCTAACAATCGCATTGTTTCTAGGCTTAATACTCCACTATTTCCTACTTCAAAAATGGCATTTTGATTACTTCCACTTATATAAGTACCATGAACTGTCATCCCTTCTATATGAACCGTCTTATTAACGAATATTTCGCTTGTAAGAAAAATAGTATCTCCAATAAGACCTGGATCAAATGTAATAGTATCTGCAGAACAACCATTATCAAGTACTTGTCTGAGTGAACCTAATCCATCATTTGCAGCTGTAAATACTCTAGAACTTTCATAAATAAGTGTCTTACTGAGCATCACTTCATCTGTACCATCAGAAACCGTCACACTATACGTAGTTGCTGGAAGATTATTCATCGTTGCTGTAGTCTCACCATTAGACCAATTGTACGTATAAGCATAATTACCATTAGAAGGCGTCACAGACATTGAACCATTTGTTTCTCCTGCGCAAGTTGGGTATACATAATCCAAGGTTGCAGATAAAGGTGCTACACAAAACTCCAATGTTTCCGTAGTGATATCACATACATTAAGTAATTCCATACCAGAATTTTGATCTATAAACTTAACAAAGCCCATTGGAGCAGAATATGAAGCACATAATCCATCTCCGAAAGAATCGACTATAGTTAATGTATAGCATCCATCAGAAAGGCAAAATATATCTCTATGGAAAGTTCCTACACCTTCACCATCAAAATTTCTTGATGCTACTAAGACCCCATTTTCATCTATTATATTATACGATACCTCTTGCGGAGATTGATCCAGTTGTACGTCTAAAATAAATGATCTTTCTGTACAGACAGCAGCAATATCATCAACTTCAAAAGTCTCAACAATTTCGCAAGACATTCCATCAGTAGCGGTTACCATATAAGTACCCGCTGCAAGTCCATTGGCAAAACTACCTGTTGCACCGTTTGACCAATTGAATGTGAATGGTCCTTGACCACCACTACTTGTTACGGTCGCACTTCCATTAGCACCTCCTTCTGCAGATGTAACAGTTACATCTAATACTGCTGCCGAAGGTGATGATATAAAAAAGTATTTTCGACGGGTATGATTTCCATCAGAAACATCACAATAATATGTTCCGCTAGCGAGGCCGGTTTTTACATTCAAGTTACCACCAGTAGACCAGGCATAAGTATAGCTTCCAGATCCACCTGTAGCTATTACTGTACAGATTCCATCTGTACCATTAGAACATAAAACATCCGTAGAACTGCTAGTAACTTGAAAAGTATTGGGAGCTACTAATAGTTTCGTAGGCGTATCCAGTCTGCCAGTAACGCTGAATTGATCTGTTGTAGCAGTTGCAATATTCGGAATATATTTATTTAATCCTTCAATAAATACATCATCAATATACCATCCATTACCTCCAACATATCGATCACAATTCATAAGGAATCTTACCAAAGCTAATTGACCATTGTATGGAGAAAGGTCGATCTCTGATGTAATGAATCCACCACTATTTCCACTGAAGCCTGGCGTCGAATTAAATATAGTATTGTTATATCCATTTGTCACAAAATCATCTCCAAGGTCTATCCATGATTTACCATTATCTAATGATATTTCTACAAGTCCACCATCCCAAGATTCTTCAGTGTCGTAAAAATGTGTGAATACTAATTTTGAATTTTCGCCAATCCCTAGGTGCAGAGCATATTGCAAAGAAGCAGAACCTGCAGTAGAACCATCGATAGCCTTCCATGATTTATTTCCACTATACGCTGTGGTACTTTGTCTTACCCAATACGTACTTCCAAAATATTCTCTTTCCCAATTGGCAGAGGCCGAACTTGTTTCATGATTATCAAATATATCATCCACTATTGGATCCATATCACTGTCAACAGTTACTTGTAATATATAAGATACTTCTTCATCTGAACCTATATTCGTAGCTGGCCAAATTACATCCTCACCAGATTCTATTCCAAAATTGGACGCCGAAAGAAATGTCGTATTCTCTGGTAAATCATCCACTACTACAAGATTAGTTTGATCTTCTGTATGTAGGTTAGTCGTCGATAGTGTGTATGTAATTGTTCCTCCCGGCAACACTTCCGTATCCGCGGTAGTTTTAAGTAATTCTAAGGTGCAGTTGGGTGGAAGATCAAAAGCTTCTGTACCATCCGACCTACTGCTACTCGAACCTTGTGAAGCCGAATATCCAAGACCTCTATTAGCAAATACTTCCCATATCTTACAAACATTAGCACCACCATTTATAGCTTCATCTGCGGCTAAAATTGCATCTCTTCCATCTACAAAACCTGGACTACATGGTTGTAATTTAAGCGCTTCTATTACAAGCTCCATCGCCATATTGTTTCCTCCAGTTCCGTTGTATAAGTCTTCATCAAAACCATATTCGTCGACCATCATCCAACTCATATCCCATAGCATAGTACACCATACAGAGCCCAAACCATGAGGAACAGAAACACCACTAAAAGAAGACGCATAAGTCATCGGATTAGTTGACATATCTGTAGTATATGGGTAAGGTCTAATTCCAGGCCCATCTACTCCTTGGTTAAATAAATAAGTACCGATAGGGCGATTATCAGTTTCGTTGTCTCCGACTTCCATTGTCATCATAAGACCAAACCAATCTGACCACCCTTCTCCCATTTGCTCTTCATTACCAAGACATCCTGATGCCGCTGGACCACCAGTAAGTCTATTAGAAATCCCATGTCCATATTCGTGAACGATTACAGCATTATCAAAATTTCCATCTCTCGAATTACAGAGATACATCTGCATTCTTGGATTACTTCCATCTGGTGGTGTTGACATATTAGCATTACATGTACCCGTTCCATCTTGAGCTTCAGCTTGTACATAGTCACTGCCATTACCTCCGATTCCATTATTGTTTTCTTCTTGAAAATTTCCAGAAGCTTCATCAAATCCGTAATTATACCAGATATCGTGAATCACATTATTCCAATAAAACAAGTTTGTAATCGCTGGCATTGGTAAATTGGATGGAGCTGTAGTTTCATCCCATGCGAAATCAAAATCAAGATTCACACCACCGTTAGCTCTATCAGAATTTCCACCAGAAGGAGTGTTCGATGAGTTAGCATCTAGGTAGGCATCAACATTATTCCCTTTAGTTACTGTGTAGTCTCCACCATTCATATGATGCCAACCGTTTGGAGATGCTAGTTGATTTTCTAACCAAGGTTTCACTTCGATAGTTCTTGATCCATGACTCGGACTTTCTACTGGAAAAGCAAATACATTATAACTACTATCAACGGTCATCGAGGATGGCATCTTATTAGTTTCACTAACCTCTCTATTAAGATGATGACCATGATTATGATTGTGATTGTGATTGTGATCATGAAGAACATGTCCTTCATCACCTGTATTGCATTCTACTGTCCAATTATCTTCATGAATGATATCCCCTGTTTGAGCATCGACAAAGTAATTTTTCCAATTTCCTGATTGTTTTTCATCGATTTCGATACTCCATACATATCTTAAATCGGCTTTTTCTAAGAGATACAATTTAAGTTTTACAATTACATTATTGTAAGCAATTGAAGGAGCCTCAAGTGTAGTTAATTTATTGGCTTCTGATGAAGTAGATACTACTTTTATACTCTCAGTTTCTACACCTTCTCTAATAGCCCATTCAGCTAATATTGATTCTGGTTGTATAGATATAGTATTAGAAATATCAGAATTCGATAGAAAAGAATGTAGGGTATTATCTACCCTTACATTTTTTCCAGCGTTTGTATGAATAGCAGCATAACTATTATAAACTTCCAAATTCTCTACCGCTCTTTTAGCATAAATATGCCTTATTCCTTTGGAAGAATAATCATCTGTAATGATGATATCGTCAGTAGTTAATTCACTCACATTATCTATTTGATTCAATAATAATTGATCAACAGACTGAGCAAAAACTGTATTCGGAAATAAGAATACAGTGAGACACAGGGTCGCTGAGATTACCCAGACGCGCTGGGTTGTTCGGTTGGTATCCATACAATAAATTAATTCCTAGTTATAGAATTATAGAGTGGAAAAGTAATAAAAAATGACACCTATTATTTCCGATACCCCTACTTCAACCTAGTTTTTTATTCATTTTGTAATGTAGTATACCAACTTCTAGGAATGATTTACCAGATATCGTGTAATTCAATCGCTTATAAAACTCCACTGCCGTCTCTCTAGCGTGCAATTCAAATTGATTATAGCCTTCCCTCAACGCTATTGCTTCCGCAGATGTAACTAAATAGGTACCTATTCCTTGGCCTTGACAATTGGGATTAACTGCTACTTGTCTCATCTTTAGTATATCCGTAGTGATAGGCTTGAGTGTAAGGACACCTACGATCTGATTATAGTCATCAAAGCAAGCGACATGGTACGAATCATACTCTTGGGCGATATCCTCTAGTTGAAACACCATATTCAGCGGCTGACGCAATACTAGATCCCTAAGCTTAATTGCCATATCAAAATCAGGAGTTGCAAACCCAATAAGTCGAGTATACATAGAATGAAAATAATTTGATGTAAAAAGAGGTAAATGATTAGAGCTGAATAATTTGCTCATTGTAGCCCGCAAAGATTCCAAAGCCACCATTGATATTGCTATGATATTCTGTAGATAATATCACACTACTATCATTTTCTTTAGTACGTCTAAGTTGTTCTAAAGAAAGTAGATTCTTATAATAATCAGACGAAGCACTGATTACTTTTAGATAAGCCTCTAGTGATAGCGTAGGCTGATCTGGATTTTCTGGATCTGAATTTTGAGCAGCTTGATCAAATATGAAAGATAAGCCTGTACTGAGATCCATTTCTTGGATAAACAACTTGGACCACTTTCCGTTATCCTGCACAGATTCGATTGGACTTAAAGTCTGTAGGACATTAGTAATAATATCTGTCCCATTGGGTGAAGAATTACCGTCGAACGGATCATCTTGCAATATTTCCCAAATATAGTAGTTGTCTGTATCTTCAGAATCTTTAATTTCAAAATCTACTTGCACCGTTTCGGCATCGCCATCTTCAACTAAAGAACTGGTCACATTTTCAATTATAGCTTGAGTTGGTATTCTGCTTGATGCAGTAATCAGGGGATACCCTTCTACTTTGACTTCTATTCTATATTCTTGGTTTGCTATTGGAAAGATGGAAGTTTTGTAATTCCCATCACTTTCATATTCAGGTGTAAATAAATAAACACCGTCACCCCTTAGCACTCTGATTTCAGCATTTTCGATCCAATAGTTAGAGTTATCTAGGTCCAATACATTTTGTGAATAACTCAAATTAACTTCAAATTCCTTGTTGGGAGAAAATGTTGAATTTACTACTACATATCGTTCTGCCTCAATATATTCTATAAGAAATTCCTTTTCGCAAGAAGTTGATGCGAAACAAAAAAGAATTAGTGATATGTATGTTAGAATTCTCAATAGTTCATATTATGCTCTAAAGATAATCATAACAGACTGATATTCAAAGCCCCATCGGAAGTATACTGCAATCAAAATTTTATTTCACCGACACTTTAACTACTCAACACAGCCATATAATAAAAGGTGAAATCGACAAATACAGAAATATAATTTCATTAGATTCAATTGAAGTCCAAGTTAGAGAAAGCATGTTGGGAATCAAAAGCTTGATATGTTGCCAATTGTCTCACTAGCTGATCTTCCAGTGGAAGTAAAAAGGGTGAAGAACTTAAATAAGATGATGCCGAATCACCTGTCACATTTTTTTTACTAACTGAAGAACAGTCCAAAGTATGTTTCATGATATTTGCTCGATTATAGATCGTACTATTATAAAACGATGGACAATTAAACTCTCCCTACTCTGCCGCAGTATTTTTTATAATTAAACAACTACAAGCAGTTTTCACTTTTACCTTAGAAGCTGTATGTGGTATTAAAGTGAGGTAAAAATGGAAATAGACTTAATTGTTTAAATGATTTTGGCCTATCACTTACATCATCTTGGAAATAGTATATAAAATAAGGGTTATACCTATTATATATGTTGTAGATACCAAAACTTGCTTTCCAACCACGTCCATCCGAAGTATTATCATATCTAGCTAACAAATCAAGGTGATGATAAGCTGGCATTCTATAATTATTAAGTTCGTCAGAAGTAAGTACTTTAAAATCTGTTGGAGTTTCTATCGACAATAAGTTCAGAGTAAACGTAAAACCACTTCCATAAACCCATTGTGCTCCTATATCCCACTTGGAACTGATCTTGTAAGACGTACTTAGATTAATATCATGTGGGCGATCATAGCGATCTGCGAATGCTTTACCTTTATTTAGATTTTCAAATCTATTTTCCGCATTAGATTTAGTATAAGTCATATTATATTGCCATGAGCCTGTTGCTTTTTGAAGGCCTACCTCAAGCCCAGCTATTTCTCTATTCCCTACTTCTATTTTACGCTCCCAATCTCTATCATTTATAAAATTAGGCTCAGACTGATCATTAAGTATCGCAGAATACAGATCTTCTGGATCTCGATATAGTATTATATTTTGCTGCTTTTTAATAAATCCCCCTAATGTAAAAATATGATCGCGACCTAAATTTGTCCTTATTGTCATACTAAACTGATCACTCAATTCTGGTGCAATTTCATCAGTGCTAGGCACCCATAGATCCGAAGGTAGCCCTAAGCCATTGTGAACCAATAGGTGAACAAATTGAACCATCCTACTTCCAGTAAAACTGAGACTAATATCTTTTTGAGGCTGTATACTAATTTTGATTCTTGGCTGTAGGTAATCAAAGGAAGATCCTCTCACTCCAAAATGAGTATAGTTTAGTCCTCCGTAGATCTGTATTTTTTTATTTGGGGAGTATGTATCTTCTAGATATAATGAAACTTCATTACCTATCGTTATGCTATCCGAATCTATACTTGTATCATTAATTTCTTCGGTATAGTTTTGTTCAACTTTAGGGCTAAAGCGGTGATGATTATAACCCACACCGAATTTCATTTTGTGTGATGCATTAACAAAGTAATCGAATCCTAAACCTCCAATAACATTGACTATTCCACTATCTGTAATTACATTTCTTTGGTCTTTTTTGACAAACTGACCATTTTGCAAAGTAGTAAACTCGTACGCTGCTTTAGATTTATATTCATAATGCAAGAGCCCTGCATTAGCTGTCATAAAAATTTTGGGAGAAATAACTGAAGAATACTGCATACTTAATAACTCATTAGCCCAACCAAAGCTTGTCTTTTCTTCACTATTAAATGAGCCACCTAATGTATTTTCTCCCCTTTGTTCTTTTTCTAGCTGCACTTGATCTCCACCTTTGTAACCACTAATTGTAAATGTAGATGTATTACTAAATCGATGCGTATACTTCGCCACAAAATCATGGAAGTCTAAATCAATCTGATCGAATACCGTAAGTTTATCTACAAGAGGATCACTATACGCATTTATCCAAGATACTCTTCCTCCGATTAAAAATGTCGACTTATCAGATAATGGACCTTCTAAAAAAGCCTTAAAACCAGGTAATCCAGCCGAAACACTACCCTTTAATCTTTCTTGGTTACCATCTTTGAGATTCACCTCAAGTACACTACTAAGCCGGCCGCTGTATCTAGATGGAAAACCACCTTTAATCAACTGCGCATCTCTAGTCGCTTCTTCCATAAATATCGATGAAATATCAGCCATATGATTTGTTGAATACATCGGAACACCTTCCAGAAGCATTAAATTTTGCTCTGGTGAACCACCTCTAACAATTAAGCCTCCTAAACCTTCACTACCTGAGTACACTCCAGCTTTTTGCCTAGCCATATGTATAAGGTCTCTTTCTCCCATGATGTTTACTTTGGCACTTGCACTATTGAGATCTATAACTTCTCCTCCAGTATTCGGATTAGTCTTGGGAGCTTGAGTAATAATGATCGTAGATACTTCTAGATCTGCCGATAGGTGTACATGGAGTGCGGAAGTATCGACGCTAATGAATTCATCTCGATATCCGATATAACTAATTCGCAATACATCTCCTTTTTGCATTTTGTCAAGGCTATAGAAACCGCTTTGAGTCGTATAGGTTCCTCTATTATTACCCATATGATAAATCGCAGCACCATAAAGTTTTTCACCACTTTCAGAATCCAAGATGGAGCCATTTACAGTAAAGTATTTTGTATCCGCAACGTAATCCTTAACGGATATTATAATCTTATCATTGGATCTTTCGATGAGTGTTACATCATATCGGCTAAGTAAGGTTCGTAGTGCTTCTTCTACTGTGAATGTTCTGTTAGACAGCTCTACTTTACTGTAGGCATCAAACTGTGAAGTACTGAAACTAAGAGTTACCTCTGAAATCAACTCGATGTCAGCCAGAAAAGCAACAATAGTAGTATCTTGATAACTTGGAGTGTATGCTACAGACAAAGATTGGGAGTGAACTGTAAATACAGTAAATAATAATCCTATCGTAGAAAATATTGACGCTATGCCGCTTGTTCTGGGCATAGGCGATTAACAATTTATCTGTGAAATTATGATTTGGTCACCTACCTTCTTATACTCCAAAGAGAATAAGATAGCTAGCTCTTCTAATGCTTCGTCAAGAGTCTCTTGATCCAGAGTAGTTGAAATTTTGCAATTTGTTACATCTACATCAGCAGATAAAGAAATATTAGCCTTGTAATGATTAGATAGGTTTTTTATGGCAGTAGAAACATTAACATCGTTGAGTATAAGTTTGCCATTCTTCCAACTAAGATAGTTAACATCATTCATGGCTACTTTGATCACGTCACCATCTAATACCTTGATGAAGTCGCCAGCCCTAAGATCAAATGATCTATCAGCAATATCATATCTTACATGACCTTCTGTGACATAGATCTCTTCTACTTTATCGGTAGTGTTAATACTGAACTGTGTACCGAGGACAGTGATCTTGCCTTGATGCAATGACACTGTAAATGGATGTTGCTTATCTTTGGCTACATCAAAAAATGCTCTTCCTGACAGACTGAGTGCTCTATCCTTTCCAAAATCATCTGATATAATATCTAATGTAGTTCCTTTGTCAAGAGTTACGATAGACTGATCGGGTAGGTTTGCTGATTGTTTAGTATTAGTTGTGGCATAATGAGTGTCATAGCTATCGACAGTATATTTTTGCCATACGAAGGTCGTTGCTAACAAAAGAGCTATAATTGCTGCTCCTGACATAACCCATCTCTTTAATTGAAACACCTTTGTTTCAGAGCTTTCTGGTTCATCTTCAGATAGTTGCGATTCTATTTTACCCCATGCATCCTGAGTATTGTATGACTTGTAACCTGACATATCCAACGAAAATATCTTTTGCATATCTTCTAAAGCCTGCACATTATCTTGTGCTTCGGCTTGCCATGCCTTCAACTGCTCCAACTCTAAGTGGTCAGTCTTATTTAATAAATACTTCGAAATAATGTTTTCTAGACTCATCTAGGATAATATTTTCTTTTGTTTGCTCACACTCATAAAGTGTGAAATAATAACGTTTTGATTTAGTTTTTCGCGTTCATCATTTCCCTTAACAATCTCATTGCACGTCCAATCTGATTCTCCACTGTTTTGGGACTGATATCTAATTCATCAGCTATCTCGCTGTAAGTTAGGCCATTTATCTTACTCATGGTAAAGACAGATTGGCATTTTGGAGGTAATTGTCGTATTGAATTAAACAATTTTTCTTTTAAGACATACTTATCGGCTTCATCGTCAATATTGATCGAAGACGACATTTCTAATCTACTTTCATTTTCTTCACTAAGCTTCCTATCCAGTTTCAATTTTCTCAAGTATTCGATACACTTATTTTTAGTTGCTGTAAAAAGATAAGACTTTAAGTTTTCCATATCTCTTAACGATTCTTTCTTTTGCCACATTTTGACAAATACGTCCTGCACTGCATCTTCGGCCTTGATACTATCATATAGAATAGTATTGGCAAAGTTGCACAGCGGATTATAGTACTGTTCAAATAGTTTTTTGAATTCTTGCTTGGTCAAGTGATTGCTTCGTTTCTAATCGTTACTGTAAGAATGCCCAAGTAATACGTTAGATAAGGACATTCAATACACAAAAAAATGATGTATTATATACATTGTGAATGTAACGATCATTATGGTAGATCTGTAAAGAATCTGAAGATATAGTTTACCGAATTTGTCAAACATGACATAACTAGTAAGTATTTCACAGGGCGTAAGTATATTTTCTTATCACTTACTAGTACTTCTGGTACTAATTTATGGAAATATTTCGAGCGCAATTCGCATAGATTCGTCGAAAGCTTCTTTGTTGATATTGGATGTTAGCTTATTCCGATCAAAATAGCTAATCAAATTTTCTGTAGCCATATTTCCTGTGAGATCATCTTTGGCCATAGGGCAACCACCAAAACCTTTGATCGCTGAATCGAATCTACGGCAGCCACTTTTGTACGCCGCATCGATACGTTCGTACCAATTGTGGGGTTGGGTATGGAGATGTGCTCCAAATTCTACATCTGGATATGGAGGTATTAGGTCACTAAACAAGTATTCGATACTCTCAGGAGTAGCTACACCTATCGTATCTGACAATGCCATGATCTTAATATCCATCTCAGATAAATGGTCTACCCATTGCTGTACTATTTCGACATTCCATTCGTCTCCATATGGGTTTCCAAATCCCATTGATATATAGATAACTAACTTTTTATCATTCCCAATGCATACTTCTTGTATTCTCTTAACTCTCTCTAAGCTCTCCGCTATAGTAGAGTTAGTATTACGCATTTGGAATGTCTCGGATATAGAAAATGGATATCCTAGATAATCAATCTCAGGATGGCATGCTGCGTCATCTGCACCTCGGAGATTAGCCACTATAGCCAATAACTCTGTATTAGTACCATCCAAATCTAACTTGGAAAGAACCTCTGCTGTATCTCGCATCTGAGGAATTGCCTTAGGAGATACGAAACTACCAAAGTCAATTACATCATACCCTACTTTGAGCAATTGGTTAATGTATCTAGCCTTATCATCAGTGGCTATGAAGTCGTGTAAACCTTGCATGGCATCACGTGGACATTCGATTAGCTTGGGAGTAGTCATGCAGCGAAGATAAGGTTTTCTTTGTTTTGGAAGTGTTAGAGCTGTGTAAAGTGTCCGATAGAGAGTATGATTTATTTAGAATGATGTGAGCGTATATGACTTGAACAACTGATCAAGTAGATCTGCCTGCTTTATTTCCACGGCCCATTTGACATAATATTAATTACTTCCCCGTCTTTATCGATTTTATATAACCCACCTGCAGTGCCTATTACTGTACATAACTTATATTTGTATTGTCACCTCCAATTTCATTCAATTAATTCACTTAATCCTAAATTTTTTAAAGTTTCGTTATCAAGAAATCCAGAAGGTAAATCATTATCAATTTGGAAATTAATCAATCCACTTTTATCTAATTTTCCGTTAACATATTTTAGACCTAAATATCCTCTTTTAGTTAATTCATATGAAATAGGTCTCACTTTTTCCTTAGTAATATTATTGTCGCAGATAACATGTTTCCATTTATGTGTTCAATCTTCAACTACTTCTTCAAAAAGGAAGGTCTCCCAAACGAATTCATTTGTTAATGTTGAGTCGGTTACTACATAAATGTTGTAAACATCTTCACCATCTAAACTGATATCAATTTTTTCTACAAAATTCAACGAGTCATAATAAGTGCCAGAATAAATTTGATAGGATTCTTCCCAATATTCGTAAACATCTGGAATTAAACATTTTGCATAATACTTTCCAGGAGTATGTGGCATACCTACATAAGACTGAGAGTAAAGAAATGTTGTCTTTATTGTAATTGTAAGTATCGTTATTAACTTGTAATTTAATTTCATTAGTCTGTTTATTTTGGTCGTTAAGCGTTATGTTTATTTCTTATTCTGACCAACGTTTGCTAAGTCGCTAATTATCAATAATGGCACTTTACTAGCTAAAATCCATACCGCCTATCATAAGAAGGGAACGTAAGAGCAAAATTCTAAAAAAAATTAAGTTTGATTCTAATAATCAATCAGCATGAATCTTCTCCCCACAATACTTGCAATGAACAGCATCGTAATCATGACCATCATGACCACAATATCTACAAGCTTGGGTTGATATTTCGGAGCCTTCTTCTTTCATAGTATTTACCATCTCTGCACTGATTATCCCTGTAGGTACAGCGATCACAGCATAACCCAATATCATGATACAAGCGGCAATAAACTGTCCTAAAGGTGTGATTGGACTTATATCTCCATATCCCACAGTAGTCAGTGTTACTATCGCCCAATAGATTGATCTTGGTATACTATCAAATCCATCATTACTTCCACCCTCTACCATATACATCACAGCACCAAATACGATTACCGCCAACAATACGAAATACATAAATACAGTAATCTTCGCTCTACTAGCTTTCAATGAATTCACAATGACATTACCATGCTGGAGGAAGCTACCAAGTTTAAATATTCTAAATACTCTTAGAAGCCTCATTACCCTGATTATGATCAGGTGCTTACTTGCAACGAAAAATAAGGATAGATATAATGGTAAGATGGCCAATAGATCTACTATACCGTAAAAACTAAATATATACTTGGATGGATTACGTACGGCGTATATCCTGAGGACGTACTCGATCGTAAAAAATATTGTAAATATCCATTCTAACCATAAAAACAACATACCATAATCAACAGCCAAGGACTCTACCGTCTCCAGTGCTACGACTAAGACACTAGCAACAATAAGGATAAGTAAGATGATATCAAACCACTTTCCAGCCTTAGTATCGGCTTCGAAGATAACCTCATGGACTTTCTCTTTGAAAGGAGTCGATTTGAATGTCATTTTACTTTTTTGCTAGAGTGATATTTATAGATAGACTAGTAAATCTAATCTTGCCACAATTTAAACAATTAATTCTCTTGTAATACCTTGTATATTTTATCCACTAGCTTCGACCCTTCGTCTGAAAACCTTTTTTTATCAGTAACATTAGATCTTGTGACAGCATAAATGAAATTATCTGCCGCTATTTCGTCCGGGTGAATGATATACTGTGTGTTATCTTTGATTTGCTCAAAGAAACCTGGCATCATACCATCTGTTAGTGTTGTAGACAAGTTTTCACCATGTAATAATCTACCAGAATTTTCCTCTAATTCATATAAATCAAACTGTAGGTAACTAAAAAAACTTGGATTGGCCGGAGTAAAAGTGGCTTTATTACTTAGTATAAGAGGGATAGCCTTCGCTGTAGATTTTTCGTCAGTAAGCTGTATAAAATAATCGGTAGATATGCCATCTGGATTAGTCAACCATCTATTAGTGATCGATTTAGGTACATCCAAAGCTTGGTTATGAGGAAAGAAGCCAATAAGAGCATATATCTTTTCTCTCAATGGCTTATCATATCTACTGACAATATGAAATACCTCGTGGATCATAACTGGTTCTAGCATTTCTCTAGCACCCTGTCGGCTAAGTACATTCTCCGGAATCATAATATTTTTTCCTCGAGTATAATAGACATCTTCCCCATAATGATTAGTCCTGATCTTCACTAACCTTATATCCTCTGGCATTAGTGAAGGATTTACACGTTGTACTTGAACTTTGATGCTGTCAAAAATACCATTGAGTAATATCTTTTCTGTATCAGACCAATTCATCACCTCAGTACGTAAGAAGGATTTGTATTCGACAAGAGCTTCATCACGACTAGAGTACTCCTTTTCTGATTTCATCTGTATAGCCATATCAATGATCGATACTTTGTCAAAAAAACCATCTTCATCTTCTTCCACTATAGCTTTAGTCGCGGATAAACTATCTACGTATACCACCACAGCATCTTTATTGGCTACATTTTTTGATTGGTTTTTATTGGATTTACATGATACTAAGGCGAATAGACAAAATATCGATAAAAATGTAAGATTGGTAGGCATTACTCGTTTATTTAATTTGGACAAAGTTAATAAAGTGATCGATAGATAGGTAAAATGAAGGATGTAGTCCTTAGATGAAGAATAAAGAATGTAGATATAAAACCTTGGAAGTTGTATTTTTGTGGATATTGAAAAAATATTGAACTTCGACTTTCGTTATTCTATTATCACATATCCGATCCAACTTGAAAATTAAATACTTTATCCTCTTCGTAGCTATCACAATTTTAGGTTTACTGTTTTTTTATGGTCAAGCTAAAAATAAAGCTAAAAACGCTGCACATACTCCAGAAGATCTCAGTCAAGGTATTCCAGATGATTTCTTAGCATTCTATAATCAATTTCACGAAGACAGTGTTTTCCAAATGACTAGAATAAACTTCCCTCTCAAAGGCATCAAAGCCATTGAAAATATCGGAGGTGGAGAATCATATTCGTACTCACAAGATGAGTGGATTATTCATAAACCTTTTGATGATATGGGTGGAACATTCTCTAGATCGTTTGAGGAATTTTCAGGTATAGTAGTCGAAACGATGCTTGCTAATGAGGGGCAATTTAGATCAGTTCGTAGATGGGCTAAGCTAGGTGACGAATGGCATTTGATATTTTATCAGCCCATGGGGATGTACTAGATCTTTGATCATTAAAGTAAACAAAAAATGAAATACATATTACTTACAATATCACTTATGGCAACAATAGGAATGAATGCTCAAGATAAACCTACCTTAATCTATGTGGGTGATCCAATGTGTTCATGGTGTTATGGATTTGGAAATGAAATTGACGAGGTGATCAAAGAACTTGGAGACGATGTAGATCTTGAAGTCGTCATGGGAGGACTTAGACCATATAACACAGAGACAATGGGTGATCTGAAAGAATTCCTTACGGATCATTGGACTGATGTAAATAGAGCGAGTGGCCAGAACTTCCAATACGACATCTTAGATACGGATCTTAAATATGATACAGAACCAGCATGTAGAGCCGTGATGATTGCTAGAGAGTTACAGCCTGCTTCTACAATGTCGTTTTTTCATAAAGTACAAACTGCTTTTTACGCTGAGAATAAGAATCCTCATCTCACTAAAACTTATGCTGATATCGCTAAAAACATGGGTATAGATCGTGATGTTTTTATCAAAAAATTTGAATCCAACGAATACAAAACACTCATAAAGAAAGATTTTGAACGAGCTTCGCAATTAGGTGTGAGAAGTTTCCCTACAGTCCTATTGATACAAGGAAATAAATCTACTGTAGTCTCGACAGGTTATAGTAAATCAGCAAAGGTGGTGAAGAAGATTAGGGAGCATATCAATGGATAGCTCTTAGACCTAATCGATTCAGCACTTAAGTACCGTATTAGCCTATTATTCTGCTATCTTTGCGGAATGAAATTTTTAGATCTTAATATAAGCAGACAGCTATACAGAGCACTCGAGGACATAGGCTTCGAGACGACTACAGATATCCAAGAAAAAGCGTTTTCAACAATTATGTCGGGTCGTGATGTAGTCGGTATAGCTCAAACGGGTACAGGTAAGACTATAGCATATCTTCTACCAATACTAAGATTATGGAAATTTACAAAGGATCCGAATCCACGAATCCTTGTATTAGTGCCTACCAGAGAGTTAACTCTACAAGTAAAAGCTGAAATAGACAAGCTTACTCAATACATGAATGTCGTAACAGTAGCGGCTTATGGTGGAATCAATATCAAAAAGCATAGTGCTGAAATTATGGAAGGTTGCGATATCGTCGTAGCTACTCCAGGAAGACTATTGGACTTGATTTGGAAAAAAGCACTCAACGCAAAATTCATCAAAAAATTAGTCATTGATGAAGTAGATGAAATGCTAAACCTTGGATTTAGATCGCAGCTCAATGACATATTAGAATTGCTTCCTGACAAAAAACAGAGTTTGCTATTTTCAGCGACGATTACAGATGATGTATCCATACTTATAGATGACCACTTCAATAGTCCTGAGCGAATTATATCTGCTGATTCCGGTACCCCTTTGGATAATATTACACAAGCTAAATTTCATATTCCAAACTTCTATTCCAAAGTAAGTTTGCTTAAACATCACCTCCAGGATAAAGAGAAATTTAACAAAGTCATTATCTTTCTTAATACCAAGAAAATGGTCGATGTACTTCATGAAAACGTATTAGAGCTTTATGGTGAAGAGATTGGAGTTATCCACTCTAATAAGTCTCAAAATTACAGACTCAATGCCATAAGAAAATTTGATACTGGAGAACATAGATTGCTTATTGCTACCGATATTTTAGCTAGAGGTATTGACCTCAATACAGTAAGTCATGTCATTAACTTTGATATACCAGAAGAAGCAGAAAGTTACGTACACCGTATCGGCCGTACTGGAAGAGCCGAAGCTGAAGGCCGTACCATTTCATATGTTACTGATAAAGAAAAGCCTTTTATGGAAGCCATAGAAGGATTAATGGAATATGCAGTACCCGAGATCAATGTACCTGCATCGGTAGAGATTACAGATGAACTACTTTACTCTGAAATAGAAGAAGTACAAATGCCTAATATGAATCAGAAAAATCCTAAAAAAGGACCATCTGGAGCTGCATTTCATACCAAGAAAGATAAGAATATCAATATCACTGTGGAAGAAGCACGTAGAATCAAAAGACGAAAGAGACTACTTCAACTCAGAAGTAAAGCCAAAGGAAAGAAGGGAAGGTAAACAATAATCATTTTACCTTTTGAGAATCAAATCGTAAAATTTAGGCGTCATATTATTTAGCGCAAAAGTTACTTGACTGACCTTAACAGTATCTAGAAGAGCATTAAAAAAATAAAGATCAAATTAAAAATATAAAAGACCAGTCAACTCATGAAGCGTTGACTGGTCTTTTATAAAAACGGAATACTAGAAATTAAACTCTAGTTCCAAATTTAGCATCGTAATCTTTCATTGATTGCTTTACCACTTCCATAGCTACTTCTCTATTCTGAAAGTCTTGAACTTCTACTGTTTTGTGTTCTAGCTTCTTATAATCTTCAAAGAATGATCTCAATTCTATAAGCCAATGGGCTGGCAAGTCCGATATATCCTTTACATGATTGAATGACATATCGTTAGCTGCAACAGCTATTATTTTATCGTCCATTTCATCTCCATCCTTCATACGCATCACACCGATGACGTTTGCTTCTACTAAGCACATCGGAACGATATCTATCTGTGAGATTACTAATATGTCTAATGGATCATCATCATCACAATACGTTTTAGGAATAAATCCGTAATTCGCAGGATAGTTAATTGATGAAAATAATACTCTATCGAGAATCAGCATTCCAGACTCTTTGTCTAGTTCATATTTGGCTCTTACATTCTTCGGAATTTCGATAATTCCTGTTACTGTACCTGGTGTCTTATCTCCTATAGAGACATCGTGCCATGGATTGAATTTCATATTTATTTTAGATTTCGAGAGATGAGATTTCGACATTGAGAGATCCTCAATATTCGTTCTTATCTACTCAGTTTATAATTTACTTCTTTGTAATAATTTAAGCGTCACTTCGCTAAAATCCATTTTCACAATTCTATACTTTTAACAATATCGAGCTTATCAATATTTTAAAAAACTAACGAGAAAATAAATGATTGTTGATTCTGTGATTTAAAAGACACTTAAACAATTTATATTTTAGACTTTCTAACTTATAGCCAACAGTTGTTAAGACTTACATTTGTTTCGAAGTCACGTAATATGCCTTGCTAAAAAAATAGAGGAGCTGAATTACAGCTCCTCTTATGTCTATAACCTTATTTGGAAGGCTTATCTCTTAGCGTACATAACTTCTTTTACTGCTCTAATCACTTTTGCAGGGTTAGGTAGATACTCATCTACAAACGGTGCAGCATATCCTAATGATACATCAGCACTGTTAACTCTTGTAACTGGCGCATCTAGATAATCGAAAGCATACTTTTGTATTTCATAAGCGATCTCTGCAGATACACCTGCAAACGGCCATGATTCGTCTATTACTACTAATCTATTGGTCTTCTTTACAGATTTTACAATCGTCTCGTGGTCTAGTGGACGGATAGTACGAAGATCGATAACCTCTGCTGAGATACCTTCCTTAGCCAATTCTGCAGCAGCAGCCTTAGTTACTTCCATCATCTTATTAAATGAAACTAGAGTTACATCCGTTCCTTCCGATCTTACCACCGCCTTTCCAATTGGCACTAAATATTCACCTTCTGGCACTTCGCCCTTAAGTCCATATAATTGCTCTGATTCCATAAAGCAAATCGGATCTTGATCTCTAATAGCTGACTTCATCAAACCTTTGGTATCATATGGATCTACACAAGAGATTACCTTTAGTCCTGGACAATTAGCTAGCCATGCTTCAAATGTCTGTGAGTGCTGCTGTGCTAACTGACCTGCGGCTCCTGATGGCCCACGAAATACGATAGGACAACCAAACTGCCCATTAGACTGAGTCAATGTTTTGGCTGCATTGTTAATAATCTGATCAAATGCTAATACGGCAAAGTTCCAAGTCATGAACTCTACGATAGGCTTGAGCCCATTCATCGCAGCTCCTACTCCAATACCTGCAAATCCAAGCTCTGCTATAGGTGTATCGATAACACGCTTAGGGCCAAACTCTTCGAGCATTCCTTTGGAAACTTTATAAGCTCCATTGTATTCTGCTACTTCTTCTCCCATCAAAAAGACATTCTCGTCCCTTCTCATCTCTTCTGACATCGCTTCTCCGATGGCCTCTCTAAGTGTTATTATTCTTGACATCTTGTTGTTTTATTCTTTAGGGCGGCAAATTTAATGTTTTTCGAGGAATATGATGTCTCATTCTTAGCAATTCTATCAATTCAAGGCATAGTCTTTCCTATATTTCAGCTGATAGTCAACCATCAATTCAATAGATTCACCTGCGTTCAGCTTAAGATCCCACTCTACAATGCCTGTATCAGGGTTCATTACACCATTTGACAGCTGATTGACAGTCACCTCTAGATCTTCGTTTTGGGATACAGGAAGTGCCTCAGCAACAGTCACTTGTACTTCTACATCTTTGTTATTAGTGACGATCACTTTAAATCTCTTCTCTTCGACTATTTTTCGTTTCAGAAAGGTCTTCTTATTATAGTCCTTGAGCTCTTCCCTACTTACATCAACCCCTTCATCAGGTCCTATATCCAACCATAGCGTATCACTGCTTCCACCCATATTGAGTTTGGTTACACCTCCAAAAAAACCGTCAACAAAGATATTCGCGTTTCCAGAGAAAAGATCGTAGCGCTGCCAATCCTTTAATCCTACTTTACAATATGCCTTCTGTTCCATAGCTGGAGCTATATAGTACTCGCGTAGATAGTCAATGCTGTGATTAGCCACCATCACATCATAGGCTTGTCCATCACTAGGAATCGTATAAGGATCTTCCAACTTGATCGTCACTTGGTTAAACGAACGTTGTGCTCTAGAACTTACTGCTTGCCTAGCAAAACTTTCCGTAGCCTTTGAATTAGTTTGAGTTCTTACACCATCTACGTAATACACGCTACTTTGTTGATTTTCTGCTCTAACACCAGCAGTTCTTGAAGCCAAATAATTTATGTTTTTTGTAGGCAGATTTCTCATGTCTTCAGAGGTGACCGTTGCACCTGATGTAGTATTATCAAACTCTATCAATGGCACTTTATATTCCGTAATTACTATTTCATCTGCTAAGTCTCCTTCAGTCATTGATACCTTCATAAATTGGTCATTGGAAGCTTCCGCTCTAAATGAAGTGTATCCCACATATGAAAATTCAAGCGAATTTCTATTCGGATTATGAATCTTAAAGAGTCCATCCAAATCAGTCTCTACACCTATCCTTGTGCCGACAATAGCTACTGTCGCAAAAAGAATTGGTTCTCCTGTATTTGCATCTAATAAAATTCCTTCACTATATTCATTTTTTGACTTTCCTTTCACCTCTCTTACCGATTGCCATTTAGGGATTAATGATGGAGCCATGTTCTTACGAATAGGGCTTTTATTACTTAGTGAAATAGATACATCTTTCCAATCTTCGCCAGTAGTCTGAGTAATATATGCCTTGTGTTGCAATTTGGAATTTTGTGATGAGATACGAGCGTCATAGAAACTATACCATGATGCTTGATTGACATAATATGAAAGCGATATATTTCCTTTTCTGTTTTGGGGATTTCTAACTTTGACTTTGATTTGTGTAAAATATTTACCTACAGCAGATAAGCTACTAATTTCAATATTGTTAGCCGATATCTCATTATTTAATGACCTTATCGACCTTTGATACTTAAGCTCTGACAAGTATATTTCTTTCAATCTAGTTTCATACAATGCAGCAGCGTCTTTTACCTTAGCTACATTATCGCCATCTTCACTGCTAAAGTTGTCATGCTTAAGGATTAGATTTTTTTCGTCGCTAAGCGCTTGCATTACCTTCTGAATATAAGAAATTGAGTCTCTTACTTTGGAATTCAATTCATAGAAAGGCAATAGCTCTTTTTCGTCAATCTCTTTGTATGTGAGTACCTTATTCGTGATACTTATGATTTCTAGGTGGTCGTCTACATTGACTTGGATCGTAGGCTTAGATAGATCATAAGGCAATGAATCAAAGAGAACATAACTCACTCCAGAAAATGCAGATAAATCTATCTCTCTATGGATAGTTGCTCCTTGCTCATATACCGTAACTTCTGTGATCGTAGAGGGCAAGATTATATCTTGAGCACATACTGTTATGCATAATACTGATAGTACTAGGATTGTAAATAGGTCTCTCATAATATGGAAATTTTAGGATTAGTAAAATAGACTCACATGAGAGATGAAGGAAGGTAGAGGATTACATAAAGGAGATATCGAGAAAGAGAGACTGAGAGAGTGAGAGATTGAGCTTATTCACATAATGGATTAATATACTATTCTAATCCTTTAAACATTTGATCTTTGGCAAACTGTATCATTTCGCCGTACTCTTTTTCTAGAGCAGGAATACTATTTTCTCCCATGATATTGAGAAGCTTGGAGTTGTCGAATTGATATTCGTCTTCCATGAGGTAAGTGCCAAATGATGGGGCTACTTTCATCTGATACATGGCTTCTACCTCATTGCGTGGTGGATGAGGCTCGGAAACAAATTTATAATTTTTATAGCCTATAACATCCATTAACATAGCTGTATACTTCGTACCTAATCCTTTGGCAGGAATAATATTTAATTCTCCTATATCTGACATACTATAAACCTTTGCAATAGTCTTTGCTACGTAATCAACCGATATCATATGCATGTGCACATTTGGATGAACTACAATTTCAATAGGGACATCGATTCCTTGAGAAAGTAGTTTATAGAAAAAACCTGCGAAAGCATAAATCACATTGTACTTGGGCACATAATACTTGGGCTCATCTATTAGCCTACCTAATACTACACCTGGCCTGAGTATTTGCAAATCGATATTTAATCCAGAGCACAATTCTGATAGTTTACGTTCAGTTTTTTGCTTAATCTCTTCGTAAGGGTTTCGGAAGTCAAAATCAACCAAATCACTATAGTTATCCTTCAATATGCCTTGCTTGATACCGCAAGAATATACAGTGCTTATATAAGTGTATCTAGAAATAAATGACTTACAAGCTTCTAGTAGATTTAATGATCCTTGATAATTCGTAGCAAGGTTTTGATTATATGCTTTCTCTATAGATCTAAGGTCTGTAGTGGCTGCAACATGGATCAGTTGACAGTCTTGTAGCGTATTGTACTGGGACAATGTTTTAGATAGATCATTGCTTTCGAAGCTTATGTCCAACACTTCGATCCATTCCATCTTCTGTTTAAGCGTAAATTCACTAAGAAATGAAGGTAAGTAATCGTGCGTCAAAAACTTGACTACCCTATCATAAGCAGCTAAATCTTTACCATTTCTAACTAACAGGATAATCTTACCCGTACATATGTTCTTTAACCTTTCAGCTAACAACTCATACAAGACATGAGAACCTACTATGCCTGTACTTCCAGTAAGTATTACGTTGCGATTCGGTATAGACATCAAATGGCTGATATTCTGAGTTACAAAATGGATGCAAATGTAGCATTCTTATCGATAACTGTCAGCAATAGTTCTAATTCAAGGAATCAATACAGAATTGAATGATAACCTTCTATCAAACAAGTAGATTATCACAATCTTAGAAGGCGTATCAATAATTCATTAAGTATAAAGTAAAACACCAACTATGATGCTAACTCTAAGTATGTAATTTTGATTAGTTAAACTCAAAATAATTGGATAGCAAAGAGTACAAATCAAAATAAATTTGATGCTTTTTTCTAAAAACTGTATTTTAAATATATTATTTCACTTTCACGTTTCAATATGACTATTTCCAAGTATGGATCTTTATTTGTTTTTTTGGTATACTCTTCCAGTATATTTTGTCAAAATTTTGAAGAAGTAAACTATCCTATTATTGCTTTTGGCGAAGAATTACAAAATGGCTTTTTAGGTGGATTAATAAACCCTCAGTTTAGCAATGTAGATTTTGATAGAGATGGAATTTTGGATCTATTTGTATTCGACAGAAATGGAAATCGAGTATATACTTTTTTGCAAGAAGGAGAAGAAGGAGGTTCGTCGTTTAGACATGCACCGCAATACGAATCAGATTTTCCCAAATTGAATTTCTGGACGCTCATGATAGACTATGATGGAGATGGTGTCGAAGATATATTCACTGCTCCACCAGAAAGAGATGAATCAAGTATAGCTGTATATAAAGGTAATATTGCAAATGGAGAATGGTCATTTGAAAGACTGACTTTTGATGATCCATTAGATGTGCTTCACTATAATGCTGTGTCACCAACTACAGGAGAAATTGTTAGAGAAAGAATATTTGTAGCTTACAACTCGGATATCCCTGCAATCTATGATGTTGACTACGATGGAGATTTAGACATATTGTCTTTCGAGTCTAATGGCAATTATTTAATCTATTATAAAAACCTTGCCGTCGAAAACAATCTAGGATTAGGCCACTTAAGCTTTGAACTAGGTGATGATTGTTGGGGGAAATTTCAAGAAAACGGATCCAATGATTCCATTATAGTTTCTATCAACACAAATGAGTGCGCCAATCAAATTATTGGTCACGAAGACCTTATTGCCACTGTCCGTCATAGTGGATCTTCAATATGTGCATTTGATAGCGATGGGGATGGTGACACAGATGCTATCGTCGGTGATATAGGAAGTAATAATGTTGTTTATCTCGAAAATGGAGGAAATAAAGACTATGCATACGTAACACAAGTAAATTATAACTATCCAGAACCAGAAAAAGTAGATCAATTTCTATATCCTTCAACTTTCTTTGTAGACATCAATAACGATGGAAATCGAGATCTTGTAACGAGTGTAAATACTAAAGAAATAGGTATTAACAAAAACCACATATGGTATTACGAAAACACCAGCACTGACCAGTCGCCAACATTTGTATTAAACAGTAAAAATTTATTAGTCGAACAAACTATTAACATTGGAAGATATACTGACCCTACATTCGTAGATTATAATTCGGATGGATTGATGGATATACTCGTAGGAAGTAGTGGTAATGTTTTGAGTGAAGAATTTGAAGAAATAGGTTTGTACTTATTTGAAAATACGGGTACCCCTACTGATCCTATTTTCGAATTAATAGATACTGATTATTTGGGCTTGTCCACCTTACTAAATTTTAATAAAAGACTAAGTCCAACATTTGGCGACTTAGATAGTGATGGTGACCTAGATCTTCTAATAGGTGACCAATATGGAAGATTAGGTTATATGGAAAATATTGGCGGACAAGGGCAGCAGATGGAATTTGATGAATTGGTCTATCCTTACTTTGATATAAAAGTAGGTATCAATGCAACACCACAGATAATAGACATCAACAAAGATGGACTTATGGATATGGTCGTCGGAGAAAAAAACAACAATCAATCAGAAGATCCTCAAGCCGTATTTGGTTCATTGAATTATTTTCAAAACATTGGAACTCCAAGTTTAGCTGAATTCAACAATGATCAAAAAGCTGAACCCAATACGGAAATACTAGGCCATACTTATTTTCCAGGCGACAATTCTAATGCCCCTTATTTCTATGAAAATAATGGAGAAATTTTATTATTTACCGGAAGCTTTTCTGGCAATATTAGAGTTTTTGATAACATCCTTAATACTCAAGATTCATTTCGACTTGAATCAGATAGTCTAGGACATATCAACATTGGCAATAACATTACAATTAGCCTATGCGATATTGATAACGACAACTATCTAGAACTATTGATCGGAAACGCTAGAGGTGGTTTGGATTTTTACAACACACCCTACTCTATAGATGGTATCAATACTAATACTTCAGAAACCAACTTAGAAGAAATAACTGTTTACCCCAATCCAGCTCATGATCATTTTAGCATTCGTACTAATGAATCATTATCAAATATCACTCTATTTGATCTTACTGGCAAAGTTGTAAAACAATGGACGAAACATATAGATATGTTGACGCTCGATCCTGAAATGAAAGGCATTTATACTTTGGCAATTACAAAACGTGACGGTAGTAAGTCTATGAAATTACTGTTTGTACAATAATGACTTATTAGCTTCGAAGTCAGTGATATCTGTTGAGAAATAATCGCTATTAAAACTTTACCTCACAATAGTAACATCTCCAGATTTAATTCCGACAAAACCATCGATACTGGTATAAGTAGATATATAGATAAAGACTCCAGGATTGAGCGGCTTGCCTTTATAAGTTCCATCCCATCCTTGATAGCTATCATTCACATTGAAATTTTCATTTTCAAAAACCAGATTACCCCAACGATCATATACTCTTAGGGAATTAATGATCTCCATATTCTTTCCTTGTGGATAGAAAAACTGATTTTCATTATCACTGTTAGGCGAAAATACATTAGGAAAATGTATCTCAGGATCAATCTTAACTACATCCACAAAGACACTATCTTGAATAGTACAACCATTTATATCTGCAATAGTCAATACATAATGAGTTGGAGAGAGTACTTGTGCAGTTGTCTCTAAACAATCTTGACAACCTAAATCTTGAGGTATGTTCCAAGCGACTTCAGAGATCTCATCATCTAGAAGATTCGTCACACCTACCAAGTTAACATCAGTATTAAGAGGTACTAATGGTTCATCAACCGTTACTTCAAGCGTAAGCATGGAAGCCGCAACAATTTCAAAAGTAAATTGATCGGAACAACCCATAGCATCACTATAAGTTACATTATATGAACCAGGACTTAGTCCATCAAGATTTGCCCCTTGAAGATCGGAATCATTCCAAATATAAATGATCGGTTCGACTCCATTTGTTACGATTAAATCCACTGTTCCATCATTCAATCCAAAGCAGGATTCCCCTATAACAGTAGCTGAAAGAACAAGGTCACATTCTTCAACCGTACATGGATCAATAATGATTGATATTGAATATGGATTCGCACATTCCCCTGCATTTGGAGTAAATTGATAAGTTCCTGAGACCATATTATCAATAGAAGATGGAGACCAAGATCCTTCTATTCCATTATCAGATGTACTAGTCAAAACTTCAACTATCGATCCTAGACAGAAGGTGTCAGAAATCGTAAAAGTAGGATCAACTAATTCGGTAATAATTAATGAAACATTACTTACTGCTGCTGAACAATCATCAGCACCATCAGGATCATTAGTAGTTACAAATATGGATACTACACCATCGATTATATCAGTAGATCCTGGAGTATATATTGGTGTCGCGGATGTAATATTATCAAAAGATCCATCTCCTGTGCTTGCCCATGTTACTGAAGTAGCTGAACCGGAGATCACTGCACTCAGAGCTATGGATTGATTTTCACAAATTGAATCTATCGGATCTATAGAAACAAAAGCAGGATCGGCACAATTGCAATCTGCAACCGTGATATTGATTGTAATTTCTTCAGCACAATTATTGATTGGTGCAAAAACATAATTAGTCGTTCCGCCAGAAGATGTATTGATCATAGAAGGAGTCCATATGCCATCTACTCCATTGACAGAAGTAGTAGGTAATAGATCTGCCACATCGTCGATACAGTAGTCTTCATTGATTACAAAATCAGGAGTTACGCTTGGATTAATTACAACATCAAAAGTAAAGTTATCAGCACATTGATTCCCATCTGGAGTAAATACATATGTACTAGTGTTCATATTATCAATCACGTCTGGAGTCCAGTTTCCTGTGATCCCATTGTTAGATGTCGAAGGTAATAATTCAACCGTTTCACC
>CALLPN010000005.1 GCA_938015435.1 uncultured Saprospiraceae bacterium
GCAGATAACCTTATGGCTGGAGACATTACATTATCAGGATCAGTAGGAGAAAATACACAATGGATCGTGACAGATGATCAAGGAATGATCTTAGGGCTTCCACCAATGCCATCAGCAGTAGATTTTGATGGCGCCGGAGTAGGCACATGCTTAGTATGGCACTTAAGTTACTATGGAGACATAGTAGGATTAGAAGCCGGAGCTAGTGCCAATGATCTAGAAGGGTGTTTTTCACTTTCTAACTCTATATCAGTGAATAGAATTGATTGCGGTACAGCAGGAATTTCTGGAGGTACACTCGAAGGTGGACCATTCACGTTCTGTGTAGATGGCGAAGCAGATAACGTATCTGGAATCACACTCGACGGTAATACAGGAATGAACAACCAATGGATAGTGACTGACGAATTAGGAACGATCTTAGGACTTCCACCAATGCCAGGCGCAGTTAATTTTGATGAAGCTGGAGCAGGAGTTTGTTTGATCTGGAATGTAAGTTATGATGGAGCGATCACAGGCTTAGAAGCGGGTATGAACGCTAATGATCTTATGGGAGACTTCGGATTATCTAATTCAATCGCAGTTACAAGAAACGGTGCAGAAGGAGGAACCTTAGCAGGTGGTCCATTTGAGTTCTGCGTAGGAGATGGAATGGCAGATAACCTTATGGCTGGAGACATTATATTATCAGGTGCAGTAGGAGAAAACACACAATGGATAGTAACAGATGATCAAGGAAATATATTAGGCTTACCACCAATGCCATCAGCAGTAGATTTTGATGGAGCGGGAGTAGGTACATGTTTAGTATGGCACTTAAGTTATTATGGCGATATAGTAGGATTAGAAGCCGGAGCTAGTGCCAATGATCTAGAAGGATGTTTTTCACTTTCTAATTCTATATCAGTGAACAGGATTGATTGCGGTACGGCGGAAGCAGTAATCGTAATCAACGAAATAAATGATAACGATGAAGTAGAGATCACTAATACAGGTTCTGCGAGTTTAGATATTAGTAATTACTGGTTATGTGACTTCCCAGCGTATTCGCAATTAAGTAATCTTGTCATCGTATGTGGGGGCGACCTAGTGCTGGATCCAGGGGAAATAGTAACAGTTATGGCCGGTTTCGATATCTCTTCTGCGGATGGAGAAATGGGTTTGTATACTACTAATAGTTTTGGCAGTTCAAGTGCGATGATTGATTATGTTGAATGGGGTAGTACAGGACATACAAGATCTTCAGTTGCTGTAGGTGCTGGGATCTGGAGTACAGGTGATTTCGTCAATGCTTTTGCGGCTAGTAATAGCTTGGAGTATGACGGAGGAGGGGATAGTTCTTCAGATTGGTCAGAAGATGTAGCTTCACCATGTATGGATAATTTTACGACTAATATTGGCGAAGTTTCATACCGTATTTTCCCTAACCCAACTAGTGAAAGTATTGCTATTCAATTCACAGAATTTACGGAGCAAGAATCTAATATTGATATCTATGATGCAATGGGAAATAGAGTACAAAGTACGAATCACAATATGAGAGACGGATCAACGAAGATGATGAATGTATCTCATTATAGAGGAGGCGCATACTTTATAAGAGTTACTAATGGTAAGTTATTCAAAGTGCAAAGATTTATAAGATTAGGAATGTAAGTTGGATTTTAAAATTGAGAATTTTTAATTCCTAGCACCATTACATTTATTTGTAGTGGTGCTTTTTTAATTTATCAATCCAATGATAGATAACAGAGAATTACAATTTTTTATTAACCAGTAATAAGTATAGAAGAACTAATGCTATTTTACTGGACGATTTTTCCTTTTGCTTCCTATTAGTAACGTACAAAAAGCTGCAACTACTAATAATACTCCAGCGAAAGTAATAGCATTTCTAGGATCATTACCTAAGAAGTTTTTCAAAATATATCCGAATGTCAAGGTTTGAATGATCATTGGTATAACGATCATCATGTTGATGATTCCCATATACACACCGTAACGTTCTTTTGGAATGTCTTTTACAATCATCAAATAAGGGATGCCCATCATACTGGCCCAGCCTACGCCAAATCCTGTGATAGCAAAAAATAATAAATATTTGTTAGAGATCATTGGGAATGCTAAGAATCCTACGGCAGCTAAAATAAGACAAAGAGTATGGACATATTTTGGAGTAATTTTTTTGGCAAGGCCTACCAAAAGAAAAGCCACTAGAAACGTTACAATATTATACCAACCATTTACAAGACCTGACCAGCTAACCGCTTCGCTGTATTTTTCTACATTACTCGGAGTAGCATCCCATACAGAAAGGGCAATGCTTTTTGATGAATTCTGCCAATAACAAAAAAGAGCATACCATTGAAATAGATAGACAAGAGCTAGTTGCCACATCACTTTAGGCATGTCTTTTATGGCAGAAAAAATTTCAATTAAAGGACCTAAGACACTTCTTTTTTCACTACGTAATTTTTCTAACTCTTCTGCCGACGGTGGTATTTCTTTGGTTTTACTCATGCTCCAAAGAATGGAGGCTATAGAGCAAAATGCACCCAAGAAAAACGAAGCATAAATCCAAGTAGGTAAAGATCCTGTTTTGCCTATAATCAAAAGTGGAAATATAAAGATAGATAGGTTCGCTAAGGTCTGACCTAATCCTGTGAAAAAACTTTGCATTTGAAAGCCTAAAGGCTGCTGTTCGTCTTCGAGCTTATCGGCAATGAGCGCGCGATATGGCTCCATAGCCGTATTGTTTCCGATATCTAATATCCAAAGTAAGCCAGCTGCCATCCATAGAGAACTACTAAACGGAAAAGCTAATAATGCGAGACTGCAAAGTATTGCGCCGATAAGAAAAAAAGGCTTCCTTCGACCAAAGCGAGGGCTCCAAGTCTTATCACTCATTGCACCAATGATAGGTTGAACTAACAATCCTGTTACAGGCCCTGCAAGGTGCAGTATAGCAATCTTATCTGGTGCAGCACCTAAGAAGTCATAAATTGGCGTGATCGCGCTCTGTTGCAGTCCAAAACTATATTGGATACCAAAGAATCCAACATTCATGTTGAGTATCTGCCAAAAACTTAACTCAGGCTTTTTCATCGTTGTTCGTTTTTCAAATCAGAGTTTTACAAAAAACTATAAAAGTTTATAGTTTGTACCTATAATGTAATCTGCATCGTTAATCATGCGCCTAACTATTTTATGTTCTATTTCCAGAATAGATTCAATGAGCGGTTCGTGATTTTCTCTGGTTCTTTTTATCCGGTTTTCCAAGGTGTCTTTGTAGTTTCTTCTTAAAAATACTTTCAAATCCAATTTGTCCAGAAGAAAGGAATATACTCCTTCGATTATTATTACATCAACGATATTTAAGTTTATCGATCGAGTGCTGAAACTATTATCTTCATAACTTACTATAGGTACATTTATTTCTTTAGTATTCATTACAAAGGACGATAAATGCTCATTAAGTTTTTTAATATCTACTTCCTGTGGTCCTACATGATCTAACGATATTGTTCGTTGCGCATGATTGTCTTTTGGAGGTAATTTAAAGTAAGAGTCCATGTGAAGTATAATACTTCTAACTCCAATATGGGCAAGCTCTTTTTTGAGGCAATATGCCGTCGTCGATTTGCCACTACCTGATTCACCTCCAATAGCTATTATTGATTTTTTGTTTGTAAGTGTCTCTTCTTCAATTATTCTTTGACATAGATCTTTGGCCAAGTGGTAGTACTCGGTTTTGATGCTTAGTTCTTCTATGATATTTAATTTGTCAGACATTAATTTATAAGAATTCTATATTATCTATTTTGTTTTTGATTGCATAGCAAAGAAATAATATTCCCGTTGCTGTATAGCATAATTCTTTCGTTCCATTAGGCTCTTGAGTGTCGCCAGTTAGGTACTCATCAAAATTAAAATTTTCTAATGAGTTTAATATATCGAATGTTAGCTTCGATAAGTGATCAAGTTCTTCATTTCGGTTATGTTTTTTGAGTGCTAAAGCATACCATCCAAGCCATATAAACCAAATGCCCCCATTGTGAAAATGGAATGGTTTATTTCTAAATTCAAACAAATGGAAGTTTGAAACCTCTTCCCATTTCGGATCGTTTTCATGTACTATAGGATGAAAAGCACAGGGTAGTTTTTCTTTCGCAAGAAAGTTTTTTTCTATCCATGTAAGCGAAGCCTTATACTGAGGATTATTTATGGATATATCCAACATACCGAACAGGGTATGTGCAGCAAAATCAAAAGTAGTATTTAACTCAGCAGGAGTAAAAGTACAATTGAAGTAGCCTTTCTTTTCGTTGTAATATTTTGTTGTGATTTTTTCTCCAATGGCGACTGATTTTTCTTGCCATCCGCTATTGTCATATTGTTTGCCTAGTTTTTGTAATGCCCATGTTCTCAAAATTTGATCATAAAGAATATAACCTTCATAATTATATTCATCGGCCCAATTTCCGCCTTGTGGTACATAGATTAGATCTTTCCCATTATATTCCAATGCGTTAAATAAATTGATAGTTGGAGTAATGTATTTTTCTGAATATCTATTTCCTTTTTCATTTAGTAAGGCAATCGCCATTAAGTACCATGTGGCCGAATCAAACTTGGGACTCAATGTGCCAAAACTTACCTTGGTGATCACATCTTTTTCTACATGATAATTAGAAGCAATTTGACCTTCTGATCCCCTTGTTATATATAAATTTTCTATAGTAGCTCGTAACCCATCAATCAATATATGGTCATCATACAGTATTCCAGCAATTCCGACCATTACTGCATCTCTGGTAAATACAGCACCGTAATTACTTACATTAGTACATGAAGCCTTGATACCATTTGAAGTAGTAGCTTTTCTTAGTAGATTAAGAGATTGTTCTTTCCAGTACTCTATATTATACTTTTTTGATTGACTCAATGTTATATAGATTTTAAATTGACGGAGTATAAAGTTATATATTAAAATTCGCTATTGGGGCCTAAACCCCAATAGCGACTGTGTATGATAAGTACACATGAAAACAACTATTTACTTCCTTAGAACATATATCTTAATGTACCTGATAATGATCTACCAGTTATTGAACGTGCTCTAATATAATTTACTTGACCTTCTGTGATTGAACCCTCTTCTGATTCAGTAATACCAATAGTATCGAATAAGTTATTAGCATTTAGAGTTAATGATAAACCTTTAGTTACTTCCATAGAAATGAAACCATTTACGGCCATATATCCAGGCATAACTAATTCGTTTCCATCTTGAGCAAATGCAGAAGATTGTCCAATAAGGCTTAATCCTATTGCATGGTTTCCAAAAGAATAACTTGGAATAATACTATACATTAGATCCGGTTGACGTCTTGGTGTTTTACCTTCATTGTCACCAGAAGTAATTTCTGCTTTTGTGTATGTTACCGCACCTCTAAGGGCAAAATCACTTAATTGGTAAGATCCTTCTATTTCTAATCCTAATGCAGTATAATCATTCTCTATTACTGTTTGTGTCGTAGCTTCAAAACCACCTTCTTCAGTTGTCGCCGCATAGAATGCAGTTACAAAAAGACCACCTGACTTGAATCTTGATTTCCATCCTAACTCACCTTGTTGGATAACATCTTTTGGATTTCCAAGAGATAAAAGCGCAGAAGCTGGATCTACTGCTCTATCAGCTTTTGCTGAGGCACCTTGACTAAATCTAGCAAAAACTGCTTGTGAACTACTCAGTGCATAGTTACCACCTAATGAATATGATAAGTAATCATAATCATAGTCGATTGGGTTTTTCTTAGCGTGATCTACTACGGCTACATTTTGTTCTACAGTTTCAATAGTACCATTGTTATTAACATCTAATGGTCCTACTGATGGACCTGATCCATAACCATTAGCTGATCCATAATCCCATCTTAAACTTGCATCTAGCGTTAATGCGTTAGTAGCTTCTATTTCAACAGAAGCGTAAGGTGCTATGATATCATAAGTCATGTTGTATCCTCTTTGACAACAGTTACCCCATACAGGTACTCCATATGCAAATTGTCCACTTGTACTTGCTTCTGTACCGTCAGCTAATGTGATATCTACAAGTCCAGCATTATCTCCTTCTACTTCCATTAGGTAAGAATTCCATAACCATGACATATTGATGTTTTGGTTTCCTTTGAATACTCCACCAGTAACAGTAATCTTATCATTAAAAGTCTTAGATAGACTGATATCATTCATCAAGTTGTCAAAGTTGTTAAGCTCTGTATCAAACATGTGAATCACTTGAAGTAAATCGCCGTTAAACGCTTCACCATTATGAGCAAATGTCAAAGAAGCTCCAGTTAAATCTAAACCTGTATTATCAGCTACTGTAGTTAACATGTCAGCTGTAGTACCAAAAGCTGAAGGGAATGGAGCGATAAATCTTCCAGAGTTTCTAGCATATCTTGTTTTACTCTTAAGGTTCCATCCATTTCCGATGTCAAATGAAAATTCTGCCCCTATAGCGTTGGATCTTGGGTTCATTCCATCAGCAACGTCAGCAGTTCTTCTCTCTCCTTGTGATCCGATACCGAAGTTAGACTGTAGAAGAACACTATGTGGAGCGTCTAATGTTGCGCTAAATCCAGGAACACTTTCCCATACAGGATCTGCGTTAGTTCCTGATACTTGGATAGGCATTGGCATATAAGCTGCGGTTCTATCATTTAATGATTTAACATAGATTCTAGCATATCCATTTTTAAATCTCTTAGTAAGGTTCGCCTTGATCTGTCCACCTTTATTAGCAGTATAACCAGCATTTCTGATGCCTTCACCTGATCTAAAGAATCCACCTACGTGAAAGCTAACACCGTTTCCTAGTGGTGTTCCATAATCAAAATCAGTTCTAACAGATTTGTAATCTAATCCAAAAGTAGAACCAACGCTTCCGCCTTCCACTTCTCCAGTCTTACTGATGAAGTTGATGATCCCAGCAGGTGAGTTAGATGCCATTGTTGAAGCAGATCCACCCCTGATAGCCTCTATCCTTTGTATTGATTGATCCGCTCTCAAGAAGATATCCGATGTAGCAAAGGCTATATCACCAAACATAAATATTGGTAACCCATCTTCTTGTAATTGTAAATACTTAGATCCTCCAGCTGAAATAGGTACACCTCTTACTGTGATGTTAGTGTTACCTTCACCTCCTGATGATTCTGATCTTATACCAGGAATAGTTCGAAAGATTTCGGCAGTGGTTCTTGGTGCAGTTTCAGCTATATCCGCAGCATTAAGTGTAGATATAGATATACTTGACTGTAACTTTGATCTTGGGTTAGCAGATCCGGTTACTACGATTTCATCAAGTCCTAAGGCATCCAGACCCATAACTAGAGTCAATGTTTGCATTTTGTCAGCAGTCAATGTGAGCTCTTGAGGCGAATAACCAACGTATGAAGCTCTAATGACTCCACCAGCCTTAAGGTTGGTTATTGTAAAATTACCATCCAAATCAGTAATAGTTCCATTACTAGGATTAGCCATATCAACTATAGACACCCCAATAAGAGCAACTCCTTCATCATCGGCGATGTTGCCATTTACCGTAACCTGTGCGTATGAATACGCTGTAGATAACACTACGAAAAGTAATAATATTAGTTTTTTGTTTTTCATAAAGCTTTTAGTTTTAATAAGAATCAATTGGTCTGTAAACTAGGAAATGAATAATGTAAGTAATAATGGTTAATTTACGCAACCCGTTGCGGTACGGGTTGTTGTTCAAAAAAAATCAAAATATGAAGCGAATTACTATTAGAGACTTGGCTAAAATGCTAAATCTTTCTCCCTCTACTATATCCAGAGCACTTTCAGATCATCCAGATATCAGCGAAAAAACGAAAGAAAGGGTAAAAGAGACCGCAGAGATGTATAACTATTCAGTTAATCTACATTCGTCACTCTTTAGAAACAAAAAATCGAATCTGATTGCATTGATTATTCCAGAGTTGAATATGTTCTACATTCCTAGTATGATTAACGCGATCAATGATTATCTACATTCTACAGATTATTCATTATTTGTTTTCATATCTAAGGATAAACTCAAGAGAGAAAGAGAAATTATTCAACAATGTATCAAATGGGCTGTCGAAGGTATTTTGATCAGCCCATCCTCAGAAACAAGAAATCTTGATCATTTAGATTCTCTAAAGCAAGTAGGAATAAATACCGTTATTCTCGATAAGGTCTTGAAGAATGCAGAATTCCCTTCAGTTTCAATAAATAATACGAAGGCAGCATTCTCAGCCGTGGATCATCTCATAAGTAAAGGACATTCATGTATTTTAGGCATTTTTGGTAATCCTAATATAAGTATCACTAAAGAAAGGATAAGTGGTTATATCAAAGCCCATGAGGATAACGATATAGAAAGCCGTGCAGAAGATATTATTAGCATACATAATATTAACGAACTTGATTCAATATTGCCAGTCATACTCAATCACAATGTTAATATATCTGCTATATTTTCGATGTCTGATGAAATATTAGCCAAAGTATACTTTCATGTAATGAAAGTAGGTAAGCGTATCCCAGAAGATATTTCTTTAATATCTATTAGTGACGGTTTCTTTCCGCACTTGACTTACCCCAAAACAAGTTTTATTAAAGATTCAGGAAGGAAAATGGGTAAAAAGGCATGCGATCTATTGATAAAACTTATTAGCAATGAACCCACAGCAGAAATTAAACATTTAGAATTATCTACTAAACTAGTTGAATTGAATTCAGTGAAGCATTAAATAAACCATAATAATTAAGATCTACAAGTTCACCAGTAGACAATCGAAAGTCTTCTTTTATAGTTCCTTCTAATTCAAACTTGCACTTCTCCGCTAATCTTTGACTTGCAATATTGTCGACTCCAATTCTGAGAAATATCTTATTGAGTTGAAGATTTTCAAAAGCGAATTTTATTATTTGCTCTACTGCGATTTGCATATATCCATTACCATAATGGTTTTTATCTAGATAGTATCCCAGCTCACATTTCGATACATTCCAATCAATGTTTTTTATACTGATCCATCCTATCAATGTCTGTTCTTTGTAGATGCCAAATGGATATCTGCTTTTAGATTTTACCGCCTCGATCATAGAAGCTAGAAGTTGAGTAGCTTTCTCTTGTGTATCTGTTTCTTTCACAGTACCAGGGAAGTACAAAGAGAGTTGATCTACATTATTTAGTATCAATTCAAAATAGGCTTTTGCATCCGAGATATTAATTGGTTCGATTTCGATTGTATTCATAGCTTACGAGTAAAATAAGTATTTGATAACAATGAATATAAAATAAAAAGAGGCCAACAGCAAACGCTATTGACCTCTTATTAATCTTCACAATACTAAATATTAGTCTTGTGGTATTCTTAACATTTGCCCTGGGTAGATCAATGATGGATCTTTAAGCATTGGCTTGTTAGCTTCAAATATTTTCATGTATTTCATAGGATCTCCATAGTGAGCCTTAGCGATTTTAGATAGAGAATCTCCACCTTTCACTTCGTAGAATACTGATATATCTTTTGGTGGTACTACAGAAATTCTGTCATCCACAGTCGCTACACCTTCTATATTTCCAAGAGTAAGGATTACCTTTTCTCTGTCACCTTGTGACTCCGTCTGTCCAAATACAGTAACAGTATCACCTTCAACTTCTACAGATAGATCATCTACACCTAGTCCCATAGATCTTACTACAGCTTCTAGCATTGTTTCTTTTCTATCTTCTGCTGCTTCTATTTCTGCTGCAGCTTTTAGATCATTGGTTGCGGCTTTTGTTCCCATTAGCTTTGCACCTGCACTCTTTAAAAATGAAAATAATCCCATTGTTTTTTGTTGTTTTAATTGATTAAAAATGAAAGCATATAAAATACTTATGCTTATATCTCAAACAATTGATTTCCTTGGTAAAAAGTTTCTTCCAACACAAAAAATATCGGAAGATGACCCTCAAGGCGTATAATTGTTTAATATCTTACAAATGAATCACTTCACCATATGCTTGTGCAGTAGCCTCCATTATAGCTTCACTCATAGTAGGGTGAGGGTGTACCGCTTTGAGTATTTCATGTCCAGTCGTTTCTAGTTTTCTTGCGACTACCATCTCAGCAATCATCTCTGTTACATTAGCTCCGATCATATGAGCACCTAAGAGTTCTCCGTATTTAGCATCGTAGATCACTTTTACAAAACCTTCTTTCGCTCCGGCAGCACTTGCCTTTCCACTCGCGGAAAATGGAAATTTACCTACTTTGAGATCATATCCAGCTTCTTTAGCTGCCGCTTCAGTCATACCTACACTTGCTACCTCTGGCGCACAATATGTACATGATGGTATATTTCCATAATCCATAGGCTGCACATGTTCACCAGCTATATTCTCAACACAGATCAATGCTTCTGCTGTAGCTACGTGAGCTAATGCTGCGCCAGGTACGATATCACCGATCGCATAGATGCCAGGGACATTAGTTCTATAGTATTCGTCTACTTGTACTAAGCCTCTCTCGGTTTTGATACCTAATGCTTCGAGACCTATACCTTCTGTGTTAGGAGTTACACCAGCAGCAGAAAGTACTACATCACAATCGATAACTTCTTCTTTGCTACCGTCTTTGTTACTCTTGACAGTAACCTTACAGCCTTTACCACTAGTATCTACAGAGGTTACAGCAGTGTTTGCCATTACTTTGATCCCCGCTTTTTTAAATACTTTAGTAAGCTCCTTTGATATATCCTTGTCTTCTCTTGGCACTAGACCTTGAGCCATATACTCTACTACAGTCACCTCTGTGCCTATAGAATTATAGAAATATGCGAATTCTACTCCAATAGCTCCTGCACCTACAACAACCATCTTTTTAGGTTGCTTTTCCATAGTCATTGCTTTTCGGTAAGCGATTATTTTTTTATCATCTATTGGAAGACTAGGCAATTCTTTAGCTCTACCACCAGTCGCTAGTATGATATGTGGAGCTGAATATTCTTTTTTCTTACCTGCAGCATCAGTAACTACTACTTTTTTACCTCTAGCTAGCTTACCGAATCCTTCGATTACAGTCACTTTATTTTTCTTCATGAGGAACTGAACACCCTTGCTCATTCCATCTGCTACACCTCTAGATCTGCTGATCATACCTCCAAAGTCAGCCTTAGGTTTCGCTACTTTGATACCGTAGTCTTCTGCATGATTAATATAGTCAAATACGTTTGCACTCTTAAGAAGGGCTTTTGTAGGGATACATCCCCAGTTGAGACATACTCCACCAAGTGATTCTTTCTCTACGACAGCTACTTTCATTCCTAGCTGAGATGCTCTGATCGCTGCAGGATATCCACCTGGTCCTGAGCCAATTATGATTACGTCAAATTCCATATGTGTTATTTGTATTGTTATAATAGCAATGCTCATATTCGCATTGGGATGCAAATATAATCAAGTCAATGTAAGTATATATGAAATCTATGTAAGATCGGAGCTATAAATAGGAGTCTTCCGAGTATGTTACTATTTTTTCATTAAGCATTAGCTTAGGATCAGAGCCATAATCATTGGCCGTAAGACATAAAATCAATATGCTCTGTATATAGTAACCTAGATATATGATTAATCTTTTTTTATCGAAACACTTGTACTCGTGCTAATGCATCGTAAAAATCTCTGACTTCGCCGAACTTAGGAGGAATAACTTGTCTTCCTGTCGTATCTATAAAACCTATACCAGTACTTGTAATGGCTCTTGCCATTCCATCGTTAAAATCCCACACCAATGGAAATAACGGCGGTATGATTTCCTTACCTTCTAAATCCATATATCCCCACAACTCACCTTTCTGATATCCTAATCTATTGCCGGCGTATTTATATAGGCCATCATAGATTTCAGGAGCAATGATTTGACCTTTCTGATTGAGAACACCATGTTTGCCTTTGTTAGAAAAAGCTACTCTTCCATGTGATAGATTGCGAATGGTTGAGTAAGGGATTTCTTTTTTGATACCCTTCATATCAAGAATATAGTTGGTTCCTTTTTCAGTAATGCAAGCGATACCATCTTCAAATTGTCCAGCTTTGGTCAAATCGGATTTCCAGATCTGATACTTATTCTCCGAATCTAAATAGCCATATTTTTCACCTTTTTTAAATCTCCAATATCGAGTATCACTTTTGTATATTTTGTCAAAAAAATCATCGTTTAGAGGTTGTAAATTTTTACCTATGACTTGATACCCTTCTCTAGTTCTAACGATAGCTTTTCCGTTTTCAAAGTTGCTAGCTTTAATGTAAATAGTCGTGTCAATCCGTATACCATCCGGATTAAGGTAACCATATTGACCATCTTTCTTGATGCGACTTCTCTCATCATAATAAGGATACTGTTCTTCATAGTTTCCTCTGAGAATCTTATTTCCAATTTTATCTATAGTAATATATTCTCTATCAAACATTTGCACTATAGCTTTACCTTCAGAAAATTCAGTAGTGGTACGATATTGAAAATCTATGATCGTTTCTCCCCGTTTATTGATATATCCCCATTTACCTTTGTAGTTGGCAGCAGCTAAGCCTTCAGTGAAATCACGGTTGTCTTCGTATTTAGCCTGGATTGTGATATTTCCTTTCATATCAATGTATCCCCACTTAAATGGATTAGGGACAAAGTCATTCATATAGATTTCTTCTTCTACAGCATTGCTTTGTATAGGAAGCTTATCATCTTTACAGCTAATAGAAACCGTGCAGAACAGCCATAAGAAAATGTTAATTCTTATAAAGTATTGGAGTTTTATGTAGCTTGTCGACGTTAGCATATGAGTAAGGTAATAACTAACTGACAAATACCACATACATGTACCTATTAAAAGGTTTCATTCTAGGAATATTATTGACTTTATCTACCTCGATTTGGTCTCAATCCAGTAATGCAGCAGATTGGGTTACATTCAAATCTAGAGATGGATCATTCACTATGGCATCACCCAGTGAACCTGAGTATCTTGCCAAAGAAATTACTACTACTGTAGGGGCGATGGAGTTACATTCCTATATGGTAGCACCACAATATGATGATCAGAATCCTAATCTGATGTATCTTATCGAATACTACGATTATCCAGAAGGAACATTCCCAGAAGATAGCATGGATCTCAAACAGTTTTTCTATGAGCAAACGGCTCAGGCTACTTCATATGAGATTGGCGGTAAGCTTTCATATAGTTCAAAATCGTCAGTCAATAGTATCGATGGATTTCTCTATCGCTGTCAATATAAAAATGATACCTACGTAATGAAATCACGGATGTTTTTCGTCGGAGATAGATTTTATCATATCAAAGTTTATTCAGAAAAAGACACAAGTCTCAATGATGAAATGGATTGGTATCTTGATAGTTTCAAACTAGTTAAATAAAGGATTTTGGTCAATCATCATTAAAGCATTTCGAAGTAAATCTAATTCAATAAACTTCCAATATCGCAATCTTTTTTCCATTGAATTGAATAGTATCATTGACACCTTTACCGGCTAACTTTTGGCCGATAGGAGATTGGATAGATATCCCATAATATAATACTCCTTCAAGTTCAATTTTTCCAGCGCTTATCGCAATGAAATAGTTGCCCGTATTACATCTCACAAGACTACCCAAGCCAATTTGAGTATTTGTCGATTCGATATCTATTTGGTTGAGAGTCTGTCTGACTTCAAGTGCTGAATATAGTTGTACAGTTGCTTTCTGTTCTTCTAGTTGCATCATGGTTCTTCCAGTCTCATGCTTATCGCCTGCGCTACTTTTGGTTTCATTGCTTCGAGATTCAGCGACATCATCCAATTTCTTTTGTATCGATTCGATTCTTTGATCAATATACTCAGTACATTTACGATATAAGTCAAGCTTTATTTCAACAAAGTCTTTCATACACTAAATATACATCACACCTATGAACTACCTAGCACACATGTATCTTTCTTGTAGTGATGAGGATCTTATTATCGGTAATATGCTGGTGGATATGATGAATATCAAGAGGTTACGGGAATTGCCTGAGCAATACCATAAGGGATTTGAGTTGCATAGGTTGATAGATAGTTATACAGATGATCACCCAGCGGTGAAAGAAGCGACTTTGAAGCTCCGAGAAAATCATAAGAAGTATGCTCCGGTGGTAATCGATATCTTCTATGATTATGTGTTATCGCTAGAGTGGGAGAGGTACTCAGGAGAAGACATCCAAGACTTCTGCAATGGTATCTACGACATCCTCAAAAAACACCTTCATAATCTTCCTGCGGATATAGTCGCTAGACTAGAAAAGATGATTGCAGGGAATTTTCTAATGACTTGTAGTTCGCCGGAAGCGATAAGAGCGGTATTTGATATTGTGGATGGACGAGCTAGATTTACTAATAGCTTCTCTTTAGCTACAGATGATTTGTTGGAAGACTATGAGTTTTACAGAGATAATTTCTATAAGTTTTTTCCTGATATGATCGCTCAAGCGGGTACTTATTGTGAGTTGTGTTAATTGGTTTTCTTCTATATAGTAAAGGGTTTAGTATCTCATGTGTGAATTGCACTAAGACTATGTTGTAGTATTAATTGTATAAAGAACACCTACTATAATCATATGGTAAATATGATTAGCGTTCTTACATTCTTAATTTTAAGTTGTGGCTATCATGTGGATTAGGCTATATAGCATTTCTTGACGAAAATGAGTCCTGCTATCATCTATTGTTGTGTGCCGGTATCATTATCCAACTTGACTAACTTTCAACTTTTAGATTGTAACATTATAAAGAAACAAAAAGCGGTATGAGTGCAAATTATATTTAATTGAAAGTATAAGAAAGCCCAATTGAGGTCATTTTTCTTTTACCTAGAAAAGAAGAAAAGCCTTCTCTTTTTTTGGTGTAAAAATCATTGTGTATTCCAAATTGAGCAATAATTTTAATTACATCAGTAATTTTAATTTTAGCGTTGGCACCTAAGCCATATCCCAATCTCAATGTAGAATAAACGTCATTTTCATATTCTTCCGTAAGGTTTTTCACAAAATTAAACTGAGCGTTACAACCAATATTGAGTATTTTATGATGTACAAGCTTATATTCGGCTAACAATCCTAGGACTATATTTGACTGATCAAGAACAATACTATTATAGTCTAAAGTACCTATACTCCCTCCAATATAAAATGAACTGTCTACTTCTACGAGTAAGCTCAAGGAAAGATCTATGATTCCACCGATTGACTGATCTTCTCGATCGTTATCATGTGTTACATCTACTAATGACATGGAATTCATTATTCTAAGATCCCACTTTTGAGCATAGCTCTGCTGAGCCAAACCTTGTAGTATTAAAAACAATATTATAAATCTAAAAGATAATCGTATCATGATGATTTATTTTGAAGGTTAAGAGATACGCCAAGGGATAAAAAATATCTATTAATGCTTACCTTAGGAAGGAAGCCATAGGTTTTGTCGCCATAGGAAGGCATACGATACCCTATACTCCCATGAAAGCCCAGATGAGGTTTCATCCAATAGGTACCTCCTAGATTTGTTACGGCTGTAACTTTTCCATAGCGTCTTCCTATATAAGGTTTTGACGTTGGCAATATCTTGATTAGAGATATCCCTGCGTTGTAATAAATATTCCAATTCTCCTTTTCTATAATTCTATATTCAGCTAGTATATCGAATGCGATCTGTTTTCTATTTACCTCACCTTCAAAATTTAAAGTATCTACTGAGGAACAGGTAAAGCATTGAGCTTCATAATCAATGTCAATTTCTCCTTTAAAATTGATCGTTTCTAATTTAGATCTGAGATATAGTGGCCCATATATTTTCGACACTACAGACAGATAAAAATCTGTAGTAGTTATTCTTGGGTTATCGTTTATAAACACATCAAAATCTTTTCCTGCTGAAATACTATTGTTAGCAGGTATAAATGTCATAACCCCTGAACCTTTGGTTATTCCGACATCGAATTGGATACTCTGGCTGTAAACCATCGTTGTACAAACGAGCAATATTAGAGTAAAGTAATGTTTCATAGTAATAAATTTCCGTGTGAATAGTCGAACTCTCCTTAGTGTCTCCCCGCATATCGACTATTTATAAAGCAGCTAGCAGTAAAATTTAGCTTTAATCATAGATTATAATTTATTAAATATAATAAATTTAGTTCTACATTCTTTTATTCAATCCGAGTAAATGATTTTTAAGACATTCATCTTTTTTTCTGGATGTCATGTTTCTTTTGTTCTCATTTTAGAGGTTTAAGACCTAATTATCATATCTGACGCGTTAACCAACCAAATCGGAGTAAATAATGCAAAATATAATCACATAGTGTTGTGTGCCTTTTTCTTTTGTCGTATTGAATAAAAAATACTTATTAATAGTCCAATTAAACCTCCGAAATAACTAAAATTATGCATTGAGCCCACCATAATGAAATTTGTTCGATTTACTAAGTTGTTTGGAAAAATCCAATTAGGAGAATTATTGACAAGTACTAATTTCCCATAGATTAATCCAATTGTTCCAACAAGTAAAGCAATTCCAATTGTTATTAAAAATGCTTTGATTGTAATCTTAAACATTTCTTTTCCATTTCTGTGAATTAATCCGATCAACCCTAGAATCACTCCGATTGTCATTCCTACCCACCAAGTTGCAAGGAAACCAACTATTGATGCACCGTATCTTGGATTGTACAATATGATTTCAGGATCTCCTATTGTTCCAATGTTTTCACCCATTCCCCAATCATTCAGTCCAAACTGAATGAATTTAAATTTGGTATAATATTCATTCGAAATCGTATAAGTTATTTGGTCATGTACTATTCCATAAATTCCACCAAGAATTGGGGCAATTATTAGTATTAGAATTAGTGTAATTGGTTTGTTCATTCTTTCTTTTTGGGCTTGCTATTTATGAATTGTATCTGGCATTTTTTATCACAGAAAAGCTGATTTAGGCAATATATGGTACTTTTCTAGTACAGCGTATTAGGACAATAAAATGCATGATTAGATTATCTATTGAGTGCTATTTTTATTTTATTCAAAGTCAATATTCCATCCATTTCTCAAAGACTGTAACTTAGGTACAACGCAAGATCTATCCTCATTGTCGATCGAGACGAAAATAGGCACAAAATCACCTTTCTTTTTATCACTCATAATTGAATTGTCCGTTGTAAATGATTCTTTTATAACTTTATTCCCGTTTCTTTTTTCATGTTCATAATGAACAATAATACCTTGACCTATATTAGAAATAGGAAATCCTGATTTAGGAATCATAGAAATAATTTTTCCTTTTGATAGCTTGCCAAACTTGTATAGATTGAGTTCTTTTTTTACACTTAATATTGAATAAATTAGAAATAGTAAACCTATAATCAGAGTAGGAATAGCAAAAAGAAGTAAAGAGCCAATCGAGAAATCATATGGTTTTAGATTTTTCACTATTGAATTTCCATCCTTTTCTTTTATTATCAACTCATCGCCAATTTTCAAGTTTTCAATTTTTCTCACTTCAAGAACCTTGTATTTAGATTCTATTTCTACTTCATTATCTAGATATTTATAAGATATCGTCGTAGGATGAACTCCATTAATAGTAACATTGTACTGAGTTTCAATGTCAGTTATGTGAGCTGAAATTTCTCTGCCTTGCGAATTGATGAATTCATAGTCAATTTTTGGTAGATCATTTCCGATTGAAGAAAATTGGATTATTAATACAGAAACAATAAATAACGGAATTGTAGTAAATACAAGTCCGAAAAATGGAATTGGCTTCTTCTTCAAAGAATTCAGAATAGTTAAGAATTTGACTTTCCTAGGTATAATGTTCATTATTTCGTTTCTTGTTTCTAATTATGTATATCGGATCAAATTGATCTGGCGTAAATTATCTCTATGAAGCTAAGTTATACAATAAATACCAAGCAACTCATTGTGGTTTGATTCGTTTGATGTTTGATTCATATGTTATGCCTAACATATGAACTATCTGATATGGAAGGCCACGATATCTGAGTTGTGCTATAAATGAATAGAGCAAAGGAGGACAAATAATTCATGCCATTTGCAAACTGTATTTTCTCTATTTTTCAATCACAATACTTGTTTCATTTTTCGGTTTCAGCAAAATCCTTAATAACATTGTTTCTCTAACTTAGCCTAATCGTTTAAAATACTAGTATAATTAATTGTTATAGCCTAATGAAAAAGAAGATAACAAAAGAAAATACAAGTCCTACAGTCAAATTGTACTAGGATAAAATATTTTTGGGTAGGGTCATTTATAGGCGGTCCTTAAGTTGTCAGATATTTATTTACCGAAAACTTCAAAGCCATTGGTCTCAAAAAATACATGACCAATTTCCTTATAGAGATAAATTATCATAACCTTTTTCAATTATCTTTTCTTTTATCAATAATTGTAGGCCGCCGAGTATTTTTAATCATACCTTTTTCGCAGGCTTCAAATTCTTTGTAATTTTTTCTAGCCATAGTTAATGATACCTTATTAGCACCTCTGGTATACTCATGCTCTTCAAACTGTATAGGGTCATCTTCCCAATAGCAAATGGGACAAATAGAATAGTTTAGTCGATTCTTATTATCTAAAGTGTTGTAATCACAGCAAGGACAGAATTCATCTAGACTAATTTCCATCTAATCTATCTCTAAGAGTACTTAGTTTGGATATATTATTAAGCAATGTGGCATTCATAAATTCTCTATCAAAATTTTATTTACAATTACACTATCTGTTAACATCTGGTTGACTAAAGCTTAGTCTCTTTCAGTGCCTTTCCTATGTTACGATCCAAAGCTTCATGAGCCAGTGGTTCAGTATAAATATTCATTGCCTGCATCGCCGCTTCGATGACATCTTTATTATCGCCGCTTGTACTCTTTTGTAATTTTTCTTTGAGTGCATTGATCTTAGTGATTTGTTCGACAGTCAATGCATCCTTGTTTTGAGCGATGAATCTATCGGTAGCCATGATAATATTATTCGCTTCATTGATAGATTCTAACAGGGCTTTTGCCTTCATATCAGATTCGGCATTCTGTAGCGAATCGATCAGCATGCGAGCCATATCTTCTTCTGATATTCCATAAGCAGATCTAATTTCCATTTGCGTCTCTACATTAGATCGTAATTCTGTCGCCTTTACAGTAAGTATACCATCGGCATCTAAGATAAATTTGATTTCGATCTTAGGTATTCCGGCAGGCATAGGTGGTATATCTGTTAGGATAAATTCTCCAAGCTTTCGATTGTGTTCGATAAGATCACGTTCACCTTGGTAGACAGCTATCTTAAGATTCTTTTGTCCGTCGACACTAGTTGTATATTGACGTCCTGCTCTTGTCGGTACTTTACTATTACGACTTATGATTACATCCATCAGCCCTCCCACAGTTTCTATTCCCATAGAGAGTGGAGTGATATCGATGAGTAACAGATCCTTGCGATTTCCTGCAAGTATATCCGCTTGGATGGCAGCTCCTATTGCAACTACTTCATCAGGGTCTAGACTATCATTGGCTGATTTTCCGAAGTATCCAGAAACTGCAGTTTTGACAATAGGCATACGTGTAGATCCACCCACTAATACAACTTGATCGATATCGTCATTGGTCAGCTTAGCATCATTCATAGCTAGCTTACAAGCGTTGAGAGTCTTGTCGATCAGATCACTAGCTAATCTTGCAAATGTATCTGCATCGATACTCAGTTCCTTATCATCTATAGTTGTATCATAAGATCCAATCGTACTGATTGCTTTTTTTGCCTGCTCTGCTTGGGTTCTGTATTCTTGACCAAGAGATTTGTTAGTTTTGAGATCTTGTGTCGTAACTCCTGATTGGCTAAGCCAGTAATCTATAATCAATTGATCAAAATCATCTCCACCAAGATGCGTGTCACCATGAGTAGCTAGCACTTCAAAAATTCCATTTTGTATCTGTAGAATAGAGATATCGAAAGTTCCACCACCGAGATCGTACACTACTATAGTTTGTTCTTCATCTTTGGATAACCCTATACCATAAGCAAGACTTGCTGCAGTAGGCTCATTTACGATCCTAAGTACTTCCAGACCTGCTAGTTTTCCAGCATCACGTGTCGCTTGACGTTGAGCGTCATTAAAGTAAGCAGGAACTGTTATTACTGCTTTGCTAACAGTAGTTTTTAAATGTTTTTCTACTCTGACTTTTAGTTCTTTGAGTATCTCAGCAGAAAGTTCTACAGGCGTATAATATTTGCCATCTATTTCTACTTTTACGAGTGCTTCCGTATCTTGATCGATTACATTATAACCTACGCTAGCCTTGAGGCTTTCGAGGTCTGCATAGGATTTACCCATCAGTCTCTTTACGGAGTATATTGTTCGCTGTGGTGCAGAGATAAGTTTCTCTCTAGCGTCATCTCCTACGATCACACCTTCACTGCCAAAGTGGAGTATGGAAGGAACTAATGCATTAGATCCTAATTCATCTCTGATAACTATAGTTTCTTCTCCATCTGCATAAGCAACCAGAGAGTTAGTTGTACCTAGATCGATACCAATGATCACTTCCTTCTTTTCTTCTTTATCTACAGATCCAGCTTTGAGATTGATAGGTATTTTCATAGTTGTATTCTTTATTTTTTTTCTGATCAGAATTAAATAAATCTATTCTGATTTTGATTTTCTTTTCTAAAATTGATTTTTCATTCTGACCCTTATTTCAATCCATGATTCTATTTTATACTTAGTATTCTTTGTATTTCTTCATATTTCATAGAAGCGTCCAGATCAGGTTGTAGTATATCTTTAGTGATGTCTACTGTAGGTATATCCGAAAGGTTACTAGCCCTATTTTCATTATTTACGGCAGTTTTTCTAAGTTGTTGGATTACCTTATTACCATCTAGATAAGTATATAATTCTTGATGAGTATATTGTCCAGAAGCGATATCTTGGTCACGCATCGTGCCATATATATAATAGGGTATAGTATCATGGATATAATAAATAGCTTGCACTGTATAGGTAGTTGCTTTGATGTCGCAGACGATTTTTACAGGAATATTATCAGATCTATATATGGTATAGTCATAAGGTATACCTGAGCGAACATTACTTTTCGTATAGGTAGTTAAATCTTTAGATTCTACGGACTTATATTCTTTTTGTATAATCTCTAAGGCTACTTCTTTTGATACATCTTGATTACGTAGCATACTATCTAAAGCGTCAGTATTGGTACCTGACTGACAAGCGCTAGCTATGATTACCAGAAGTATATAGAGGTATGTATTATTCATTGGCACAAATATTAATCAAATTGATGGATATAGTGTTCATTAGTCATTACTATCTTTGATAAATAATGTTTGTTGGTTTCATTAAATTCATTGGAAACAGGTGATTTACAAGATCAAGGTGAAAGCCTGTAAAGAAGTAAACACACGGGCAAGGTGGCGACATCTAGAGATAAACAATTTTAAAGGATACAATTAAAGGATTCAAATTACTTATTCAATAGAGACTTAATCAATGGTGACGATGAATTCAACATCTTTTTTCATTAAATATTGATAATCTCAGACTATAATTTTTCAGGATTAATGATCGAAAATATACTCACACATAAAAGCGTAAAGCTCTTTACCATATTAGCTGGACTGTTTATAACTACAGCCATTGTTGCGGAGATCATAGGAGGGAAGATCTTTTCGTTAGAAGCTACTTTAGGCTTTGAGCCATTTAACTGGACAGTGTTTGGAGTGGAAGGTCTTGGATTTAATCTTACTGCAGGTGTATTACTTTGGCCGGTAATATTCATAATGACTGATATAATCAATGAGTACTTTGGTGTACGGCGAGTTAGATTCTTATCTTATATGACGGTGATTTTGATATTATTTGCTTTTGTAATGATCTATGGAGCTATTCATATCACACCTAATGAATGGTGGACGAGTATTAGTGGTATGGATAGTAAAGATGCTTCTAATTCAATATCAAATATGGATCTTGCTTTTCGCAAAATAATGGGACAAGGACTCTGGATAATTATAGGTTCGACAGTTGCTTTTCTTGTAGGTCAATTAATAGATGTATTAGTGTATCAAAGGATTAGAAAGGTGACAGGTGAAAAGAAAGTTTGGCTAAGAGCTACAGGATCAACTTTGGTATCACAGTTTATAGATAGTTATGTGGTGCTATTGATCGCTTTTTGGATAGGATCGGATTGGGAGTTAGGAAGAGTATTGGCGATAGGTACCGTAAACTATATTTATAAATTCTTTGTCGCTATTTTACTTACTCCTGCAATATATTTTGCTCATCATCTAATAGACAACTATCTTGGGCAAGATTTAGCCAATGAGATGAAGAGAGAGGCTTCCAAATAGACAACACTCATGCATAGGTTCTTAGAGCATATGGTGTAATTTTAAAAAGACAAAACAGAATAATAGTCAATGAGACAGATTACGGATAAGATAATGATGATTAGGCCAGCAAGTTTTCAATTTAACAATGAAACTGCGGCAAACAACGCATTCCAGACGGCTGGTGATTATGATAGTGAAGCCATTAAAGCTAAGGCAATCGAAGAGTTTGATGCAATGGTTGCGCTACTAAGATCAAAGAATATTACAGTAGAAGTCATTCAAGATACTGCAGAGCCTGCCAAGCCAGATGCAATATTTCCTAACAATTGGATCTCTTTTCACCAAGATGGAACCGTAGTTACTTATCCGATGTACGCTGAGAATAGACGCATAGAAAGAAGAGAAGATATTATAGATACATTAGGCCAAAAGTATCAAGTGAGTAAAAGATATACTTTTGATTACTACGAAGAGGAAAATAGATTCCTCGAAGGTACAGGGAGTATGTTGTTTGATAGAGAGCACAATATAGTCTACGCTTGCCTCAGTCCACGAACCGATATAGTAGTGCTGGAAAAATATTCCGTACTTATGGGAGCAAAGAAAATAGCTTTCAGATCTGTAGATCGAGAAGGTCAAGATATCTATCATACCAACGTAATGATGGCTCTTGGAATTGATTTTTGTGTGATATGTCTAGAAAGCATCAAAAATGAAGTAGAAAAGAAAGAAATATTAGAATCACTAGAAGTTACTGGAAAGCAGGTTGTAGATATTACTTATGATCAGATGGAAAACTTTGCTGGAAATATGCTTCAAGTCTCTAATGGAAATGGAGAAAGGTATCTGATATTATCTCAAGCAGCTTATGATTCATTGACCACAGATCAAGTAAATACCTTGTCTGAGCTAACTAATATTCTACCAATTCCAATCACTACAATCGAGACATTAGGAGGAGGAAGTGTTAGATGTATGATGGCAGAAGTATTTTTACCTGTATTAAGCTGAAAAGGAAATTTTAATGCTGATTTGGATCTGATGTGCCATCTAAGACATTGATAATCATAACCTTTTGATTCCTACTTGGTTATAGAAAAGACGAATGTTAGGTATTTGTTAAAATTTTATATGTTTTTTTTATATATGTTAGGTTTAAGTGGCATATTTGCGCAACAGTTAATTAAACCAAACAAAACTATGAAAACACTATTTACACTAGCTCTAGGGCTTTTATTGACTTTGAGCGTTTCTGCTCAAATGATTACCGGTACTGTGACCGACGGTGATTATGGCGATCCTCTAATTGGGGCTTCAGTAATTATTCAAGGAACTACAGTAGGTACTATTACGGATATAGATGGTAATTTTTCTCTCAACAAGCCGTCGGATGCAGGCTCTATGTTAGAGATTAGCTATCTAGGATACGAGACTATGATTTATGATCTAGCCAACGGTATGGACTTGGGTAAGGTTACGCTTAAAGCTGGAATGGCTGGATTAGAAGAAGTAGTAGTAACTGGTGTAATGGATATCGTAAGGGATAGAAGAACTCCAGTAGCAGTGTCAACGATTAGCGCAAGTGAAATCCAAGCCAAAGCTTCTGGTAATGTTGAACTTCCTGAGGTGGCAAAAGCTACACCATCTATTTTCGTTGCTAACCAAGCAGGCGGGTACGGAGAAGCACAAGTATGGACTAGAGGATTTGATCAAGTAAATACTGCATTCTTGCTTAACGGTCAACCTATAAACGGTATGGAAGATGGTAGAATGTATTGGTCCAACTGGTCAGGCCTTACTGATGTAGCTAGCGCAGTGCAAATACAAAGAGGGTTAGGAGCATCGAGTTTAGCAATATCATCTGTTGGTGGTACTTGGAACTTCATAATGAAAGCTACTGAAAACAAAAAAGGAGGTAACGTATTTTCTATTGTAGGAAATAATAATTTCCAAAAAGTTGGTGCAACATATAGCACAGGACTAATTGATGATAAATTTGGAGTTACAGTTCTACTATCTGGATGGTCAGGAGACGGATGGGCTCATGGTGCAAGAGGAGCAGGACAAACTTACTTCCTATCTATGGGATATAAGCCAGCTGCTAATCATGACATCAACTTCTTAGTAACTGGTGCGCCTCAGTATCACGATCAGAAGTTTTCTGCAAGTATCTTCGATCATGAGGATAACAATGGAGAAATCGATCCTAGATATAACGCAAACTGGGGTATCTATGATGGAGAGTACTTTACAGAAAGAAGAAACTATTACCACAAGCCTGTTATGAATCTTAACTGGGAGTGGGATATCAATGACAAATCTTCATTAGGAACTGTAGTTTATGGTTCATTCGGAAGAGGTGGAGGAACTGGTGGAATCGGTGGAGGAAGAGTAAGAACTGAATCAGGGCTTATTAACTTTGACGCAACAGCAGCAGATACTTCAGCTTCATATGTAAGAAGATCATCTGTAAATAACCACAATTGGTTCGGTCTAGTATCTAAGTATAAAAGAGATATCACAGATAACATTAAGTTCAGTCTAGGAACTGATCTAAGAAGATACTACGGAGATCACTTTAGACAAGTATCGCACCTATTAGGAAGAAATAGTTATGAGCAAGGATCATCTCCAAGATTTGAAGATGGTATCAATGCAACTACTGAGTATGATGCTAATCCTTGGGCAGCTGTATTTGATTTTGCAGATAGAAATGATAGAATAGCCTACAATAACGCTGAAACTATTAGATATGCTGGATTATTTGGACAAGTCGAATATTCTAAGAATGCATTCTCAGCTTACTTCCAAGGAGCTCTATCGACTCAAGATCACGTAAGACATGAGTTATACTATGAGACTGAAGAGAATGAAAACTCTGAGAAAGTTGTAAACAACGGATACAATACTAAACTTGGTCTTAGTTATAATATCAATGACGAAAATACAGTATTCTTCAATTCAGGATTGTACTCAAGACAACCATTCCACGATAATGTATTCGTAGGTAACTCTAATGTTGTAAATGAATTTACAAGTAATGAGCAAATCATAGGTTTCGAACTAGGTTACAAATTCGCTAATCAAATGTTTTTTGCTAATGTAAACGCATATAGAACAGCTTGGAATGATAGAGTTGCGTTTAATGGGTTACAGGTAATGGCTGACGGTACAGCAATATTGACTAACAACGAAGCTTATGTTGCACTAGGTGAGAGTCCATATGAGCTTATTTTCCAAAATCAACTACACCAAGGTGTAGAACTTGATTTGGGAATCAATGCTACAGATAAGCTTAGAATCAAAGCTTTCGGATCTATAGGAAAATGGGATGTTGTTGGAGATAGAGATATTCAATTATTTGATGGTGTAGATGCTAATGACTTAGTAAGTAGTTTTGTTGCTACTGGTGAAGACATCAAAGTAGGTGGAGCTCCTCAGACATCATTTGGTGCTTCTGCAAGATATCAGATCACTAGTGGTTTCTCAGCGGAAGCTAACTATTTTGCTTACCAAAATCTATATGCAAGAAACGGTGGTATTCAACTACCAAATTATAATATTGTTGATCTTAACCTTTCATACACTATACCTATGGAAAATAACGTGTTAAGACTTAATGCAAATGTATATAACGTGTTTAATGAGTTATTTATCAGTAATGCAAGATCTTCTGATGAAGCTGATGCGGATAACCCTGAGAACAACTGGAAGGGAATTAACAAGAGTAATTCTGTAACTTTCGGTCAAACAAGAACATGGAACTTCTCTATGAAGTATTCTTTCTAGTATTGACGTCGAAATAAATTTTATAAGCCTGGCAACTGCAAAAGTTGTCAGGTTTTTTTTTGCTTTAAGAATGATTGAGTAAATTGAGCGTTACATAGTGTTTAATATAAGTGCTATTCTATATATGTCATTTAACAAACCAACCGAATATGAAAAAAAGTCTACCAATTTTATTGTTTCTATTTATGGCTGTTTTAGCTTCTGCTCAGATAGTAATCAATGAAATAAGCTACAATCCACCCGAAGCAGGCCAAGATAGTCTCGAGTATATAGAGCTACATAATTTAGGTTCTACATCTGCAGATCTATCAGGATTTTCATTTACCTCAGGAGTTGATCTGACTTTTGATAGTGATATATTCATCGAGGCGAATGGTTATCTAATCGTATGTGAAAGCCCATCGGCTATGATGACAATATTCGGTGTAGAAGGTATCGCATGGGATGGAGGTATGAGTAACGGAGGAGAATCTGTTGCACTCAAGGATGCTTCAGGAGTAATGGTAGATTCACTTACATTTGATGATAATGATCCTTGGCCAAGTAGTGCTGAAGGTACTGATGGTGGAGGTGCATCCATAGAACTTTGTGATGCTACAAGTGATAATACTGTAGGATCCAGCTGGAGAGCTGCCAGTAATGATCTTGGAATAATGATTAATGGTGCGGCAGTATTAGGTACGCCGGGTGCCGCTAACACGGTATCTTGTGAGATGCAAGCTGATCATAATGTCAATGCTATGGGACTATCCTTTACACCAGCAGATATTACAATTCAACTAGGAGAAACAGTAAGATGGGAAAATACAGGAGGAGACCATAATGTAAATGGTGGAACGGATGTATATCCAGATAACCCAGAAGGATTTTTCAGCGGAGCGCCAGCTTCATCGCCTTGGACTTGGGATTATACATTCAACATTCCTGGAGTATATACTTATCAATGTGATCTGCATGTAGGAGCAGGTATGGTAGGTACCGTAACAGTCGAAGGTGAACTAGAGCCACCTGTGGCATTAGTGATCACTGAGATCATGTATAATGATCCAGCTGCCGAAGATTCTCTGGAGTTTATAGAAATGATGAATGTAGGTACAGAAACGATTAACCTCGAAGGATTAACATTCAGTAGTGGTGTGACCCATTCCTTTGTTGCCCAAGAATTAGCGCCAGGAGAAATTGCTGTTCTAGCTAAGTTTCCGGATGTAATTATGGATCGATTAGGAGTATCATCAATAGCTTGGACTGAAGGCTCATTATCTAATGGTGGTGAGCTAATCGAATTAGTAAATTCGGATGGAGTGGTCATAGATGCAGTGATGTATGATGATGAAGCTGGCTGGAACGAGCTGGCTGATGGTCTGGGTAATTCACTAGTTTTATGTGATCCTAGCAGTGATAATAATTTGGCTTCTAGTTGGGGAGTTTCTTCTTACATTACAGATGCAACAGTAGTCGGTATTTCCATATTGGCTAATCCAGGAGCTTCCAACCTATGTCTGTATACGGTTGATCAGATCACTCAAACTAATGCCGAGGGACAACTCACATTTCAAGGTCCTGTAAGAGTTTTGGGTAGAGCTCTAGGAGTAAATCTAAGGCCAAGTGGTTTACAATTTACACTTACAGACGAAGCTGGAGACGGTATTGCTTTATTTAGCGGAGGAGATAATTTTGGATATGAAGCGGTAGTCGAGGGTGATTTGATGTATGTAATAGGTAATGTTACTCAATTCAACGGTCTAGCGCAAATAGGGTTATCTGGAATAGAACAAGTATCTACAGATGGTCCAATACCGACATCGGTAGTAGTGACTAGCTTAGGAGAAGATACAGAGTCGCAGCTTGTAACTTTAGAGGATGTTCATATCGTAGACAACAGCGAATGGTCAGGATTAGGTTCTGGATTTAATGTAAGAGTAACTACAGGAAGTACTGATACATTTGCAGTTCGTATTGACGGAGATGTAGATTTATATAATAGAGGTTACCCACAAGGAACATTTACTATAACAGGTATTGGAGGACAATTTGATAGTAGTGTACCGCATTCAGATGGCTACCAATTATTGCCTAGATACATGGCTGATATTTCTCCTTATGATGAGTTTATAGAAGAATTTCCAGAGATCGATATCCCAACTGCAACATCTGTTGACGCTAATGGTGTGGCAGATAGCATAGGCCAAAAAGTAACAATTACAGGTATCTCTCATGGAATCAATTGGAGACCATCAGGATTACAATTTTGGGTGATTGATGAAAATAATAATGGTATCCAAGTATTTAATTTTAATGATAACGTTGGGTATGAAGTAAAAGAAGGTGACAATTTAACTATAAAAGGTACAATTGATCAGTTTAATGGACAGACGGAAATTATACCTTCACAAATCATAATTAACAGTGAGTCTCAAGACTTAGTAACGCCTTCTGATCTTGTGGGTGATGGGGTAGTGGCATTTGATGAAAGCTTTGAGTCGAAGTATGTAAATGCCGATGGTGCCTTTGAATTAGTAGATCCTACGCAATGGGTTGGAGATGGTTCTTCATTCTCTTTTGCGATGACGAATGGTACGTCTACATTCGATGTGTTCGTAGATGCAGATACTGAATTTGCTAATATGCTTACTCCTCCTGGAGACTTTATGTCTATTACAGGTATAGTAGGGCAGAGTGACAACGAAGAGCCACTAGATAGTGGATATGCGATATGGGTAAGATACGCATCTGACCTCGATGTAGTAAATGCGGTGATCGATGCTAATAATTCTGGACTCGTTAACTTATTCCCTAATCCAGCGAATAATGTGATTAGCTTGGAAACAGGATTAGCAATCGAGAAAATAGAAGTATTGGATTACACTGGAAGACAAATACAATTGATTTCAGTACCATCAAATCAAATAGATATCTCTAATCTCAGAAGTGGATATTACTTCTTAAGATTACACTCTGGAGATGATCAATTTATCCATAGGTTTGTGAAAATGTAGCAAACCCAGATGTACAAATAAATGAGCTGCCTTTCATCGTTTGATGGAAGGCAGTTTTTTTTTGTATGGTAGAATGGTGAAATACAATTAGGGGATTCTTATCCAAAAAATGGAATAGAGTAGTTTTCTAAATTATAGAGAAGCTAGGTTAAATTCGTACTCTTTATAAATGATTGTAGGAGTACAAAAAAAAAAGCAGTCACTGACAAAGGTGACTGTAGATTTCTTTTTGAAGAAGAATCAAATTTCAATTATAGGAATAATTATCAAATTAACATTCAGACACTCTTCTAGAAGAAATCTTGACTGGCTAGGAAGGCGTGAAAATAGAAGGAGAAGATTTTCAAGCTTCGATGACCGTTCTGCCTTTGCGAGCTTCACGTCTTCGCGTGAGAAAAGTATTTATAGTCTCTAGGAAAATTGAAGAACAAGAAGTAAATATGGAGTATAAAAAAAAGCCACCCAAATTGAGCGGCTTTAATTGTTTTTTTATATTTAAAGAAGACTTTATTTTTCTCCACCTCCTACGGCATCATTGAAAAAGTCGCTTCCTTCAAAACCTAAATCAAGTTTAGAAAGATCCGAGTATTGTATCTCACCAGCTAAGATAAAATGGATGTTCATCTCGTTGGTAAATACATGTGCATATATCTCTTCTATAAAATTATCATTTTCTTTTGTGTATAATTTTAGCTTCCCTTTTTTGTCTTTCACATTCACAAGTAGATCAAATCCTTGTCCAGCTAATGCTGTTTTAATATCTAGTTTATGTTTGTCTTTGACGTCAGTACCTTTGCTAAACACTAGTACGTCTAACAGTTCTATTTTACTTTCAATTTTCATGTCACCTTCGCTTAGCATTTTAGTGAGATCGCCATTGAGGTTAATGTTCATTACGTTTTCATCATTTTTGTACTTGCGTAATACATGGCCGATTTTCTTCTGAGCAGATAAGCTCATAACACTGACGCTGAATATGAATAGAAGAATTATTTTTTTCATGATCGTTATTGTTTTAGGTTAATGCTATTTATGTCTCATTATTTAAAGCGAAACTTAATAGAAAGGGGTTTATTGCTTTACGGATTTGGATGCTTCTTTTTTATTTTTAGCTCTTTCCTTATTCCATGAGATTTGTGCTTTTTTCAGTTCGTCGAGAGATAAGTCAGTGTCCATATGAGCTATTACAAATTCATCATCGGAGGATATTAGTACGAGTAGATTTTTTACGTTATCATTGTCATTTCTGACCATGACATTTATGATTTTATTTTCCTCCCGCACCGTTACATATTCTTCGTACTTATGACCTCTCGCAGATGTTATTAGATTCTTGACAGCCTTAGTAGGAACGATGCCTTCTTGAGCTACCATTACCCGTATTTTTCCTAGGCTTTTGGCTATTTGCATTAGACCAGCTTGATCCTCATCATCTGCTAGTTCTTTGAACGCTGCATTAGATCCTGCCCTTACTAGCCATCCAGGTACAGTCATAGACATGGTATTGTCTTCTTGATTGTATTCATCTATAAATGAATTTACAGGTGATCTTGAACATGACGATATTAATACTATGCTGAGTAGTATAAGTAGATTTTTCATAATGATAATTTCTTTTGAAATAACTACAGCCAATATATTCTAATCGGCTGTAGTTTATTAGTTGTCTTTTTTAGCTTAGAGTCTATTTCTCTTTTAGCTTGCCGAGATGTTCGGCGCCATCGATGTCAAGCTTAGCGGCAAGGTTGGCAATTTTATCTAAATCGAGTTTGCCAACGAAGCTTAGCATTACGAATTCATCTTCGCCACCTACTAGTAATAATAATTCTTCTATTACATTACCCGAATCTTTAGTGAGAAATTGGATCTTCTGCCCATCATCTCTCGCTTGTAATAATATTTCGTACGCGCCAGTATTGATTCTTTTGGTAGCTTCTTTATATTTAGCTAGACTGTTGACTTGAGTACGTAAGATTCGTAATGCTTTGAGATCTTTGATCACTTCTTGCAATTCTTTCATTTCTCCTTCAGTACCTTCCGCCACTTTGGCTACCATTTTGAAAGCTTTTGGGCTTACATATACCATTGAGAAATTTTCGTCGTCTTGATAGTCTTCGAAAAAATTATCTATTGCATTGTTTTGCGCTGTGGCTGCCATTGCCAAAAAAGCTACAATGAATAGTGTGATGTAATTTTTCATGTTTATTTGTTTATTCAATTATGAGTGTTGTAAAGTATTCAGTTAGTTGGTTGCTTATTTGTAGATAAAGTTAGTTGACCACATTGATTTTATCTAAATTCTGTATTCCAGAGTTAATATTTTTTCCATTCTTTTTTAACTTACCCGATAGAAATGCTAATGCTTCCTTGGTTACTCTTAGAGCTTCTTCTGAGTCATCTGAGCCATCGAGTATTATCACATTAGAAGCCATTTTTGGAGTACTTTCTGCTGGAGTACTATCATGGTCCATTACTATGACGGCTGCCATAACGATGGCAAACACGGCCGCTGCTGCCATGATTAATTTTCTAAATTGAAATACTTTGGCTCCGCTAGAAGGGGCGACTTCCGTATCTCTTACTGGGACTCCTTCGGCTTCTTTAGACAAAGTGGATTCTAATACAGAAGAGAGATCTTTATTATAACTATCTTCTTGCTGCATAGTAAATAATCCGAACATAGGAGCGAAAGCTTTGTGTTCATCAGCTATGTCGCCACTTGCGAAATAAGATTTAATCTCTTTTTCTTCCTGAAGGGTAGATTCGCCTGCCCAGTATTTGTCTAGTATTTGATTGATATGTGTATTCATTATATCTATCTATGTAATTGTTATTAATATTCAATATTTGTTAGCCTGCTTCTCAGTGTCTTTCTCGCTCTATGAAGATTTACTTTCACTTGATCTACTGATAATCCTGTCATATCGCTGATTTCTTTGTAAGTATATCCTTCTATATCTCTTAGATGCATTACACTTCTTTGATTTTCTGGCAGTTCATTTAACATTATCATCACGTTACTTAATGCATCTTTTTGTTCGAGAGCAACTGCAGGACTAGCGTTACTATCCGATATATGATAATAGTCTTCTATATTGCTAGTTTTCTTGCTCTTACGACTTCGTATTTTGTCAATGCTAAGATTACGAGTCACCGTCATACACCAAGCTTCTTTATTGCTGATTTCAACAAACTGATCTTTCTTTTTCCATACTTTTACAAGGAGCTCTTGGACAACATCCTCGGCATCGAAGCTATTACCCACCATGCTTTTCGCAAAACGGAACAACTTATCTTTATATGGTAAAACTAGATCCATGACTTCTTTTATCTGCATTTCGATGTATTGACGTTAGGGATGTTGTATTTGTTACAGATTTATATCTTAATAGTGAGAATATGTGCTATAGAGCCATAATAAGTAACAATATAGGCTTTGTCCACTCACAAAGAGACATAAATTTAATCATTATACTGCTCTCTGTTTAGCATGGAGCACAATATGTGTGCTTCATCAAATATGCATTGCTAACTTATTCAAAATATAAAGCCAATACGGCAAAGGAATTGATAGGACAAATCATATAATCTTCTTAAAATTACAATCAATAGCTGCATAACGAGTAGCTTTGATCGTTATTCTTACGTAAAGAAAACATATAGTAATTGAAGAAGATAGATAAACTAGTTTCTGGAAGTTTTGTAGGCCCTTATCTGTTGTCATTTTTTGTGGCAGAATTTGTGCTGATCATGATGTTTCTCTGGAAGTATATTGACGAGATACTCGGCAAGGGTTTTACTATGTTCGATATATTAGAACTACTATTCTATTACGGTGTAACGATTATACCTATGGCAGTACCAATTACGATACTGATCTCTTCAGTAATGGTTTTTGGTGATATGTCTGAGAAACACGAGTTAGCTAGTCTCAAGTCCGCAGGAGTTTCTCTCTTTCGAATTATGCGTCCTGCTATGTATATAGCTCTAGGTACAGCAATCTTTTCCATATTTGCTTCTAATTACCTCAAGCCTAGAGCTAATTATTTATTTCTTAAGCGATTCACTGCTTTACGTAAGCAAAAGCCAGCAATGACCATCGAAGAAGGAATATTCAATAAGGATTTCAAAGGATTTGCTATTAGAGTTGACTCTAAAGGTGATGATGATCAGACGATCAATGATGTATTTATCTACGACCATACGGATAATGATAAAACTAAGATAAGTCTGATTAAGTCCAAATCAGGTAAAATGTATACCAGTGAAGATGGAGGTTATTTTGTCATGAACTTAAAAGATGGATATCAATACCGGGAATTGGCCTCTAGTTATGGAAGAGGATCTGAAAAAAAGTCCAAATACCCTTTCATGAGAACCAAGTTTGATACTTGGAGTAAGGTCTTTGATATGAGTGAATTTGAATTTGATGCTAATTCAGTTAATGTCAATCCTAATAAAGAAGATATGTTGACTACGCCTCAATTATTGACAGCTATAGATTCGGTAAGGGTAGAATCTGAAGACGTAAAACTTAAGGTATTATCAAATTTCGAAGATATACTTGATATATATGCAGTAGATGATTACGAACGAGAACAAGAGGAAATAAAAAAGAAGAAGATTCAGGATAAGTTGGATGAAGATTATCCTATCGCAAAAATAGATAGCGCAAAATTGTCTTCTGACAGATTAAAGATTCAGTCAACTAGGGATAAACTTAATAAGAAAAAACGGCAAAAATCTCTGGATAAAAATCGTGTTAATCAGAACATTAAAAAGGTTAATTACTTAGCGGATGTAGGGACAGTTGATAGTATCACATCACTTATAGATATGGTAATACCTTCAAAGAAAAAGGAAATTGCCAAACAGACGGCCAGTAATGCTAATAGCAGAAAAGATCAAGTAAATGGGTTTGTTGCCCAGATTAATCAATTGAGAAAGAAACAAAAAAAGTATCGGTTGAGATTGCATCAATCATATAGTTGGGCTTTGATCTGTATCATCTTTCTTTTCATAGGCGCTCCGCTAGGAAGTATTATTCGTAAAGGTGGTTATGGGTATCCATTATTGGTGGCTATACTATTCTATATGATATTCATGATTATGACCATTATGGGCCAAAAGCTTAATCGCAATGAGTCACTCACTCCTGAGATGGCTGCTTGGATGCCCTGTATTATACTAGCACCTATCTCAATATGGCTTACTATCAAAGCGATGAGAGACTCTAAGTTCGTCGGACTAGGAATGGTCGTCAGCTGGATAAAGCGATTCTTTCCCAAAACAGAATCCGAAGTCTAATGTCTTTTTAATGTTATATCGTTTTCTTTTGATTCGATATAATGCGAAAACAAAAATACTGGTCTATCTTCGTACTAGATTTAGGTTGATAGGTGGTAAAGTACTACTGATCATTAAAAAGGGAATCCGATTAGAATTCGGAGCTTTCCTCGAAGCTGTAAGTCCGATATAAAGTCTTGATTACATTATAAGATACCACTGATAGAGTTGTCTATTGGGAAGGTAAATCAAGATCCGGATAAGCCAGAATACCTGCCAAATCTGCATAGACTGGAAGTCTTCGAAGGAAAGATGGGCAGGTACATACTTTACTAGATGACCATCTATGAGTGTCACTGAATACCAATTGTTGGTATTGTATCTATCTTATATTTTCGACAGCTTTCGTATTGAATAACTATTACTATTTATCCATTAAATAGTACAAAACTCTTGTTTTAGATACGCATTGATTAAGTGGATTGTCATATTATTGGGATTGATTCAGTGCTCTTTATGCGCACAACAGGATAGTGTCATTCACATGGAGACTATAGGGCCAGAGGTTAGTATAAATGGAGTTATATCCACGAGTACCAAACTTCCTGCACGATCATCTGAACATTCTATAGCGGATTTACTTTCGCGTCATAGTGGTATACAGATACAAACCCAAGGTGGTCCTTATCTAAGGACCGCACTATACCGTGGACAGTCAGCTAGACATATGGCAATCTTATGGGAGGGAGTCAATATTCAAAACAGCTTTAACGGCACGTACGATTTGGGATTGATATCAAGTAGGATATTCGGTCAAAGCAAATGGTACGATGGCGGGCAAAGTGCAAACATTGGTACGGCAGCAATGTCTGGCGCATTGGTTTTGGAAGAAGGTAATAATGACCCGCTTATATCACTCGGACTGAGATATAATGATCAAGATAATCGTAGTCTAAATCTTGGGATTCAACATGGAGTCGATAGGTTTTCTCATTCTCTTCAGGCTAATGTATTAATAAATAAGAATGCCTTTCGATTCCTATCAAGAGATACAGTTTTAAAGAGAACAAATAGTAATCATAATCAACTTGATCTTGCGTATCGCGCTGACATGGAATGGTCAGATAGTATGCGTACTCACATTAGTTATTGGTTTCAAGATGTAGATCGTCAGTTAGCGCCATCAATCATTGCGACTAATATTGCTAGCCAAGAAGATCGAAATCACAGACTATCTATAGGCCATGATTGGCAATGGGCACCAAACCTGTATTGGTCTACAAAGTTGGCTTACATGAACGAGTATATCGGCTATATGCAACCAGGCATAGAGAGTTTGGCCGAAAGTGATATTGTAAACCTGAATAGCAAGATTAGAATTGAGGGCACTATTGATCATACGATAGGCTTGACCTATAGGTATGAAGATGGAGCGCTTGTAGATACAATCAACGCTTCGTTCCAATCGTTTTTTCCAAAGAGAACCACGGCGGCGGTATATTATAATGGTATAGCTAAAAAAGATAAGACGACTCTAAGCATATCGCTTCGTCAAGAATGGATAGATAATAATATTCAAACCCCAACAGGTCAATTGTCACTGAGATACGATTACTCAAGTCAACTTAATTTTACGCTCAATGCTGGAAGGCATTATAGTTATCCAGGATTCAATGATTTGTATTGGCCAATTGGAGGTAATCCTGATCTTATCACAGAGAAATCTTGGCAGATCGAAGGCGGAATTGGCTTTAGTGGATTGATAATCAAGCTGTACCAGATATATACCGCAGATAAGATATTATGGGCACCTAATGAGCAAAGTATTTGGACTCCAGATAATGTAGCGAGTACAAAGTCTTCAGGATTTGAATTCAAATACAATCAAAAAATTAATATCGGTAAAGATTTTGGTTTGACGCTTATACCAATATTCAATTATAATCATACAATCAATACGGCTGAAGGGCCTAATGAAGGCAATGAACTGCTGTATAATCCTAAACTCAATTTACGATTTAACACTGTCATAAAGTACAAGCAATTATCTCTTTCTATGGATGAAGTTTTTGTTGGACGCAGATATCAATCGCTTGATAATAAAAGTGTATTAGATTCTTATAATTTGCTCAATGTCGAGATAAATTATAATTGGAATTCAAAACAAAAATATCAAGCAGAAATATATTTCGGAATGCGCAATTTGGTTGATGAAAACTATGAGCTGGTTAGATTCTATCCTCAGCCATTGAGGTCAATTTATATAGGAGTAAATTTTTCAATACAATAATTTAGTACAATATGAAATCATTCAAATTTTACCTTTTATGTCTTTCTTTATTAAGTGTCATGTTTTCTTCTTGTGGAGATGATGAGACTTCCATATCTGACGGCCAGAGCTTTGATAACGGAGTATTAATCGTAAATGAGGGGCCGTTTTCAGGCGGGTCTGCTACTCTTGATTACTACGATAATGCTCAAGACTCTCTCATCAGAGATGTATACAGTACGGTCAATGATGGCCAAGTAATCGGCAGTATTCTTCAGTCTGTAACTGTTATAGGGAATGATGCTTACCTAGTTGTGAATAATTCTGCTAAAATAGAAGTTGTAGATGCAACAACTATGGCATATAAAAATACAATTACTGGAGTCTTTGGACCTAGATATATAGCTGATCTTGGAAATGGAAGTGCTGTGATATCTGAGTGGGGAAGTGATGGTGTGACTGGACAATTGAAGTTAATTGATCTTACCACTATGATGGTTACAGATTCTGTATCTGTGTCTGGTCCAGAGCAAATGATAGTATCAGGAGCTAAGATTTATGTAGCTAACTCAGGAGGCTTTGGAGAATCAAATAAGGTAACTGTTCATGATTTAGATCTTGCACAACAGTCTGAGATTATTGTTGGTAAAAGAGCGATAGACATGGTAGAAGATGCGAATGGTGATATATGGGTACTGAGTGGAGGAAGTTTTGGGACTAATGATGGAGCGAGTATTTGTAGAATAGTTGGTGATGCGACTGATTTTTGCAAAGAGTTGTCTGGGTTTCCAAGTGATTTGATTAGTGATGCATCTGGTAACAACCTTTACTATGTAGAAAATGGCGGAGTAATGAAATTAGAATTAGGTAACGAAGGAGAAGATATCACTTTAGCAACCAATGTTACAGGTACAATATATGGATTAGGATATGACGGTAGTCAGAATACACTATATGTGGCAACTACACCTGATTTCTCATCAGAGAGCACTACATATGTGATTTCGTCTGATGGCAGCACTAAAGAATTTACTACAGGAGTATTGACTAATAGTTTTGTAGCTAGATAAGACATTGATAGTATCAATGCCTGTTAGGCCCTTAGTAATTCTATTGAATTGCTAGGGGCTTTTTTGTGAAGTAGGGTGAATCAAAGATGATTCGGAATGAAATCAATAAAGTTCTGTATAAGCGGGCAAAATTCCTTTGAAATTGATAATAAATTACGTTGAGATCACATATAATAATAATTAATATATATTATATTTGCGGAAGATGAGCAACAAGGAGATAGCAAGGAAATTTAATTTATTGGGGAAGGTCATGGAATTACATGATGAGAACCCGTTTAAAATCAGATCATATACGTCTGCCTATGCCTCTTTGCGGAAGGTGTCATCACCTTTAATAGAGATGTCAGAAGATGAGTTAAGTGAGATCAAAGGAGTGGGTAAAGCTATCGTAGGAAAGATCATCGAACTCAGAGATACGGGTAATATGTCAACTCTTCAGAGATATATAGACATGACGCCGGCTGGGATATTAGAGATGTTGCTGATTAGAGGCTTTGGTCCAAAGAAGGTAAAGACGATGTGGAATCAGCTCAACATAACGACTCCAGGTGAATTGCTTCTAGCTTGCCAAGAAAATAGATTGGTAGAGTTGAAAGGCTTTGGGATGAAAACTCAAAAAGCTTTAGAGCAGCAGCTAGAGTTTTACTTTGCTTCTCGCGGTCAAGTGCATTATGCGTACGTAATTGACGATGCTAATAGTCTTTTGACTTTGTTACAAGATAGATTTCCTCAAGAGCTTACCGAACTTACGGGTGAAATTAGACGTATGATGCCTATCGTAAACGCGATAGAGATACTGACGACAGCTCAAGAAGAAGAGATGGAAGCTTATATTATGGAGTTAGCTGAAGAAACTCTTGATTCATTAAGTTACCATGGTTTTGCGGTTGAGATTACTCAAGTAGAGGAAGAATATTTCGGAATGGAGCAATTCGAAAAGTCTGCTTCGAAGGAGTTTTTAGCAGCCGCGGATATAGAATACGAGGCGTATGATGAGGAAGAGTCAATATTTGTAGAATGGGATTTGGCTTATGTAGAACCAGAGTATCGTGAATCTGCAAAGGCCTATGATCAATCTAAATCAGGAACATTACCGAATCTTATCACTAATGAAGATATGCTCGGTGCTGTGCATAATCATAGCACCTATAGTGACGGATTACATACGCTAAAAGAGATGTCGGATTATACACGAGATAATGGTTTTCAGTATCTGGTGATGTCAGATCACAGTAAAGCAGCGTTCTACGCAGATGGACTTAAAGAAGATCAAGTAGAAGCGCAATGGACGGAGATCGATCAAATCAATGCTTCATATGAAGATGGGTTTAGAGTATATAAAGGTATAGAGGCGGATATACTCAATGATGGATCTATGGATTACGGCGATGACTTTCTGAGCCAATTTGAAGTAGTAGTAGCATCTATACACTCGCAGCTCAATATGGATATGGAGAAGGCGAATCGGAGATTGATCAAAGCCATCGAAAATCCACATACCCATATATTAGGACATATGACAGGTAGACTGTTATTAAGTAGGGCAGGATATCCTATAGATCATGAACTGATTATAGATGCTTGTGCGGCTAATGGAATGATCATAGAGCTCAATGCTAATCCACAAAGGTTGGATATGGATTGGACAATGATCCCTAGGGCGCTTGATAAAGGAGTAATGATATCGATTAATCCAGATGCACACGTAAGGGAATCAATTCATTATATGCAGTATGGCGTAAACGTGGCTAGAAAAGCAGGATTGACGAAAGAGCAATGTCTGAATTCAAAAAATGCATCGGATTTTGCTAAATGGGTGGCCTCATTAAGCTAAATGTAAATGAAGTTAAAGCCATTTGGTAATGGTTGTTAAATGAATTATTAAGTATGTGTAAATGCGTGTTAACGAGCTGTTAAGCACCTTGTATACCTTTATAGGACTTAGTTTATAGTATACTTTTGTAACAGAGATTAGAACAATAAACGGATTCAAAGGAATCTAATTTTAATCTAAAAAAAATGGAATACCGCCTTAGGGCTTATTATAACTTAATTTGTTAATTAATTAAATCTATCTATACAATGAAGAATTTCAAATTATTCACAATGCTATTTTTGATGTGTGCATTCGCATTTACATCATGTAAAAATGAAGGAACTGCTACTGATTCTGCTGATGAAGCAAGAGCATCACTAGCAACTACTAGTACTACTAATGCAGCTACTGCTGATGTTGCTAAAACTGTACCGACGAATGCTGCCACTCCAGCTGCTCCAGTAGGGCCACTTACGTCAATAGAGTTTTCAGAAACTGTATTTGATTTCGGTGAGATCATGGAAGGTGAAAAAGTTGTTCACAACTACACATTCAAAAACACAGGAAAAGAGCCACTAATCATCTCTAATGCTAAAGGTAGCTGCGGATGTACAGTTCCATCTTGGCCAAGAGAGCCTATCCCACCAGGGGAATCTGCTGATATCAAAGTACAGTTCGATTCTAAAGGTAAAGGTAAAGTAGGTGGTAACAACCAATCTAAGAGAGTAACTCTTACTGCTAACACTGATCCAGCTCAGACTTTCCTTACTATCAAAGGTAAAGTAGACAAGGAAGAAGCTGCAGCTGCTCCAGTTCAATAAGCTGAAGTAACCAAGCTTACTGATGAATACTCATCAGTATCAAGATAAAGAAGTCTGTTCCATTTAATTGGGACAGACTTTTTTTGTGAAGTAATTTTTGAGTTCATTCTAAGTTATAAGAGTTTAAATTCATTTTTATACTTTTAGGTTTTTTACACACATAGAATGATTAATGATGATTAGAGTCTGTATAGTTCATTTTGTTTTGTTAATGTTATTTAGTTTCAACTCTATCAATGCACAGAGTATACTAGGAATATCATCATCAATACAAATTTCAGGGTTGCAAGAGACGAAAATTTGGGAATATAGTAACGTAGGGTTAGATAGTCAAGGTAAGCCTGTATTGGCGAGGAATGCTCATGAATATTCGGAAATAAAATTGATGAATGGGCTCATTAAAAAGCTAACAGTTTACGATTTTGAAGAAAAAAAGAATAGAGAATTGATCTATTATTATAAAGGTGAAAATTTATCTAAGGTTGAGGTATCTTCTTTTCGTAATGAGAAAGCAAGACTCTCTAAATGGCATGAGAATTTTTATAAAGATGGAAAGATCTCTTATGAGAATGTATACGATGCTGATAATGAGTTGCTAGGGGTAATGAATTATGATCATAAAGTGGATAAGGAAGGAAATCGAATTGTAGAAATGTTAGTTTATAAGTCCGATGAATCGCAACCACAAGCAGGGTCTAGTTTCATCTACAATAGTGAAGATTTGTTGATTAATAAAGTTATTTATGTTAATCAAGATACCATAGATATTTACAATGTTATGAAGAGTCTTGGAGATTCGATCATAGTAGCCTCTCAAGTAATCAAACAACGTGAACAAACGACTAATAAACAGATCGATGTAGAAACTACTGTTACTACCAAAACAAGAAAGGATCAATTTGGTGCGCCAATATTTTTAGAATCTAAAGTAGAAGGTTTTGACATAAGTCAAGGAAAGGATGTTAGTAAAACGAAAGTCACTGTTTATGAGAATCATTATCAAGATGGAACTATCACAGGTGGATTAAAGAGCTATAAACTCAGTCAATTATCAGGTTCCTTTTATGATGAACGCGAAAATGTGATGCTTAATATTTCGGAAGAGGGAGATTGTACTATAAGTCAATTTAAGGACGTAGAAGGAAATGGTGTAAAGGCGGAAATGATGGTTTCGGAAAGTTCTTGGTCTTATTTAATAATTGATCAAAAAACTTGTCAATACGATCCGATAAATAGTACGATTACTTTTGGAGGTAATATTAAGGAAGAGATTACCCTTAAAGTAAAAAATAAAAAAGTAGTCTTGATTAGACCAAGTTCTAGTTCCTATATGACTTGGGATAAGGTCTATTTAACAATTAAATAAATAGAAGTAATTTCCATAACTTTCTTACCCATGCATTGTTACTAATAGTATATGAAAGACTATCTCAGTTTAGTAAAGTTTTCACACACGATTTTTGCATTACCATTTGCGATGGTAGGCTATTTTTTAGCAATTAACCTTCCTGGATATGATTTCCAAGTAAAGACTTTTGTGTTAGTATTGCTGTGTATGGTCTTTGCTCGTAATTCTGCGATGGCATTCAATCGATATTTGGACAGAGATATTGACGGAAAGAATCCTCGCACAGCTGTAAGAGAGATACCCGCAGGAAAGTTAAGTGCTCAGAATGTATTGACATTTGTGATTGTCAATGTGATAGCCTTTATAGTTACTACATATTTCATCAATTCTATTTGTTTTTATCTCAGTCCTATAGCTATCGCTGTAGTTTTGTTTTATAGCTATACAAAGCGATTTACTTTTCTATGCCATATGGTATTGGGGTTGGGCCTTTCTTTGGCACCAATAGGTGCTTATCTGGCAGTGACTGGAGAATTTGATTGGATTCCTATTATCTATGGGATGGTTGTTATGTTTTGGGTGGCAGGTTTTGATATTATATATGCTATGCAAGACGTTGATTTTGACCTTTCTTTAGGGCTCAATTCTACACCAGTAAAGTTAGGTAAGAAGGGTGCAATGATTCTTTCTTACATTTTCCATATTATTTGCTCTGGATTGATGTTAATAGCTGCTTTTGCAGTTACACTCAATTATCTAGATGCAGGTATACTTATTTGGATAGGCACAGGTATATTTATTGCATTACTTATCTATCAGCATACTATAGTAAGTGTTGATGATTTAAGTAGAGTAAATCTTGCTTTTTTTACCACCAACGGAATAGCAAGCGTAGTCTTTGGAAGTTTGCTAATATTGGATTTGATCTGGTAAAATAATGAAGAGATTAATGTCCACCATCACTAGGTGTACCCATTAAATCTTTTCCTAAAAGCTTGGTAGCTACCTTACCTATAGAAAGTCCTTGAACGATAATCGAGAATACCACCACCACGTATGTCACAGTTAAGAACAAATCACGATTCATCTCTTCGGGTAAGCTTAATGCTAGAGCAATAGATATTCCACCTCTTAATCCACCCCAAGTCATAAGAGTAGTGGTGTTGGGTAGAAACTCTAACTTTTTAGCAAAGATCTTTACAGGAATAAGAAGGCTCAGGAATCTTGCCAATAAGACCAATACAATCGATAATAGTCCAGCTGTTACATAAGCCATTTCAAAGCTAATGACCAGTAATTCTAATCCTATCAGTACAAATAATAAAGCATTGAGCAACATATCTACGAGCTCCCAAAATTTGTCGACGAATTCTTCTGTAGTCGCGGACATAGAGGTGTCTCTCACGGTATCATTACCTACAATCAATCCTGCTACCACTATAGCTAATGGAGCAGATAGGTGTAGCCAATGAGCGAATACGTATCCACCCATCACACAAGCTAAAGTGATTAATACTTCGATCTCGTAATCATCGATTGATTTTAATAATTTGAATGTCAACCATCCTAATATTGCTCCGAAGATGATTCCACCGATTACTTCCTGGCCAAATAGGGTAGCGACACTACTAATAGAGCTTCCTCCATGTACGCCATCTCCGCCTGTGGCTATGCTAAGGATAGTCAAAAATATAACTACACCGACACCATCATTGAATAGTGATTCACCTACTATTTTAGTTTCTAATATCTTAGGTACTCCGGCTTTTTTCATGATACCTAATACAGCAATAGGATCAGTTGGGGATATCAAAGCACCGAATAAAAGGCAATGAATAAATGTCACATCAAAACCCATGGCATTGAATGCATAGTATGAAAATATACCTACAAGAAAGGTAGAGGTCAGAACTCCCGCTGTGGCAAATACGATTACTGGCCATCGCTGCACTCTCAGCTGATCAAAATTGGTGTGCAAAGCTCCAGCAAACAGCAAGAATCCCAGCATTACATCTAGCAATACAGTCTTAAAGTCGATCTCACTAATGAGTTGTTCTGCAAAATGTAGAAGAGAATTATTCACTAAACTAGTCAAAAACAATCCTACTGTAAAAAGTATCGCGATTACCATCAGCCCTATCGTATTGGGTAGCTTGAGGAACCGAATGTTAATGTATCCAAAAATGGCAGATAGTACTATTAGAATCGAGGCGATGACGAATAAGTCCATATGATAAGTTGTTTTAATACGATCGAAGATAAGGTAAGGATTCGATTATCACTCATTTTCGGACAAAGATCTCTATTCGCACTATTACAGGTGGTATATTTTTTTTATCGCTAATAATCTATGTTGATCGAATATTTGTAAGTAATATATGCCTTTGGCTTGTGGCATTTCCAACTTTAAGAAGTCAGAATTTTCAACTTTTTTTTGTGAAATATATTTACCCGTAAAATCAGAAACAATGATCATAAGTTCAGCGGCCTTTGTATCCAATTTTATATTTAGGTAGTCTGAAGTTGGGTTAGGGAATACTTCAATTTTGGCATGTTCTATGTTCGGATTGATTGAAGAGATGATATCAATCATCGCACATTCAGTTGTGTCTACACAAGTAGATATATCTATAATCAAGGCATAAGAACCTGATTCTATTGGTGAATAATTAAAATCGGTTGCGCCGGGTATGATCTCTAAAGTAGAACAATCTATCCATTGATAAGAAGTAGCATCATTTTCTTGAGCGTAAATGGTACTGTCAATCACTTCTATTTCCGTGTTTACTTGATTGAATTCTAAATTGATAGTAATCAAACTATCACAAGTAAAAGAGTTTCGAATGGTATCTAGATATACTCCAGATTCTGTTATTTCTTGAGTTCCTGAAGGTAAAATATAACTTGATCCATAACATAAGGTATCTATGAAACTAGACTCGCTACTCAAACAACAATCATAGGTGTAAATGGTCTGTGGAGGTTTACTCCATGTTACGCCAACGTTATCAAAATCGAAACCATCATCAAGTTTTATACAATCTAATACCTCTCCACTTGTCATCATAAAGTTCAGATCCTCGTTTGCACCATTAGCAAGATTAATAAATCGCAAATTGGGTCCACTTGCAGTAAACGAAGTCAATGAATCCGTTGAGGTGAGATCTAAAACGGTAAACATATTATTTGATGATTCGAATAAGGTTAATTTGGGATGATTTGAAACGTCAATTTCTTTCATTAAGTTGTTTTCAAATTTTAACCACTCAAGTTTTTGACTTTCGTTCAAGTCTAATTCAGAAATGAAATTATTTGCAAAAGACACACGGATCAAATTTGGTTTATTAGAAAGATTCAATTCCGTAAGATTGTTTTGAGATGCACTCATTATAATAAGGCTGTCGCTGTTGTCAATATTTAAAAAATCTAAATTGTTGTTTTGGCAGCTGAGGTTGACTAATTCTACCATATGAATCAGGTTTAATTCAGACAATTGATTGGTATGTAAGATGAGTTCAGACACTAAATTTTGATTGCTTAGATCTATCTCTTCAAAAATATTAATTGACAAATTTATTCTGTCTAACGCTAAGTTATTAGTAAGGTTTATCTGGGATAAGTTGTTGCTAGCAGCTCTTAATATTCGTAAATTTGAATTATTAGAAACATCTAGCTCTGATAAGTTGTTGGCTGTAAGTGTTAATGATGATAAATCGATATTCAAGCTTAGATCTATTTCTGATAGGTTACAGTTTTGAGCATTGAAACTTGATAGTTTATCAAGCGTACTTAGATCAATACTATCAATTTCGCAATTTGAAATAGAAAGGTTGAATAGTTCGATGTTTTCTGAGAAATCAACATCAGTTAATGGATTTTCTGAGCAATCGAAAAGCTTTAAATTTTTGAAGGCTTCAATTCCGGTTAAATTAGTAATGCCTAGCCCTCGGACATTGAGTTGGAATATTCCTGGTTGTTCGGCTTCTTCAACTTGGATTTCTCCATCGCTATTAGAATCTAGATTTTGAACACTTAATAGATATTCTTTAAAAATAGGGTCGGGTATATTTACAATTTGGGCCTCACTAATTTGACTGAAAAAGAACGTGCTAAATAGAATTAACTTATACATACGTGAGCTTTTAAAATAAAGAATAAAAACGTGTTTAAAGTACTTAAAAAAAAATAAAGGAATAGGTTTTACTTGCTCGGTGTTTTTTATGAATAATCTAAATTTATCAAGAGCAGGTCATATATGCATCCATACTGTACCAATGGGATCAATAGACGGATGATCGGTAATAGTAATGAGAAATCCTTTAGGATGCTTATTAATGTGTAATTGGATTGTTAGATTATAACTCTCTCGTGAATGAAATATTTTCTATACTCTTAGTTCAATTTTGTTACTTATAAGTAGGGAATGAATCATCTTGTATTTGTTTGGACATTACTTGGTGACTATTGCACTATTTCTTATCTCTATTTTCTTATTTTTAGCATACATTCTTTATTCACTCTTAATCAACCTCGATGAAAAATATATCTATAATTCTATTCATGCTCTTCGTGGCAAGCTTTACAGCACAATCACAGAACTTTTCCTTTCAACTAGATGGAATAGGAGAGTATATACAATTGCCTGCTAATGCCGATCTAGAGGTTGGTCCAGATGGCTTTACAATAGAATTATGGATCTATGCCAATGAGTGGAAAGGTCAGCAATGGCAAGGGTCACTGGTGAATACTGATGCTCCAAGTCCTGATAGAGGCTATGCGCTTAGATGTGGATCGAATGGGAAATTATCATTTGTTATGTCTGTAGATGGAGCATGGACCGAAGTGGTTTCATCGGCCATCATGAATGAAAATCAATGGCATCATGTGGCTGCTGTAAAGAATACAGAAGCTTTGATATTATATATCGATGGATTAGAGGTGGCGAGGTTGCCATTCTCAGGTGACGCTCCGGCAGCGGGTGTACCAGTAAGAATTGGTGCGTCAGGAGGTTTTGGTGATAGATTTTTCGATGGTGCGATAGACGAAATTAGAATATGGAACGTGGCTCGAACTCAGCAACAATTATCTGATAATAAAACAGTAGATCTTACAGGGACAGAAGCTGGACTCGTTACATACCTGCCGTTCAACGAAGGTTCAGGAACGACAATCGGAAACTTAGCTTCAGCTGCGACTGCAGGTACAGGAGTAGGGACCGATGATAGTAATTGGATAGGCGGATATTCGCTTCCTGATTTTGATGTTAGTATAGCAGAAATCTCAGGTATAGATAAGTGGGAAATGAAAACTAGACCAGTAAGAATTACAACTACTATTCAAAATGTAGGCGTAATGACAATATCTGACGTGGAGGTAAATGTAACCGTAGGATCCACTTCGATCTCGGAAGTGATTACCCAAAGTATCGAAGCAGGAGCAAGTCTCGATTATGTTTTATCTACTCCGATAGACTTATCATTAGATGATAATCCGCAGATAGATGTGACGATAGCTCACCCAGATGATGCTAACAGTCTCAATAATGAAAAGTCATTGTCGGTCAGTACAAGAAGTGGAAATGTAGTAAATCTGTTTGATGGTGTACAGCATAACTTTGGTGCTGCAGGGCAGACGCAATCTAGGAAGGTGACACTTCCAAGTGACTTATCGAAATTTAGCCAAATACTAATGCATGTATCGGTTGATTGTCCATCAACTGGCTGTGATCCTTGGGATCAGACAGGAAAGGTCGTTGCTAATACAGCTAATGGCTCATTCGAGATAGCAAGATATATAACACCATATGGAATAGCTTGTGGTCCTTGGACGATAGATGTTACTGATTTTAAAAGTGTATTAGGCGGAGCGGTAAACTATGATTCTTTCATTCAAGTATTTGGAGGATCAGGATGGTTAGTCACTATAGATTTGGAATTGATAGAAGGTGATGCTTCATTCGCTAAAGTGACTCCAGTATGGCAGACGGATTATCATGTATATGGAGATCCAGGGATCGAAGATGATATCGCTCCTGTATCTGTTACGGTAGATGATAAGACGACGACTTCTCATGTAAGATTACACATCACGGGTCACGGTCAAGGTAATACGAGTAACGCTGCCGAATTCTTTCAAGTCAACCATACATTTATGGTTGATGGATTGCCAGCTGAGGTGCATACTCTTTGGAAAAGTGATTGTACTGCTAATACTTGTGCTAACCAAGCCGGTAACTGGCTTTCAGCTAGAGCAGGATGGTGCCCAGGACAAGAAGTAACTCCGAGAGTATTCAATACGGATCTTACGGCTGGAGCAACTGTAGAATTGGATTACGAATTACAGGAATATACTAACCTTCTTAATACTGGATATAATTCAAGTGGGCATACTGAGCCACATTACCGAATACATGGTGTATTGGTAGAAAACAGTGGAGAGAGGTATGAATCATATAACAACCTTGCTGTTGCTGATATCAACCCGACGATCTCAGGTGCAGTAATGGATCAATTAGATGTGACAATAGAGAATAGAGGAAGTGAAGACTTGAGTAATTTCGAAATTAGATATTTCCAAAATGGAGAATTTGTAGAAAGCTCAGGAGTAATCAATGAGACGATAACAGCAGGAGCTAGTTTTGTGGGGTCATTCACTTCTAATGTAGATCTTACGGTAGGACAAGACTTTGTATTCTATGCAGAAGTGATTCAGGGTGAAGATCAGAACAGTGGCGACAATATCGGTAAATCCGAAGTATACAGTATAGTATCAACTTTTGATGCGTTGATACTTAATGAGTTTTCTATCCAACCGAATCCGGCTCAAGGGAATATCAATGTACTACTCAGTAATAACTTGACAGAGGGTCAAATAGAATTGTATACTATTGGCGGCCGTAAAGTAGATCAACTTACTATCCATAAAGATGTCTCTACATTCAATACGGTAAGTCGAGGTACCTACTTCGTAAAAATAACTGATGGGAGTGGATTTACTGCGACTCGTAAAGTAGTGGTAATCGATTAATAAATATTAAAATTGAAAAAGATAAAACTCTACATAGCCACCAGCTTAAATGGATATATCGCCAAACCTGACCATAGTGTTGATTGGTTGCATGAGATTCCAGTACCAGAAGGAGAAGATTATGGTTATGTAGAGTTTTATGATTCTTGTTCGGTCACGCTACAAGGAAACAATACTTATAAATTTATTCTTAATTCTGGACATGATTTCCCTTACACTACTACGAAAAATTATGTTTTTACTCGAAACGAAAAATTAGAGAGTAATCAAGATGTAACTTTTGTCAGTGATAATCATATAGAGGTAGTAAAGACTCTCAAACAAGAGGAAGGAAAGGATATATGGTTGATAGGTGGTGCACAGATCAATGGGCTACTATTTGATCATGGGCTTGTGGATGAAATCTGGATTCATATCATGCCTATTGTGTTGGAGAATGGGATCAAATTAACGGAGTCATTATCGAATGATGTATCTCTAGATTTGATGAGTTCAAAGTCATATAGTTCTGGTGTAGTAGAAATGAAATATAAGGTTAGAAAAATCAACAATTGACAATAGAAATTGACACTATTGAGCTTTTGAAGATTTAAAACAAGGAATGCAAAGAATTGAATTTAAAAAATAAACTAGCAAATGCTTAATAGAATAAAGCCAATATTATTCGCTCTGTGTTGCCTCATATTTACGATTTCAGTAAATGCTCAACGGACGATCTCTGGCGTAATATTAGATGCATCTAATCAAGAAGCGCTGATAGGCGTATCGGTATTGGATGTTAATTCTGGGTCAGGTACAGCCACAGATGTGGATGGTACTTTTTCTTTAGAAATCAAAGATGAATCTACATCGCTTACTTTTTCTTATCTAGGATATAAAGCAGTAACAATACCCGTAAGTGGTCGATCTACATTTGATATCAATCTGGAAGTAGATGGTGTACAGATGCAAGATGTGGTAGTAACTGGTCTTGGAATAAAAAGACAGAAACGAGAACTTGGATATTCCACGGATAATTTTGATGGAAAGAAGATTGCCACTTCTGGAGCACCTAATGTAGTAAGTGCATTGAGTGGAAGATCTGCCGGTGTCAATATATCATCTGCCAATGGTGTAGATGGTGGTACATCGAGAGTAACGATCCGAGGAAATAATAATATCACGGGTAATAATCAGCCACTGATCATAGTAGATGGCGTACCAATCGAAAATCCTCCTGGGTTGACAGCAATCGGAAGAGGTACTGACTGGGGATCAGCGATCAATAATATCAATGCAGATGATATCGCAGATGTAAGTATTCTTAAAGGCCCAACAGCCTCAGCAAAATATGGAATGCGTGGAGCAAATGGTGTGATACTTATTACAACTAAGCGTGGTACAAAGAGAAGTGGGATAGGAGTAGAATATACACTCACTCATAAAGTGATTCAACCCTATAGATACAGAAGTGTGCAAAATAAATATGGCGCAGGTGGCCCTTTAAATTTGTTGACGCCATCCTTTAAACAAAATGCAGCTGGAGAAAATGTATATCCAACTGACATACATACAAGTAATGGTCCATTTGGTAGACCGACTACTGAGCAATTTGGCTTTTATTCTACAGGCGTTTCTTGGGGCCCTGAGCTACTAGGGCAAGATGTAAGGTGGTGGGATGGAGAGCTTCGTCAATGGGATGCGCAGCCAGATAATCTCAAACAATACTTTCGTACAGGATCGACAACGACACACAATGTTAATTTTTCAGGAGGGTCAGAGAGAAGTACAACAAGGGCGTCCTTAACTTACCAAGATCATGATGCTGTTGTACCTAATTCTAATTTTGATCAGTACACGTTCAATCTAGGATCGACATTAGAAATGAGTAAAAAGCTGACTGCAGATATTGCATTGTCTTATATTAAATTTGATAGAAAAAATAGTCCATCTCTAGGTGATGATAATAATGCATCTTTTGGAAAAGGAATACTCTATAGTTGGCCAAGATCGTATAAAGGATTAGAACGTGATATCAATATCAATGCAGATGGAAGTCGCTATAATTATGATGGAAATTATCCATTTCAATTTACGCCAAGACACCTTTGGTGGAATACTCAAAATCAAAATACTTATCTCTCCAGAAATAAGGTAATAGGATCGATTGGATTGAACTACAATGTAACAGATTGGTTACTCGCCACAGGAAGATTAGGATTGGATTTTAATCTCAATGAATTTGAACAAAGATGGAATCCTATCAATGCATTAGGAACTGAAGAAGGGAGATATAGTAATGAACTAGATCGCAATTCGGTTTATAATAATGATGTGCTTGTGACAGCTTATAAAGACAAAATATTTGGAAGTGCGTTTGACGTAAAGTTTTCTGTAGGAGGTACACAATGGTCACGAAGCCAATATGGATTAAATGCTTCAGCAACAGATTGGGAAAATCCATGGTTGTTTTCATTTAATAATTTCAGAGGTAATGATGTGAATCAATTGCCTTTAGCGACAGAAATAAGATATGACAAGAAGATCAATTCTATTTTTAGTTTTGTCAATTTAGCTTATAATAATTATTTGTTTTTAGAACTGTCTGGTCGTAACGATTGGTCTTCTTCTTTGCCTGCAGCTAACAATTCATATTTCTATCCATCTGCATCATTGAGCTATATCGTAACGGAGTCTATTGAGTCTCCAGTAGAATGGATCAACTTCCTGAAATTAAGAGGGTCTGTTGCAAAGACAGCTACAGATACAGATCCATTTCTTTTGGACTTTGTGTATAATACAGGAACATTTGGAGGTCAACAGACGGCAACTCTTCCAAGTACTAAACCACCTTCAGATCTTCGTCCGCAGCAAGCCAATTCTTATGAGCTAGGGGCGACGTTAGGAATGTTTGACGATAAGGTCAGTGTAGATTTTACTTACTACTATATTAATTCTTTTGATCAGATATTAAATTCTCCAGCGCCGAATTCTTCAGGAGCATCAAGTATCCGAATCAATAATGGTATTCTAGAAAACTATGGATTTGAGATGGGTGTCACGGCTAATCTATATCAGTGGTCTGATGGGTATGTGAGTACAGGATTCAACTTTAGCCGTAATCGTAATTTTGTAAAGAGTCTTGGTGATGGCGCTGAGTTTTTAGAGATTGGAGAGATATGGGGAGATTTTGGTCCTAAGATTATGGTACGAGAAGGAGAAGAATATGGAACCATTTATGGCTATGATTATGTAAGACATGATAACGGACAGCCGATATTAAACGAAGCGGGAACACATTACCAAATCACGGACAATATTGTGCCAGTAGGAAACGCTTCTCCTGATTTTACAGGAGGATGGACCTTGAATGCTAAATATAAAAATTTCACTTTGGGATCATTAGTAGATGCTAAAATAGGTGGAGATATATACGCAGGATCTTATGTGATCGGTCAACAAACTGGACAGAGTCCGAGTACATTAGTAGAGAGAGACGGTGGCGGATTACCGTATACAGATCCATCTGGAGAGACGCGTGACATCGGTGTGGTGTTGCCAGGAGTATACGCTGATGGGACACCTAATAATAAGGTAGTTCATTATTACTACAAGTACTTACCTAATGCAGGTGGTTGGGGGAAGATCTTGACGACTCCAGGTATATTGGATAATTCTTGGGTAAAGATGCGTGAGCTGGCATTGACTTATAATATGCCGAACAATCTGGTAAATAAATTAAGAATATTTCAAGATCTAAATATCTCTTTAGTAGGTAGAGATTTATTTTATATCTATTCTTCATTACCTGATAATGTGAATCCAGAAGGGATCAGTGGATCAGGAAATGCTCAAGGTTTGGAATGGGCATCTTTACCGAGTATGAGATCTATGAGTGTAAGAGTAACAAGTAGATTTTAAAAGAATCTACTTGTTACTCAATTTCCAAAACCAGAGCAACAAGTACAAAATAAATAATTTAAATTCCAAATTCGAGATCTTGACATTGTTGTAAATATTAATTGAGATACACACTATAAAGAAAGTCTGAATTCTGTTAGTCTGATTTCTCAAAGTCTAAGTAAAAAATGAAAAAAACACTATATATATTAAGCTTCTTTCTTTTAGTCAATACAGGATGTGATGATGGCTTCGAAGAATTAAATCAAAATCCATTAGAGCCTTCGGATGTAAGTAATGGTGCTTTGTTTAATGGTATCATACAGTCCTTGCAATTGGGCTGGAATAGACAATTGTTTCTACATAATGAAGTACTTTATGATGTAACTGAGCAGGCTGTAGTGACGGCTAAGACTTTCGGTAATATTGACGGAGGATCTGAAGATGTTTGGACTAATTATTATTCTGCACTCAAAAATGCTAATGAACTCAAGCGAAGGTTTGATGAACCACAAGAAGATCAAGATGTGACTAATATGATGAGAGCCCAATTAGATATATTGATGGCTTATAAAACATTTCAGTTGACTGACTTTTTTGGAGATATTCCCTACTCAGAAGCAGGGCAAGTATTTGATGATGAATCAATAATCAGAGCAAAGTATGATAGCCAAGAAGATATCTACAAATCATTGATCGATGATTTACTTAATGCTTCTGCGACTCTTTCTGCTGGAGGGCAAACACCAGCGGGTAATAGTTTTTTACGGTATGGTTCTTTTGATACTTTCTTTGGAGACAATACTGATCGGTGGGTAAGATTTTCTAATTCTTTAGCACTACGTCATTTAGTGAGGATGTATGATAAAGACCCAGTATTTGCTGGAGAGCGAATAGGCGAGTTTATCAGTAGCGGAGCTAACACGATTACCAAAGGTAGCGATGTAGTAATGAGTCCAGTCGCTCAAAGTTGGAGGAACTTAGGAGTTAATTGGTCGTTCCGAGAACACAATAAAGTAAGGTTGGGTAGTACTATTTGGAATTGGATGACTGACGATGAAGGTGAAGTCTTGGATCCAAGGTTAGCGATATTCTACGAGCCTAATAATGCTGAAGAATGGGTGCCGTTTCCGCAGGTGTCGGATTCTGAAACGCCCCAATCTGGAGGAGAACCTTATCAGCAGGGTAGAAGAGATGCAGATTACGCAGATAAGGGTACGGATAATATATATTCTCCTGTCAATTATTATCTCATACGTGATGAGCAAGATATACCGGAAATTCTTTTGACTTCAGCCGAAGTGAAGTACCTCCGAGCAGAAATATTTCTTAGAGGAATGGGTGTAGTGTCTGATCAAAGTTTAGCATCACAAGAGTTTCAATTTGGAATGACAGAATCGATTGAGTACTGGCAAAATCTTATGTTGGGATCGGAAGTATGGGTCAACAGGCCACCGGTACAATCTGCTGTAGATATTTTTAATGTGACGTTGAATCCTAAGTACGCATTTGAATTTGGTGGATCTTTAGACGATAACTTAAGTAAGATATATGCCCAACGTTGGATAGATAGTTTCCGTCAACCATGGGAAGCTTTTGCTTTACTCCGAAGAACTAACATGCTTCCAAGAGAAAAGGTAGAAAATGATTTCAATAGATTTTCTTATCCACCGTCTGAAGCGGCATTTAATACAGAAATGTATAATGACCAAGTTACTAAGATGGGAGGTGATCGGACTGCAGTTAAGGTTTGGTGGATGGAGTAAAGAAGGTTGACAAGGTGATAGCGGTATTTAGTTTAATTACGTCAATGTACTATTAAAGTTTTAGAGGTTAGTTAATATATTACGGACTAATCAATTAGTAAGTTTACATTGAACGCATATACAAATCTCGTCGGTTTCTACTCCAAATTCTTTTTTGGTATAAGCTTGCAAGTGGGAAGATGATTTTCATCTCGATCCGCTAAAGCCAATACTATGAATAATGAATGCTTATTAATAGAAAAGAAAACGTCAAATTACAATTGCTGTAATTGCAAATAATTCTATTTGCATTGGTAGGATATGTCGATCTAAATTATCCATGGATTTTGAATATACATTTCCTCATGTTTGTAGATTAAAACGTGAAGAATTGAATTGGAATGGCTGTAAATATTCTTTTTAAATTGCATTTTTGCAAAGAAAGAAAACTATAGATATGAAAAATATTGTTCTTCTCTTATATTTAGTAGCAATTAGTACAAGTTTACTTGCTCAAGAAATATTACCTTATAAGTTTATCAATAATTCAGATTATCCAGATTCAGAAATATATATTGGATTGGTAGGTAAGTTTGGTGATAATATGGATGTATGGATGGATATGAATGATAATTCCTTGGTTACAATGTCTGCAGATCAAAATACGATAGACGGACCTGATTGGAGTACGCCGGCATCCTGGAAGTATCCTGATATATTTACTAAGTTAGCTGATGTAACTGACAACACATTATTAATTCCTCAGGGGTTATATGGTTGCCGTATTTTTATATCTTTCGAATCTCCAATGTATTTACACTTCCATGAAACTGGTGGTTATGCTGGAGCTAACCTTAACTCATCATCAGATCCCAATGATGGTATTCGCTGGGAAATAGTCGAGTTGACTTGGGGAGACTCTGGACTCTGGACTAATACTAGTAGAGTGGATGCATATCAATATCCTATTTCGGTAGAGGTAAGTGGTTTTACAGGAGGATTAGTCGAGTCTACTTATACAGAATCTTACTTAAGTGCAATTGGAGGGAATGGTACCCCTAAGTATGGCAAAATAGGAGAGAATCTACCGCATGAAGTGATATTGTCAAAATGGAACGATGCAGTATCTGAGGATTATTTGGTGGCTAAAGTAATCAAAGAGCATTCCATAGATGGAGGATATATCATAGAACAGCCTTCAAAAGTAGAAGCCTTTCCTGAAGATATATTTGATGAGTATATTGATGAGATATGGAGTACGTATACAGACCATGATTTAGTAATAGATATTGGTGATAGAGGTATTTGGTCAGGAAGAGTGGTTGGCGATCAGTTTAATTTTATCGATCCAGAAGATGGAACTATAGCTACAATTTATGGTAAGCCAACTTCGTTTAATGCGATTGAAGGTTCAGGTTTTTTGGCTTTTACAGAAGTTGCTAGTAATGTCAATCAAGAAAAGCATGATGAAGATTTAATGATTCAAGCTCAAATGGCGGCAGCAATTAATCGCCATGCTATTTACACGGATATTATAGATGGGGAGGTTCAGTTTACACATGATGCATCAAGATATTTCATCTATGAACCATATAACGAATACGTTAGCTTTTTTCATAATGAAGAGATTAGCTACGAATCGCAAACTTATGCATTTGCTTATGATGATGTTGGGGATCATTCCTCTACTTTGCAGAGTACTTTTCCGACAAGTGTTAGAGTAATTATAGGCGGTTATGATCAGTATGTAACGCCAGCGGCAGAATTGGCGATGATATCTTTGTCGCCTTATAATTTGGAGATAGAGGTTGGTAGTAACTTGCAATTTATAGCGCAGGGTTACGATCAATATAGCGATGCTTATCCCACGGACATTACATGGTCGACATCAAATGGAGGTTCAATTGATGACAATGGATTGTTTACAGCAACGGCTTTGGGCGAATTTGTAATCACCGCTCAAGATGGGAACGTTTCGCGGGCTACTACTTTACTAGTTAGTGAAGCACCAGGATTGACAGGTTGTGAAGCGCAATCACCTAATGGGGATTATAGCTATTTAGCGACTGATGAGCCTACACTTACTTTTGTACCCTCAGCAGAGGGGAATGGGGAATCAGTGTGCTTACTATATTACAAAAGCAGTATAAATGATGATTTTGGCGTGTCTGGAGCTACGCCCAATGTACCTTTAGCGATTAATGCAACCGTAGGAGATACAGTATATTTCTATTATACCTACAGTCTAGCTACCGGAGGAGAAAACAACACATCTAACGATCCACAAAGTTTTGTAGTCGGAGATTGTGAATCTCTATCCACTATCATTTCTGCGGACGATGTATTAAGTGGTCTTTCTTTGTCTCCTAATCCGACAAATGGAAGTGGTGTCTATTTGTATGGTATCAATCAAGAGGTTAGGGTCGAACTCTACACGATAAAAGGGCGTTTGTTAAGATCGGCGTTAGTCAATAGTTCAGGGATATTCGAAATCGATACTTCAGATTTGTTATCTGGATTGTACATTATTTCTATCACAAGTGTAGAGAGTAATTCTTCTAAGACGTTTAGGCTTCTTGTAAATTAAAGAGGAGTAAAGAATACTCCAAACTGAAATCATTAGAATTGTTCAGAGGTGTAATATTTTTTATTCCAAACTTTCTACCAACTTAGTCACAGCTCGAGATCTATGACTCATACTTTTTTTTACATCATCGCCAAGATTGGCAAATGATTTTTCATAGCCTTCTGGGATAAATATAGGATCGTAACCAAAGCCATTATTTCCAGAAAGTTCTTTTGCCATTCTACCTCTTACGATACCTTCATGTTGAGTTTCTACACCTTGATAGATGTGAGATATTATGGTACGGAACTGTCCAGATCGATCTTCCTTATTGGATAATTCAGCTAGTACCTTATTCATGTTTTGGATAGCATCTTTTTCGGGTCCACCATATCTAGCTGTGATGACGCCAGGAGCACCATCTAGAGCATCGATCTCAAGTCCAGTATCTTCTGAAATAATATGATAATCTGGATATCTCTCTGCTAGATATTTTGATTTTATAGTTGCGTTTTCTTCAAGAGTACCTCCAGTCTCAGGAATATCATAATCTATACCTAAGTCTTTTAGGGAAATAATTTCATAAGGAAGGTGAGCGAGTACTTTACGTACCTCTATTACTTTGTTTATGTTGCCAGTGGCGAATAATATTTTTTGCATAGAAAGAATCGGTATTGAGTTCGAGAATGAAAAATTTCCACTTTAGATTATAGATTTTGAATCGCATTCCACAATTTTATTTTCTTTTGTTTGTCAGCATTCAGTGCTTGCAGGTTATGAGAGAATACTAATTTTAGTTCTTCCATTTCAATTAAGGCATAAGCGCTTGCGGCTATTTGTAATCCTATGTCTTTGGGTGATATTCCAAAGCAGATCACTCTTTTGATATTGTGTTTATGTAGGTAAGGGTTGATTGTGACTGATTGACTTTCTGTAAGAATGATCATACAACTATCTTCTAAGTTGTATTTGATAGCATTGAGCATCTGACCTAACGTTTTACGATTTTCTGGTGTCAAATCTCCATTACGAGCTAAGATCAACAATTGATTTTTGGCGGCTCCTTCAGTGCTGATTGTCTCTTTAGCATCTGTTTTATCTGACTCTATCTTGTATATTGTGGTCTTTAACATTGCTTTTGTTTTGCATTTGAGTAAATTTCAAAACAAAATGTCCTGAATGTGAATATTCGTCAATTCTGACCAAATTTACTTGTATTATTATTAAATTTGCAGAATATTATACGATACTAAAAGCTAGTATCTTTATAGAATAACAAATATCGATTATTGGTTCTGTATTATTGAATCATATGGTATTTTAGTTTTTGAAATATTAAATCACCCCTCCAAAATTTCAAATCGCATGAGCCAAGAGATTAAAATTACTAGAGTAGAGAATTCGAATGTACATTCTTTAGACTTTGATAATATCCCTTTCGGAAAAGTATTTACCGACCATATGTATGAAGCCCACTATGAAAATGGGAAATGGGGAGAATTTGCGATTAAGCCATTAAAAAACTTATCTGTTCATCCAGGAAATTTAGCATGGCATTACGGCCAGTCTATTTTCGAAGGAATGAAAGCTACCAAAGGTAAAGATGGAGCTCCATTATTATTTAGACCAGAAGAACATATTTATAGACTCAATGCATCTGCTGAGCGTATGTGTATGCCTGTGTTTCCGGAAGCGGCTTTTCTAAATGCTGTCCATACTATCGTAAAGATGGAAGAAGCTTGGATACCACCATCAGAAGGATCGGCATTATATATCAGACCATTAATGTTTGCTACAGATGAAGCTATTGGTGTGAGACCATCAGATAAGTATACTTTGCTTATCATGTGTCTGCCTGTTGGGCCGTACTATCCAAAACCAGTAAGTTTACTCGCTGATACAAAGTATATCAGAGCAGCTATAGGAGGTGTAGGAGAAGCAAAAACGGCAGGTAATTATGCAGCATCTTTGTATCCTGCAAAGCTAGCCAAAGAAGAAGGCTATGATCAGATCATGTGGTTAGATGCGAAAGAGCACAAATATGTACAAGAAGTAGGTACTATGAATATTTTCTTTGTGATAGATGGCAAGGTAGTTACTCCAATCACAGAGGGTACGATACTTAAGGGAATCACACGTAAGACTATCATACAACTGTTACAAGAGAAAGGATATGATGTAGAACAGCGTAGAATCAACATCGACGAAATCGTAGAAGCTTATGAAGCAGGAAAGCTTTCGGAGGTGTTTGGTACAGGTACAGCAGCGGTAATTGCTAATGTTCACAAATTTAAGTATAAAGATACGGTGATGGATTTCGATCAAGACCAAGCTACTGTTTCAGCTTATGCTAAAGCAACTATCAATGGTCTCAGAAATCAGTCTATTGAAGATACACATGGTTGGGTAGTGGAAGCAGGTACTTATACTGAGGCTTAGTATTTAGTCAGGGTTATCATTTATAGCAAGTTGTCGAAGCGACAATTGCAAATAAGTGAGTACTTGAAAGCTATACAAATTAAGATTAACGTTATAAGTATTAGGCATTGTTAGTAGATAGCCTACATATTTATACGAAACACAATATAATACGGCCGTAAAGGTTACCTTTGCGGCTGCTTAAGAAAAAGATCTGTTTTCGCTTTATGCAAAAACAGGTCTTAATCATTTAAATGAGTGACTATATAAAACGTACGTAATCACTCACAACGTGCACAAAAGCACAACATATAATAGAGTAAATAACGCATATGCAGCCCATTAGAAATATTGCCATTATCGCCCACGTCGATCACGGAAAAACGACACTAGTAGATAAGATTATCGAAGCCGCTAACCTTATCGATGAGAGAAAGGAGTCAAAAGAGCTTATCTTAGATAATAATGACCTAGAGAGAGAAAGAGGAATTACGATCTTATCGAAAAACGTATCAGTAGTATACGAAGGTGTGAAGATCAATATTATCGATACTCCTGGTCACTCCGATTTCGGTGGTGAAGTAGAGCGTGTATTAAAAATGGCCGATGGTGTACTACTTCTTGTAGATGCATTTGAGGGGGCAATGCCACAAACGAGATTTGTACTTGGTAAGGCAATCGAGTTAGGTCTCAAGCCTATCGTAGTAGTTAATAAAGTAGATAAAGAAAACTGTACGCCAGAAGAAGTACAAGGTGATGTATTTGACCTTATGTTTAACCTGGATGCTTCAGAAGATCAGTTGGACTTCACTACGATCTTCGGATCTTCTAAGTTTGGGTGGATGAGTTACGACTGGAAACAACGTACTACTAATATTTTCCCATTACTAAATGCAGTTCTTAAGGATATTCCAGCATCAGAATATAAGCCAGGAGCTTTACAGATGCAAGTGACATCTCTAGATTATAGTCAGTTCCAAGGACGTATCGCAATCGGACGTATCTACAGAGGAGATATCAACGAAGCAGAATATGTAAACCTTTGTAAGAAGGATGGTACTATGAAAAAAGTACAGGTAAAAGAACTATTCGTATTTACTGGATTAGGTAAGGAAAAAGTGAAAACGGCAAGATGTGGAGATATCTGTGCAGTAGTGGGTATCCAAGATTTTGAAATTGGTGATAGTATCGTCGATTTAGAAGTATCTGAGCCGCTAGAGCGTATCTCTATCGATGAGCCTACTATGAGTATGTTGTTCACAATTAACAATTCTCCTTTCTTCGGTAAGGAAGGTAAATTCGTAACATCACGTCACTTAAGAGATAGACTATACAAAGAGCTAGAGAAGAATCTTGCGATGAAAGTAGTCGATACTGACACGGAGGATAAATTCAACGTATATGGTAGAGGTATACTTCACTTATCTGTATTGATAGAAACAATGCGTAGAGAAGGTTACGAGCTACAAGTAGGAAAGCCGCAAGTTATCATCAAAGAAATCGATGGCGTAAAAAATGAGCCTATCGAGTCACTAGTAATCGATGTAGCTAACGAATATTCTGGTAAAGCAATTGAGTTGGTAACTCAGAAAAAAGGTATGCTAAGCGTAATGGAGACTAAAGGTGATCTTCAGCATTTAGAATTTGAGATTCCATCAAGAGGCCTTATCGGTCTTAGAAATAATATGCTTACTGCAACTGCAGGTACTGCTGTAATGAATCACAGATTTGTTAGATTCGAACCTTATAAAGGTGAGATGCCAGCAAGAAACAAGGGTGCATTCGTATCTATGGAGCAAGGTCAAGTATTAGCCTTCTCACTGAACAGATTACAGGATAGAGGTAAGTTTTTCGTAGAAGCTGGAGATCAGATCTATAAAGGTCAAGTGATCGGTGAAAACAGTAGAGAGAATGATCTAGATGTCAACGTAATCAAAGGTAAGCAACTGACTAACATGCGTAAGTCTGGTAGTGATGCAGCGGTAAACATCGCACCGAAGATTCAGTTTTCATTAGAGGAAGCGATGGAGTACATCAGAGAAGATGAATTGTTAGAGGTAACTCCATCAAGCATCAGAATGAGAAAGATGAAAAAGAAGTAGAATTTAAGATTTTTCGATTAGGGTTCTAATTGATTAATCTTTAGAAATAATATCTAAAGGGATAGAGTCTTAAGGCTTTGTCCCTTTTTTTTATGTGCCATTCGCGATTAAAATTGACTTAGCACTCTTTAAATCCTTATGAGCATTAGATATCAAATTGTATCGCGAGGGAATGAAGTTCGCGAATCTCTGCGTTGAAGCAAATTATTAAAGGTCATAGCGTCACAATGCTTCAATATCTAATCTGTCATTCTCTATTTGATCATCGATTACTTAAATTTACATATATTGAATCATTCTTATCTAATCACCTAATCAATTACTTGCTCCATTGAAAGTCTGTATCGCCGAAAAACCATCAGTAGCCAAAGAGATCGCCAACGTATTGGGGGCGAAGTCTCGTAAAGATGGCTACTATGAAGGTAATGGATATCAGGTGACATGGACATTTGGTCATTTCTGTGAGCTCAATGCTCCTCACGACTATAATGAACGTTGGAAACGCTGGGACTTGGATACTTTGCCTATGCTTCCAGAACGATTTGATACGAGAGTCAAAAACGATGCTGGTGTCAAAAAGCAATTTAAAATAGTAAAGAAGCTATTCTCCAAGGCTGAGATTGTAATCAACTGTGGTGATGCAGGCCAAGAGGGAGAATTAATACAGAGATGGGTAATCAATCAAGCCAATTATAAAGGGCCTGTAGATCGACTATGGATATCATCATTGACCACGGAGGCTATTAGAGGAGGTTTTAAGAATATCAGACCAGCCTCAGAATTTGATAATCTGTATTATGCAGGAAGCTCTAGAGCTATCGGTGATTGGCTGTTGGGTATGAATGCCACAAGACTATATACGCTTAAGTATGGAGGTTATAAGCAAGTGCTTTCGATAGGTCGAGTACAGACGCCGACATTGGCGATGTTAGTAGATCGATATCATGAGATAGAAAATTTTATACCTAAGCCATATTGGGAATTAGGTACGATATATCGAGATACTCAATTCAATAATACGGAAGGGAAGTTCTTTAAAAAGGAAGATGGTGAGAAGCTCTTTAATCAAGTGAAAGGGAAAGATCTTCATATCACTAAAATCGAAAAGAAAGACGGTAAAGAATACGCACCTAAGCTTTTTGACTTGACTGGACTGCAAGTATATTGCAACAATAAATTTAACTACACTGCGGAGACGACACTCAAGATAGTGCAGAAGCTATATGAGATGAAAGTCGTATCGTATCCAAGAGTGGATACCGTATTTCTTCCTAATGATATGTATCCTAAGATTACTGGAATCCTCAAAGGGCTGAAGAGCTATGCGCAATATACTGAGTCACTTATCGGTAAGAAAATCAGAAAATCCTCTAAGGTATTTAATGATAAAAAAGTCACAGATCACCATGCCATCATTCCTACAGGAGAACAGAAATCACTCAGCTTAGATCAATCCAAAGTTTACGATGCGATCGTAAGAAGATTCATTGCAGTATTTTACCCTGATTGTAAAGTCGCTAAGACACAAGTAGATGCTGAAGTAGCAGAAGTAAAGTTTGTAGCCAAAGGAAAGCAAATCATAGATGAAGGCTGGAGGGTTTTATTTCCTAAGAAGAAAAAATCTGTCCTTGATCAAAATGATGAAAAGAAAGGAGAGGAAGAAAAACTGCTCCCTGCATTCGTTGAAGGGGAAAGTGGTCCGCATGAGCCTAATTTCGTAGAGAAAGTTACAAAGCCTCCAAAGAACTATACTGAGGCCTCTTTACTACGAGCTATGGAGACTGCAGGGAAACAAGTAGATGACGAAGAACTTAGAGATCTGATGAAAGCGAATGGGATCGGTCGACCGTCTACCAGAGCCAATATTATAGAGACACTCTTTCGAAGGAAATATGCTCAGCGCCGCAAGAAGCAACTGATTCCTACAGAAGTCGGAATCCAACTCATAGGTACGATCCAAAATAAGTTACTGAAGTCTGCCGAGCTTACTGGACAGTGGGAAAAGCAACTCAAGGATATCGAGAATGGTGATTTTAGTGCGGGCAAATTTATACATCAGATGAAGCAGATGGTAGAGGAGTTAGTTACGGAAGTAAGGATGGAAAAGGTAACTACCAAATTTAGCGCACAGACGCAAAGCACTGCAAAAAGTGGAGTCAAACGAGGCAACTCATGGGGTAAAAAAACAGAAGCCGCTAGCAAAGCCAAAGTACCAAAGAAAACGATAACTGAAATAACTTGCCCGAAATGTAATCAAGGGCAAATACTCAAAGGGAAATCTAGCTATGGATGTACTCAATGGAAGTCTGGTTGTGATATGAGAATACCGTTTAACTATCTGGATAAAAAGCTTACAGATAATCAAGTCAAAAGACTGATAGAAAAGAAAGCCACGACTAAGCTTAAAGGCTTCATGGTAAATGGTCAAAAAGTAGAAGGTATCATTAAACTCTCTGCACAAGGGCAATTAGAATTTGAAAATAAAACAGCTGCCAAGCAGGCGCATAAAGACAACTCTATGCCTCCATGCCCTAAGTGCAAGATAGGTAAGATTATGCGTGGAAAGACAGCCTATGGATGTACAGAATGGAAGTCTGGATGCGATTTTAGATTTACATTCCAACAGATCAAAGAGAAAGCGCAGGGTAGGGAATTGAGTTCTGGATTAGTATTGCGAATTATGAATGGTGGTTGATGCAGAATCCTCACTTACCCTTACATTCTTAGTATTTGGGTTTTATAGTTTGGGAAGTTGAATATTAAAATGCTATTTTTAGAGGGAAGGAATGCGATTAGAATGCATTCCAATATTTATTAGACTTTAAATTATAAGAATAGTTATGAATAGTTTTAGAAGTTTTGGATTGTCTTGCTTCGTTTTTTTACTCACATTCAACATCCTCGCTCAGTCATCCATTGAGGACTTTGTAAAAGAAGGTATTAAATATCACGATAGTGGCGATTATGATAAAGCGATTGATACCTATGAGAAAGCATTGAAGTTGGATTCTAAATCTACTCTTGCTAATTACGAAATATCGTTGAGCTACTTTACTAAAGGTGATTATAAAAAGGCGATAAAGTACTCGGATAAAGTGATTAAACAAGATAAGGAGTACATGGTAGAATCTTACTTGACAAAAGGATCATCTTTAGATTTATTGGGTAAGACAAAGAAATCAATTAAATTATTTGAAAAGGCAATAAAGGAAACTAAAGGTCATTATCTATTACATTACAATTTAGCACTTAATCATTTCAAATTAGATAATTTAAAATTAGCAGAGCAAAGTGTATTGCAAGCGATAGGAATGAATTCAAGTCATTCTAGTAGCCACTTAATGTTGGCGAATATTCATAGTTCACAAAAGCATACCGTCCAGGCCTCATTGGCGGCTCATTACTTCTTGTTTCTAGAGCCTAATACTAGCAGATCATTGGATGCTCTGACTTTGCTTAAAGCCAATTTTGAAGGGAATGTATCTACGGATAAAGACGACCCTAATACGACCCTTATTAATTTGTCGGATGACGATGGATCGGAGTTTCGTATGGCTGAGCTAATGATGTCTATGATTGTGGCAACCAACAATTCTGAAGAACATGAGGGAAAGAGTGAAGATGAATTGTTTGTCGTTAACACAGAATCTTTTTTTAGTTTTATTGGTGAGTCTAATAGTGACGGGAATAAAGGTGTTTGGTGGGATCTATACGTTCATTTTTTCTATGACTTATCGAAGAGTGATCACTTGGAAACGTATTGTAAATACATCACTCAATCAAAATTAACTAGCGATTCATGGCTCAACGACAACGAAGATAAACTTGCGTCATTTGATAATTGGCTTAAGGGTAATTAAATGTTTTAATGTTTTCGTACCAAGGACGATATCAATAATCTGTTATTATAAAATTGAAGTTCAATAAAGAGTAATACTCAAGAGAAATGAATATAACTGACCTTTCTGATGCAACCATATTGTTGACCCAATTACGTAATGGGACTATTACATCAGAAAGCTTAGTCAAGGATCATCTCAAAAGACTTAATGATCTTCAACCTTCGGTAAACGGAGCAACCAATATATATAATAAAGTAGCTATAGAGCAAGCCAGAGAATTGGATTTGAATGGTGATAAATCATTACCTCTTTTTGGTTTGCCATGTAGTGTCAAAGAAACGTTTGACATAGCAGGTGAGGATGTAACAGCAGGATCTATTCGACGTATTCCGACTCACAGTGATGAGGATGCAGTGATGGTAAGTCGTCTTCGTAAAGCGGGCGCTGTATTGATCGCAAGAAGTAATATTCCTGAATTTGCTATGACTGGAGAAAATACGAACCTCAGATTTGGAAGATGTAATAATCCACATGATGTAACTAGGGTAGCAGGAGGATCTTCTGGTGGAGAAGGGGCATTGGTAGGTTCAGGATCAACTGTATTTGGTCTTGGTTCGGATATATTGGGATCAATCAGGATACCAGCAGCTCTTTGTGGAACGGTAGGATTCAAAGCTCATTCTCAGGCTATAGTCTCTAAAGGTACTTGGCCAAAAATTAGTACAAGTTTGAAAAGTTGGTTGGGTTATGGTCCATTATGTCGCTCGGTAAGAGATGCCCAACTTATCTATAATGTAATCGCAAAAAGGCCTTGTGCTGAGACGGATTGTTTATTTGAAAACCTTATTATTCCAGAAGGTTTTCCTATTACGTATAAACAAAGTATAATAAAAGAAGCGGTAGATGTTGCGAGACAATCAGTAATTGAAAAAGGAGTAAAGTCTAAATCAATTCTATTCGATGATGTTCCAAAGTTGTTTTTGAAAATCGCCAAAATTATTCATAACGAATTTTATGATAACTGGATTAAAGATTTGTCAAGTAATAAGAAGTATGGACGATTTTCTCCTTTGAAAGAATTTGTAAAAAGTTTGTTCGGTAAATCTACTATAGATAAAGGATTATTAAAATGGATTCTTTTGAAGCCTATTATGAAATCTAGAAGTGGAGAAAAGGCTAAAGAAATTGAAGATTCATTCATAGTCGCTCGGATTAAATATCAAAATATAATCGGTAAGGATAGCGTCATTATTTTACCAGCATTAGGATTGGTAGCTCCTAAGCACAATGTATTCAATCGAATATCATTGTTGGACCCAAGAGTCAATGGGTTATTCACGTCAAATACCTTAGCCAATTATTTAGACCTGTCGGCGATCTGTGTTCCGGCATGGAAATATTGTGATCCCAAAACAGGATTACCCGCTAGTGTCTTATTGCTATGTGTGCCTGGTCAAGAAGATCGCTTATTTGCGACGGCTAGAGTTGTAGAAGAAGCACTGAATCCAATTAGTCGATTAACATCAAAATAAGTTTGATAGATGTAATGAAATATCTTTAGAGGCTAAATCCGATTGAATTAATTGGACGTGCAAAGATGGCAATCATAAGCTAACTTCAGTTTTTTTTAAATCACTTCAATATGTATTTGATTATATTAGCAGCACAACTATTATATATATGAAGATTTTTTACACTCTTGTATTCGTTCTTTTCTTAATGAAGGTTAGTGCTCAAGACCGATTTATACAAGGCACGGTCTTAGATGCAGATACTCAAGAAACATTAATCGGAGCAAACGTAAGTTACAATGAAGGCAATACCATTACGGACTCTGAGGGTAAGTATATCATCTTTACTGAGCAAGAATCAATCTTAATTACAATTAGTTATATTGGTTATACGACTAAGTCTTTTACTCAGCAGTATGGTACAAAAGATCAAGTCTTTGAGCTTTTGTCGCGGTCAACGATACTTGATCAAATGACTGTAACTGCGAGTAAGTACGAACAGCGTGTAAGCGAATCTACAGTATCAATAGAAGTACTCCAATCGGATTACATATCTAGTACTAATGCTTCTTCAGCTGAAGATGTCTTGGACAAAGTTCCTGGAGTACAGATGGTAGATGGTCAAGCCAATATTAGAGGTGGATCAGGGTTTTCATATGGTGCAGGGAGTAGAGTTTTGCTTCTTGTAGATGATATGCCTGCCTTACAAGTAGATGCTGGGTTTCCTAATTGGAATGATTTACCGATCGAGGCTACCGAACAAGTAGAGATTGTCAAAGGCGCTTCATCTTCTCTTTATGGATCATCGGCATTGAATGGTATAATAAATCTGCGTAGGATTAAGCCGGGAGTCAAACCCAAAACAGAACTTTCTGTTTCAGCAACTACATATAGCGATCCTAGTGATCCTGATGAATATGGTAAGAAATGGTTTGACGATGATAATCGCCCTAATGGAAAGCAAGTTACTGCTATGCATGCTCGTAAGTTTGGTGATTTAGATCTTATGGTACATGGTCTTTATCGAAAACTTGATAGTTGGAATAAGGATACTTATGAAGATAGATATCGTATGGGATTTACAAGTAGTTATAGAATGAATGACAAGTGGTTATTTAGTCTTAGTTCGGTCTATAACAAATTAGATAATGCAAGTTTTTTTATTTGGAATACAGCACTTGATGGTATTTATACTCCATTTACTAATTCGATTACAAGTAGTAATAGTAAGAGATATTACATCGATCCAACAGTTAAGTATTTTGCAGGTAACGGAGACATTCATACCCTTCGATCAAGATATTCGAGAGTAGATAATAATAACAATAACGATCAAGGAAATACATCCAATACATATTTTGGTGAGTATCAATATCAAACTACTTTACCAGCCGAGATCAAATTCGTTGGCGGTGTAGCATTAATGCACGGAACAAGTGATTCCGAATTGTTTGGGGATACCACATTTGTGGCTAAGAACAATGCAGTCTATGGGCAAATAGAAAAGTCAATCGGTAAACTTGGAATGACTGCAGGATTAAGATATGAGTATAACGAACAGCAAACCCCAGAGTCCTTTAATGGATTTAGTATTCCAGATGGTTTAATATCTGATGGTGAAGTGATATCGAGATTGGGACTAAATTATAAGTTGGCAGAGTATTCAAATTTAAGAGCTTCCTTTGGTCAAGGATATAGATTTCCAACTATCACAGAGAGGTTTATCGTGACTTCGTTTTCTAGTTTTAGTATATACCCTAATCCTGATCTCGTTCCAGAAAAAGGTTGGACGGCAGAGATTGGGATGAAACAAGGCGTGAGGTTGTTGGGGATAGAAGGGTATATCGATGCTGCTGTATTCTATCAGAGATATCAGGACATGACAGAGTTTACATTAGTTACTCAACCATCATTAGGTTTTCAATCTCAGAATATTGGCAATACGACTATTAAAGGATTTGAATTGTCTTTGGTGGGTAAAGCTCAGGTATGGCAAATACCAATACGGATATTTGGTGGATATACATACATCGATCCAACGTATGATGACTTCAATGAAAGGTTACAAGCTTCATCTACATCGGATGTGAATGTACTTAAGTATAGGACAAAACATAACGCCAAAGTAGATTTGGAAGCCTCGTTCAAAGGTGTAGCCCTTGGAATAGCCTACAATCGTACCAGTCATATGTTAGCGATAGATAGTCCTTTTCAATTGTTGCCGGGCCCACAGATAGGTGAATATAGAGATCTTAACAATCAAGGATATAATATTCTTAATGTGAGGGCGAGTTATGAATGGAAGGCATTGAAGTTTTCGTTCTTAATTGACAATCTCAATAATGTAGAATATACTCAAAGGCCAGGGAAGCTAGAAGCTCCTCGAAGTATGACTTTTAGATTAGATTATCGTTTAGGAAATTAATATTAAGTTATATGTGTTGAGTTATTCGGCGGACGTTTTGGATGACTTATCAAGGATAAATAAAACAAATACGCTTCAGAAGTAATTATAGATAACGAATTAAACAGATTGAATAAGATGAAGTTATTAATGGGAATATTATCAATTGCAGTAGGATCATTATCTGCAATGGAAGGTGAACAAAAAACTGAAAATTACGGATACTTCGAGACCAACGAAACGATAGTTACTTCGCCAGTAGAAGAAACTATCAGTAATGCGAAGGTAAGTAATTCACTAGGGGCTCAATTAATAGGATCAAATTCATCATCGAAGAAAGAAACCGTTGGAACTGTAGTGGAGGCTGAAACACCTTCCAAAAAAGACTTAGCTGCAGATGTAGATCATTCAGCATTTGATGCTTTATTGAAGACTTACGTAAGTAATGGTGGTGATGTGGACTACGCAGGAATCAAATCCCAAGTAGCTACATTAGACAAATATCTAGGCTTCCTATCACAAAATGTACCCACTTCTGGCTCAAATAAAAATGAAGTATTGGCTTTTTGGATAAATGCTTACAATGCCAATACTATCAAGCTTATAGTGGATAATTATCCTGTCGCGAGTATCATGGATTTGTACGGAGGCAAAGCATTCGATAAGAAGTGGATCACCATAGGTGGAGAATCACTTTCTTTAAATGATATTGAAAATAATAAAATCAGAGCAAAATTTAATGAACCGAGAATTCACTTTGCCGTTAATTGTGCCGCAAAATCATGCCCACCTTTATTAAATAAGGCATGGACAGCAGATAATGTCCAATCCAATTTAGAGTCTAGAGCTTTGGCCTTTGTAAATAATTCTACATACAATAAATTATCTTCAGCTGGGATACAGATTAGTAAAATATTTGAATGGTATGCCAAGGATTTCCCAGTTGATATAATTAGCTATATTAATAAGTTTAGCAAGACTAAAGTTGAAGTGGGATCTAAAGTGAGTTATATAGAATATGATTGGGCTCTTAATAATAAGTAAGAAAAGAAGGATTTAATATTTGATAAATGAACCATTAGTCTTACACTTTCATTGGTGTATTTTGCTTTTTCAAGGAGAAAACAATATTAGCAAAGTAATGGGTGCAAAATATCAAGAAAAGATAGAAGAAGATCAGACAATGCTTTAAGTAATGGTTGATCCTTATTTATAGGAATGGATGCATAGAAGGTTTCATAGATTTCTATTAGTCGATTCTAGGTTTTCATCTTATCTTCAGTGTATGAATATAATTGCACTCGATGGGTATGCTATGAACCCAGGGGATCTATCATGGTCGCCTATAGAAGCTTTTGGATCGTTAACAGTATATGACAGAACCAGTAAGGTCGACATAGTTAGTAGATCTTTAGAAGCCGAAGTTATTATCACTAATAAGGTAAAACTTTCAAAAGACATATTAAGTCAATTGCCAAAACTTAAGTTTGTCATCATTTCCGCTACAGGATATAATAATGTGGATGTAACAGCTTGCAATGAGCTAGGAATCGCAGTTAGTAATATAGTAGGGTACAGTAGTGAGTCAGTAACTCAGCATCTGTTTTCAGTGCTCTTATCTCATATGAGTCAAGCTGCCAAATATGAGCAAGAAGTAGCTAAAGGTAGGTGGACTGGATGTCTAGACTTTACTTTCTTTGATCATTCGATACCATCACTCAATCAAAAGAAAATTGGAATCATAGGATTGGGTAATATAGGCAAGCAAGTGCTCGATGTATTCTTAGCTTTTGGCTGTGATGTCTATAGTTGGGATAGATCTGCTAGTCGAATAGAAGGTGTTTCGTATTTATCTTGGGAAGAATTATTGGCTGATGTAGATGTGCTGACTTTACACCTTCCGCTCAATGCAGATACCGAGTATATGATAAATTTCAATTCGTTATCAATTATGAAAGAGGACGCCATTCTGATCAATACCGCTAGAGGTGGGCACATAGATGAAGGTGATCTAGCGAATCATTTGAAGGCCAATCCTCGATTTATAGCTTTACTAGATGTAGTCAGCCAAGAACCACCTTCAGACGGAAACCCATTGATAGGATTACCTAACTGTAAAATCACGCCACATCAAGCGTGGGCTGGATTTTCGGCAAGAACTAAGCTTATGAACTTGATGGTGGAAGCTGTGGAATATTTCTTGGTCAACCACAAAGGTACTTTGGCTTAAATGAGTCCAGTTTGGTATCACTAAAGGTGAATTTATTAAAAGTTTGGAAATCAAATATACAAATTGAGTAAATACCAATTAGATCGCTTGATTAGATACTTTCTATAGAGAATAATCACCTAAAACTCTGCGATTTTATCAAGACTACGCATCCGTAATTACGCACTTTGCCTCTAAAGAGATATCTTTGCACAAGATAAATTAAGACCAATAGCCAAAGAGTCATTTGTATGAAAAGAAAAACAATCAAAAATACAGTTTCACTGAGTGGAGTTGGATTGCATACCGGTACTACTGTCAATGTAACCTTTAAGGGAGCTGATGCAGGAGCGGGAATCAAATTTTATAGATCGGATATAGATGACGAAACGGCTCTAACTGCCGATGTTAGTAATGTTATAACTACTAACAGGGGAACAACGCTACGTAAAGGAGAAGTAGAAGTGGCGACAGTAGAGCACCTCTTATCAGCAGTACACTCGCTTGGGATCGATGATCTTCACATTACGCTTGATGGACCCGAAGTACCTATTATGGACGGAAGTGCCATTAAATTTTATGAAGCCTTGGTTTCTGCAGAAGTAATGGATACTGATAAAGACCGAGAATATCTAGTGATCAATGAGATGATTACATATAAGGATGAAGAATCTGGTGCCGAGTTGATTGCTTTACCATCAGATACTTTTGAGATCACGACACTTATAGACTTCAATTCTGATTATCTAGGACAACAGTATGCAGATTTTGGAATCGAAGATTCTTTCGAAAAGGATATTGCTCCAGCTCGTACATTCGCATTTTTACACGAACTTGAAACTCTATTTGATCAAGGACTAATTAAAGGCGGAGATCTCGCAAATGCGGTAATAATTGCGAATGAGAAATTAAGTCCTGAAAAATTAGCATCTCTATCAAGCAAACTTGGAAAAGGAGAATTAAAGGTAGATGAAGCAGGAGTGCTCAATACTTCTAAGCTTAGATATACCAACGAGCCAGCAAGACATAAGCTACTAGATGTTATTGGTGATCTCAGTTTAATTGGGCATCCAATTAAGGGAAGAATAGTAGCGACTAAGCCAGGTCATAAGGCAAATATAGAGTTTGCCAAAATTTTGAAAAAGCACTGGCAAGCACAACGGAAGCTCAAAGGTAGACCATCTTACGATTCTACTGCGACACCTATATTCGATACGGAGCAAGTACAAGCGATGTTGCCACACCGGTATCCGTTTTTGTTGGTAGATAAGATCATGTCTTGTACTGACGAACTGATAGTAGGCATCAAAAATGTAACTGCTAATGAAGCTTGTTTTCAAGGACATTTTCCTGGCAATTCAGTGTTTCCTGGAGTATTGCAAATGGAAGCACTCGCTCAGACGGGAGGAATATTAGCGATCAATAGTATGGGAGCGGAGGAAGAATGGGATACATACTTTCTCAAGATGGATAACGTTAAATTTAAATCAAAAGTAGTTCCTGGAGATACACTGTTACTAAAAATGGAATTGATGAATCCAATTCGAAGAGGAATCGTCCAAATGAAAGGAACCGCATACGTTGGAAATAAAATAGTATCTGAAGGAGAATTAACTGCTCAAGTAGTAAAGCGAGCTAAATAAAAAGCAAAAATGGGACAACACCATAAACTAGCAAACATAGACCCTAATGCAAAACTGGGTAAGAAAGTAACGGTTGAAGCTTTCGCAACCATAGAAGCAGATGTCGAAATAGGAGAAGGAACTTGGATTGGACCTAATGCAGTCGTTCTTAAAGGAACTAAGATTGGTAACAATTGTAAGATATTTCCTGGAGCCGTAGTTGGTGGCGAGCCACAAGATCTCAAGTATGAAGGTGAGCACTCTATACTTGAAGTAGGAAATAATGTAATCATAAGGGAATACGCTACTATTAATCGAGGAACTAGTGCAAATTACAAAACGCACATCATGGACAACTGTCTACTGATGGCTTATGTTCATGTAGCTCACGATTGTATTATCGGTGAAAGAACTATTTTGGCTAATAGTGTCAATCTTGCAGGGCATGTAGAGATTGGTAAAAATGTAGTCATTGGTGGAATCTCAGCAGTACACCAATTTGTAAAGATTGGAGATCACTCTATGATTGGTGGAGGCTCATTAGTAAGAAAAGATGTACCTCCTTTTGTGAAAGCAGCAAGAGAGCCACTTTCGTATGCCGGTGTAAATTCAATAGGATTACGAAGAAGAGGATTTTCTAATAAGCAGATTAATCATATCCAGGATATATATCGTATACTTTTCGTCAAAGGATACAATACACGTCAAGCTCTAAGAACGATAGAAGCAACTATTAAAGCTTCTCCTGAACGAGAAAAAATACTTTCATTTCTTTCTGATTCTGATCGAGGAGTGATGAAAGGATTTAGACAGACGACCTAAGTCATAGATGCATATTGAACTCAATAAAATATCTAAGCGATATGGATATCAGTGGATTTTAAGAGATCTGGATCTCGTGATATCTTCTGGTTCTGTTCTAGGTGTCAATGGGCTCAATGGGTCTGGTAAATCTACTTTAATTAAAATTTTATCTGGTTTTTTATCACCATCTGATGGTAAGATAATTCATGCTCTCGATGACAAAATTATCAAGATAGCAGATGTCTACAAATCAGTTAGTTGGGTAGCACCGTATCTCTCTCTTACAGAAAATTATAACATAGAAGAGATGTATAATCTGCAAGGAAAATTCAAACGAATGAAGACTGAATCTTTCCAAGAATTTATTGAGGTAATCGATCTTGTCCAACATCAAGATAAATATATCAAAGACTTTAGTTCAGGAATGCAACAACGCCTTCAGCTAGGCTTAGCGATTCTCTCGGATACACCATTACTTTTGTTGGATGAGCCGACAAGTTATTTAGATAGCAATGCTATATCGTGGTATCATAAGTTATTGCAAAAACATTTAGATGGACGCACAGTTGTAATCGCTTCCAATGATGCAGGAGATTTAGCAGAGTGTAATTCTAGCGTTGATGTATTGGAGTTTAAGTAAAAATAGTTTTAATCGTATTCTTCGTTAGAATTTCAATTTAGTTATGTCAAAATCTGTGATCTCTCTATATTTAGTGAAGAGTATACTAAACTAAGTATGCATCTATGTTTTCCACCTATTAAAGACTCTCACGTTGGTTTGATCTTAAGGCTTGTAATTACGGTGAAAATGAGTTTGCCAATTGAAGCCGAAAAGAAATGAAGGTAGGGTTTTGGTTGTTTTTAATTTTAAATAAAGTATAAGGTTGTTGTTTTGGTTGTTAGTATTATTACGTAATTTAAAAGCGTTATGTATTTTAACTAAAAACCATTACTTATGAAAAACAATATTACGTTTTGTCTTGTATTTTTTTCTATGCTACTAATTAGTTGTGAAAAGGAATCTATTGCAACTTCAGATCAAGACCTTGATTCGCTGTCAAAAACAGAGGGAACCATATTTATAGATTTAGAAAATTCAATTATTGAAAGTGATAATATTGAGCTTGTAGAAGATTATTTTAATGGTATCACTACTTATTCCACTCAACTACGAACTGATGATAGTCCGTCTATTTGTAGTAATGTTGAATCTAACAATTATCTGAGTATACAATCATGTTTACCCGGTCCAACACAACCTTATCTCAGCTATAATCAGTTATGCATTATTATTTCCAATAATTTTTTAGGCTCTCCGCATAAAATGTTAAGTAGATTATTTAGTCATGATACAGACGTGAATGTTAGAAGACAAATAATTAATACACTTTTACCTCATTTACCTATACTTCAAGATGAAGAAGGAACTATGTATGGATGTGTATGGATTACTACAAAAACTAATGCTCCATCTTTAGCAGACGGGACTCAGTTCCCTTGTCCGGATCAAGCTTTTGATTATTCTGGAGATGTTGGATTTATTCTTGCTTCACCTACATATACTGGACAAGTTTCCACTTTTGTAAACTCCTTTAAATTTATTGATGAATGTAATGACGATCAAACTATTGCACTTAATTCTTTTCCATTTTTCTTTGGAAATCCAACAATTGATAATGTAATTTATAATGGGTTGATCCATAATGGATTTTCAACAATAAATGCTAATAATATTTTAGTAAGTATCAAGATGGGAAATTATAGTTCTAATCAAGTTTATGATCTATTTGTTAATTACATACTTGAGTATATACTTAATGTACAAGGGTATAATGACACTTATATAGCTAACTGCATGAAGCTTACGAAAATCGCTTTTACAACAGTAGGATTCGATGGGAGGTTATTAAGGTACTCTATACAGAATATTGTTCCAGATCCAGTGTATACCGATCCTTGTATATAACACTTATATACAGCGTAAAACCCATTTGCAGATTCTTGTAAATGGGTTTTATTTTTGATGCTGATGTGCTCATTGCCGCAGTATGAGATTCATTATAGAATAAATAAAAAATTGAAAGAAGAATCTATTTACATTGTATTCCTACATTTATATAATTGGTATTGTGAATATTTGAGAATTATAACAGATTAAATGTAAAATACGATTAGCTATATTATTTTTTTTATGTTCCAAAAATCTTATTTCCTAAGTATCCACTAACTCCACCAAATCCTGCTGCAATACCTCCAATCAAACTACTTACAACATAAGCAGACCAACTAGGTAATTCTCCAAATAGATTTGCAATCAATTCTGCAGGACTTCGATCAAGTCCTATACTTACATACATACTATATATAAGGTAGGCCAAAAAACCAGATATGAATCCGACAACAATGGACTTCCATAACGAACTTTGTGGTTTGATAGCCATATAAAGAAAACTTACTACAACAATGATCCACCAAGGAAGCAGGAGAGAGGATGTTATGATGATCAAGGTTAATATTATGATTGAGACTATCATAGGTTTGCGCTTATTTTTATAGTTCTACCACTTGTTTTCCATTCTTCTTTTACTGTGTAAATATTTATTTCGTGATACTTGCCATGTTCCCACATTTCTATATTACTATCGTATTCTTTACTGAGTGGATTGCCACTTTGGCCGCCTGGATAGATTCCATATCCAAGTGGTTTGTCTTTGAGATCTACGACCATGCGCCAACTAGGACCGAAGTTGTTAATTGTCGAATTGATAGCGTCGCCACTTCCAGTATGTAATATATTCTTTCTAGATAATGCAGGCACTCTTAATAGATGCCAGATATGCATCGGACTATAGTCGTTCCACTTATTAGATTTTTTTTCTTTAGTACGTTGTTGCATTGTCTTTTGCATTTCTAAGAAAGACATCCTTATTATATCTGTTGCATTTTCTTTTTGAGGAGTAGATTGTATGTCGAAAAAATCATGATTAGGTTGCTCCAGTATATACTCGATAGTCTTCCATGAAGTAGGATATAAGATCTGCATAGAATCGCTATACGCATATAGTTCATCCCAAGTATTATGATAAATATTATTATACCATTCTTCAAAATAACTAGGTGCTTCTAATTCCGGATCATAGTTGTATTTCCAATTGAATAGGTCTAAGTGAATATCCACAGCATCTTCATTTTCTTCACTAAAATTACCATTGTCGAGTAATCTAGGAAGTAGATCATTTGCCTTGTCTCCATGACTGTTTTGTTGCATCGTCATCATGTCTTCCGGAGTGATGCTATTCATTTCTGTCAATAGACTATCTATAGTGCGATTACGATAATGTTCAAACCTTCCAGTGAAATAATATGGATACTTGTCACTAGTAGATACTTGATTACTTGATGCTATCCATCCTCGATCTGGATTTCGCATTTGTGGATTTTCATCTCTAGGAATATAATCTTTCCAAAGATATTTCGACTGGTTTCCTTTCTTTACAAATCTACCATCTTGGCTACTTTTCTTTGGGAATTTTCCATTCACACGCAGTCCGATATCTCCATACTTACTTGCGGCTAAAAAATTCTGTGCAGGACTTATAAATACTTCTGTTGCTTTGAGATATTCATCATACGTCTTAGCTTCTATTCCATTGATGAAAGTCATCATTTCTGGAGTCTCCGGTTCATCATGAGATAACCATCTTACGGCTAGATCTTTATCTCCATGTGGTGATTCGTATACCACTGGGCCATGTACGGTATAACGCAATGTGTCTATGTAATCTTCAGCTCCTTTGACTTCATATGTCTCAATGACAATTTTGGTCTCTTTGGGCTTACCATCTAACATGTAATGCGATTTAGTAGCGTCCGTCCATTCTATCTGATAATAATCTTTGATGTCTTGACTTACATTGGTCTCACCCCAAGCGATATGGTCATTCCATCCCATCATAAGGCCAGGCATTCCAGGAATAGTTACACCGTAGGCGTTGACATCTTGATACTGTATGTGCGTCTCATACCAGATCGATGGAAGAGATAAGGTGAGGTGAGGATCATTGGCAAATATTGGATTACCAGATTTTGTCTTACTTCCACTTACCGCCCAGTTGTTACTACCGATACCTTTTATGGGTTCCTTAAAATCGGTATTGTAGTATATGTCTTTATTGAAGGACGCCCAATTTGTATCGACTCTCATACTTGGAGATTTAGGTAGATATTTATCTAGTATGACAGGGGTTTCGCTATCCTCATGCTCATCATAAAGACTAAAGAATAGATCATTACCTAATACTTCCAGCATGTTAGTGGCTGGAATATCACTTCCGCGTCCTGCAAGATCATTGGCCATCATCTTTACGATCATTATAGTTTTCTTTACGCTCCATGGTTCTGGGGTGATATTTAGAAGTTTGTATTCTAATGGATAATCTGCAGGTGACAATTCATCTAATGCCGTATTGACACCATCGACATAACGTTCTATAAGTTGATAGCTTTTTGGAAATTTTTTCCATCCTCTTTCTGCTTCTTCTATAGCATATACCATCCCTTTGCGTCTTTGCTTTACATCAAATGACAATCTCGATGGTCCTGCTACTTCTGCGACACGTCCACTTGCGGCCCTGCTCATCATGTCCATTTGGAAGTACCGATGTTTAGCTAGCATGTAGCCTTGAGCAAATAAAGCATCCGAAAGAGAGTTCGCATAGATATGAGGAACTTCTCTTTGGTCCAGGATAATTTCTATGTCTTCTTCGATAGAATTTGATTGTAGCTGTATATCTGCTCGATAAGTTGACTCACCATTTTGCCATATTCCTGTGAAAGGGTTAAGCATTTTGCCCAATGGAGGTAAAGCCCTACCGTTCCATATGTTTCCATTCAGAAAAAGAGTAAGTAAAATTGTAGCGATCACACTAAACGAAAAAGACAAGTATTTCATAGATGCGGATATTCTTGTATACAATGTTTAAGTTAGTCAATAGATTACTGAATTACTTATCGCGCAAAGAGAAATTGTATGACTGATGTATCCAATATGCGATGTCCATTCTTTTTATGGTCACTAAATCACCAATTTACGGACTTAGTGTTGATTTATAACTTCCTTTTGATACCTTTACATTAGCTAAAATTAAAGAAGCTCAGATGCCCTTTACAAATAACGAGTTTAGAACAGCATTTTCAGTTGATAATGTCATATTTGGATTTGATGATGCCGATCTTAAGATCCTATTAATCAGGAGAGCCGAAGAGCCTTTTGCCAATCATTGGGCATTACCTGGAGCCTTAGTCAACCAAGATGAAGATTTACGTGATGCTCCTATTAGAGTACTCAAAGAATTAACAGGATTAGATAATGTATTCCTCGAGCAGGTAAAAACATTTGGAAAGGTAAATCGTCACCCATCAGGGCGTGTAATCACGATAGCTTATTACTCTTTAATCAATATTCATAAAGTAGCTCCTCAAGCAATGAGTTTTGCCGATGAAGTGAGTTGGATCAAGATTAAGGATGTAGATTCTTTGGCTTTTGATCACAAAGAGATATTAGACTTCAGCTTAGTTAAGCTCAGACGTAATGTAAAGCTAAGACCGATTGGATTTGAGCTTTTACCGGATACCTTTACACTTTCTCAGTTACAAAGTTTGTACGAAGCGGTATTAGATAAAGAGTTGGATAAAAGAAATTTTAGAAAGAAAATACTCTCCATGAAGTTATTACTTGATGTAAAACAATATCAGCAAGGAGTGGCTCACAGGCCAGCTAAGTTATTTAGTTTTAATCCAGAAAGGTATCTCACTCTGAAGGCAGAAGGTTTTAACTTCGAAATATAGATAGAGCTACTTATTATTGATTGTGTCTTTATAGAAATAAGATATCTCCGTTAGCCGCATCCTTGAAATGGAAGCCATAATTTGGATGTTCCTCTTTGAAATTTTCAATGAATTCAATAAACTCAAATTTATTCTCTATGTGATAGTATACATCACTGTGAACATTAGGCGTAGTAATATCATCCGCAAAGACGGCGTTTTGATTTTCTATTGAAAAATAAGAAGTGTAATATCCATTAATCAAACTTTTTGTGTTGAAGTTTGAAAGCTGATCCAATAGCTCTGGGGCCACAGGATTTTGATTAGCATCAAAAATATATCCAAAAATCACTTGACTCGGCATTCTATTAACCACAGTATTTCCCACCAAAATACCTTCTGGTGTATCTAGTTCTAAGATGTGCTGCAGTGCTGTAGTTTTAATAGTTCCAGTGTTTTTTACAATATTTCGGAGAGAAATAGCAATGTCATTTGTTCCGTCGGCAATATTCAAACGAATATTCTCAACTACTTGACCTTGATCGGAGGGGCAGTCTTCTATTTGAGTAATATCTTCAAGGATTAGATTAAGCACGCCTTCTTGGTCAATAAGAGTGTATTGGATATCCGAAGATTTACAATCTTGATCATTTATGGTCGTTATTCTGTAACTGAATTTTGGCCCATTGTTAGTAATGACTTGGTCCGCAGCTATAATGAATTCACCTTCAAGGTTTAATACCGTCAAATCATACGGATCCTTATTACAAGAACTGGCTATCAGCCCCAAAAATATAAATACTATTAAGTTTTTAATTTTCATATAACTACGTGGCTTTCACCATTTAGCATTCTAATGAATTTAAAAAAAAGCGATATAAACTTACTCTTCCGCACACGATGAATATCCTTAATTAGCGCTTTAGTGCTTTAGTACAACGGCAAAAAATCACATTTGCTGCCTATTTAATCTTTTATCTCAATTAGGGATATTATTCCAAGAAGGTTATTCATTATTTGAACTAAATAGTTTTCTTGAAGTCGGTGCTGGAATGGCATTCTTATGTAGCAAAACACCCACAGTCTTAGCTCTTAAATAGGCCTCCGACATATAAAGGAACCCTTTGTAATCACTTATTTCGCCCCAACTATTCTTGACTATGAAGTACTTATTACCCTTTTGATCTAATGCCACACCTACTATGTGCATCAAGTGATCATCAGTAGTATTATAGTTCATAAAATCATCTTGTCTACTTTGCTGAGTTACCTTCTGTTCAGGAACTGGCTTTTTCCATTGCTTCTCACTTTGAGTAATAGGTAATATTGCGAGTCCATTTTTAGATGAAAAGCCCTTTTCGCTGACATCACCATCCCATGCGACGGTATATCCTTCCATTAGTGCGAATTCTATGGTATTCATAAGATCATCTATGGGGAGATTATAAAATGATCCATTTGAATAGTTATCAGGTACTTCTAGGATAAAACTATTGTAAAATGGGTGATGTGAGAATGAGGAAAGATTCACATAATCCTTGACATCTAGCTTAAGCTTACGAGCATATGACTGAGCAGTCATCATCATATCACCTTCGATAACAAATGATTCAGGAGCATCTCCCATATATACATCGAGGATCGCATCTACAGCATTTTGCCAGTTGTGGCTATCGATCTTTTTAGCTGATATAACGCCATCCAAAAATCCTTTAAGACCTTTTTCTAATTCAGAATGATTGTAAGTGATTTGTTCATTTTCTCTACCCGAATAAACAGTTTCAGGAACTACACCATGCTTCGTTACGGCTCTAATTAGATCGTGAGCCAAGGCTCCTTGACTAAAATTGGCTTTCCCCTGGCGAAGCACATAATTTGTTGCTTTATCTTTGTATATGTTCTGTACTACGTACATCTCGGATAGATCGACATCTTGCTCACCCATTCGAATCGCCTCCGACTCAAGGAATGATGTAGTGGCAAAACTCCAACAAGTACCCGTTTTCTGTTGATTTTTGACTTCTGTACAAGGAGCCATCTTTTCAGTTGAGAATGTATATTGTGAGATGCTCTCCGTCTGTATAGCAGCTATTATTAGGATAGAAAAGATAAGTCTTATCATGAGTATTATATACTTGTTTGAACATCGAAGATAAGAGCAATTTTTAGAATAATAAAGTCGACCATTAAGATCACTTAAATTGGATAACTCACAGGATCTTTATAATAATGAGCTATTTGATAAATACATATGGATAATATTTGTGTTATATCGGTTATAATTATAGCTGATAGCTACATAAGTAGTAGTATACAAGTATATTTGCAGGCTTATGAAGAATATTAGAAATTTTTGTGTAATAGCCCATATTGATCACGGTAAGAGTACCTTATCTGATAGGCTATTAGAGCATACGCAGACTATATCAGAGCGCAAGATGCAGAATCAAGCGCTTGATGATATGGATATAGAAAGAGAGAGAGGAATCACGATCAAGAGTCATGCGGTACAGATGTACTATCCAGCAAAAGATGGAGAGACCTATACATTCAACTTAATAGATACTCCTGGGCACGTAGATTTTTCATACGAAGTGTCTAGATCGATAGCAGCATGTGAAGGCGCGTTATTGCTGGTAGATGCCTCGCAAGGGGTGCAAGCCCAGACAATATCTAACTTATACTTAGCGATAGAGCATGATCTAGAGATTATACCTGTATTGAATAAAGTAGATATGGAAAGTGCAATGATCGAAGAGATGTCTGATCAGATTATTGACCTGATTGGTTGTGATTTGGAAGATATCATACATGCTAGTGGTAAGACCGGTATAGGTATCGTAGATATCCTGGAAGCTGCAGTAAGTCGTATACCAGCTCCAAAAGGAGATCTAGAAGCGCCATTACAAGCATTGATTTTTGATTCTGTATTTAATTCCTTTCGTGGTGTAATTGCTTACTTCAAAGTAGTGAATGGAGTGATGAGGTCAAAAGAGAAAGTTAGATTCTTCAATACTGGAGCAGAATATAATGCGGATGAGATAGGGATCCTTCAGATGGATCAAGTACCTAAGAAAGAACTCAAAGCAGGTAATGTAGGATATATCATCACAGGGATCAAGGAGTCCAAAGAAATAAAAGTAGGAGATACGATTACCAACGCAGATAATCCATGCTTAGCAGGTATTGATGGATTCGAAGATGTAAAGCCAATGGTTTTTGCCGGTGTATATCCCATAGAAAACGAAGATTTCGAAGATCTTAGAGATAGCTTAGATAAGCTACAATTGAATGATGCGTCTTTAGTATTCGAGCCAGAATCATCAGTAGCACTTGGGTTTGGATTCCGTTGTGGATTTTTAGGTATGTTACACTTGGAAATTATTCAAGAAAGACTTTCGCGTGAGTATGATCAAGAAGTAATTACGACTATACCTAACGTTAGTTATTTTGGATATGATAAGAAAGGGGTAAAAATAAAAGTAAATACACCTAATGATCTACCAGATCCTACCAGATTAGATAGGGTAGAAGAGCCATATATACGAGCTCAGATTATTACTAAGCCAGAATACATAGGTACCATCATGTCGCTATGTATGGATAAGCGTGGCATATTGACTAAGCAGAATTATCTTACTCAAGAAAGGGTAGAGCTGACTTTCGAAATGCCATTGGCAGAGATTGTATTTGACTTTTACGACAAGCTCAAGTCTATCTCTAGAGGTTACGCTTCATTTGATTATACACCCATAGATTATCGTGCATCAGATCTAGTAAAATTAGATATCATGCTTAACGGTGATGCTGTAGATGCGCTCTCTTCATTAGTACATAAAACAAAGGCTGAATCGTTTGGCCGTAAGATGTGTAAAAAGCTAAGAGAATTACTTCCAAGACAACAGTTTGTGATCGCAATACAAGCATCAATAGGTGCCAAAATTATTGCAAGAGAAACGATATCTGCATTGCGTAAAGATGTTACAGCAAAATGTTATGGTGGGGATATTTCACGTAAGCGTAAGTTACTAGAGAAGCAAAAGAAAGGTAAGAAGAAGATGCGTCAGATCGGTAACGTAGAAGTGCCGCAAAAAGCATTCTTGGACGTACTGAAGTTGGATTAAATAAATCTGATTGAAGAATAAAATATTAGCCTTCAAGAATTCATTTTCTTGAAGGCTTTTTAAACCATTAAATCATGATTTTTTTGAGAAATAATAAATAGGACTGGACTAAAAATGTCATAATTTAGTCGTCAGTTTTTGTGGTTACCCTAATTTCTACTCGTCTATTAATCTTACGATTTTCTTTGGAGTTGTTTTCTACTTTTGGGGTATCTTCTCCATTGCCTTTAATACTTGTTAATAGATCGATATCTTGATTTTGACTCACTAATATACTTTTCACTTCTGCAGCTCTTTGTAATGATAGTTTTTGGTTGTAAGCATCATTTCCTATATCATCTGTATGGCCTATGATCTCTATCCTCTGAGGGTTGATGGATTTTATATATTGGAAAATCGAATCAATACGCGATAGATAATCCTTACTTATTTTATAACTATCAAAGTCGAATGCTATATCCGGTATTTCGATTGTTTTTATTGATGTATTTTGTTGAGTAATTTTAGATTTAGATTCGAGATGTTCCAACCCCATTTTATAATTTAATCCAATTCTATATGAATGTCGATAATTAAAAGAATATAGAAGCTTTCGGATGCCTGTAGAATCACAATCTTGAATACCAAACTCATCAGCTGGGCTCACAGATACATCATCAATAAAATACATAATATCTCCTGCCTTATTATCAGCGATTAGTTTTTTGTCTGGGCAATATACTTTCTTGTCAAAATTTCCAATAGTGATAAATCTCTCGCCTCCTTTTGCGGTATATTCAAAAATATAGTTGGTCCATTGTCGTTCTTTGGAAGATATATTATTTACTCCCAATGAGAATGATGGCCAATAGGTTAAAGGGTTTTTTACTCCAGGTACAAGTTCATGATCTGTCAGTAATACATCCAATTCTAGTACTCTATTTTTTAGTGGATTAAGCCAAAGAGAAATATTATACTTTTCACCTTTGAGTAATTCACATTTCAACATGGAATAGATGAATACTCTATTTTTTATCGGTCTATTTGTATTTTCTACAACTATGTTTTCGGAGCCAGAACCTTGGCGTACTTTTTCATATCCTTTAGCTTTTGCTATATTTCTTCCAGACTTTCGCAGAGGATTTCTCAGCCATGCTTCTGCACCACACCAACTGTTTAATTCGATACAAGTATTTATATCTTCAAACCCTCCGTTGTAGATTAAATCTTGAGAGAACAAAGAATTGAAAACAAATATTAATATTATATATAGTGTGCATTTCATAATTACAAAACGATTACTTTCTTACATTGTTGTGTACTTAGATAACTGAGAAAAATGTTTACATACTTTCGTTTAAGAGGTATAAGATTATTTCATTATATCGACTAACAGGAGACTTTGCAATGAGTATCAAATATTCAATTAAGTTATTTTATTTTGAAGTTGTTCTCACTTCATCTCTCCGATTGATCTGTCGATTTTCAGTGGAATTGTTTTCTGCAATAGGAGTATCTACGTCCAAGCCTTAAATGATGATAATCTATCTTGTTCTTGATGCCAACTAAAGTGATACGATTGATGCTGGTGCTGATATGAATCTTTATATTTGTAAAATGAGCAAATCGTATAAAGGATTTTTACAGTCAAACTTACTTTGGGAAAAAAAAGAATTTGGATTAGAGCAATTTTTGTTGGAGCATGGCAAATTAGATTTTTCAAGACTATGGCCAGTACCTAAGAAACTAAGGTTAGGTCACCAAGTAGAACATATATACTTGCAATTGCTAAAAGCATCTAATAAATACAAGGTGCTTGCCCATTCGATACAATTGATCGAATACAAGCAAACGTTGGGAGAGTTAGATTTTATCATTAAGTCATTAGAGACAGATGAAATAATTCATATAGAATTGGCTTATAAGTTTTATCTATTAGATTTAAATGTTGAAAGCACTTTAGAAGGTAGCTTAGTTGGGCCTAATAGAAGCGACGCCTTTACCTATAAGATAGATAAGACTAAGAATAAGCAGATGCCCTTGTTATATTCGAATGCTGCTAAGAAACTTCTCGAAAACGTAGCAAAAAAAAAGCAGCTTAAAATTGATGTTGATGCAATCATTCAGAAAGTTGCATTTTATGCACAGATTTATATTCCATTTGATTCGAAAGAGAAAGAAATAGGTTCGCTAAATTCTCAATGTATAGCAGGTAGTCACATGCCATTAAATCGTTTCGTCAGTGAAGATTTTGAAGCGTATAGATTTCATTTTCCTAATAAAAGTGAATGGATACATATCCCTCATCATGACGTAAAATGGATGAACTATGAATCTGCGATTTCAGTAATTAAAGAACGACACGGTATCGGTCGTTCTCCTATGCTTTGGGTGAGAGAAAGGAATGAAGAGTTATTTAAAATATTTGTGACTCATTGGAATTAATAGTAATTGATACTATATTATTTTTCTAGTTTGAATGAAATCGGTAGTGTGTATCTTACCTTTACATTCATACCTCGTTGTACTCCAGGTGTCCATTTAGGCATTCCTTCGATGAGCTCAGTACATATGTTTTTAATTTCTTGACAAATACTTCTAATAAATTCAATATCTATAACATCTCCATTCTTGTCAATAGTAAATTGGACAATTGCTTTTCCTTCTATTCGAAATTTTCTGGCAATATCTGGATATTTTAGGTTTTTATAGATGTATTTCAGCATTTCACCTTCTGCACATTTTTTTTGCTCTTGATAGTTTGAGATGTCTTCACATTTTTCACTTTTGAACATAGGCATCTGTTCAGTTGAATCGACTTCCATAGGTTTTACTATTTTAGTTTGACTATAAATAGTGTCGTTTTTGTAGATGCCTTTGTTGGAAACGGCTCCAAGAGAGTCGAATTGGATGAATTCTCCTTCTTTTTTTCCATTGAAATAAACGTAACTACTGCTAGGGTTATTGTTTTTGAAATTAATCCATATTTCAGATCGTTTGTTATTTTTGTAACTGCCTTCTGATGTAAGGTTGCCTGTTTTTCTGCTATATGTTGACCATCTGCCTACTCGTTGATTATCTTTGTAATTTCCTTCACTTGTAAGTGTTCCTTCGTCTGTCCAATACATGGCATAACCATTTTTGACTTTGCATTTTGAACTTTTGTATTGTACTAATGATATGATTTGCCTAGTTTCAGGATAGAAGACTCTTGCAAAATACTCTTTGTCTTCAGTCTCTGTAATGACGTAATGGTACCAGCTTTTTTTTATTTTTTCTCCTTCCTTTAGGTAGTCAGTATACCTGTTTTCAAATTGCTTCGAACTATCGGTAAAATTTGACTTTTGAGCACTTATGGTAGTTGATAATAACAACAAAATGACGGTGACAGAGTTAAAGATTTTCATGCGGTTTGATTTATGTGATTGTGTAATCAGGCAGCTAATTAAACTGAATTTTTTAATAGTTTCAGTTCTTCAAAGGATTACCTCTATTGCAGTTAAGAGATCTCTAATTCTCTAATTTGAATAGTATAGGAAATGTATATAACATATCAGTTGGTGTTCCATCTCTAAGTGCAGGGTTGAAGTCTGGAAGTAAATTTGCAACTCGCTCACATTCTTCAGCTAAGCCCTTAGAGATTCCTTCGATGATATTAATGTTTTCGATTGCTCCGTCTTTGGTCACCAGAAACTGTATGATAACAGTTCCTTGTATTTTCTTCTGTCTTTCCTTTGTAGGATATTGTAATCGAGAATAGATATATTTGAGCATTGCCGATTCAGAACATGATTTTCTTTCGTTATAATTTGGTTTTGCATTGCAACTGATATCATTAAACATAGGCATTTCATCAAGAGTATACATACCTTTTTTGATTCTCTGTCCCAATGAATCATATTCTATATAAGCTCCATTTTTGTAGCCTAACTCAAAAGTAATAATAGAGGTTGTATCACCATTTTTAAACTCTATCCAAGCGCCATGTTTTTGATTGAATTTGTAAGAGCCCGTTTCTTTTAAGAAGCCTTCACTTTCATCGTAATTTTTCCATTGTCCTACTTTCAGATTACCCTTGTAATTGCCTTCGCTTTTTAGATTTCCATTCTCATACCAATTCTTACAAACCCCACGTTTTTTAATGTATTTCTTACTTTGGTATTGTACATAGGCAGCTATCTGATCGGAGTTTTCATAATACTCTCTCACGAAGTATTTTTTATCCTTGGTTTCAGTAGCGACATAGTTATGCCAGCTCTTTTTAATTTTCTCATTATCGTTGATCAGATCTATATATTTTTCCTTATACTTCTTTGAGCTTTCTTTAAATAGTGACTCTTGCGCAAAGGTATTGATAGATGCAAGCAACAGAATTGCGATGGTTGAATATATATATCGAGTGGCTTTCATATTATCTTAATATTATTTGTTTTAAGTCGAATTGTTTTTCTAAAAACGAAGTAAGCCTTTCTTTATCCTCATTATTTATGTCTTTATTTTCTTTCCAATCTACGATTGCAAAATGAGATTTTATACTACGGTTTAATGAGTCAGTTTGTATTCCATAACTGAGACTCAGATTAAGTACTTGTGGAAAAGCAGTTTTGATTAATGATATTGATCGGGTCTGCTCAATACTATCCATTGCCATATAACTTGGTAGGCCCGCAAGATTGACTTTCTGTTGCTCCTTCGCTTCTTGTTGATTGATTATTGCAGTTAGTTTTGATTCTAATTCGTCAACGCCTTCAACATTTTTTTCTAATCTTTGCATCCTTTCTAAGTTGATATCTGCGGTTGATATAATCTTGATCTCTATACTATCTAAACCTTTGTTTTTTAGCCCTTTCTCAAGATAAGGTACGTCGGATTTATTGATTTTATCTCCATATACCTTTAATACAAGTTGATCTTTTCCATCAGTTGGGATGAGTTGGTAATCATCAAGATAGATTTTATCTTCAGCTATATATTCTTCTATGAATTGTTTTAGCTTATTTTTGGTTTCAAGCCTTTCGTATACATCAAAGAAGATGAAGAAGCTAGGTATAATTACTAATATGCTTATGAGTGATACATAACGCAGATTCTTCCTTTTTTCTTGTTCATCTACATATTTCTTAAATGGAAATTTTAGAAATCTCGCAATAATGTAAGTTGCTAAACTCACGAAAAAAATATTCAATAGAAAAAGGTAAAAAGAGGAAGCAGCAATATCCCATTGTCCATCTGCTATACCAAAGCCTACTACACATAATGGTGGCATGAGGGCGGTAGCAATAGCTACTCCAGGAAGCGAAGTTGAAATATCTTTACGAGCGATAGATACGATACCAGCAATACCTCCAAAAAAAGCAATCGGTATATCTAAAAAGGTAGGTTCTGTACGTAATCTTATTTGTTCTGTAATCTCACCAAACGGAGAGATCGCGAAGTATAATGTTGAAGTTACTATGGCAATTCCAACTGCGATACTAAATTGAAAAAGTGCATCTTTCAGCATGTCTTTATCATTGATAGCTACACCAAGACCTATGGCTAGTATGGGGGACATCAATGGTGATATAAGCATGGCTCCGATGATCACTGCAGTAGAATTGATATCCAATCCTATAGAGGCAATAACGATACTACACATTAACATCCATGAATTGGCTCCACTCATTGATTTTTTGACGGAGATCTCCTCTATGACAGATCTCTTATCTACGCCGTGACTAAGATCAATTACATTTTTGAAGTATTTCCCTAATCTAGTAATGCCTTCTTTGAGATCTTGATTATTTGTTGATCTGTCTGTATTCATAAGTTAGCTAATTATACGTCCATCCTGCATAGTCAATGTACGATCACTTAATTTGGCAAGCTCTGTGTTATGGGTCACGATCAAGAAAGTCTGACCCATTTCAGCTTGCAACTTCTTTAGTAGATTATGTAAATCATCAGAACTGCTAGCATCCAGATTTCCAGTAGGCTCATCTGCAAAGATGACCGCTGGATCATTAATCAACGCTCTAGCAACGGCAACTCTTTGTTGCTCACCTCCAGATAGCTCCTGTGGTTTGTGTTCCATGCGATCTTTCAAACCAAGGAAGTCTAAGAGCTCTTTGGCTTTCTTGTCAGCGTTAGAGGCATTACTTCCATTGATATGTGCGGGGATAGTTACATTTTCTAGAGCAGTAAATTCGTTAAGCAAATGATGGAATTGGAAAACAAATCCTATAGTTTCATTCCGAAACTTGGCTAAATCTTTTTTATTAAGAAGGGTAGTGTCTACACCATTTATAATAATAGATCCTGTGTCTGGATGATCCAATGTACCGATGATGTGAAGTAAAGTACTCTTGCCAGCACCTGACTTACCTATGATACTTACGATCTCACCTTTAGTAATATCAATATCTACCCCTTTGAGAACTTGCAGATCTTCATAGGACTTTATGATTCCCTTACCTTCTATCATTTTCTTCTATTAACTGTGAGATTTCTTCATCTCTACTCCAAAATTAATTTTTTTAATGGATATATACTCTATAATTATATATATCACAAAGTACGACAGGGCCTACAAATCAAAATATTTACATGTGTATTGTCATGAAAATGTGTTAGTAATGAAAATAAAAAATAAACTATATCAGTTATATCATCAAATCAGGTTTAATGAGGATGATTGAGATAGGTTTTTCCGTATGATCTATTGGTTATGAGTCATCATTATTTGAAAGAAAAAACTTTACATTTGGACACATTATAATTATTACGTCCCTTTCGTTATTATATGAAGATACTACAACTCTGTAAGAAATTTCCTTATCCGCTCAAAGACGGTGAGTCAATTGCCGTAACTAATCTAAGCAAGGCTTTTCATGATTTTGGCTGTGAGATTACTCTCTTGGCGATGAATACGACTAAGCACTATACAGAGATAGAAAAACTTCCTAAGGAGTTTAACCATTATCGTGAGATACATGTCTCGGATATTGACAATAGAGTAAAGCCCTTAGGTGCTTTTGCGAATCTATTTTCGAGCAAATCATACCATATATCCCGTTTTGAATCAAAAGATTATAACGCTAAACTCATACAACTGCTTCAATCCAATGAGTTTGATGTAGTTCAATTAGAAACGCTCTACTTGACACCTTATATAGATACTATTAAGCAATACAGCAATGCGATAGTATCTATGAGATCTCATAATGTAGAGTATGAAATATGGGAGCGTATAACGGCAAATACTAAGTTTCTTCCCAAAAAATGGTACCTCGAGCATCTCACTAAGAAGCTCAAAAAATTTGAGTTGACCCATCTCAATGACTACGACTATTTAGTGGCTGTTACAGATCGAGATCTTCGGAAGTTTAAGAAAATGGGCTATAAAAATGGTGCAATGGCTTCGCCGATTGGTCTTCAAGTAGATCGATACGTCGAGAAGCAGATTACGCTTAATGGTAAAGACATTTCTTTTATTGGATCAATGGACTGGCTTCCTAATATAGAAGGCTTAGAATGGTTCTTAAAAGAAGTATGGCCTGTATTTAGCAAGCAGAATCCTCAAGTTAAATTTCATATCGCTGGTCGTAATACCCCCAAATGGATCTCTAATTTGGATCTAGCCAATGTAGTCGTTCATGGTGAAGTTCCAGATGCGATTGAGTTTATTCAAAAATATCCGATTACTGTAGTTCCTCTATTTTCTGGGAGTGGGATGCGAGTTAAAATACTCGAAGGTCTAGCGCTCGGTAGAGTAGTGGTATCCACCACAGTAGGCAAAGAAGGTATAGAAGCGAATCATGGAGAACAGATATTTGTAGCTGATACTTCGGACGAATTTGTAGCGGTACTTAATGATTGTATGAAAGACCTTCCATTAATGCAAACAGTAGCAGATAATGCCGTAGCTTTGATCAAAGACAAATACGACCATAAAGACAATGCTCGTAAACTATTAGAAAAATATAAGTCAATACTCCTATCTGATGCCTACAGTTAATATCTACACAGAACTTTCCGAATACGCATGTCAAGTATCTATTCCCGTGCAATGGGGAGATATGGATGCCTTTCGACATGTTAATAATGTAATATATCTAGGATGGGTAGAATCCGCAAGAGTAAAATACTTCAATGAACATCTCTGTAAGAATAATATGAACAACTCAGAAGTTGGGCCTATTCTTGCGTGGCAAGATTGTAAGTACCTTTTTCCTGTAACATATCCAGACACGGTTGAAGTAGGATTTAGAGTATCAGAAATCAAAACAGATCGTATACTTTGTGAAGCTCGTATTTATAGCAAAACTCATAATAGATTAGTAGCGATAGCCAACAATGTCATTATGCCCTATAGTATCAAAATGCAATCCAAGACCGAGATCCCTACTGAATGGTTAGATGCTATTGAAGATGTGCAAGGATAAAGCGACCAACTTCTCAACGCTGTTGAAATGTCTCTGACTTCAATCATATTCTACTATGTCAGAAATATTATGATAAGCTATAGGTGTAAGACTTAAAGTAAAGAGCAATTCTCTCAGCTTCGCATTAAAAAAGAACGGCTTATTTCACAATTATGAAATTCGTGTTCAATCTCAATTTTGTTCGTGCCATCTGACGAAACATTCATTTTTTTTATTGCAAATTGTCCATTTCTTACATTTAATACTATATTGCAGTAGAATTTACGAATACTTTAAAGCAGGAACCCCATTCTTGCTCATACGACAAAAATTAAAACAGCAGTTTTACTAACTTGTATTTTACAAGTTATGCGTGTTTTAATCGGCCTTATCAAGACAGGCGGCTCACCATTTTATGAATTTCGACTTTTGCATTGAGCAAAGTCAAATTTGAATCTACAGTTTAATGAAATTTATTTAGGACCTACAGCAGTGTAGACTCTACTAACCTTATTTAACACAAGTGATGAGAAATTATTTACACTTACTACTTTTATTTTTATCTATCAACCTAGTCGCTCAGATTGATGATGATTGCTTTACAGCACAAGGAAGTCCACTAGTATTAGGTACAGGAACCCTAGTAAACTTAGATAATACGGGTTTTAGTGAAGAAGCAGACTATTTAGTTGGAGATTTCGTACAGACTATATCTGGATATCTAGCTTTTACATGGACAGGTGGTGATGGTTTCTTTTCGCTTAATGCAACAGGAGTAGCTACTGGTGAATGGAATATTTCTATTAGCGAAGATTGTGACTTTAGTACATCGACTTCATTGTATCAAGGGTTATTGGATCCGGGTTCAGCTACAGAGATAAGTTGTATGTATCTAGAGGCTGGCGATTATATAATAGGCTATTCTACAGATTTTGGTAATGAAGGTGTTTTGATGCTTGATTTTATTAATTCTTCTTCACCGCCAGTGGCAAATGCGCTTTGTGATGGTGCGACTGACCAAGGTCAAATAATTTCAAATTGTACAGCTAACAATATTACTGGAGATTTGGCAGCATCCTGTCCAAGTCCTGCAGATCCTATTTGTTTGGATCTCGGAAATGGAGGACCATTACTATGGTATTCATTTACTACTGATAATAATGCAGAAGAAATAACAATAGCAACTGATGGATCTGGAATTACACCTCAATTCGCTTTACTAGAAGGGAGTTGCGGATCTTTGAGTGTAGTTGGAACTTGTGGTGATGCCACATTTCCAGTATCTACAAGTACTCCATATTGGATAGCAGTTGGAGAAGAGTTTGTTGGGGCTGGTGGGGCATTCGGTCTTGATATCACAGCAAGTTTTACACCAACGGCTAATGATTGTGGAGTAGAGACTCTTACTTTGGGGTCTTTGTTGTCTGGAACTACAACCTGTGCTTCAGGTCCAACAACCAGTTTTTGTGCATATACAACTAATGATCACGCAGTATACTACGACTTTACAGTAGCAGGTGTTGATAATGTTAATTTAGATATAGAAATAGCTGGTGGAGTTGGAGTAACTGGTATTTCAGCTACAGATATAGGAATAGAATTATATTTAGCAAGTTGTGGAGCTGTTCAAAGTTTCTCTACCACGGGCACGCCATGTGCTGCACTAGGGGTAACTACTACTTATGAGTGTGTTCCTCCAGGGGACTATACAATTGCTATTGGATCACAACAATTTGCAGCAGGTGATTTTGATATTACAGTTGATCAGTCATTTGTTGGACCGGCTAATGATGCATGTGCAAATGCAGACAATACGGTCGTATTAACTGACGATTGTACACCAGTACTTTTCTCTGGAACGACATTAGATGCTTGTCCAGAATCGTTTACAGGCCCTGCTTGTCCATATAACATGGAATCAGTAGTATGGCATGAGATAACACTTCCAGTGGACGCAATTGGAATACAACTTTCAATGATTTCAGGAGCTGCAATAACCGTTTTTACAGATAATGTATGTGCTCCTTCACCTGGTGGATTCTTCCCAGAAGCAGACTGTGCAACTGCGGATGTAACAGTACCTAATATGACAGGTGGTAATTCATACCTCGTAGGTGTAAGTACTCCTGCAAATTCAGAAGGCGCTTATTCATTTAATATAACAGCAATCGTACCTCCAGCCAATGATTTATGTGGTGATGCTATTCTACTTACTGATGCTTCAGCAGAATCTGGCTCAAACAATTGTGCTACAGCTGATACTCCGTTGTGTTCTTTAGATGGTACCACTTCTCATGTAGTATGGTATCAATACGATATAGCAGGATCAGTAAATACTGGTCTTAACGTAAACGTATCAGCGGATGGAGCTATATCTCCAATGACAGGAGTAAGCATTCAACTTTTTGATGCATGTTCAGGAAATATTATTGATGATGCATCGGCTCAGATTGGAGGTGATGCTGATTGTAGTAATCCTCTTGGAATAGATGTTGAATATGAATGTCTAGCAGGTGGAATATCTGTATGGATTGCGGTAGGATCTGATGATACGGAAGAAGGAGACTTTATCATTACAGTATCCCAAGTAGATCCAGCACCAGCTAATGATGCATGTGCAGATGCGGATGCTTCAGTAGTATTGACAGATGATTGTACTCCAGTACCTTTCGCGGGTACTACAGTTAACGCCTGTCCAGAATCATTTACAGGCCCAGCCTGTCCTTATGATACTGAGTCAGTAGTGTGGCATGAAATAACTCTTCCTGTAGATGCAATCGGAATTCAGATTTCAATGATTGCAGGTGCATCAATAACTGTATTCACAGACAATTCTTGTCCAACTCCGGCTGGAATTTTTCCTGATGCAGACTGTATTACAACAGATGCTACCATTCTAGGTATGACAGGAGGAAATTCTTACTTAGTAGGTGTAAGTGCTGCTCCAGCAGATGAAATGGCTTACTCATTCGAAATATTAGCGATAGTACCTCCAGCCAATGATTTATGTGGTGATGCTATTCTACTTGCAGATGCATCAGCCGAGTCTGGCTCAAATAATTGTGCAACAGCGGATACTCCAATATGTGCTTTAGATGCAACTTTATCTCATGTGGTTTGGTACCAATATGATATAGCAGGATCAGTAAATACTGGTCTTAACGTAAACGTATCAGCGGATGGAGCTACTTCTCCAATGACAGGAGTAAGCATTCAACTTTTTGATGCATGTTCAGGGAATATTATTGATGATGCATCAGCTCTGGCAGGAGGTGACGCCGATTGTAGTAATCCATTAGGAATAGATGTAGAATATGAATGTCTAGCAGGTGGAACCTCTGTATGGATTGCAGTAGGATCTAACGACACAGAAGAAGGTGACTTTATCATTACAGTATCTCAAGTGGATCCAGCACCAATTAATGATGCTTGTGCAGATGCTGATGCCACAGTAGCATTGACCGATGACTGTACAGCAGTAGCATTTGCGGGTACAACAGTAAATGCTTGTCCAGAATCATTCACAGGACCGGCGTGTCCTTATAATACAGAATCAGTGGTATGGCATGAGATAACACTTCCAGCAGATGCAGTAGGTATCGAGATATCAATGATAGTAGGAGCGTCAATAACCGTATTTACGGATAATGCATGCCCAACACCAGGAGCGCCTTTTGCAGAAGCAGACTGTACAACAACGGATGCAACTATTATGGGTATGACAGGAGGTAATTCTTTCTTAGTAGGTGTGAGTGCCGATCCAGCGGCAGAAATGGCATACTCGTTTGAAATATTAGCGATCGTTCCTCCAGCTAATGATCTTTGTGGTGATGCGATTTTAGTTACGGATGGAACAGCAGAGTCAGGAACAAACAATTGTGCTACAGCTGATACACAGCTATGTACTTTAGATGGTACGACATCTCATGTAGTATGGTATCAATATGATATTTCAGGAGCAGTAAATACTGGTCTTATTGTAAATGTTTCAGCGGATGGTGCAACTTCTCCAATGACAGGAGTAAGTATTCAACTTTTTGATGCATGTGCAGGGAATATTATTGATGATGCCTCAGCTCAAGCTGGAGGTGACGTGGATTGTAGTAATCCTCTCGGAACAGATGTAGAATATGAATGTCTAGCAGGTGGAACATCTGTATGGATTGCAGTTGGATCAGACGATACAGAAGAAGGAGACTTTACAATCACAGTAACGCAAGTAGAACCAGCACCAGCTAATGATGCTTGTGCAGATGCAGATGATACTGTAATATTGACAGACGATTGTACTGCAGTAGCATTCGCGGGTACAACGGTAAATGCCTGTCCAGAATCATTTACTGGTCCAGCATGTCCTTATGATACGGAATCAGTAGTATGGCATGAGATAACACTTCCAGCAGATGCAGTAGGTATTGAGCTATCTATGATAGTAGGAGCGTCAATAACCGTCTTTACAGATAATACATGTCCAACACCAGCAGGGATCTTTCCTGAAGCAGATTGTATCACAACAGATGCAACTATTCTGGGTATGACAGGAGGTAATTCTTTCCTAGTGGGAGTGAGTGCCGATCCAGCAGCGGAAATGCCTTATTCATTCGAAATACTAGCAATAACACCACCACCAAATGATATTTGCGATCCTGATGCTGAAGATATTTCAGCAACTGCGGCAGCAGGAGTGGTGGGTACAACCGCTTGTGCTACACCACCAACTGTGGACTATTGCGGATTAGGGACTACAGATTCTCATGTAGTTTATTATGAATATACGGTAGCATCAACTAAAAGTACAGATCTGACTATTTTTATAGCTGGTTCAGGAGTTGTTCCTGCTACAGGTATAGCTGTAGAACTATATACAGATTGCGTCGGAGCAGTGTATCCTAATAATGTAGAAGTAGATGGAGATGATCCATGTGCTGCGATTAATACCAATCTAGATTACGAATGTGTAACTCCAGGAACAGTACTTATTATTGCTGTCGGATCAGCAGATGGTACACAAGGAGAGTTTACTATAACAGTTACAGAAGATAATTCAGATACTCCAGACGAAGATGCATGTGCAATGGCTATACCTATAGATCTTATTCCAAATTGTGAATGGGAAACGGTAAATACGCCTAACGTAGGTGCTTGTCCAGAGACTCCACAACTAGATGGTGTATCATCTTGTGAGCTAGACGAGGATGCCGTAATTTGGTTTGAAGCTTTCTTGCCAGTAGGTGGAATAGGATTCGAATTCCAAAATTTAGATGGCGGAGAATATGTTGCCATATTTAGTGGCGATTGTGATAATCTTGTTTTAGAGCAAGATTGTGTTACAGCAGATGGTCAGATAGTTGGCTTAGCAGAAGATATGACTTACTTATTTGCAGTTTCTATTGCTGGGCAAGTAGAAGGTCTAATTAACTTCGATGTGAAAACACTAACACCTGCAGATAATGATGATCCTTGTATGCCTGTAACCTTGACTTCAGGAGCTGCGGTAACTGGTGATAATACATGTGCAACTTTTGACATTGCAGATCCTAATTGTGATGTTGACCAATCACAATCATCAGTATGGTTTACCTACACTTTAGCCCCAGGAGAAACAGGAGTGGAGATTAGTTTTCCTTCTATTACTGCTGCAGGACCAATGAATGTCTGGGTAGTTGAGCTTGATGCAGCATGTACAACAGCAACACAAGTGACTCCTACATCCACAACTTGTGATGCAGGAGCATTAATAGATCCTTTGACACTTAATTGTTTAGATCCAGGTACGGTACTTTCGATTATGGTTACTTCGGAATCTGATTTAGCGGGTGAGTTTGAGATACAACTCGATGTTGTAGTTATTGATCCAGCATGTATCGATAATGATGAATGTAGTATGGTAGCAGGTAACGTTGATTCTGATCAAGGAGAAATAGTTACAGATGATGATTGTGCTTTGATTTCCGATTGTAATACTAATGCTTGTGCAGAGTTTATTGGCGATTGTGGGGTAGAGATTAACAATGTAGTTTGGTACTCAGTAACCAATGATGGTGATGGTGAATTTATATCTACGACAGTTACTAATGCTGGTTTTGATGCTCCAGTAATTGCAGTCTTCGAAGGAGGTTGTGATGCGGCGCTAATGCAGATAGGTAGTTGTGTTGTTGGTGGTGGTAATGAAGCTAACACTGGACCACTAGAGATACCAGCACCAGCTGCAGGGCAGCAATATTGGATTGCTATCGGTACTCAAGGACCAGTAGGTGGAGATTTTGATCTTTGTATAGAAATAAATTCTGGTTGTGTTAATGATATGCCTTGTGATGCTTTTGAATTAGATGATGGTGTGTTAACAGTTAATCCTGCAAGTACAGTATCCTGTACACCTGATACGCCTAACCCAGATTGTATAAATGGTGAAATATCTTCAGTATGGTACACATTTGAAGTGCCTGCCGGATCAGGTAGATTTAGAGTTGCGCTTTCTAACGTGACTATTGTAGGTAACGTAGGAGTTGCTATAGTGCCTGGAGTAGGTGCATGCGATGCATTACCTCCAGCAGATATGACATCTTGTGAACCAGGAGATCAGGCGATTGATTTCCTTTGTGCACCAGAAGGATCTATATGGTTTATACAAATTTCATCTGGTGAAGATATGGATGAAGGAGATTTCGAAATACAAATCACTTCCCTTCCTCCACTAGTCCCTAACGATTTATGTTCTGGGATAGGTCCAAATCATATGATTGAGATAACTGAGAATGAATATTGTCAGTTTGTACCTGTGAACGTTACTACCGAAGATGCATGTCCTGAGGTATTAACTGATGTTGCAGGTTGTGATTTTTCAGTCGGTCCTACAGTTTGGTACGAAGTCACGATACCAGACGTTCCAGGAGCTAATCTTTTGGATATTACTACAGAACTAATTTCTGGTTTCGCAGGTAACCTTCAGCTTGCAGTTGTACAAACTGCTTGTGATGATTTTGCTGCAGGAGTAGCAATTGATTGTCAAGCCGTAGGGAATGGTGAAATAGATTTTGAAGATATACCTGTCACTCCAGGTGACACTTACCAAATAATAATCGGTAGTGATCAAGCAGGAGATGAAGGCGAAATAGTAATGAATGTAAAAGTAGATGTACCGCCAATAAATGATAGTCCATTTATGGATGCTGATAATGCTGGTCCTTGGGATTTGGCTGCAGCTCATAGTGGTACTACATGTTGTGCAATAGGTAATACCGATGATCCAACAGCAGATTGGGCCAACCTTGAATGCGGTGGAGCATCGGATGAAAATGCAGTTTGGTATTCATTTGTACCAACTGGTGGCTTTGATGGTTTTTTCGTCAATGTAGATCCAACAGGAATGGCCATTAGTGGTAATATGACTGTCGAAGTTTACTCTAGTACTACAGCAGGAGGCGTAGCCGCGCCAAATCAGCTTACTGTAGTAGAAACATCTTGTGCTCCATTAAGTGTAGAGATAGCAGTTGCATTATGTGATCCAACTTTAGTATACTATGTAAAAGTAGGTTCTACGGATGGTGAATGTGGTGAATTTAGTATCGCCATAATGGAAAGAAATACAGAATGTGCTGCCGATGAATGCGCAGATGCTGAATCATTGACAACCAATACACCAACTAGTTGTGAAGATGGAGAGAATATTCTATCTATCGATGGTTGCTTAGATTTTGCTTGTCCAGAAGATGTTAACGTAGCTTGTATGTCTGATATGGGACCAACAGTTTGGTATCAGTTAAATATAGATTCTGATCAAGCTACGATATTACTTACCGAAGTTGTAGCGGATGGTTTTGATGTGACTTGGTCTATCTGGCAATCTACTACAGGATCTTGTGATGATATGATCAATGTAATAGATCCTGAGCCTGCACCAGGGCCTAATATTCCTTGTGGTATACCGGGATTAGATGATATTTATCTTACTGTGCCGATTGTACAAGATCCTCCAGGTACTCCTGCGACATATTGGATCGCGATTACAGCTTTAGGTGAGATTACAGATCCTAACTTTGTACTAAACTATGCAGGATCACTTGGATGTATTGCCTGTAGTGGTGAAACCGCAATTGATTGTGGAAATGGTGAGTGGACGGCCTCTATAGATGGTGAAGAAGTGGAAGTAGAAGATTTTGAAAATTTCTGTCCAGGGCAAGAAGTGGAAGTATGTGTTGAATTCGAATATAATACTGCCGGTACAGGTAATGATTGGTTACACGGTATCATACCAACATTTGGTCCAGGATGGGATTTAGAAAGCATAGATTTTCCTTCTATTGTACTAGATGGTGATGTGGGAGGAACATGGGTAGAGCCAGATGGAGCATGTGCTACAGTTACATCTATTTATACTCTACCAAACTTATGTACGTATACTAATGATGATGGATTATTACAACTCTGTAATACGGTATGTAATACAAGTTGTCCATGTTCAGGGCCATTACCACCGAGTTCTCCTTTACCAGGAGGATGGTTTTGGAATAATAACGGAGGAAGTACTACCTGTGTAGCAGGATCATGTACTCCTGTTGAGCAATATGGATATTCAGGAGGTGTATTGGTTCCTGTAGATGTTTGTTTTGATCTTATTGTTAAAGCATTTCCAGATGAAGATGGTGATGGTATCCCTGATGAAGATTGTGAGATGAATAGAGATTTACAGATCTCACTCCAAACGACTTCGGATGCCGTTACTGGATGTTGGGAAGATAATCCTTGTATTATTGATCCATCTATTACAGGACCAGCTTGGGAAATCAATTGTGATGTTCCTGCTGAAGTCTTAGGGGATGATGTAGAAATCTGCTTTACTGAGACTTTAGATATAGATGTTAATACTGATGACGGTTCAGCTGTAGATATAGTGGTTGAAGTGATTGATAACCCTAATGTAGATGGTGAAACAGACTTCATGTTTACAGGAGGAAATGGAACTATAGATAACACATTGACCAATACTTCTTCAACAGTACAAATAGTGATGTATGAGGTATTCTCTGTAGATCCTACGAAGCCTTGTCCAGGTGTAACTAATACTATCGAAGTAACAGTATATCCTGAAATAGAAGTAACATTTAATAATCCACTAGTCGTTTGTGATGGTTTCAGTATTGATGTCATTGCTACTCCAAGTGGAGGTACAGGTATTGACTACACATTCGCATGGGGTGCACCAGGAAATGAAACCGACCCTATGATTAATGTAACACCATCTACTACAACTACTTATGTAGTGACGGTAACAGATAACCTTGGGTGTACAGGATCTGGTGAAGTTCAAGTTTTCTGGAATCCACCAGTTGTGTTCAACTTAGAACCTACTGAATTTGCAGTATGTCAAAATGATATAGAAGAAGAGTTATTAAGTATAGACGCAATTTTCCTCAGTGGTACAGCTCCGTTTGATATTACTTGGACCGTAGATAATAATTTAGATTATTGGTTAGGTAATAATGCGGGTAACAATGATGTACTTACGGTATACGAAGAGACAAGTGTCCCAGGTATTTATACAATATTCGTAGATGTTATAGATGCGAATGGTTGTGAAAATTCTGGAGAAATAGATATTGCAATTGGAGGAAATCCTTTCATTTTAATAAATGATATCGATATTCCTTGTGATGGTGGTACGATTACGATAGGTGCTGCTGCTTTTGCAACAGCCGATGGGCCTCCAGTCAGTATAATGGAGTTACACACTTGTGATGGTATTGTCTTGTTTGATAATAATGGAAGTACTGCGTCATGGACTATAGATCCTAATGACTACGATTGTGTTGTAATAGTAGCTATAGATCAAGATGGATGTGAAGGGCGATCAGATGATATTTTATTAGATGTCAATGCTGGTCCAACGCCGACATTAACTGGTGATAGTCATTGTATTGGAGAGACCTCTATGGTTTCTGTAGATGATCCAACATTGTATACAGATTTTGTTTGGAATACTCCTCTGCCTGATACGGGTTCATCTATTACAGCAGATAGAGATACGAACTTTATTTACGTAGTAACGGTAACAGATTCTGAAGGATGTACAGGTGTAGCGAGTTTCGAAGTTGAAGTAGATGATAATCCAGTTATTTCATTAGCAGGATCGCTTTCATACTGTACGGGCAGTTCCACTACTTTGACAGCTTCAGGAGGTGATACCTACTTATGGACTCAAGGGGCAACAACGATATCAACAACAGCAGATGTATTAGTTAATACACCAGGGGATATAGTAGTATTAGTAACTAATGCTGCGGGTTGTACTTCTGATTCAACGATAACGGTTGTACAAGATGAAAATCTCTTAGTATCGCTCAATACACTTTCTCTTTGTGATGGTGATATGGGTACGTTAAGTGCAGGTGAAAGTCCTGGTATCACTTACCAATGGGAAGATGATGCAGGAACAGATCTCGGAACAACATTCTCTATCGAAGTAGGTGGAGGAACATACTGTGTTACTGTAACAGATACTGATGCAGGATGTACAGGTTCTACTTGTACTACGATAACACCTAGTATATCTCCTACGGCGGAAGTAACGCCTTTTGTTGAGGTTTGTAGAGAAGCTAATGGTTTAGCTCCAGGTGTTATTCTGAATTTCAACGATCAGGTAATAGGCGGAACGTCCGGTACTTGGGTCAATATCGACAATATTGGAGGTAATGACTTTTTAGATGATCTTAATGCTGTTGATTTTACAGGAATTGATAGAGATACATTTAAATTTGAATTCCGAACCAATACAGCAATGGATCCTTGTATAGAAGCAAGAGATACAATGTGTGTATCAGTGATCAATTGTGTATGTCCATCTGTAGCCGTTGATCCGCCTCCATCATTATGTAATTCTTTAGGAGATATGTTTGATCTAAATGATCTTAAGAATACAAACGAAGATGTAACCTGGACATCTATTGGTGCTAATGTGGTTCCAGTGACGGGTACAATGGTTGACCTATCTGGATTAGCAGCAGGAACATACGAGTTCTTAATGACATTAGTCAATCCTGTAGGTGGCACATGTCCTCCTGATAATACTGCTTCATTTATTATAGTAGAAGAAGCGATAGTCGAAACAACAAATGATTTTGTTTGTAATGCAGATACTGGAAATGGACCTACTACCATAGATCTTAATACAACACTTTCAACAGAAACTTCTACACCAGGTGTATGGACAGATGATAGTGGAGCTGTTGTAAGTAATATGTTTGATGGTAACCTTATGGATGCCAATACAACAGTTGTATTTACATACACAGCTACAGGAACTACCCCTTGTGATGATATCTCAGCAGAGGTTACAATTACAATAATAGACTGTAACTGTCCTCAAGTAATGATAGTCAACCCAGATCCGATTTGTAATGATTCGGGTACTGTTGATTTTGATGATCAAATCACAACTACAGAGCCAGGTACTTGGGTATATGTTGCAGGTGGTACTACAGGAACAGTAGTATTAGAAGCTGGCAATATTTTTAACTCGAATGATGGCACTACTCAGTTGTCTTCTGGTCTTTATACATTTAACTATGTATTAGATACAGATCCAGGAGGAGATTGTATATCAGTATTCCCTATAGAGATTATAGTATCTAATCAACCAGAAGTAAGCTCGGTTCCCGCTACAGCGTGTAATACGGTTTCAGCAACGGGACTTACGACAGTAGATCTTACTCAACAATTAACTGGAGATATTGGCTTAGGTACATGGGTTGCAGAACCGGGTTCTGAAGCTATCGATATCGCAGATCCAGCAAATGTTGAATTTGATGGTCAAGCAATTGGTTCTGTATGGGCGTTTACTTTCACATCTGCAGCGATTGCACCTTGTGTGCCAGCGAGTGCTACTGTAATGGTTACAATATTAGATTGTAGCTGTCCTAATGTTGATGTAACACCGCCAGCAGCAGTTTGTAACTCTGATTTTACACCTTTAGATCTTGCCTCATTACAAGGACCAATGATTGGTACAGGAAACTGGACCGTTACTGATCCACTAGGAATGAACGTAGCACTTACAGGTACAACACTTATGGTTAACGGAATCGATTCTGGTGAGTATATGCTAACCTATACTCTCGATCCTGTTCCAGCATCAGATTGTCAACCAGATAGTACAGTGATCCTTTCAGTATTTGCACAACCAGAAGTAGTCGCAGTCGAGGCGTTCCCTTGTAATACTACATCGACAGTAGGACTTACAACAGTAGATCTTACACAGCAGATTACTGGGGATATAGATAATGGTACATGGACAGCAGAAGTAGGTTCTGAAGCAATAGATATATCAGATCCATCAAATGTGGAGTTTGACGGTCAAGCAATAGGTTCCGTTTGGGCGTTTACTTTCACGAGTGAAGCTAACGGACCTTGTCTGCCAGCTGTAGTTACCGTAATGGTAACAGTTACAAATTGTGACTGTCCAAATGTAAATATAATGGCACCTGCGGATCTATGTAATTCAGAAATGACACCATTGGATCTCACTACTTTACAAGATCCAATGATCAGCAATGGAGCATGGACAGTACTAGATCCACTAGGGATGAATGTAGTACTTGATGGTACTAATCTTCCTGTTGACGATTTACAAGTTGGTGATTATATACTTACCTACACTCTTGATCCTGTTCCAGCAGCAGATTGTCAGCCAGATAATACAGTGACACTTTCAGTGTTTGCACAACCAGAAGTAATGGTAATGGAAGCGTTCCCTTGTAATACATTCTCAACTGCAGGACTTACTACTGTAAATCTTGAAGATCAGATTTCTGGAGATGTTACAGGTGGTTCATGGGCAGCTGCAGCAGGTTCTGAATCTATAGATATTACAGATCCTACAAATGTTGAATTTGATGGACAAGCAATTGGTTCAATGTGGGCATTTACTTATACAAGTGAAGCGATGGCTCCATGTATGCCAGCTATCGTTACAGTGATGGTAACAGTTACAGATTGTGACTGTCCAAATATCAATATAACAGCACCAGCGGATCTATGTAATTCCGAAATGACACCATTGGATCTATCTACGTTAGAAGATCCTAATATCGGTACAGGAGCATGGACAGTATTAGATCCAATGGGAATGAATGTGGCTCTAAGTGGTACTAATCTATCGGTAGATGGTATCGCAGCAGGAGACTATATGTTGACTTATACACTGGATCCGGTACCAGAAGCTAATTGTGTACCTGCTAATACAGTGACATTGTCAGTATCTAATCAGGTATTCGTAACATTAGCGATGGATCTACCAGTTTGTATAGTTGCAGATTCAGGATTCGGTCCTAGTTCGATAGACTTTAATGCACTTGTAATTGCAGGAGCAACTGACGGAGTATGGACAGATACAGATGGATCAGGTGTTGATCTTTCAGATCTTTCGGATGTAAGTTTTGTTGGTATTGCTGAAGACATGGCATTTACTTTCACTTACACAGCGACGAGTGATGCACCTTGTGGGCCAGCATCATCTACTATTGTTATTAACACCAATGCATGTGATTGTCCTTTAGCTAATCCAATGGATCCAGCTATAGAATGTTCGGATGTAGGAGTAGTTGATTTATCTCAATACAATAATGCTACTTTCCCTGGTACTTGGTCATCTACAGAGTTGACAGTAACTGGTAATAGTGTTGATCTTACAGATGTAGATGCTGGAGTATATGTTCTTATGTATACTATGGATAATCCAGAAACTGGATGTCCAGATACATGGGACACTTCAATAGAAGTATCTAATCCAGCAAGTGCAGGTACTCCAGAAGAGGCAGCTGTGTTCTGTGAAGATGATCCAGATACAGTCGTAGACTTAGCCGGGTTACTTACAGATGAAGATGCGGGTGGAGTTTGGTCAGAGACTTCTAGTTCGACTGGAGGAGCTTTTGACGCTTCCGGTACATTTGATTTTGTAGGTCAAGCACCAGGAACATATACATTCATATATAGTATTACTGGAGATGCGCCTTGTGTTGACGTGTCAGAGATGGTTGAAGTAATAATAGAAGCTATTCCAGATGCAGATGCAGGAACAGGATCAGAGATTGATTGTATCAATACTGAAGCGACTATTGGTGGAGCTAGCTCTACTGGAGCATCATTTACATATGAATGGACAGAAGCTGGTGGAGCCACAATTGCAGATCCAACATTAGCGCAGATTACAGTTACTTCTGCGGGTGTTTATACTTTAGTGGTGACCAATACTGAAACGATGTGTACCAATACAGATATGGTGACAGTTACCGTTTCTGATGAAGTACCTTCATTCATGATAGAATCGTTTGATATAACTTGTGATGGTGAAGGTGATGGTATTATCAATATCATCAATCCAATGGGTGGTAACGGTGATTATAGCTATAGTTTCGATGGTGGACCATTTGGAACTGAGACTAATTTCACTGGATTACAGGAAGGGCAGTATATGATCGTAATGGAAGATAGTAGTGGCAGTGGATGTACTTATTCTCTTACAGGAACGATCATAGAACCTGATTTATTAGTATTAGATCTTGGACCTCCTGTTCAAACGAACATCGGAAATGAAGTATCATTCAGCATCGAAGATCAATTAGGCGATTTCGATATTGATAATATCGAATGGACTGTAGATGGTGAGCTAATTTGTTCTGATTCTACTTGTACATCTATTACATTCGATGCAGATCAAAATGCAAATGTCAATGTAGAAGTAACATACAATAACGGTTGTCCTGCGTCGGCAATGACTCAAGTACTCGTAACTCAAGTTGTAGATGTAGTTCTTCCTAATGTATTCTCACCTAACAATGATGGAAACAACGAAGTCTTCTTTGTAAATAGTGAAAGCGTTGAATCTGTTCTAAGTATGAGAGTATATGACAGATGGGGAGAGTTGTTATTTGTATCAGAAAATCAACCTCCTAATGATCCTACTTACGGATGGAATGGGACGTTTAAGGGCGAACCACTTAACCCTGGCGTATACGTTTATGTAGTCGAAGTACTATTTGTAAATGGAACAACAGAGACGATTGGTGGTGATATTACCATCGTGAAATAATAATTTTGATTAACTAAATACTATGGGAGCTTCTTTAATTAGAAGCTCCCATTTTTAAGTAATCTAAATACCTTAGAGGTCTGTTTGAATAATATTTTATCAATTTGATTCAGAATAATCATTTCTTACTATTCTTAGATAGGTATAAATGCTACCTTTGTTGTATGTAGTTGCGAGAACCTTAATGAGATTCTTGCATTTGCGCTCATCTCCGCACTGTTTATTTTGTATGCTGGCTACTGCTTTATTGCATTTAAGCCTTTTACTATGTTATATATCTACGTATCGATTATGAACATTCGCCAATTCTTAGTTACAGTAATAGTTTTTGCCAGTACAGCTATTTCACTAGTAGGTCAATGTGATGTTACATTAGGAGCACCAATCCTTGACAATACTATAGGATCTATAGAAATAGTAATAGATGGTGCCCTCAATAATGATCTATCTAACACTGATCAAGGGGTCTGTGGAGTAGAACTATACTTTCAGCATGAAAGTATACGTGATGTAGCAATTAGCCTTGTATCACCATCTGGGCAGAGCATTGATCTTGTTGGTCCTGCAACGGGATCTGGAGGTGCTACTCAATTTACATATTGGGGAGTAGAATTTGTTCCTTGCGGCTCTGCAGCAATGCCTGATTTACCAATTTTAGATCCTGTATTTACGACTCAAGACAACTGGGGTATATTTGGTAATTACTCAGGTCAATACTACCCACAACAAGGGTGTTTAGAAGATTTTGACTCTGGTTCTGTTAATGGTACATGGACTTTAAATTTCTCTGATGTTTTTTCATTTGACGAAGGGGCCATTGATTCTATCAAATTAGTTTTTTGCGATACCACGAATATTTTTTGTTTAGAGTGTCTTGCTGACGGTGGTACTTTAGCTGCAGTCGATTCTGATTATTGTGAAAGTGATCCGAATCTAAACTTGGATATAGATCCCGTTTTTGAAACCGAACCTGACATAAATTTGTATAGTTATAACTTCTTAATAGTACAAGGGGGAGAAGTAATCGAAGCCAATTTAGAACCTGACTTCACGAATTATAATTTTGGCTCTTACCAAGTCTGTGGTATATCTAGTTTGATAGCTCAAACAGAAGATATACTAGATGACGTAATAGGAACTGATTACAATGATTTATTAGAGCTATTTAGTGATAATGACTATTGTGCTTCTATGAGTACTAATTGTATACCGATTAATATAATAGAAGTTCCGGATACTATTTTGACTATTGATACAATCTGTTTAGGGGATTTTGTTCTATTGGATGGCACGGAATACTCAGTAACAGGAGAATATGTAATTAGCTTCAGTCAAGCCTTTTGCGACAGTGTATCTATTCTTGACCTTTTTGTAATAGATAACCAGGCAACTATTATAGCTGATTCAGAAATGATAAGTTGTACTGATGGTGATGTATTATTGGATGCTTCAGGATCGATTACTAGTCCTGGTACAGTTATGAGTTGGTTCAAGGTAGATGATGTACTTGATCCTAATATAGTTGGAAATGACATGATTACGGTCACGGAAGCTGGAATTTACGGGCTTAGCCTTATAACAGGTATGTGTACAGATACTGCATATGTTGAAATTTTTAATGACGAGAGTATTCCTTCATTTAGTTTCGATGCAGATGTTCTGAATTGTTATAATCCTGCGGTAGTTATAGACATGACTCCATCGATAGAGTTACAAGACCAATCATGGTCAGGTCCATCCACTTCTTCTTTAGAAGATCTTACCGTAGTTATTAGTGGTACATATTATATAGAAGGAGTTGCATTGAATGGTTGTATCGGTCGAGATAGTATATTCATAGAAGAGGATCTAGAAGTACCAGTTCCATTAATTGTAGGTGATACGATTACATGTGCAACAGAAATTGCTACGATAAGACCGATTCTACCGGATAGTATTTCGTATGGATTTACATGGGAAGGACCTAATATTGTTGGAACTTCGATAGCTGGAAATATTATAGAAGTATCTCAAGATACTACCTATACGCTCAGACTACAAAATTTAGTTAATGGATGTGTAGAAGCATTTGATTATACAGTGCTTATTGATACTAATAGAACGAATTTTGCAATTCAATCGACAATCATCGATTGTAATATTCCAAATTCTGAGATAACAGTCACTCCAGCAATAGATACAATTGATTACATATGGGAATATGAAAACCAAGGGTTTGTTGGAGAAGGAGATACAATATCGGTAAATCAAGGTGGTGAATATCAATTGGTGACAACGACAAGTAATGGATGTATGGATACATTTTTTCATACAGTAATATTAGATCTACTTGAACCTGTATTAACCATAGATGATGTCACGGTAAGTTGCTTACAGGATAGTGTTCAATTGGTTCCTAATACTCTGGAAACAGATCTTACTTTTTTTTGGAATGGACCTGGAAATTTCCAAAGCACTCAAGAATCCCCTTTTGTAACTAATCCAGGATTGTATAATCTTGTATCGACATCATCTTCTGGATGTTTTAGTAATACATCTGTAAATGTATTTTCTGGTGATGATCTGCCCAATATTACTTTCGAAATATCTGATACTTTAGATTGTAATGTGGATGTAGTTACTATTACTCCTAGTGACACTCTCAATCTTAGATTTGAATGGCAATCGGATTTGATTGCGGATACAACTGCGAATATCATTGATGTAAATCTAGCAGGTATGTACCCACTTGTTGTTACGGATACAATTTCAGGTTGTAGATTATTATACGAATTGATTGTAGAGGAAGATTTTGAAACTCCTGAAGCTACTATAGAAATGGGAATTTTAGATTGTATTAACTCAATGGTAACTATTAATATTTCGTTTTTGGTGGAGATAGATTCTCTAAAATGGACTACTGATTTTGGGTTTTCTTCTACCGAGCAATCTCCAACTGTTACGCAAGGAGGGGATTATGACCTTAAAGTGACAGGAGTAAATGGATGTATTTATACAGAGACTATTACAGTTGTTGAAGATATTGATTTACCAATCATATCAATAACAACTCCACTCTTGGGTTGTCAATCTCCTTCAGTTGATATTTCGTTTGATACCGACCTGAATACAGATGAGTTGTATATTAGATTACCTAATGGTGATGTGATTCTAGGAAGCAGCCTCAGTGTTACAGAACCTAATTCTTATTGGGCCATTGCTACATCACTTACTGGTTGTACAGATAGTATGATCATGGTAGTGTTACAAGATACCATAGCACCTGTAGCAACTCTAATGACTAATGGGCAAATCAATTGTACAGAGACTACGACAACCATCCTTGTTGATCACCAAGAAGAAGGGCTTACTTATGATTGGACAGGCGTTTCTATTGTATCTCCTTTAGGTTTGGATTCTATTGTGGTGGATGCTGAAGGACTATATTCTGTGGTGGTTAGTGATTCAGCTAATTGCTCTACTACTTTAGATATACCAATACAATCGTTTATCGATTTTCCGATAGTGTCACATATAGTTGATACGATCAATTGTGCTCAGGCAGTAGCCAATATTACTCTAAATGTACCAGCGAATACTATTTTAACTACATGGGAAGGTCCGTCGGTTATAGATCAAGATATGACCGAGTTCAGTGTGGATATGCCAGGCTCATATATAGCAACCGTTACTGCAGACAATAATTGCGAAACCATGCAAACCATCGTTGTGGTTGTTGACACTATCTATCCTGAAATTGACGTAATGTCTAGTGGTATCCTTGATTGTGATACAGAGTTTGTGACACTTACAGGTAGTTCTGATTTGGTAGGCAGTTCATTTGATTGGACTGGTCCTGATAACGATATCTTCACTGGTCAAAATGTGGATGTCAATCTATTTGGTTCATATGATTTATTAGTAACTGCTCCTAATATGTGTATGATGGATACTTTTATAGTAGTAGAAGCGGATACTCTAAGACCTACGATAGACGCAGGGGAAGATCTTATCTTTAGTTGTGCCGATGGAAAAGTAACTTTGGCAATACAAACTACTACTAACATTATATCATATGCTTGGGAAGGCCCCTTTTCTTATGAATCAGATTTGGAAGAGCCTTTGGCCATTGCGCCAGGGTTGTATACCGTTACAGTAACGAATGATAGAGGATGTGCGACCTCTGCCGATATCAATGTAATAGATGATACCGAAGGACCAGAAATAATGGTAAGAGATACATTTATAACATGTGACCAGATAGCTGTTCCGCTTCCGTTAGATACCGATGACACAGAAATATCATATACTTGGGATGCACCAGGATTTAGTAGTGACTTACAAAATCCAGAAACAAATACTCTAGGAGAATATATTATATATGCGATCTCAGATAGAAATGAATGTGTCACTGTCGATACAGTTAACGTAACCTATGTTGATGTACCTCCTGTTTTTGATTTCGAAACGGATAATATTAATTGTTACAGATCTCAGACTACTCTAAAAGGGGTTGATGTTGAGGATGATTCTTCGGTCACTTGGACAGATGATAATTTCAATTTCTTGGCAATGGATTCTTTGGTTGTAGAAATGGCCGATTCATTTTATATTATTGTAGTAGGTACTAATGCTTGTGCTGATACAGCAATAGTTATGGTTGAAGAGGATTTCGAAGAGGTAGATATTGAAATAATTCTTAATGAACCGTTTCAATGTAAAAATTTAGATGTCACTCTAGAAGGTAGCGTAATAGATGTAGATGAGATGGATGATTTCTCAGCAACGTGGTCAACTACAAATGGAACTATCACAGGAGGATCTGAAATTTTCGATGTTGATATTTCTGGAGAAGGCACTTATTTTCTGAGAGTTTTAAATTTTGATAACGGATGTGAATCGGTCGACTCTATATTAATGGTTAAAGATCCCCAATCTTTCTTAGGAATAACTGTTGAAGCAAACGATCCTAATTGTCTTGGCTTTCAAGATGGAAGTATTAATGTCACAAATGTTGACGGTGGTTTTGGACCCTTTGAATACATAATTGATAATGAATTACCTCAATCAGATTCTACATTTACAGATCTAAGTGTAGGTAGCTATATGATAGAAGTAATTGATAGTTTGGGATGTACAATTGAAATGGATGTCAATTTACTTGATGGACTTGATTTCATGGTAGAGGCAGAAATGGAAACAACAATTATTGTTGGAGATACGATTAACCTTAATTCGGTATTCAATATTCCAAATGAAGAAGTAGCTTCTACAACTTGGACTGCACATAATATAGATTACAGCTGCGACGATTGTTTTGAACCTCCAGTAAGTCCTCTTATTAATACGTACTATACATTGAATGCCACTTCTATTGGTGGATGCCAAGATTCGTCGGAAGTGCTAATAAGGGTAAATCGTAATCCTGATATTGAAGTGGCAAATGTGTTTGCTCCTGGCTCGGAAACCAATGGACTATTCTATATACAACAGACTAGAGGAATTGAAAGAGTACTATCCATGTCGGTATTTGATAAATGGGCGAGTAGAATGTTTTCTATTGAAAATGTTCTTCCTGCAGATCCTTCTGCAGCTTGGGATGGCACCTACAAAGGGCAGTTTGTTAATCCTGGAGTCTATGTTGTCGTGGCAGAAATACTTTTATATAGTGGAGAAATAGTTACATATGCCGGGGATATCACCGTTTTAAGGTAGTAATCATTTGTTTCTCTTATAGTTTTAGATTTTGAGTCCCAAAGTGAAATTATATTTGGTCAAATTTGGATATGTATTATTAGTGTTCACTAATGTTATTTGTCGTCTTAGACTACAATAGCCACCTACGTTTTTTTAGCTTTACTATAATGTTCTAAATATGGCATTCGCTGGCATGGCGGATTGTTATTGTTTTGACCCAACCGCCTATATTTAAAAAAAATAATCAGCCCCAACTAAGCAGCTAAACTGTGATTTCTTGGGTCTTATTACTAAATAGAATCAATTATGCAGAGATTTCCACGATTATATATATTCCTTTTTGTGTTCGCTTTCTCCTTTCAAATGAATGCTCAGGCGACCTTAGAAGTTTTTATTTTTAATGATATTAATGGAGATGGATCAGAAGAAGGTTTAGGTATTAGCGGTTTAGAGTTTGACCTCATTTTATTTGAAGATACAAATGGAAATGGTAATGCAGATGGAGGGGAGGAATTACCCTTGTCAAGCGAAAGTGGTGGTCTTTATACATTTGATAATATTACTGTGACGGGCAATGAGTTTATACTTAGGCTCAATGACCAATCCCCTAATTACTTTGTAACCACTGTAGCCCCATCAGGTGCGCCTCTAGGTACTGATGGCGATAATGATCTTGACTTTTCTAATTGGGAGACAGATGCATTTACTCTAGTTGATGGAACAACAGAATCCAATGTCGATATTGGCTTATTGATACCTTCTACTATTGGAGATTTTGTTTGGGAAGATACTAATGGAAACGGTATCCTAGATGGTGGTGAGCCAGGTATAGATTGGGTAGCTGAAGGAATTAACATCAATTTGACTGCGGCTTCAGGAAATACAATCGATCTTACGGGTAACCCATTTACCGCGGTTGCTGTAGGTGGAGTAGGTGGATACGAATTTCAAAATCTACCTCCAGATACGTATACAGTTGAATTTACGGATGTAGCTGGAACTTGGTTTAGAACAATTAACACAGGCGATAGTGCACCTGATCAAGGCTCAGGTATTACCTCAACCATTAATATCCAATCAGGAGACATGAGTCTAGACATTGACGCTGGATACATACGACCAGCTTCTATAGGTGACTTAGTATGGGAAGATTTTAATGGTAACGGTACCTTCGATGGTACGGATGCTGGATTTGATTGGGTAAGCGCAGGTATCAATATTAATTTGACTGCAGCTTCAGGTAATACGAATGACCTTACGGGTGCGGCCTTTACCGCGATTGACCTCGGAGGAGGAGGATACGCATTTCAAAATTTACCTCCAGATACTTATACTGTAGAATTTACTCAGATCGCTAACAGTTGGTACAGAACTCAAGCAGGGCTGAACAGTACTCCTGATCAAGCTACAGGATTTACGGCCTCATTTTTATTGGAATCAGGAATAATGAATACTGATCAAGATGCAGGATTTGTACAACCCATAACAATAGGGGATCTCGTATGGGAAGACTTTAATGGAAATGGAATATTTGATGGCGCGGATGCTGGATTTGATTGGGTCGCTGAAGGTATTATTATCAATCTGACTGCGGCTTCAGGTAATACTACAAATCTTGATGGTACACCTTTTACAGCTATAGATTTAGGTGCAGGTGGTTACGAATTTCAAAATCTTGCTCCAGATACATATACCGTAGAATTTGAACAATTAGTGGATAATTGGTATAGAACAATAGGAGGGATAGATAGTGCTCCTGATCAAGGAACAGGTTTTACGACAGCTGTGCTATTGGAATCTGGAATGTCCGATGCTAATCAAGACGCAGGATATATCCAACCTTCAAAAATTTCGAATTTCGTTTGGGAGGATCTCAACGGCGATGGAATCCAAGATGGGGGAGAGCCAGGTGTAGATTTTACAGCTGAAGGTATTTCAATAGACATCACACTTTTAGGTGGTGCAGTAGCTACCGATCTTGACGGTAATAGTCCGCCCGTAGTAATGGATCTTGGAGCAGGATTGTATGAGTTTGATAATCTACCCCCAGGTGATTACCAAGTAACTTTCGGAGAAGTCGCTACTATGTGGTATATAAGCCAACAAAACGCTACTGGAGCGGCTACGGATAGTGATCCTGATCCAACTACAGGATTAGCGGATAATGGAGGTGCTGGATATACACTCATATCTGGTGATAACAATGAAGATGTAGATGCTGGTTATCTACAACCCGCAAGTATTTCAGATTTCGTATGGGAAGATGCAAATGGTGATGGTCTGCAAGATGCAGGTGAGCCTGGCATAGATGCTGTGGAAGTATTGATTACTGATGATGCAGGAGGGGGAGTTACAGATCTAGATGGTAATGCAGTAATAATGACAACTACTGCAGGTGGTGGATTATATGAATTCCTACTTTTGCCACCAGGAGATTATATACTTACGGTAAATTCTAATCCACTTCCAGATTACTACTTATCTCTACAAGATCAAGCAGGTGCGGCAGGAGATGCTGGAGATGTGAGCAATGATAGTGATGCAGATCAGACTACAGGCCAAACACATATAATCGAATTAGAATCTAACGAACAAGAAGAAGATATAGATTTTGGATATTTCAGATCAGGAACCATAGAAGCACTTGTGTTTCACGATTCTGATGGTAATGGTAGAAACTTAACAAACTCAGATGCACCCTTTATGGGAATGACAGTACAACTGGCTACTGCTGCAGGCGCTACTCCTGTGAATGATGTATTTGGAGTGGCTATTCCAGATCAAATATCCGATGCCGCAGGAATGGTAACATTTATTGATGTACCTGCAGGTAATTATACGCTCTTGTATACACTCCCAGCCGGATGGGAATTTACTTATCAAGATCAATCAGGATTTACAAGTGATATCGATGATGTAGATGATGATAGTGATGTGCTTATGGGCGATGCCAGCCCAGCTCAATCTCATATTGTCATATTAGAAGGTGGAGAGACGGACAATACCTCAAGTGTTGGTATCTATAAGCTGATGTCGATTGGAAATTTAGTTTGGCTCGATTCCAATGGAGGAGACGGGATGTTTGATATAGCGTCAGATGGGCCAGCAACGAATGTTATAGTTAGCTTACTTTACGACCAAAATTTTGACGGTATCCCTGATGAGCCTAGTATTGCTACGGCTACGACGGATGCAGCAGGAGCATATCAATTTGATGATCTTATTCCAGGATATTATCAAGTGATTATTGGATCAGCCAATTTTGGTCCTGGAGCAGCATTAGTATTATTTCAAAACTGTGGCGTAGGTGGTAATACCACCGATGATAACGATAATGATGGTTCAGGAGATGCGCTATTGGGTGAAGATGTTGTCTCTCCGATTATTGAGTTGTTCTGTGATCAGACTTCAGACTTGCCAGGTCCAGATGAAAATCTTTTTATCGATTTTTGTTTCTATTTTGATTGTAATAACCCAAGTGCAGATTTATCATTTCCAATTTGCCAAGAGGCCGAAGCCAACCCTCCAATATGTAACCTGGTACTATTAGATTCTTATTGTGGTAGTATGAACACTGCAACAAGTATAGGCCCTCAACCAGACCCTTTATGTCCTGATGGAGGAGGAGCACATAATTCTTCTTGGTTTGCATTTGTGGCTGGAGAAGCTGGCTTCCAAATGGAGGTAGTACCATTTTCATGTACGAATGCCGGAATGTTTTCTGGTATACAAGCAGGGGTTTACACAGATTGTACATTTACAGATGCGATCTATTGTAATGCTGGCTGTAGTACAAATGCATTTACCATTGGTGGGACAGGTACGACACTCATACCTGGACAGACGTATTATTTATTTCTAGATGGTTGCGCAGGTTCTGTTTGTGACTTTGAGGTAAATGTTATCCAAGGTGCATCCACATTTGATATACCTAACCCAACAGGACTAGCTTGTAGTATTCCTAGCTGTGGCCCTATTTGCCCAGATGGCGAAATCACATTTACGGTAGAAGGACTCGATCTAGAGATTGATTATACATGGACCATCCCAGTAGGCTCAACACTTGTTGGTGATGGTGAGCAGACAGGTTCAACTGTGATTACGACCACTAACGAGATTATTCTAGCATTTCCAAATACTGGAACATTTACTGTATTTATGAACTCGGCTTTTAACGGTTGTGATAATACCACTGGTGTTCAAGTTGATGTAGATGTAGTACAGCCACCGCCGATTGATTTTGGTGAGTATACTGTCTGTGAGCATGACTTGACATTAACTTCCGTTGGTTTCGGCAACGGAGATGTTGATATTAATGGTAATGTATTAGTAGGTCCATTAGGCGAACCATGGAACGGTGATAATCTTAAGAATCCTATTGCTCCAGGAATAGATATCAATGTGCTTTACGTTGATCCTGATGGCTGTATGATAGATCAGATTATAGATATCATTCAAATAGATGATTCCCCAAGAGAAATCGTCGAAATTGCATTATGCGAATCGGACCTACCTTTTCCTTATGATCAACTTTCCATAACAGGAAATGGAGGAGGTGGATTTACGAATTTCAATTATACACTACTTGATACTCCAGCCGCAAGTGGGTGTGATAGTACAGTTAGATTGACCACTATCGTATTGGAACATGATATGGTGTTACAGTCAGATTGTACTGCATCAGGAGTAGAAATAAGTATCTTTTTTGAAGATATTGTTCCTAATGTTCCTGATGAAATTACATATGACTGGTATAAAGATGATAATATGAATAGCGTTTTAGATGCAGGAGAAGAGGTTACCGACAATAATGCTATACCCAGAATTTTAGAAATTGAAGAGATTGGTCTTTACTGTGTAGATGTAATGCTCAGCCATTTTGTGGATGAGCCAGGAGAAGCAAATTGTATGTTTACTTATTGTCTCGATGTAACAGCTACGGTTCCTGATGTTGGATTTGATTTGATAGATGAAGAATGCCAAGATTCAATAGTGACTATTACATTCGATGGAACAGTAAGTACTGCAGCTACTTATGATTGGGATTTTGGAAATGGGACAACTGCCACGACTGAAGGACCGCATAATGTGATGTATTCAACACCAGGTTTATATTATGTTACACTTTCAGTCGATGATAATGGATGTGTTGCAAATGAATTAGATTCAATAATGATCGTCGAAAGGTTAGCAGCACCATTACTTTTGACATGTCAGTCGACTACAACTTCCATTACCATAACATGGAATGAAGTTCCTGGAGCCACAGATTATGAGGTAACACTTTTGAGTGGAACAGTAGGTACTCAGACAACACCTACGTCATGGGTGGTGACTGGAGTGACGGTCTCAGATTTTACTGAAATTTCAGTTGCGGCGACTACTGATGGAGCATGTGCAGTAGGGAATGCTAGCGTATTCTCATGTTTTGCACAAGACTGCGATGAACCCACATTTACATTTACACCTACAAGAGATACGATTTGTTTAACTACGGATGTAGGACTAGATACGATCTTCCTTGATATAGTTAATGGTACTACACCTAATACTAATTCATTTACAGGACCAGGTATTATCAATGAGGCCGAAGGAGTATTCGATGCGAATATCGCAGGACCAGGAATACATAATATAGTTTATAATTATACGGGTGATGATAATTGTATGTTTTCTAGATCGATTACGATGCATGTATTCGAACAGCCAATCGCATTATTTACAACTAGTGTAGATACTATCTGTATAACCGATGCTTTTACAATAGAATATACAGGAGGAACCACAAGTGCACAGTATATGTGGGACTTTGGTATAGATGTAGATATGACTGGAGTAGGAGTAGGACCATTTGACGTGACTTACAGCTCTAGTGGAATGAAGACGATTACTCTTACTGTTGTAAAAGAAGAATGTATCAGTGAAACTGTCAATATAGATGTATGGGTCGAAGATCCATTACCTGAATTAGTAATAGATTGTATTACCGATGCTACTTCTATTAACTATTCTTGGAATGATATTGCTGACGAATATGAAGTAATCATAGATGCAGTTTCGCAGGGAATACAAACAGATGCAACATGGAATATATCACCATTAACTCCTGGAACCGCAGTAAGTATAGAAGTTATAGCTTTTAGTCCAAATCAATGTCCTAATTCTGCGGATACTGAAAATTGCAGTGCTACAAATTGTCCAACATTATCAGTGGCCATCACGCAGATGGACTCTTTACTTTGTATTGACGCGACGACTAGCCCCATTAATTTATCCTATACTATCGATGGTGGATTTATGAATAATTCAGGAACAGCATTATGGTCTGGGACAGGAGTGGATCCGACTACTGGAGTATTTAATCCAACTACTGCTGGAGAAGGAAGTCACACGATTACATTAAATTATAATGAAGGTGAATGTAATGCTGCAGAAGTATCTATTGTACTCACAGTGGTCAATCAGACAACAGCATCGTTTGATGGGATAACTACAGTCTGCGAAGGTACAGAAGTGATACTCAATCATACAGGTGTGGCAGGTGCAGGAGCTACCTATATGTGGACAGTTAACGGAGCTACTGTTATGGGAGCCGATGATCAAAGTACAATTGTATTGTCTTATGACAATAGTGGTATGTATGATGTCACATTACAAGTTTCTAGATTAGGTTGTGATTCGGCACCAGTTACACAATCCATACAAATAGATGAAGGTCTACTTGATCCAGTTATATTTTGTAGTTCGACAAGTACTTCAATCACTTTTGGCTGGGGAGCAGTAGATGGAGCCACAAATTATGAAGTCTTCATAGATGGGATCTCAATGGGTATTCAGACAGGAACATCTTATCCAGTTATGGGCTTAAATCCAAATGATACAAGAACGATTATGGTGATTGCCATTAGTGATAATGAATGTCCCAATAGCAGTTTTACAGATGATTGTGTAGCAATTGACTGTCCAAGTACACAGATTATACCGGATGAAATTCCTCCTACATTCTGTGAAGGTGAACCGACTTTTTATGATATTGACGTAACGATCATGGGTGGATTTATGGATGGATCAGATGTAATGACTTTCAATGGTCCATCTACTGACCCTGTAACTGGTATCGTAGACATAGCTTCTCTTAATGCAGGAGAATATACAGTGTATTTAGATCTCTCTGAAGGCCCTTGTGATACTAGAGATAGTGTGATTATTACAGTTGTAGATTTACCTACTCCAAGCCTAGATCTATTGCCATTGATATGTGAAACTCAAGTACTTACCGTAACCTATACAGGAGAAGATATTCCAGGTGCAGTTATTGATATCGTCGCTGAGGGTAATCCTACGGAAACGGACACAGCTGACGGAAGTACATTCGAATGGATGGATGCTGGAACCTATGAGGTAATAGCTAATGTAACGGTTGGTACTTGTATGATATCATCTGAGACTTATACGGTAGTCGTAGAAGCAGAATTATTGGATCCAGTAATATCATGTAACCCGACGAATACGTCTATTGCCGTATCGTGGGATGCAGTAGATTGTGCATCTATGTATATTATAACTGTAGAAGGTGTCGCTCAGCCAGCTCAACCAGAAACGACGTTTGATATTACTGGTTTAGATCCACTGACATCTGTCGATATTACAGTGGAGGCAATTTCTGACTGTGCATGTGGAAATACTACAATGTCAGAAATGTGCGCTACAAGTGCTTGCGAAGGTGTTGATATTGAAGTCGTTAATAATGACCCAGATTGTATTAGTAATCTTCCTTCGACAGTACAACTCGATGTGGTTCTTACAGGATCTGACGGCAGTGGTACTGGTAGCTGGTCGTCTGCCAGCAATTTCGTAACTTCTGATGGTATATTTAATTATGATCTCAGTGGGGTAGGAATACATGAAGTGACCTATACATACGAGGAGAATGATTGCGCTTATATTGAGTTGGATACAGTAATAGTGTATGATGCTCCTGCGTTGATGGTAAGTATTGTTGATCCGACTTGTTTTGATTCTGATGATGCTTCTATCACTTTTGCTGCTACAGGTGGAGATGGTAATTATAATATTACTTTATCGGCTATGGATGTTTCACTGACGGATTTCCCTAAGTCATATACTACTGATGGTATGGAATCTGATTTAGCTCCAGGAAATTATACGATTTCAGTATTAGATGGGAATATGTGTATGTCCGAAGAAATGGAAATTGTAATTTCAGCACCTGTACAACCTTCATATTCAGTGACTGGTCCTGCAATTATCGCTGTAGGAGCTTTTGGAGACTTAGTACTTGATCTAGGTAATGAAGATGCGGATATTATTAATCTATCTTGGTATAATGAGACCGAGACTCTTTGCGATGGTCTAGACTGTTTCTCTATTAGTGTATCGCCAAGTGTCAATTCTTTGTATTGTGTAGACATTACTCTTGAAGGTGGATGTGTAGTGACTAGCTGTCTTCCAGTGGAATCAGAATTTATATCTATTCTGAGTATCTCTAATATATTTAGTCCTGACAAAAACGGAACTAATGACAATATGGTTATCCATTCTAATAATCCTGATATGGTTGCTAATTATATCCGTGTTTTCGATAGATGGGGTAACTTGGTTTTTAACGTAGAGACGCCTTGGCAACCTTTTGATGACATGAATTATCCTGGATGGGATGGTACATTCAAAGGACAAGAATTAAATCCTGGAGTCTATGTTTATGTTTTTGAATTTATCGAAGAGCCAGGAGCCACTCCGGAAGTAAGAGTTGGAGATATAACGATTATAAGATAATATTTACAAGAACTTAATTATAATAAAAATGGCTTTCAACATTGTTGGAAGCCATTTTATTATAAAAAGCGGAGCTAAGAATCGCCTAGTTACTTCACCTTACTTAAAGCCAATAATTCTACATGCAATGCATCTACTTGCTCTTGCAATAGAGTACGGTCATTATTGTCTATTACATAATCTGCATGAACTAATCTCTCTCCATCACTTAGTTGATTTTCAATTCTAGCTTTGACATCTTTAATTATTGCGCCATCACGCTTCATCACTCTTCTTATTCTTTCTTCTAGATCAGCAGTGACTACCACAAGGAGATCTAAACTTTGATGACTACCACTCTCTATCATTAACGCAGCTTCTTTGATGGCATAAGGAGTTGTCTGAGCATCATACCAAGCGTCTCCATCTTTGGCCACTGCCGGATGCACCAAGTTGTTAATGATTGCTAATTTCGATTTATCATTGAATATTATTGAAGCTAAAATTTTACGATTAAGCCTACCGTTTCTATGATATACATCTTTCCCAAAAGCTTCAATAATCTTTGCTTTAAGTGGCTTGTTATAACTCATCAAATATTTGGCTCTTCCATCTGCATAATAGATTGGAATTCCTTTTTTTGCAAATAGTTTTGCTACCGTAGTCTTGCCTGACCCTATACCTCCTGTAAGTCCTACTTTAATCATAATTGAGTTTTTTATACTGCTTCTAATCTTTCAATTTTGCAAAACGGAACCTTTGTCTTTTCGTCGATTTGCTCCAAAGATATTTCTAAGAGTACAGCTTTAAGTCTGGCTATCAGTTCAGCTTGTTGCGATAGTCGGATATTTACTTTGACCTCACAACTGTCAGTAAACGCTTTGTCTAAAATGTCGAGGTCTAATGATTTGATACAGTTCATGACATGGCCCATTTGGTCATAACCAAAACTAAGTAAATATGGATTCCCTATAATGACTTGTTTCTTTTCGGCTAATCCAAGGGCTTCTTTAGCAGCTTCTTTGTATGCAGTGATTAGTCCAGATGCACCTAGCTTGGTTCCACCAAAGTATCTGACGACGATTACTAACGCATCTGTAATTTTATGGCTATGTAGTTGACCGAGGATCGGTTTGCCAGCAGTGCCGCTAGGCTCTCCATCATCGTTAGCTCTATATCTATTTCCATCTATACCAATCTCATATGCGTAACAGTGGTGCCTTGCCTTATGATGTATATCTCGAATCTCTAATAATCGCTCTTCCACTTCTTCCTCCGTTTTGACACTGAAAGCGTAAGAGATAAACTTGCTTCCTTTCTCTTTATAAAGACCTTCTGTAGGCTCTAGGATAGTATTATATTGATCTATTATTTCTGACATAATTAATAGCTAATAAGTACGATAGCTACAATGGCCATTATTAATCCGACGATCTTGTTCTGTGTGATATTTTCTCTAAATAATATGAATCCCATAATAGCCGAACAAGAAAGTATTCCTACGTTATTGATAGGGAATACAACACTAGCATCCCAACCCGAAGCAATTACTTCCATCAAAAGATAAATACTAAAGAAATTAGGGATACCTAAACATATTCCTGCGATAATATCTTTAGTTTCTAATTTTTCTCGATTGCCTTTGACAAGTTGAATGATCAATAATACAAGACCAGCAACAAAAGCAAAGAAGAATAAGTGAATTACAAATGAGATGTCACCACTAGGCGCTATTTTTTTGGCCTCCATTAAAAATAAAGTACTGTCAATAATACAACTTCCAAGGAAGACAGCAAATGGTAGTAACCAATACTTCTTTGGGATTGCAGCCGCACCAGTATCACTTTTTTCGCTCTTCTGATAACTTAGAAACAAGATGGATAGAATTCCAATAGCAATACCTATCCCTTTGAGCCAACTAAGATCTTCTTCAAAAAGTGTTATTGCTACGATGGCAGGCGCTAGCATACTCATCTTTTGGAATATGGTACTGACTACAATACCAAAATGCTTTACCGTATTACCGTAAATTGTAAATACGGTGACGAAGATAAATCCAAGCACTGCAGCATATGGAAACCAAGGCTCTTGAGCACTGGAAATAGCTAAAGGCATATGACCTAAATATATACTGCCGGTAATCACACATACTATATAGTTAACCATAATGGCATAAAAGATATTAACCTCAAATCGGCTAAATAGCTTAAAAACCACACCAATCAAACTATTGATAACAATACAAAGAATAAGAATAATAACGGCTGTAGACATATGATAGATTGAATGCTTGGCAAAGATATAATCTTTTCATAAGGATTAAACCATATACAAAAAACCTCTGCATTTGAACTTTTACAACTCACTCGGCTCTTACATTAACATACTATTATAGATCATTCATAAGCCATTAAATATATCTCCTTGTTATAGCTATTACATTTGTAGTGTGGAGTAGATCATATTATAACCAATTCTTATATTTACATTGTAAATAACATAACAATCACTTTTGAGCAATACATCACAACAATACGACTCTTGCATAACATCGGCTAAAGATATCTTCATGAAGAAGACAGCGGACTATGGTACCGCTTGGCGTATACTAAGGGCATCATCTCTGACTGATCAGATTTTTATTAAAGCGAGTAGAATCCGCAGTATAGAAGAAAAAGGTACTAGTAAGATAGATGAGCCAGTACAAGATGAATATATAGGAATAATCAATTACTGTGTAATGGCTCTTGTACAATTAGAGATGAAACCAGAAGAAGGTTTGGATCTAGAAATTACAGAAGCCGAAAAGCACTATGACAAGTGGGTTAAAGTATCCAAAGACCTCATGACTGACAAGAACCATGACTATGGTGAGGCTTGGAGAGATATGAGAGTGAGTAGTATGACTGATTTAATACTAATGAAACTCCTTAGAATCAAGCAAATCGAAGATAATGAAGGGCAAACTATAATCTCAGAGGGCTTAGATGCCAATTATCTAGATATCATCAATTATGCAATATTTGCTTTGATAAAACTCTCAGAACAAGAAAAGTAGAGTTAAATCAGTTATTAAGAAAAATGGGATATGTTCGACTTTATTCAGAGTTGATTTAATTTTCCAAAAAAAACAAACAATAAGATGCTTTTATTAATCTCAATTACATTATCTCAGTTACTACTAGGAGTAGCAGTCGTAGCCGGTATTCTAACTGCCGCCGTAGCCTTTTTCAATAAAGGACAAAAAAATTGGCTGATGAGTTACCTGCAAAATTTCACGGGGTTTCTATTTGTATTTTCTGGGTTTGTTAAGGCAGCTGATCCGCTGGGTACAGCGTATAAGATGGAACAGTATTTTACTGAATTTGAGTCAACATTCGAAGGGACATGGATGAGTTTTATAGCTCCATTATTTCCTAAGTTATCAGAGATTTCAACTGCGTTTTCCGTGACGATGGTCATATTTGAGATCGTATTAGGTCTCATGCTTATAATGGGAGCCAAAAGAAAATTAACAAGTTGGTTGTTTTTCCTTCTTGTGGCTTTCTTTACATTCCTTACCGGGTTTACATATCTCACAGGCTACGTACCAGAAGGAGGAAATTTCTTCGATCTGAGTAGTTGGGCGGATTATAACAAAAATAATATGAAAGTAACCGACTGTGGTTGCTTTGGAGATTTCTTAAAATTAGAGCCTAAAGTTTCATTCTTTAAGGATGTATTCTTGTTAATACCGGCGATATACTTTCTTTTCAGATGGAAAGAGATGCATCAGTTATTTTCTCATAAGGCAAGAAATATTGCTATCGTAGCTTCTACAGTCTTACTTTTCTTTTATTGCATAAGTAATTTTAGTTGGGATATTCCACATATTGATTTCAGACCTTTCAATATAGGTAAAGATGTAGCCACGCAGCGAACTGCTGAATTAGATGCTATGGCTAATGTACAGATCAAATCATGGATACTAGAACATAATACGGATGGAAGGACATTAGAATTACCTAATGCACAGTACATGAAAGAATTTAAAACCTATAAAGAGGATTGGAAAGTGGTAGATAATATCCAAACAGAACCTACAGTAAAGAAGACCAAGTTAAGTGACTTTGAGATAATGGCTTTAAATGGGGATGATGTAACGGAAGACTTCCTATCAGAAGAAGGTTATACCTTAATGATAGTAGCATATAAACCTAAATACGAAACTTCGATGGCTACCAGGGTAGTTCAGGATACGACATTTGCCCTTGATACCATAATTACATTTGATCTGGAGACGAAGTTGGAAACTGTTCAAATCGTGAAATCTGTTGATAGTATTACACTAGTGGATCAGAAATATGTAAAATACGATTGGGACCTGGAGTATATAGATAAATACAATAATATAATCAAGCCTTTAGCTGATCAGGCTCTCATTAATGGTGTCAAAGTTAAAGCGATAATGGGTGGAGCAGATGAAGATAACGTAGCATCATTTGTAAATGAAACAGGCTTAAATATAGAGTATTATAATGCGGATGAAATACTGTTGAAGACCATTGTAAGAAGCAATCCAGGGATTGTATTATGGAAAAATGGTAGAATAGTATACAAGTGGCATTACAAAAAGGTACCTACTTTCGATACTATATTAAGTGATTATATTCGTTAATATGACATATTGCTTCATTTTAGAGCGCCTAACAAGCAATTTTGTAATTGTTTTATGCTAATTGATACAGATACACACTAAATTTCGCTTACTTTGTATTATAATAATGAATAATATATAAATAACATATTTTTGTGTTTTATTCATTGTAAGTGACATTAACCAACCCAGACAAGTAATTTAAAGAAATGCTTAGTAGACGCAGTGTAAGAGTAAAAGTGATGCAATTTTTGTATGCTATGGATAGAGATGTGGATCTCGACGCTTCTGTAGTCAAAAAACGATATGCAGAACGAATTGATACAAGTTTTGAACTCTTATTATTCAATATTTTTATTCTTAGAGAAATTACTAGACTCTCTATTATAGATAAACGTAAGCGTAAAGCTAAGCACCTTCCTACTGATCTAGATAAGATATTTACGGCTAAACTGTTTAAGAACGATGTAGTGCAATTTTTAGTCAATGATAAGTATCTAAATACTAAGATTGACAAGTATAGTTTAGCAGATAAATTAGATAAAGATTATTTCAAGAAACTTTATACAGAGTTTTCGGCTACCGAACCGTACGCGGAATATATTAGACAAGAAGAGGAGAATGTAGAAAATTCTATTGAAATTTTACTAGAGCTGTTTAGATTTTGTAGACAAAGTGAATTCTACAATGATGCCATAGAAGATCATTACTCTGCATGGATCGATGACAAATCATTAGTCATTGGTGCGACAAAGAAGATATTAAAGGCATTACCTTCTGAAGGAAAAGACTTTTTAAACTCATACTATCCTGACGATGAGACCGTTAATGAGTACGGTGCCGAACTTCTAGCAAGAACTATTCAAGAAAAAGAAGTGTTAGAAGATATAGTAAAACCCATGTTGAAGAACTGGGATCATGAGAGGCTCGCAGTAATAGATACCGTACTGTTAAATATGGCAGTATGTGAGTTTTTGTTTTTCGAAAGTATTCCGACGAAAGTTACACTCAATGAGTTTGTCGACATTTCAAAGGAATATAGTACTCCTAAGAGTAAAGAGTTTATCAATGGAGTTTTAGATCAAGTTCTCAAACAGCTAGAAAGCGAAGGGAAGATAAAGAAGAAAGGAAGGGGCTTGGTACAATAAGTTGTATTTATAATATCATTAATATATTGACCTATGAAATTTAATCACTTATCCCCAATTTTGAGTGCATTATTACTATTCGTAGTAGTTGTAGCATCCGCACAAGACACTAAGACATCGGTGATCCTTTATAATTCTGAAGCATACCTAGCTGAGTTTACTACTGATGGTAAGATTGTTAAACTCATCGAAAAAAAGCCGAATTACCTAAAAGACTTTAATGTAGTAGAAGATAAAAGCTTCTCTCCTGATTTTGCAGTTTTAGAGCCAGTTCAAAACACATCTTCTGGTACAATTGGTGAAGGAGCAACAGTGTCTGCAGATCGTAAATTTATAGATTTCAAAACGCAATATGCGACTCTTGATCAGAGATCATTGGAACGCTTAGATAAAGTTGTCAATCACTTGAATAAGAATAGAAATGCTAAAGTGATGATTACTTCCCATAGAATAGACGATACCAACAATACGATAAAATTATCTAATAATAGGATCAGTTCATGTCAGAAATACTTAGAGCTGAAGGGAATTACTGCAAGTAGAATAATTTCTACATCTGTCTATGCTCCATCATTAAAAGATAAAGTAGCCATTAGCTTCATCAATAATAACATCTAATACAATAGTTAAAACATAAATTTTAAGCCTGTAAGATTCATTTCTTATAGGCTTTTTCGTTTAGGCATTTAGGTATTCGTAATAAATTTACTTTGGATCAAGATGAAAACCTTGTGGGCTAGGCATAAATCTTAGATAACCTAAAAAGAAAGAAGCTAACGTTTCTTACACCTCGAAATTGTCTTCTAAGAGCTTTTACCTTGGCATTAAATGATTCAGCGGAGGCATTAGTGCTTCTATTATTGAAGTAGTTAAGAATATGATTATAGTTGTTTTTAATAGTATTAGCTACGGTGTTAAATGATTTAAATCCAGCTATTTCAACTTCGTTATACCATAAGGCCAATTTCTTGTAAGCTATTTGTTTCGTGGTATTTCTTCCAAATATTACTGCTAACTTTCGACTCAGATTATAGGCTGTTTTCAATCTTGGATACCTAGCAAATAGAATTGCAGAT
>CALLPN010000006.1 GCA_938015435.1 uncultured Saprospiraceae bacterium
TACAGCAATCAGCTTCAACCTTGCAACTGCAGGTAAAGCATCTCTTACAATAAGAGACGTAGCTGGTAAAGTAATCAGAACAGTGAACGGTGAGTACGCTGCAGGAATGAACACTATCTCTATCGAGAAGAGTGATATCAATACTGTAGGTGTATTATACTACACAATCGAGTCTGGTGACTTCAGTGAGACTAAGAAAATGATTATCATCGAATAATCATTTCTTAATGAAATACTCAAATCGATGAGTTAAAACAAAATCGGTTTTTGGGATGGCCTCTCTCTATTAATTTAGAGGGGGGCTTTTTTTTTGAATATAGTATATACTATAATTCAATTGGTAATAGGATTGGGTCAAATCCTAAAATTGGGAAGTATATTTCATTTAAAAAACAACGGAGCTAATTTGCTCTCCAACAATGGGATGTGATCCATAAGATTCAATATCCTTTATAGACGTTAATGAGGGTCAAGCCCTAAAATTGGGAAGTAATGTTAAAAGCATATAATGATGTTTCTGCTATAGAAATATTTCCTTCAGGAATGTTGGATCATTTTGACTTAATGCGAATAGTAGAGAAAAGAGTTATACGAAATGGAGAGTATCGTCTGTGGTCGGACGAGAAGAATAATTGTCCATTAATATGGTTACGAGTCAAAAGAATAATTACCTACTGTTAAATATGATGTATAAGCATGTGCTGGCCTTCAGAATATCTATTAACTTTCTAATATAGAAATCTACACAAAGAGGTTTTGACAATAGTAAATTGCTAATCGTATCCTCACGATGCAATACAAGACTACCAATACATTTACAGAATCATCAATGCTAAAATTAGGAGATTCAGATTTCTTTTGAAAAGGCGTTATGGTTACATCTTCTTTCAATATAGATTAGTTAATATTTTTTTAGTCCCCAATAAAAGAAGTGATCCAATGGCTCGCGCAGCAAAATATGAGCGATATCATGCTTAAATATAGTTTGCTCTCCAACAATAGGATGTGATTTTAATACGTAATACTTTTAGAAGTAGGATTAATATTAAAATAGAGAAAGGCTTTGCGCAATCAAATTCATGTGATAATTCAGAAAGGGTAGTGGTTCCTTGAATTAAACATTGAAGCTAACGAATGAAGAATTCGTCATAAATAGAAAATGGAAACTTCTTTACAACATTTAATTCTGAATAAGACTTTAAGGATATGAGAGCCGCTGAATCAAATTGTATAATATAAAAGGTACAAGGTTCCTACTTCACATAGTCTGCATGAAACTGAGGAATAGGTATCTGCATATTGAAGAAATGTTAAAAAATAAAAAAAACAGCTCTATACCTTACATATTATAAATTTATTATATATTTGCATTGAGTATAGCGCCGAACCTAAGTTATACTTTCCAAGTTTGTTAACCTACGAACTTGTTTTTCCAACCAAGCTATTGATGATAGAGCTACTATTAGTGTACCCGTAGGGTATGGCTATGTAACCTGACATGTTTGATTTTAGATCCACGAGAATGCTTAGCCACGAAGGCTACAGCAGTTTAATTCATTTTGGGTATTTAAGAATAATGTAATCATTAAGCTTAGGTCCCAGGAAACAGTAAATTATTTAAACTCAAAATTGGATCTCATGAAGAAGACGAATTTTACGATTCATGAAAGCTTTACTTCAAGACTAACTACGTTATTAGTATTGCTTTTTATTTCCTTTACAGGAATTAACCTTAATGCCCAGTGTTCTCTTGCTTGCAACGGAACTACAAATGTCTCACTGGATAATAATTGCGAAGCAGTTATTACACCTGAGATGATTCTTAACGATAACGCTACTACCTGTCCAGGAGGAGCATTTTCTGTTATTATAATGGAAGAAGTCGATGGTGTACCTATCCCAACTTCCCCTATGGTAACGAATTACTATGTAGGTCAAACACTTTACGTAAAAATTCAAGACGATGTCTCTCTTAACTCATGTTGGGGAGAGATAGTTATAGAGGATAAGATAGCACCGACTGTTACTTGTCCAGTAATTGCAGGACCTGTGTTCTGTCAAGATACTGAGTCACTTACAGCTGTTGCTACAGATAACTGTGATCCTAACCCAAGTTTAATCTTGGTAAATGAAGTGATTTCAGTTAACGATTGTTCTGATCCTGCTAATAACGATATTGTAAAGACTATTACAAGAACTTACAAAGCAATGGATGCATCAGGAATGATGTCTGAAGAATGTACTTTTAGTTTTGATGTTGTGAGATTACCTTCACTAGATGTAATTACTGCACCTGCAAGTTTTATTTTAGACAATGCGCTTACATGTAGCGAAACTTACCCAAGAGACGCTGAAGGTAACCCAGATGTAAGCTATACAGGAGTTCCAACTCTTGGAACAACTGCACTTTATCCTAACCCATACGTTGATTGTAACATAGTAGTTACTAAAGAAGATGTAGCATTACCTCCAATTGGATGTGTACAAAAGCTAATGAGAATCTTTACAGTCGTAGAGTGGTCTTGTGGTAACCAAAGGTCTAGAGAAATCGTACAGATGATTGAAATCACTGATAACGAAGGCCCAATCATAACTCAATGCCCATCTAATTTTGTAACTAGTACAAGTAACCATGAGTGTACTGCAGTAGTATTATTACCTGCAATTGATGCCATGGATCTATGTTCTGAAAATATTGAAGTTGATATCGCATACCCTGGAGGATTCATTGACAACCAAAATGGTGGAATCGCAGAAGGAATGCCTGTAGGTGAAAACATAGTAACTTATACAGTGTATGATGAATGTCTTAATAGTACAACATGTTCAATAATTGTAACAGTAGAGGATTTAACTCCGCCTGTAGCAATTTGCGATCAATTTACAGCTGTAGGACTTACTAATGATGGTTTTGCACATGTTGCAGCTACTGTCTTTGATGATGGAAGTTACGATGAGTGTAATTTGGAGCGTATGCTAGTAAGAAGAATGGATACAGATAACTGTGGCGAATGTGATGCACCAGAATTTTCTGGATTTACATCTCTAGGAGAGCGTAATGGAAATTACTATTTCTTATCTGACTGGAAAAAAACAGGTAGATTAGCTGCTAAGCATGCAGTTTCTCTCGGTGGACAATTAATATCTATTGAATCTGGAGCGGAAAGAACTTGGTTAAATTCAGTTGTACCTGATGGAACTGATTATTATATTGGATTAAGCAATAACGGTGGTAGTACGTACTCTTGGTTAAGTGGAACTAATCTTGGTTCTAACAACTGGGCGGCAAACCAACCAGATAATAACGAGCCTTTTGTACTTTATGACGATGCGTTAAACGGATGGGATGACGTAGATGGATTTGGAGAACATAAATATATAGTAGAAATTGAAGGTGACTGTGGATATAGCGACTATGTGAAATTCTGTTGTGCAGACATCGGAGAAGATAACATGGTAGTATTTAGAGTAGTAGATGCTGCAGGTAACTTTAACGAATGTATGGTTAATGTTGACGTACAAGATAAGATCGGACCTACAGTACAGTGTCCAGCAGATATTACAGTAGCATGTGATAAAACATATGACCTTAATAATCTAGCTGAATTTGGTGAAGCTGTAGTATTTGATAACTGTGGATTCACAATGCAAGAAACGGCAACTACTGATTTTGATCAATGTCAAACTGGTGATCTAGTAAGAACGTTTACTGTAACAGATGATGGAGGTAGAGTTTCTACTTGTTCTCAGAAAATTACATTTGAATTTGATTATGGAATCGTAGGAAACCAAATTAACTTCCCAAGTAATGTTACTATGAGTGATGGATGTGATGATCCTGACTCTTCTGAGTATGACCCAGTTAATACAGGTCTACCTACTTATCCAGATGTTCCATGTCAATTATTGGGATTAAACATCGATGATCAAGTATTCTTATTCAACGGTAACGAAACTGATGCATGTTTCAAAATCTTAAGAACTTTCACAGTAATCAACTGGTGTGAAACTGATGTAAACGGAATTCCTGAAACTTACATAGGAACACAAGTAATAAAAGTAAATAATACAGTAGCTCCAGTAATCGTAGGTGATTGCGAAAGAGTAACAGTTTGTACTTATGACTCAGAATGTGAAGATGGAGCAATCGAACTTATGCAAACTGCAAGTGATGATTGTACTACTGAACTTAACTATACATACTCTGTAGATGCTTACAATGATGGTACACTAGATATCACAAGAGAAGGTACAGGTAACACTGCTGATGCAAGTGGAACGTACCCAATTGGATCACACAGAATCATATGGACATTCTACGACAGATGTGGAAACGCAACTACATGTGAGCAACTATTTGATGTTGTTAACTGTAAAGCACCATCACCTTACTGTCTTAACGGTCTAGCTATTGACTTAATGCCAGTAGATACTGACAATGACGGAAATATTGATTCAGGTATGATTGATATCTGGGCTAAAGATTTTGACGCAGGTAGCTCACACCCATGTGGATATGATGTTATCTTATCATTTTCACCTGATACTTCAGAGACAAGTAAATTCTTCTTCTGTGCAGACGTAGGAGAGCAAGAGGTAATGGTTTATTCAACTTCAGTAACTCCTGATGGAACATTACTACAAGCATTCTGTGTAACATACGTAGATGTACAAGATAATATGAACGCATGTGGATCTTCAACTGATGGCGGTAACAAGCCAGTAATCGAAGGACATATTGCAACTATCCATGAAGATGTGTTAGATGATGTAAGAGTTGATCTTACAGGAGATGATAGTATGTATGAAATGACAGCAGCGGGAACATATGCTTTCCCAGAAATGCCATCAGGTGGCGACTATATAGTAAATCCATCTAAGAACGATGATGTAAGTAACGGAGTTTCTACTCTTGATCTTGTATTAATACAACGTCACGTAATTGGATTACAAGACTTAGAAGGAGCTCATAACTTAATAGCGGCAGATATCAACAAGGATGATATGATATCAGCAATTGATATCGTTGACTTAAGAAAAGTAATCTTAGGTATCAAAGATAACTTTACTGACAATGATTCATGGAGATTTGTAGATGCTGACTTTGTATTCAATGATCCTACTGATCCTTGGGCAACAGCTATACCTGAATCTTATGATATCAATAATATCAATGAAGATGTTGTTATTGACTTTACTGCAATCAAAGTAGGTGATGTAAACAACAGTGTAGAATTAACTAATGCTACCTCTAATAGCGCAGAAGTAAGATCAAGTGAGACACTATCAATAGTAGCTGATATAACAGATGCTACTGATGGTAAGATTGCAAGCATTCCAGTATATGCAGAGGCTAATATGACTCTTGCAGGTGCTCAAATGACGATCAATCTAGGAGCTGAAGTAACATTCGCTGCTATCGAATCTGGATCAATCAATATCACTACACACAATGTAGGATTAAGATTTGCTGATAGAGGTATCGTAACACTTAGTTGGGATAACACTGACGGTATAGATATCAAATCTGGAGATGTACTATTCAACATAGTAGTAGAAGCAGCATCGTATGACAATAGTACAATTGCAGTAACATCAGATGTGACTGCAGCTGAAGCATTTAATACTAACGATGAAGTAATGAATGTTGAGCTATCTATCAGAGATAACGCAAAAAGTGGTTTCGCTCTAATGCAAAACACACCGAATCCATTCCATAACTTTACTGAGATCTCATTCAACTTGCCACAAGCAATGAATGCAACCATCACAGTATTTGATGTGAACGGAAGAACATTAAGAACTATATCATCTAAGTATGATAAAGGAAATAATACAATTCGTCTTGAAAAGTCTGAGCTGGGAACTAGCGGAGTACTTTACTATCAATTACAAGCTGGAGATTATACAGCTAATAAGAAGATGGTCGTATTCAACTAGTCAGCATGACTAAAACGAATTAAGAATTACTGTTTTTGGGATGGGCCCCTCTCTATCATTTGATAGAGGGGGTCTTTTCGTTTATTTATTTTCAAATTGCTGGCAAAAGGATGTATTTTGGATCATATCCCATTGTTGGTTGACTTTTATAATAAAGACTTTCTATTTGAATCAAATGAATCCAATATTATAAAATCCATAACGAATTAAATTTTCAATTTATGAACGGAATATTCAACAATGCCAGTCATCGCCAGAATCGGATTATTATTTTTAATATCTACAGTTAACCATTTTAAAGGTCTTGTAGATTGGGCTATTGATTTTTTTAAAACGAATAATACTCCCCAACTTTAGGATGTGCCCCTGTATTTTCACCATTTTCGTATTCGAGCGTCTTTAGATCTATCAAAGTCGTAGACTTGAAAACCTTTGAATGGCTTGAATATCGAACACTATTTATTCATTGAGATTGAATTATTAAAAGGAAAAGGGAGTTTTATATTAAACTATGAATCAATTTCATTTTAAAAAGCAATGAGACATTCTTATGCTTAGAGTCGGTTATTCAGTTTAACAGTTACGAATAATGGATGATTTTGACAATCTGAAGAAAATTGTGATCTCAATTAACTACTAGATTAAAATTGTTAATTGGTATTGGTATTTTTGCGAAAATTATGGCTAGAATATTATCAATAGATTATGGAAGAAAAAGATGTGGCATTGCTGCAACAGATCCTCTACAGATTATAGTGACAGCCATAGATACAGTTGCTACACAAGTATTATTTGATTATCTAGTGAAGTATATGTCTGAAGAAGTGGTAGAGAAAATTGTTTTTGGAAAACCAACACATGCGGATGGTAATGAGACTTTCTTGATGGACGATATAAGGTTGTTCATAAAAAAGCTGCTCAAAAAGTATCCAAATATGGAAACTGATTTCCAAGACGAATCCTTTACTTCAGTAGAAGCAAAGCATATAATAAGGTTGAGTGGAGCTAAGAAAAAGAAAAGAAAAGACAAGGCATTAATAGACAAAATAAGTGCAGTTATAATTTTACAGAAATATTTAAATCACATATAGAGAGAGATGGTATTACCAATTTACGCATACGGACACCCAGTTTTGAAGAAAGTAGGAGAAGATATAGATGCTGATTACGAAGGAATAAGTGATCTATTAGAAAATATGTGGGAGACAATGTATAATGCCGATGGAGTTGGGTTAGCTGCACCTCAAATAGGTAAAGCTATTAGAATATTCTTAGTGGATACAGTACAGACGATGGAAGAGGGCGAGGAGGACAAAGGCATCAAAACAGCTTTTATCAATGCTCATATTGAAGAGGAGTCAGGAAAACCATGGTCATACGAAGAAGGATGTCTGAGTATACCAAATATTCGTGGAGAAGTATCACGCCCAGAGTCTGTGACTCTTACTTGGGTAGATGAAAATTGGGAAAAACATAAAGAAACATTCACAGGTATCAATGCTAGAGTTATTCAGCATGAGTATGATCATATCGAAGGCCAACTGTTTACTGAAAAACTAAAGCCGCTTAAGAAAAAGATGATTAGCCGTAAATTAGAGTCTATTAAAAAAGGTAATGTCAAGATACATTACAGGATGAAATTTCCAAAATAGAGCTATTACTTTCGGCCAAAATCTGCAGGAATTTCACCCCAAGACTTCGTTTCCCACTTTACGATTGGATTAGTATAGTTGTTAGTTTTTAGCCAATTGATTCCACGATCTATTAGGTCGAAGAGGACTGCATTTTTAGCAGTTTTTTTAAGCATTGTTTTGACTTTTTTATTGCGTACCCAAGCCATTGCAGTCCTGCTGTCGGTATAGATTGTGGTAGTGGTATCGCCTTTTTGCATGAGCCAAGCCAGACCATGTATAATGGCCAAAAATTCACCTACATTATTAGTGCCTTGAGGAAATGGCCCTTGTTTGAAATGTTCAATCTGGGAGTAGGTGTCCACTCCACGATATTCCATTAACCCTGGATTACCACTACATGCAGCATCTACGGAGATACTCTGTTTAATGATGACAGATTCGTCCCAAGAAGTAACTTTTTTGGCTGATTTAGACCCGGTTTTGTAATGGTCGCTAAAGTTGTCGCCAAATGCGGACTCCGCTTCTGCCAATGACTTAAATGATTTGTATTTGGCATCAGGGTATCCTTTTATTTGAAGTTGGCAATCTGTCCAACTTGAATAAATACCTGGATTATTCCCTTTCCATACCACATAGAACTTTTTAGCTTTGCCCATCCTTATACTAATTATACCAATTCTGCTACATAAATTCACTATTATTTTGGTATAATGCCGTTACACATTGAAAGGAGTAAATAGAATTTTTGAATAATACAATAGTAAACGGAATTACATCAATATAGATCAAATATAATATGATAATAGATACACATGCACATGTCTACTTGGAAGATTTTGATGAAGATGCAGATTTGATCATCGAGAGAGCGGCAACTGAAAATATAGATCAAATTCTGTTACCCAATATAGATATGACTTCGGTAGAAAGATTACTAGGTCTTTGTGATAAGCATCCCCAGTTATATAAGCCCATGATTGGTTTACATCCTTGCTACGTAAAAGAAGATTATGAGCAACAACTTATACAACTTAAGACCTATTTAAATCGAGAAGATTTAGTGGCGATAGGTGAGATTGGTATAGATTTATATTGGGATAAGACTTTTGAAAAAGAGCAAATACTGGCTTATCGAACTCAAATCGAATGGTCAAAGGAAAAATCGTTGCCATTTGTAATTCATTCTCGAGAGTCTTTAGATCTCACGATTTCTATTGTTGAAGAAATGCAAGATGGTCGTTTGTCTGGAGTATTTCATTGTTTCAATGGGACTGTAGAGCAGGCTCAGCGAATTATGGATGTTGGATTTTATATGGGAATAGGAGGAGTGGTAACATTCAAAAATGCAGGAGTAGACAAAGTGGTGTCCCAATTGCCAATGGAATATCTGGTAGTGGAGACTGATGCTCCATACCTTAGTCCAGTTCCATTTAGAGGCTCTAGAAATGAGCCATCGTATGTTTCTAAAGTAATAGATAAGATTGCTGAGGTAAAGGAACTAGATAGAGCTGAGGTATGTAAATTGACTACTGAGAATGCTCGAAAATTATTCTCAATATAATCTAGATTGAAAATCATGTAATTACAGATAAAATAACCACATTTGCGTTATAATACGGAGAGTTGGCCGAGTGGTTTAAGGCGCTCGCCTGGAAAGCGTGTATACTCCAAAAGGGTATCAAGGGTTCGAATCCCTTACTCTCCGCACAAGAAGTAACTGATCATTCTTTTGATCAGTTACTTCAACCACAAAATTTGATGCTGGGTACAGCACAAGACGTAACCGATCCTTAGAAGTTGCATACATAACTGCAATAGCTTTTGATCAGTTACGTCAATCATAAAATTTAGGCTAGTACAGGATCACAATATCAAGATGACCAAAGATTAAGTAGTTTAGAGTACCGCTCTTTCGACTTGATCTTTTTTTTTAATTGCATTCGCATTCATATGATTAACATCTCATCAAAATCCGCATATTGTAATTTCGATGCCAATCAATTCTTGCAATTAGATTAATACCTCATATTTATTGTTAAATTTAATTATTTCGATTTTAACATTCGTAGTAGTATGCTTTCGAGCTATTTGAAATAATTTATTTTGCATCTCGAAGAGTCATCTACATATTAAAAGAGTAATCAAAGTCGGCTTTGAGCTTTACGGCCCCTCGCAGCATTGAAATTTTAACTTTGGGTTAATATTGCTAAAAACAATATAATATGCGGATTTACACCATATGGGAGTTAGTTTGCATCTATAAGGTGTGTGATCTATAGTACCTTAGAAACGGTGTTAGGAATACATAGCTATAGAACTTACTTGAAGTAAATGTCCATCTGAGGCAAGCAAGTTTAAAAAAAGTCAGATCAGTGTGCGGTACTTTATCAAAGTTTTCTAATTTTAGAGCTAGATTGAAACAATTTGACCAATTAAATATAAATTAAACAGATCATGCGAAAGTTATTAGTACTATTTGGAGCCATTATGTTTGCAGCGAGCGACGTCTCTGCACAAGGTGAGGGGTTTGGATTCCAAACTCTAAAGGAAAAATTTATCGAAGGAGACTGGTTCTTTATGAGCTTCGTACTCATATGTTTGATCTTAGGATTAGCTTTTTGTATCGAGCGAATCATTACGTTAAATATTGCAACTACGAATACAGATGCACTTCTTAGCAAAATCGATGAGAGATTAGCTGATGGTGATATGGAAGGAGCAAAGGAAGTATGTAGATCAACACCTGGCCCAACGGCTAGTGTACTTCTAGAAGGATTAAATAACTCTGGTGGTGGACCAGAAGCAGTTGAGAAAGCTATCGTTTCTTATGGATCTGTACAAATGGGTCTTTTAGAGAAAGGATTAGTTTGGATTTCTCTTTTCATTGCGATTGCACCGATGCTTGGTTTCATGGGTACGGTAATCGGTATGATTCAAGCCTTTGATATGATTGAAGCAGTAGGTGACCTTTCTCCAGCGGTAGTTGCAGGTGGTATCAAAGTAGCCTTATTGACTACAGTATTTGGACTTATTACTGCGATTATTCTTCAAGTTTTATATAACTACATAGTATCTAAGGTAGATGGTATCGTAAACAAGATGGAAGATGCGTCTATCGGTCTTGTAGAGATGATGAATAGAAATAATACGTTCGGAAGATCGTAATTGCTAACCCTTAAATACAATAACAATTATGTATAAGTTATTAACAAAATACGGTCAGACCGGAGCATTGTTAGTAGGGATAGCGGTAACAGCAATTTTCCTTATTACAGTGATGTCAGGACTCAGTTCTTCTGGGTATGATATGGGGACTGATCTCAATAAATTAGACGATGAAGCAAAGGCTGCAATCGGATTCTTTAATCCAGGGCTAATGCTAACACTCATACTTGCTGTAATTGCAGTAGTGCTTGCATTCGTAGTTTTTGGTATATGGGATCTCATCAAATATCCTAAGTCAGCTATCAAATTCCTTATAGGGTTTGTAGTTCTGCTAGTTATCTTTTACGGCCTATATGCTTCTGCTAATCCAGAGGTTGTAGGATTTGAAGACAAGATGATGCAAAACGGAATAACTGAAGGAATAAGTAAATTTATAAGTGCAGGTATTTGGACTACAGTTGGTCTATTGGTAGTTGCATTCTTAGCGATGATTCTATCCGAAATTAGAAACGCATTTAAGTAATCCTAAAAACCTTACTAAAATGGGAAAAACTAACTCAAGAGATAGAATAAAGAATGAGATCAATGCTGGGTCTATGGCCGACATTGCATTCTTACTGCTTATTTTCTTCCTCGTAACAACTACGATTGCAGAAGACAGAGGTGTACTAGTAAAGTTACCACCGTTTTCTTATGAGCCGCCAGAAACACAAATGATGAAAACACGTAATGTGTATTCCGTACTTGTGAATGCGGATAATCAGTTACTTGTAAGAGGTGAGCCTGTAGATATAGAGGATCTTCGTGATAATACTAAGATATTTATCATGAATCCGCAGAAACTTGACAATATGGCCGAGAAGCCTACTAAGGCAATTATCTCGCTAAAGAACGATAGAGGTACAGAATACGCTACTTATCTTCAAGTCTATAATGAGCTTAAGGCAGCTTATAATGAGCTAAGAGATGAAGCAGCTGAGAAAACTCATGGAATCAAATATGAGTTTTTGGATAAGGATCAGAGAAAAGCTATTAGGGATAAAATTCCTCTAGTAATATCTGAAGCAGAGCCAACTAATTTTGGCGAGGAAAATTAAATTTCTGTTTACTTAAAAATATAATAATGGCAAAGTTTAATAAAAAAAGAAGTAAGGCAGAACCAGAAGTATCTACAGCATCGTTGCCTGATATTATTTTCATGCTTCTATTCTTTTTCATGGTTGTAACTGTACTAAGAGATAGTGACAAGAAAGTGAAAGTTGTTACTCCTAACGCGAGTGAGCTTACTAAGCTGACAAAGAAATCTTTGGTTAACTATATATACATAGGAAGACCAACTGATGCTTTTAAAACTACTTATGGTACGAAACCTAGAATGCAACTTGGAGACAAGATTGCTGATATGTCAGATATTCCTCTCTTTTTAGAAAAGCATAAAGCAAAATTAGCAGAGAATGAGAAAGAACAAATAACGTCCTCTCTAAGAATAGATGGTAGCGTCACTATGGGTATAGTCTCAGATGTCAAGCTAGCACTTAGGAAGGCTAATCAGCTGAAAATTAACTATTCGGCTAAACCGGAAGCTAAATAAGAAAGTAAATACTATTACAGTATTTGAAAATATAAAAGCTCTTTACGATTACTTCGTAAGGAGCTTTTTTTGTGATAATATTATTGAATATCTTATACCATTCTGTTTGTATATATCACTTTAGATGTATTTAAATCTACATAATACCAAGGCAGAAAACGCAGTCTGAGTCTTAGCTAAGGTGAGTATTTCAAACTACGAAATTAGGCTGAGTTACATACTATATGCAATAGTATGAGGCGGAGGTAGTATTATTGATCTCTAGAAATAATTTTACCATGCAACCTAAGTTATTAGCTTTTGTATTTAACTTGTAATCAGTACAATTCGAAATTCTAACTTGACCATTTGATTGCTTGAAACCACTTAACTATAATAGAGAGTTAATAGAGAGATGTAAACGTAAAGAATCATCTGCTCAATATTCGTTATATCAGTCATACTCCAAGGCTATGTACAATATCTGTCTACGTATGCTGCGTAATGAAATGGACGCTGAAGATATATTGCAAAATTCGTTCGTCGATGTGTATTCTAACTTGGATAGTTTTAATTATCAAGCTACTCCAGGTGCTTGGATTAAGCGGATAGTAATCAATAACTGTATCAATCATCTCAAGAAACGAAGGATTAACTTCGAAGAGATGGGAAGTGTAGCTGATGTGATTGATGAAAGTTGTGATTCTAAAGAGTACAACGTAGATGTCAATAAAATTAAAAGTGCAATGAATCTCTTGTCAGATGGCTATCGAACAGTTTTCTCGCTATATGCGCTAGAAGGCTATGACCATGCAGAAATAGCAGAAGTATTAGATATTTCGGAATCGACTAGTAAGTCACAATATCACAGAGCCAAAATCAAGATTAAACAAATGTTAACGGCTTAAAAGAGACTTGCTTTCGTACAAAAAAAAAGAAGTCTTCAAAAAAGAACAAATTGATTGAATTGAAAAATTTATAATAACGATGGATAAATTGGAAAAATACATCACTGAAAACCAAGAAGCGTTTGATAGTGCAAAGCCATCTGATGATCTATGGAATAAGATCAACAAACGGATAGAAACTAAAGAAGATCAATCTCAACGTCAATCAAAGGTAATCTGGCTAATTTCCAAATTTGCAGCGGCGTTTGCAGTAGTGTTAGCATCTGGAGTAGTCATTGGCTATTATATAAATAGTAGTCAATCAAATGCAGCTAGTAACGATCCGATTTTTCAGGAGTATATAGATGTAGAGAAGAAATACGTAAAAGACATTAATCATAAAATGAATGCTCTAAGTGTCCATGATGTAGATCCTCATGTTAACAGAGACTTAATGCAGTTAGATGAAGTATATGAAGAGTTAAAAAAAGAACTGTATCAAGGACATGCAATAAACAATGGTAAAATAATAGAAGCCTTACTTACTAACTACCAAGAGAAGGTTGAGATACTAGAGAAAGTACTTTCAAGGGTAGAAAATTCTACCGAAGATATTCAACTAAACATACTAAGAAATGACTCACTCAGCATATAGAAATGTATTGGTACTTATGCTGTCATTGATAGCATTTTGCTCATTTGCCCACTCAGAATTAACAAGGGATACTTGTCGATATCAGGAACATGAGGTTCGGAAAACGATCCATCATGAGTTTCCTTTAAATAATAAAAGCATTGTGAAACTTTATAATAAGTATGGCGCCTTGAATATACATACATGGGATAAACAAGAAGTTTATATAGATGTAGATATCATAGTGAATAGTAGTAGCAAAAGTAATGCGGAACTTCAACTCGATCATATAGAAATACAAGTTGATAATGAAGATGACTATTTGAAAGTCGCTACTGTTTTGACAGAACAGGATAATGGTTGGTGGACTAATATTTGGGGATCTTGTAAGAGCGAGTTAATAATTAATTACGATGTATTTATACCGAAGTCAAGTACCCTCATCGTAGAAAACAAATATGGAGACACGAGTATTGAAGATCTAGATAACGATCTCAATGCCACGATAAAATATGGGAATCTGACTACAAATAATATTAAGGGTAATGTGGATTTGTCGCTAGGTTACGGTAAAGGTGTATTGGGTAATATTGAAAATTTGGATGCAGAAGTTAAGTATAGTGAGATGTTTATTGGATCAGTTAAGAATGTTTACTTGACCAGTAAAAATAGTGATTTGACCATAGATAAAGCCAACGATATGAATATTACAAGTAAGTATGATTCCTATCAATTGGGTGAGATAAGAGAATTAAATAACCAAGGAAAATATGATTCATTTAGAATAGATTCAGCTAAGTCAATTGAGATAGAAGGTAAATATAGTACGGTATTAGCGGCATATCTCGAGAAATCAATAGACGTAGAAATGAGCTATGGTTCAATTGATATCCGTGGCGTATCAAAGGGGTTTGATCATGCAATTATAGAATCCAAAAACACGGACATCTATCTCAATTTAGATGTTGGCTTCCACTATGAAATTGAAAGTAATTACGCGCCACCAAAGATAGCAGGAGATTTTAACCATAGTGATTTTGAGAAAGATGGCTCATATACTTATGTTGAAGGATCAAGAGGACGCAATGCCACTGCTCGTGTGATGATAGAGAACAAATATGGATCTGTAAGAATAGACTAGCCTTTATGTGGCCTGTATAGAAAAAATAGCTTGCTCAATAAAACACTTGCGGTATACGGTCGAATGAGTTGTGGCTTTCGCAGACAATGTGGTTTATTTAGCCAACACACGTATTTGACGTATACAACTTCCTACCATTGCATGAAGTCGAATGAAGCACAAAGTGGTCGTGCCAAAATCAAGTGTAACGATATCAAATTATCAATAACCTTCGAATATCATTCAAAATAGAGTAAATCTTTGCGATTTCTCTATTTGTCATTAGGCCTATATTCATTGTGATCACCTCATTTTCATTCAAAACTCCACATAAGATTGCTTATCTTGGGCGAAAGACAAGAATTAAAATATGAAGGTAAAGTTTTGTGGAGCGGCGAGATACGTAACTGGAAGTGCGCACTTGGTTACGCTGGATAGTGGATATACGATACTCTTGGATTGTGGTATGTTTCAGGGCTCAGGTAAAAATCTTTGGGAATGGAATAATACATGGCACTTCAACCCCAATAAAGTAGATTCATTGATATTGTCACATGCACATATCGATCATACAGGTCGAGTACCGCAATTAGTTAAAGATGGTTTTGAAGGGAATATTCATTGTACGCATGCGACCCGTAGTCTATGTGCGATCATGCTACTAGACAGTGCGAAGATACAAGAACGTGATGTAGAATGGTATAATAAGAAGCTACTGAAAAAGAGAAAAAAGAAGAAAGGAAAGAAGGAGAAATTAAGAGTTCCCCTTTATAAATCAGAACACGCGCACAGAGCGATGGAGATGTTTTTGGGGTATAGTTATAATAAGTGGCATCGTATCCATCCTTCAGTAGAGGTGATGTATCGTGACCAAGGACATATACTAGGAAGTGCCAGTGTCACACTCAGGATCAATGAAAATGGTAAGGAAACTATATTAGGATTTACTGGCGATATAGGGAGACCAGATCGACCTATTTTGAAAGATCCACAGCCAATGCCTGAGGTAGACTATTTGATATGTGAATCTACTTATGGAGACAAGGATCATGAAAGTACTCCAGAGCAATCAGATCGCTTCTTAGAAGTACTAAAGCATACATGTGTAGAGAAAAAAGGGAAATTGATTATACCTGCATTTAGTGTTGGACGTACACAAGAAATCGTTTACATGCTAGATAAGATGGAAACTGCTGGATTGCTGCCTAAGATTCCAGTCTATGTAGATAGTCCATTGGCAGTGAATGCCACAGAAATATTTGGAGCCCACCCAGAATGCTTCGATGATGCACTCAATGAATACCTTTTGATAGACGATAATCCATTTGGATTTAATAGTCTCCATTATGTCCGTAAAGTAGAAGCTTCTAAAGCCATCAATGACTCTAAAGAACCGTGTATAATTATAAGTTCGTCTGGTATGATGAATGCAGGTCGAGTACGACATCATCTCTATAACAATATTGATGACGAGAAGAATACTTTCTTAATGGTTGGCTATTGTGCACCTAACACAGCAGGAGGTATGCTTAAAGCAGGAATCCAAGAATTAAAGATTTTTGGTGAGTATAAACCGGTCAATGCAGATATAGTTTCTATGCCATCATTTTCAGCGCATGGAGATAGAGGAGAAATGAAAGACTTTATTGAGAATCATAAAAGTAGCGCCAAAGCTATATTTCTAGTTCACGGTGATTATGATACACAATTGGCATTTAAGAAGTATTTACAAAAAGACGGATTCGGAGATATCATTATTCCAGAAAAAGGTCAAGAAATTGAACTTAAATAGCACTAAATCCACGTTATAAATAAGATATCTACTACTTAGTGCAGCGTTTGGTAGTAGTTGGTTGGTTTATAAAAGTGAACACACAATTTAAATAAAATGATCAGATTTACATACTTATGTCTTTTAGCTATCATGTTTTTGATGGCTACTTCATGTTCTGATATTTCAGATATAAAAGATGCAGAACTGGTATCTGATGTTAGTGTCGCTGTACCACTAATCAATACCCAACTCAAACTAGATTCAGTTTCTGAAAGGCTAGATGGACTTACCTCTATTGTATTATCTCCTAATGGCCAAGCAACCATCAAGTACAATAGTGAGGTGATAAGGCAAGATGCTAATGCGATCTTTCCTGTATATCCCGTTCCTGTACCTATCGTGATCACTGGTCCCAATTCTGTTTGGAGTTTAGAAGAGGCTGCTGCTCAAACAGGCGCTTTTGCAAATAATGTAATTAGAAAAGCCATCTTCCAAAACAACAAGGTATTCTTTCTGCTACAACATACATTAGAAGAGGACGTTACTTTTACGATTACTATTCCTGAGTTTACATTGAATGGGGTAGCATTCACGGAAACATATACAGTGCCGCCTAGAGCAAATGATACAGATGTGTTTAATACGGAAACTTCATCTCTTGATGAATATTTATTCGTACCAGTGGATAACTCGCTCAACTTTCAATACACAGCGACAGATGGTTCTGGAAGTGATGTAGAAATGGCAATAACAGCCATGAAGTTAGACTTCCTTAATTTTAGTTATGTAGAAGGGTATTTCGATGAGCGTACATTCGATATTCAAGGAGATGTGATTAATGTAGGTCTATTTGATAAGTGGATCAGTGGTGGATTAGAGTTCGAAGATCCAAAAGTAAGCGTTAAGGTAGAAAATGCCTTCGGTTTTCCGGTCAAAACAGATTTTCAAGAATTACGATTTACAACTGTTTCTGGCCTTGTTTATGACATAGAAAGTGACATTATTGAAAATGGAGTAGAATTCAATTTTCCTACTTTAGATGAAGTCGGTGAAATCAAAGAAACGAGTTTCGACTTTAATAAAAACAACTCAACCATTGAAGATATATTTCTTGACAAAATTGCTTCCGTATCTTTTGATATTGATGCTATAGCTAACCCAGGTGGTGATACCACGATAGATGGCTTTTTGAATAATGAAAGTTACTTCCGTATCGATGTCTCTGTAGATCTTCCACTCCATGGAATCATTAATGAATTAGTGATTACAGATACTATAGATATAGATCTCATACAAATCGAAGATATCAATAGTGCTGAATTTAAATTCATAATAAAAAATGATTATCCGGCTACAGTAAATGTTCAAGCCGTAATTTTAAATGGTCAAAACAATGCCATAGATGTAGTTTTTGAAGGTGATGGAATACAGCTAGCTGCGGCAACCCTTGGAGCCGATGGCAGGACTATAGGAGGTGAAACTACTATTGAATACGTAGATATACAAGAAGATAGAATTGATGTCATTAAGAATGGAAAACGTGTAGTTCTTGTAGCAACTATTGATAGTAGAAACGTATCTGATGATTTTCTTTGGTTCTATAGTGATTATGAGGTAGACTTCAAGCTTGGAGCTATATTCAATTTGAAAAACTAGAAGATACTATACAGATGTATAAATTAATATTGACCATAGGAGCGAGTATGTTTATTGGGTTTTCGGCATATTGCCAAGACATTTCTATTCATATGATGGATAGTGTTTATTCGCGTATAGATGTTAATCCGGCTTATAGATTTGATAAAAAAATAGTATTTAATTTACCAGGAGTTACCCTCGGAGCATACACAAATGGTGTAAGTGTTGGAGATCTCTTAGTGGAGAATGGAGGGCTAAATGAAATTAAACTTAAGCAGGGTATCGATGATGTTAATGACATCAATTATGTGACGGGAGAATCTTCTGTAAGTCTACTAGGGATAGGATACACATTAGGTAAGTGGCAATTGTCGACAGGTTACAATTGGCATTATAAAGGATCAGTCAATTATACTAAAGATTTGGTCTTATTGGCAGCTAATGGAAATGCACCCTACATAGGCGAAACACTGGATGTAGGTCCTGAACTACTTCTGCAATCATATCATGAAATATATTTAGGTGCGTCATACCAGATAAGTAATATAGCAATCGGTGCAAGAGTGAAGTTACTTTCAGGAATCAATGATATATCAACTGATAATGCGTCTATCAAACTTACCACAGAAGAAGAAATATATCAGCTAAGAATAGAAAGTGATTATGTATTGAATACAACAGGGATTGTAGATTATAATGGGCTTAATGATGTAGATGTTGATTCGGATAAACTTTCAGACGAGTTATTTTCAAATTTATTTGGTGAGAATATTGGACTGGCTTTTGATCTAGGAGTGGATTGGAAAATCAATGATAAATTTAGTGTATCGGCAAGCGTTCTTGACTTAGGAAAAATATCTTGGAAGAAAGATGTGATTAACTATAAAAGCAAAAGCATTAATACTTTCGAAGGATTGGATATACTCGATTATATAGATGATGATAAAGAAGTTGTATTAGAAGATAGCCTTTATAATTTGTTGGATTTTGATGAAACTAGCGAAGGATATTCTACGTCGGTAGGTGCTAAATTTAATGTCAGTGTGAGATACCAAATGAACCCCAAATTGACACTGGGTGCAAACTATTATCACGTAAGTAATGCAATCAATAGTCGTTACCTGATGTCAGTTAACGCGCAATATAAAGCATGGCCTTGGCTGTCAGTTGGCACAGGTTACGGCATGGCATCTAATAGTCCTGTACTCATTCCACTCAATACTTTATTTCACCTGGGAGTAGTGGATCTATACATGAGTACGGATAATATTTTGTCAAGCTTTTCTCTCAAATCAGGAAAAGTTTCAAGCCTTAGATTTGGACTGCAATTAGGATTCTAGTCGAAATCTCTAAATGTCTATTATACATGTAATGGTACTAATTACAATGTAATTATAGTGGAATGGCTATTTGTAGTCTTATATTTATCCTAAGTTAGAGGTTTTGAAGAAGTGTGAATCTGTCAATAGTCAAGACTTCTTCTAATGGTTTCTTAGACAGTAAATTATACATACAAATAAAACACAATATGAAGTTTAAGTATTTCTTCCCTTTATTCGCAATATTCTTAATGTTTTCTTGTGCCGAAGATCCAGTAGTACAGATCGTAGATCCTGAGCCTGAGCCAGAAGTAATCGAGATCTGTGATACAGAGAGATATACATCTAATCTGTTCGAAGAGTTGGATAGTATTATGGAAGTTATGTACGCGGAGAAAAACCTTCCGACAGCACATCCTAATGATCTATTTATGGACATATATATGCCCGCGGCAGGAACTGATACGCTGACAAAAAGACCAGTAATGATATGGGCATTTGGTGGTGCATTTATTGGAGGAAGTAGAGATCAGACTCACTTTTTGGCGAGACAGAGTGCTAAATTGGGGTATGTATCGGCTTCTATTGATTACAGAATACTAGCATCTATCTTTCCGCTTCCAGATTCTACTATTATGATGAATACAGCGGTGAAGGCTGCTGCAGATATGAAAGCTGCAATAAGACACTTTAAAATGAGTGCTGATCTAGGAAATGAAATGAATATCGATCCAGATAATATATATATTGGAGGCCTTTCGTCTGGCGCGATTACAGCACTATTAGCTGGTGGAGTAGATGAGTCAGATATAGATGATGATGATTTTCTCAGTGGACTGATAGCTAATAATGGTGGAATAGGAGGAAATACAGGAAGTGAGGAAAATCAATCCTACGATTACGCTGTGAAAGGGATAGTTAATCTTTCTGGAGCAGTTTATAAATTAGATTTTCTAGATGCAACGGATCCACCAATATTTAGTGTGCATGGCGATGCCGATGAGGTGGTGCCATTTACGATGGGAATGCCCAACGTTGTTATTCCAATAGATTTCAACCTTTTTGGAAGTAAAGCCATATTTGACAAATGTGAAGAAATTGGATTAAGAAATGAGCTTGTTACCATAGATGGAGGAGGACATACCGATATATATATAAATGATAATTATGCACAAACAAGGGCTGACTTCTTTGCTGTAGGATTCCAATTTCTCAAAGACGAAATCTGTAAGTAGACTTATGGATATTGCTATGTTTACCTTTAATCCATTCAGTGAAAATACTTATGTACTGTATGATGAAACGAAGGACTGTATTATAGTCGATCCTGGATGCTCTTCGGAAGAAGAGCAAGAACAATTAGCAGATTTTATTGCGCAACAATCATTGGTACCTGTACACTTAGTCAACACGCATTGTCATATCGATCATGTATTAGGTAATAAGTTTGTATCTGACAGATATGGTTTATCACTGACTAGCCACGCAGGAGAACAAGTAGTGCTTGATGCCCAACCTATGGTAAGTCAGATGTATGGAATATCATATCTACGGTCTCCGGATATCAAGATATTTTTAGATCAGGATGATATCCTTAAATTTGGAAATACATCTCTTAAAGTGCTGTACACACCAGGCCATTCCCCTGCAAGTATTTCTCTTTATAATCATGAGACGATGCAACTCATAGCCGGAGATGTACTCTTCGATGGAAGCATTGGACGTACGGATCTTCCAGGTGGAGATTTCAAAACATTGATAAATTCTATCAAGACTCAGTTTTTAGTTTTGGATGATAAAGTGGCGGTCTATTCAGGACATGGAGATATAACCAGTATTGGAAAAGAGCGCAGAAGTAATCCATTTTTGACTTAGTAGCACTGAGCCAAGATTGAGTGAGGTCTTTCAGAGTAAATACGTGACGTTTAGGCCTTTATTCTCTATTTCTTGAGCAAGGGTGATTTTTCTTGATCAGGATATAATCTAAAAGATCTACGGTGATAATTACATGCTCCATGTTCAACTATTGCATTTCGATGAGCCTTAGTAGGGTATCCTTTGTTACTGTCCCAAGCATAGTAAGGATATTTTTTGTGTAAGCCTTCCATATACTCATCTCTATAGGTCTTGGCTAAGATCGAAGCAGCAGCTATGCTTGCATATATACCATCACCCTTGATGATACAGTGGTGAGGAATCGTGGCATGAGCAGTAAATCGATTACCATCAATGAGTAATCTAGTTGGGTTTACGTCTAGTGATTTTACTGCTTTATGCATCGCTTTGATGGATGCATTGAGGATATTGTATCTGTCTATTTCTTTGTGGGTAAGCCGAGCTACGGAATACGCAATGGCTTTCTTCTCTATAACATCACGTAACTCTAATCTCTGAGCATGAGAGAGCTTCTTAGAGTCGTCTAGCAGCTCATGTTTAAACCTTTTGGGTAAGATTACAGCTGCGGCATAAACTGGGCCAGCAAGACAACCTCTGCCTGCTTCATCGCATCCTGCTTCGATGCCGTCTTTTTGGAAATATGCTTTTAAGTATGTTGTTGCCATAATCTATTTAGTAAAGGTACGACATCGGCTACAGTATCTGCTACTTGCCATATCGAACGATCCGCTTCATTCATAAATTTTTGATCTACACATCTATTTAGCATCTCAATAAATGGATCAAAGTATCCATCGAGATTGACAATTATCATCGGCATAGTCATACGATTAAGCCTTAGCAATGTGAGGGCCTCAACTATTTCTTCGAGTGTACCAACGCCACCAGGCAAGGCCACTAATCCATCGCTCAGATCCCAGAAAGTTTGCTTGCGGGCAGCCATACTTTCAGTAGTCCGCATATCTTCCACTCTTTTATGATCCCATTCTACGGCTTTCATAAATTCTGGAATGACACCGATCACTTCACCACCTTTGTCTAACATCGCATCCGCGATCGCACCCATAAGGCCAGCACTACCTCCACCATATACTAATGTGATATCTTGATCGCAGAATATGAGTCCTAATTCGGTAGCAGCATCAAGATACTTCGGATCTACTCTGGATGATGAAGCACAGAATACGGATACTTTTGGCATAACGAATATTTTAAGTGTATTTTACAAAACGAATGTAGTATTAAAAATTAAGTATGAATAAGTACATAATAATTATTGTTGGTTTTCTATTGATAGGTTACACCGCTCAAGGTCAAGATGCGAAGGCGAAGAAGAAGTATGATCAACTATTGGAAAATAGCTGCATTTCGGATATGGATGTAGATGCGATTACTGAAAAGTATTGGAAGCTAAAATCTGATTTTGAAAATCACTTTATAGATTATTCGATAGATGATCTTAGTAAATTAACCAATGATGGGATAGGTGAGTGGGACGACACCAAATGTGCTTATCAATATGCAGGATATAATTTACCAGCATATTCCTACGATTTGACTACTAGTCGTTATAATCCAAGAAGACATTATGGTGAGACACCTGTCCGACTAGGGCAATTGATCGCCACAACTTGCATGGAGTATGATCTGCATAAAAGAAAAGGTAGAGCGGAAGAATCTCAAATAGCGATGAACAAATTGTTTTTGCTATTGCAAGCATATCGACGAATAGATATGATGGGTAACAAACTTATGGAAGTTTATTATAATGAATGTAATAACTCCATTTGTCCTGGTTTTCTAGCCAACGTATCTGGCTACACTGGATTCATTGTGAGAGATGATGTACCGTTTAATTTTCCTAATAGATATACGGACAATACGAAAGCACATTACAAATCTGACTTTGCAGATTCTGATATGACTCGATTGTTGAATAGTATGAGCAATGAAGGTCTAATCAGTAAGGACCCCACATTCTGTGATATGGCGTGTTATTTTCCTCGTAATGAGCAGAAGGAAAATGGTGGAAATATGAATACTATTACGCAGGATCAATTGATTGGAATCTTACAAGGGATGATGTATGTCAAAAGGCTAATACCCGAAGAAGAAGGAAGTGTAAGCGTAAAAGGAAAAGATTATAACGTGGTAGATATCGCAAAGAAAATATCAACAGGTATTAAGAAAATTACTGATGGTTGTAGTAATAATATGATGTTTCCAGGGTGTAAAGATTGTAAAGAATCTATAGAGGCTAAGAATGCAGGGGTAGCTATTTATTTCTATGGTATTGCACATATTGCGAAGTATATCACAAGTGAGCCAGTAGTCGCTTCCATAGTAGAAAAAATAGGATGGTCGCTAAGTGCAGGAGTAGAAAGTGCAGCAGGCCTGGGGCAGCAACATAATATAAGAATGTTCAACAAGGTGTCTTCGTATAGCGGTCTTAATATTACGAGTGAAACGTTAGAAGATGCATTACAAGCAGGAAACATAGTTACTCCATTAGAATTAATATTGTTTCATGATAATTATAAAGTATTCAAAGGGGATCGAAATCCTTTTGATGGAAATGCGCCTAAAGAATGGAGAGATAATTATTGTGAGCTACTTACGTCATATCCAATAGAAGGTGCAATTAATATTGTCAACCCCAAGATCACGGCTAAGTACAATCTTAAATCTAATACTAATGATCTTTGGTGTAATGGGAGCCCACTTGAAAGCAACCTTAAAAAGTGTAACCGGAACAGTGTTTTTTCCCCTTTAGAATTCATCTATCTCTATGACTTATTAGTTTTGTTGGAAGTGATCGATGTCGAATTTGTGAGGCCAAAATAGATTTGTTGATTTTCTATTTACTTTATACATGATCTTAAGTAATGTTGTGTTTCATTGTAATAATTTAATAAATTCTCTTGTTCATCATCACTTGATAAGTGTAAGTTGGACTGAAAATAGACATCCGATGCGCTGTGATCGGTAACTAATCTCTGTTTTGGAGTCAGCCAACCCATGGTGTGTTCTGTGATCCAGTAGGCAGATGATTTATTTTTATTTGATGTAAGATCAGAAGAAAGTGGGTGGTTATTTGATTCAATGTTTAATAGACTCTCGATAGTTTTTGGTAAGTCATGAGTATTGAAATAGTTGAAATTTTGTGTACCTAATAAACTATCAGACAAAGCATTTCCTAATACTAGAAATGGAACATTAAATCTTTTGTGATCATTAAAGTCATGGCCAAGATAAAGGCAGCCATGGTCGGCGGTAATGATAATGAGGTTGTTCTCATCTGAAATTAAAATTGAATCTATAAATGGCCCCAAGGCATTGTCAAGGTATTCTAAGCTGCCAATGAAGTTTTCTTTCTTGGAATTTTCATGAGGGGCGTTTCCTGGATAGTCAAAAGGTAAATGGGTACTTGAAGTAAGTAAGGTGGTAAAGTGTGGTTGCCCCAAAGACTTGATATGCTTGATGCTTTGGTTTAAAAAGACATGGTCCGGTACTCCCCAGTCCATCGTTCGGCTTTTGGAGTCAAAGTTTGATTCGTCACTGTAATAGTCTAATTTCTGATGTAACATATACTTTTTCAATTGTGAAAATTGACCATCTCCACCATAAAGAAAAGAGGTATAATATCCTTCTTCGTGGAGTGTGCGTATTAGATTAGGTTGGTTGTGGATAGTACTTACATCTGTCATGATATTGATATATGGATAGGCAGGGATTCCTGCCAATAGATTGAGTATTCCTTGGTCAGTCCTAAATCCTGAGGCGTACATGTTTTCAAAAGAATAAGACTTGTTTTTGATTCGACTTAAATTAGGTATTTGAATTTCTGAGTCATAGATATCATCGAATATTGCATTGGGAATTCCTTCCATAATTATCAGAGTGATATTGGGCTTTTTGGTTTTGATAAAAGATGATCCTTTAGGTGTGTTTCTGATTTTGCCTAGTTCGATGACTTGCGTATTTGTGTCGATATATATTTTGGTGTTTTTGGTTTGTATGTAACTGTCAATGAAGTATCGGAGTTTGTTTACTGCTGCGTAGTTGTCTGTTGAGTTATGCGAAAAGAAAGATACTGCAGATGAGTGCGGTATCTTTTGCAAGCCACCACGAATCATAATTGCAGATGCAACTAATGTTGTCAATGTTATAAGGAATCTAATATTCAAATTTGATACTTGAGGTGTGCAATAAAAAAAAAAGTCAAAAATGCGCAATAATACAGGAATAAATATTATTGCAATTATAGAGTAAGTAATGATATATAGATTGACTGATGATAACACAGTATTCCAACCTTCAGTACTATTTGCCAAGTAAGATGTAGCCCTCCAAGAAAGGGTAGATCCCCACTCGTTATATAGCAAAAGGCTGGCGTAATCTATTATGATAATCACAATCAAGACGAGTGCAGAGATTGTTTTGAAGGTTTTAAGAAGTTTATAATGATTTCTATTCGAGATGAAAAATAGGCATAAAGAAGAGAGGCCAACCATAAATCCAATAGAAGATAAATCTCCTAAGAGTCCATATTGGAGTGTAGTAGAAATATCATTAATATGTTCGTGATATCTAAAGATAAATACGAGTCTCAATATCAAGAATAGAATGACCCAATAGAGAGTCAGGAGAATTATCCCATAAATTTGTTTCGCAGCATTCATTGTAAAATAGTTAAGTCTGTAGTTGAACGATTGGATTTATATTTTCGCGACTTGTCACTCGACGATATGTCATCTATGATTATTTCTGACAAATACTTGTTGGATTGGGCAATAAAATATATTGACTATCACAAATTTTGAAACTAAATATATTTTAACTCGGAGTTATAATTTGGTAGAATAAGTTTACAAAATCTCCGTTCTATTATTTATGAAGTCGAACCTTTGGATATATTTATCGTGCTTGTTATTCTGTATGGCTATCGGTCATAGAGTGTGGAAATATGAGGGCGAAGAGAGCTTAAAGATACAGCACACGAAAGTAGATAGTTATTACGAAACGCATCTACGAAATCTTTATGATAGGAATCAATATAGGTTAAAAGAAGCTACTAAAAAACGTAATTCATTTTCTAAGTATATGGATTCATTAGCAGTCGTTCAATATTTAGTCGAGAATGAAGAAATTGAAAATTTAAGAGCGATGTGGATGGAAACCGGGGTGAGTTATCATGTATCTAGGGATCGGTTGCTACTTGGCTTTAATAGTCAGATGTATAGCTATGCCAACGATCTAGTCGAGTATTATCTCGCCTCGACTAAGCAGAGCTTTTTTGAAAATGTCGAAATGGATATTGGTGTTTTGTTTGTAGGAGAAACTGATGATCAAAAATCTGAATTGGCATTTGATTTCTATTCTGTGTTTGGGGAAGATACAAAAGTTGCATACATCGCAGGTGATGAAGAATTGACGAAGGTAAAGGGAGGTGTATATAGCGCCGAACCTTTGGAGGAACTTACTGCTATTTTGATTGATAAATTTACGGGTGAAACTAAAAAATATATATTCGATGATAATGAAATTCGTTAACTCCTCGGTTATTCCATACTGTTTACTTTTTTGTCTTGGTATTTCCTATTTTCACATAGAAAATTTATTGAGTAATGACTCCTATAATAGTAAATCCTATGACGTTACTGTTAAGTTTCTTTCTGATGAAATGCAAAAGGCTATTATGAGAAGGGAACAGTATATTCATGAGAGTAGAGTTGTTGGTTATCCTCACAAGAAGAGTATGGATGAAGAGTATCTAGCTATATCTAATTTTTACGCTTCCATTAAGCAAGAGGATACTGATAATGGTTTTGTTAAATTGAAAAGTGTTTCTAATTATTTGAATATTAGAATTCATAAGGATAATAGTTCCGGATATGAAGTGGGGATTGACAATGTTGATTTGGACATTTTATACTCCGAATTGTTATCGCGATATGGATACCGAGGATGTGGCCCATTCCAACGCTATTCTGTTCGATCAGAGTACCGTAAAGCGCATCTTGGGTATATTACTAAATTAGTAACCCCATTACATCATAGTAGATTCAAACTAATTTATCAAGATACTGCATATCAACTTCATCGTAACAAATTACAGCTTTTACTCAGTCAAGAAGATATTGAAAGAGGTTATGCCAATATTGTAATCCGTGACAGAGTTACTTTAGAGGAAATGCCATATAAGTTAGAGATATCTACTTACGCGTTTAAAGCGTAGGACAAATCTCTATTTGTCCTTTCCAAAATGCTTCCAGCCTTGAGCTTTTAGCGGATGAATATTACCGCCGCTTGTATGAAGTGTAATGCCATCTTTTTTGTCTATCATTTCACCGATGATAAACACATCAGGCATATACCTTACTTTCTCAAGATCATCTTCGCTAATCGTAAATAGAAGTTCGTAATCTTCCCCGCCGCTGAGAGCGCAGGTTACAGGATCCATATTAAATTTGATCGCCATCTCCTCTGTACTTGGATGAAGAGGTACTTTGGATTCTTCGATAAACGCGCCTAGTCGTGACTCTTTACATAAGTGAAATACTTCAGAGGCTAGACCATCAGATACATCAATCATGGCTGTAGGTACCAATTCATTTTTTGCCATGTATTCGATAACATCCTTACGAGCTTCAGGCTTAAGTTGACGTTCGATAAGATAAGGTTGTTCTTCTAAGTCTGGTTGCACGTCTGGTGCTTCTTGATAGATTTGTTTTTCTCGCTCTAGTATTTGTAGTCCAAGATATGCAGATCCGAGATCACCGGTTACACATAAAATATCACCTTTCTTGGCTCCGGATCTATATACAATCTTGTCCGCTTCTGCGGTACCGATAGCAGTGATACTTATTACTAATCCTGTAGGGGAAGAAGTCATATCTCCACCGACGAGATCCACATTATAGAGTTCGCATGCTTTATGGATTCCGGCATATAGTTCTTCCATGGCTTCTACAGAAAATCTATTGGAGATGGCAATAGATACAGTGATCTGACTAGGGGTGGCATTCATTGCATATATATCAGACAGATTGACCATGATTGATTTATAACCAAGATGCTTCAGCGGAGTATACATGAGATCAAAGTGAATACCTTCGACTAGCATATCTGTCGATACAACCGTCTGTAAGTTTCCAAATTTCATAACCGCAGCATCGTCACCTACACCTTTTGTAGTGCTTTTCTGAGTGTTTTTAAATGTCTTTGTTAAGTGTTCTATTAAGCCAAATTCGCCAAGGGCATTTACGTCTGTTCTTTTCGCTTCCATCGTTGTTAGATATTGGGTAAGGTGGTATAGGTGTTGAGTGGGTGTTATTTTATTTTCTAATCAATTCCCATTTGGTTTCTCTAGGCGCTAACTGAGTCATACTATCTAGAAAAAAATATGGCGTTGTCATTTGATATCCACTGTTGAATACTTGTCTCATTTAACAATACATCGAAGTGTCGATTTTCTCCTGTAGAGATGAATCCTTGTGTAGTTAATACGGGTTCTGTTATTATCGATACTTTCTCAGGAGATAACTGATATATCCATTCAAAATCCTGTACTCCAGTGAAGGTAGTTTGTCTATTTCCACTTCCATCGGTATTAAATGTAATAGCTTCGGTTTTCGTAGAAGTAGTACTGAATTGTCCAATATCTTCGGTTTCAATAAACTCATTAAGTTGCCACACTCCTATGATTTGATTTCTAGCATCATCATATTCTGTTGCATCATCTTTACCACAAGATGTAATGATTAATATTGATAACAATAAAATAATTGATCGAATCATAGTTCGTAATTAGTAACGGTTAGAGTGATGTAGTGAATTTTTAAGGAATGCCATTACATCGATTCAGGTGATATCGAGTAATGAGTTATTTCAATATGTCAGCCGCCAATTTCCAGATCGTATCATTGTCAGGAAGTGGCGACGTATAATGTTCCATTTTACCATGTACTGGATGATCCAAGGCTATTTTCCAGGCATGTAACCCAATCGATCGATCTTTGTTGGCCCTCCGTGCACCATATTTGACATCGCCTTTGACGGCACATCCTATGTGAGATAACATCACTCTAATCTGATGAAATCTACCAGAGTGTAATTCGATTTCAACTAGCTGATATTTGTCGAAGGTATGTAATAGCTTATAACTCATCTCAGCTTTACGATATCCTTCTTTTTCCACTTCGCTGAGGTACGCTTTATTCGTATTGCCTTTGGTAAGATAAGCTAATATTGTATCGCTTTCTTTCGGTAGAGTGGGCTCGACGATAGCCAGATAAGTCTTGACTATTTTTTTTGAGTTACTCAGATGTACTGTAGCATTCTTAGATTTAGCTAAGATTACACATCCACTTACTGGTCGATCAAGTCTATTGATCAATTTGAGGTCAGACTTAGCATAGGCTTGCATAGCTGTCAATAAATCGGCGTCATTCGTCTTGTCTGATTGAGTGGGTATTCCTGCAGGCTTATTGAGTATAAGGTATTGATGATTGCGTTCTATGATCCAGTCTGATATATTTTCTTTCATATTTGTGGGTTATAATTTACTCAATAGGCTACAGAGTAAAAGCTGTATAGCTTTGGATAAGCTGAAATAATACGGTCTAATCTACTTCTTCGTAGTCTAGATAATCATCTGGTTTACCTTTCTTTTTGATATTAGATTTCTTAGGTGCTTGTTTGATCTTTGGAGAGTTGCTTACAATTCTAAAAAAGTAAAACACCAAGGCTCCAATAAATAGCGCTTTGAATAACATACTTTGTATTGTGATATTAAGCTGCAAAGATAATCTTATTTGGGTGACTTATTGAATTGCTAGAGTGGCTTCTTTGAGGATGTTTGCAATCCTATTATCACTTTCATATATAATCTCAATTCTGCAATTAACTTATCATTCACGATTTGTATGCACGTTGGAGAGATCAAGTTGCGTTTCTTAGCATATGAGTAATTGAAAATGTTGTTTCTACATTGAAAATGCTACTTATCTAGGTAGTACTCTAGTATGCTATTTGGATATTTGTTTAGTAAAGTATTATCATCAATAATACTGATGATAATAGCATAGGTCTTACTAGTAAACAAGGTAGTTGATCATGAAAGTTTTGATATATTTGTGGGGTAATGAAAACTTTATATAAGTGATTATTTATATATGTATAGTTATCATTTTTAGATTATTTACATATTTATAAAATGAATATGGGTAATGCGCTCTATTACAGGGTTGTATTGACCTTTTTGCTATTTGCGGTACACAGATTAGAAGAAATAAGAAAATATGAATTCATTAAAGCGATTATCCAACATCACAGGGTTAATAGTATTAGCCGTGGCTATGGTGGTTTATTTCATGTCTGTAGAGCGCGTAGGTAGCTTATGGGATTGTGGAGAGTTTATCTTAGGAGCATATAAGTTACAAGTGGTTCACCCTCCAGGGGCGCCATTATATGTATTGATCGGAAGGATATTTACCTGGTTTGCAGAGATTCTTTCGGATGATCCGGCGGATATCGCATTTGCAGTCAATCTGATGTCTGGACTGTGTACAGCACTGGCAGCTATGATGATCTGCTGGATTACGATAATGCTTACTAAGCTTTCATGGAAAGGTAGAGACGGAGAATCTACTAACGGAGAAAATCTAGCAATGGCTGCTGGGGGTTTAGTAGCTGGATTATCTACTGCGTTTGCATCATCTATTTGGTTTTCAGCGGTAGAGGGTGAAGTGTACGCTATGTCTACTTTCTTCACAGCGCTTACTTTATGGTCTGCTGTGAAATGGTATTATCTAAGCGACGATCTTGATAATGACAGATGGTTAGTACTTTCACTTTTTTGTGGTGGTTTATCGATTGGTGTTCACCTTTTGAGTTTGTTGACATTTCCGGCTATCGGATTACTCTATTATTTCAAAAAACATAAACAACATAATATTGGAGGTGCCTTACTGAGCATCATAGCTGGTGTGTTTATGATTGCATTTATACAAAAAATTGTAATTGTAGGTATTCCTACGATATGGGCTAAGATGGAGCTGTTTACGGTCAATAGTATGGGGATGAGTGTACATAGTGGGTTGATTCCTACAATATTGATTTTGGCTGGATTGTCATTCGGTGCATTCTACTTAGCGAAGCGAATGGGGAGTCACTTATTACATATATTAAGTTTCTCAGCAGTGCTGATTATGATTGCATTTTCTACGATAGGAGTAGTGGTCATTAGAGCCAACGCAGATACACCTGTCAATATGAATGTACCAAGTGATGCGATGCGATTATTACCTTATCTCAATAGAGAACAATACGGTGAGAGAGCTCTTGTAAAAGGACCTCATTTTGATGCTAAACCTATCAAAGTCAATAAGTCACCAAGATATGGTCTCGTTGGTGATAGATATGAGATAGTAGACGAAAAATATGAATACGAGTATGATTCGAAGGATGAGATATCATTCCCACGAATAGGACATACAGAGTCAAGTAGGCCAATTCTACATCGTAGATGGAAAAAGTATCTTACAGGAAATGAAGATGGAAAACCCGGTAGTGGAATGTACAATATGAAGTACATGTTTTCGTATCAGTTTAACTGGATGTACTGGAGATACTTTATGTGGAATTTCGTTGGAAAACAAAATGGATCTCAAGGATACGAACCATGGGATTTGAAATCAGGACATTGGGAATCAGGGGTATCATTTTTAGATGAAAGCGGTTTGCTGCGTAAAGTATTGCCTGGTTCTGGAGAAGGATATTACGAGCAAGATGCGATTACTGATGTAATGAAAAATAATGAATCCAAAAATCACTACTACTTCTTGCCATTAATATTTGGTTTGTTTGGATTACTCTTCCACCTTCGGAATAATCCAAAAGAATTTAGTGCTATTATGATGCTCTTCCTCATGACTGGATTAGGTATCATCGTATATTCTAATCAGCCTCCTAATGAGCCCAGAGAAAGGGATTATGTATTGGTAGGTTCTTTCATGACGTTCTGTATATGGATAGGAATGGCTGTACCAGCAATATATTCTATATTCAAAAATAAACTTTCGGTTACAGGTGTTGCAGCTGCAGGAATAGCCGCTTTACTTGTGCTTTCGGCTCCTGTGGTTATGGGGTTACAAAACTTTGATGATCATAGTAGAGCGCACCATACAGCCTCTAGAGATTATGCCTCTAACTTCCTTAACAGTGTCGATGAAAACGCTATTATTTTCACCTATGGAGATAATGATACCTATCCACTTTGGTACGCTCAAGAGGTAGAAGGTATCCGTAGAGATGTAAGAGTAGTGAATCTTAGTTTGATAGCCGTTGATTGGTATATCAATAAGCTTAGAAATAAAGTGAATGATTCACCACCGCTTAAGCTTACCATACCGGCAGAAGGGTACAGAGGTAAAAATAAAAATCAGGTATACTTTGCTACACCTGGAGGGCCAGAAAATAATCCGGAAGCGCCAATAGAAGGAATCCTAAGATATATGAATGATCCGCGTAGCATTAGAGACGATGGAACAGGAAATAGTTTTAGCACATTACCGACGCGAAATATGTTTATCCCAGCGAATACAGATAAGCTTATCGCTAATGGATTAATGAATGCTTCAGATACCTTAAATAGAGTCGGTAAAATACCTATCAAATTCTCAGATGGAAAAGGATATATACTGAAAGATGAAGTAGCAATATTGGATGTAATTGGATCTAACTTTGCGGACAGACCCATATACTTTGCTGTGACTTGTAAAAACGAAAAGTTATTAGGTCTTAATGATTATACTCAGATGGAAGGACTAGGTCTTAAGCTTGTGCCATTTAATAGTGGATCGGATCGTAATTTGCCAGGACTATATGGTAGTGGTCGTATAGATGTAGACAAGACTTTTGATAATGTGATGAACAAATGGAAGTGGGGTAATTTTGATACAGTAGATACATATGTAGACGGTAGCTATGGTGCAGAGGTGACTGCTATGAAAGTAATCATGTTAAGATTATCATCTAGGTTGACCGAGATGAGAGATAACGAAAGAGCGGCTCTAGTGGCCAATAAGTATTTCCAGTCCTTCCCTCATAATAATTTCACTTATGATGCGAGTATTATACCATTTATCAATGTATTAGTAAGAGCGAAGAAATATGATGATGCTAAGAAGCATATCAGAATATTAGCAAATGCGACGAGTCAAAATATGAAGTTTTACGAGTCGCTTGACGGTGATGTATTGGCAGGTACTTGGAGAGAGGATATGAGATATGATATGAGATCGGTAAATGATTTGCTATCTATAGCATCTCAGATGGAAGATCCTGATTTTCTGAAAGAAATGGAAGGACTCCTTAGAGATTACATGCCTACTCAACCGCCATTAAGAAACTAGATTTATATTATATAGACTCAAATAATAAGACGCCAATAATGAAAATATCAATCGGTTGTGATCATGCTGGATACGAATATAAAGATAACATAATCAAGTATCTGGAGAAGTTAGGGCATAAGGTTGTTGATCATGGCACACATGGTCCTGACTCAGTTGATTACCCAGATTTTGTCCACCCAGTAGCGGAGGATATTGAGAATAAAAAAGCGAAATTTGGTATTTTGATTTGTGGTAGCGGTAATGGAGTTTCTATGACTGCCAATAAGCATCAAAAAGTAAGGGCAGCTCTTTGCTGGTCTACAGAAATAGCCAAGCTAGCCAGACAGCATAACAATGCAAATGCGATATCTATTCCTGCACGCTATGTGAGTAAAAGATTAGCGACTAATATGGTTAAAGCATTTTTGGAAACGGAGTTTGAAGGTGGAAGACATAAACGAAGAGTCAACAAGATGAGTTGCTAACATATAGTAATACAGATTAGATTATTTGATGTATCAAATGGTCTATTCTAAATAAGATAACAATCAATATTTTTGGAAAGATTGGAATGAGTAATATCATCCAATCTTTTCGCCTTTGTCATATAATCAACATCATGAGAATAGAAAAAGTACTATCAATAGCGGCAGCTTTATTTTGCACACTTCAGTTGAATGCTCAATATATTAGTGGAGTATCTACTCCTACCGCAGATGCAGTCTATGTAACAGATACTAGCGATGTATCGGTATTACTTGCCAATACGATTACGGCGGAAGATATGAGAGATCATCTGACTATTTTGGCTTCTGATGAATTTGGTGGTAGAGAGACTGGTCATCCTGGTAATGATATGGCGGCTGAGTATATTTCTGGTCACTTGAGTACTCTAGGCGTACCTAAGATCATGAATAAAGATTATTACCAAGATGTAGCATTCACTTATACTACTTGGGACGCCAATACGGTAACCATTAATGGCAACGATTATAAAGGTGCGAAAGATTTTATTGCGTTTCCGGATAAGACAGGTAATGCTACTTTTGAGGCAAAAGAAGTCATCTACTTAGGCTATGGTATCGATGATGAAGAGTATAGCGATTATAAGAAAGTGAAAGTAAGAGATAAAGTAATCCTTATTAATAAAGGAGAACCAATGAAGAAGGATAGCAGCTACTGGCTGACAGGAACTAATGAGCCATCAAGTTGGACAGGAGATATTGAAAGGAAACTAAAAGCCGCTAAAAAGCACGGAGTAAAGATGGTCCTCATCATAGAGGATGGCTTGAGAGAAATGGTAGGAAAAAACAGAAGAAATTTGTTAGGACCGACAGTTACTCTTACGAATGGGCTGGAGGATAATATGGAGATGGCTAATCATCTATATATATCTACTACCATGGCCAAAGATATAATCGGTAGCAAAGGCAAAAAAGTCATTAAATCTAGGAAGTACATTACCAAAAAAGGTAAAAATTGTGATACTAAACTAAAGCCGCTTTTTGAAGTGAATCAGCGAAGAAAATCTACTGTATTGTTAGGTAGAAATGTGTTAGGGTTTTTCGAAGGAACAGATCTAAAAGATGAAATTGTAGTAGTATCAGCTCATTATGATCACATCGGTAAGAAAGGGGATGTAATCTACAATGGTGCCGATGACAATGGCTCTGGAACAACTACAGTGCTAGAAATCGCAGAAGCCTTAGCCATTGCTAAGAATATGGGGAAATCACCTCGTAGAAGCGTTCTATGTTTATTGGTTACAGGAGAAGAAAAAGGACTTTTAGGTTCTTATTATTATTCTGAGAATCCAGTATTTGATGTGGACAAAACCGTAGCTGATGTTAACATAGATATGGTGGGTAGAGTAGATGATAAGTATAAAGACAATCCAAATTATATCTATGTGATAGGATCTGATAGACTAAGTACGGACTTGCATAAGATCAATGAAACAGCTAACAATACATATCAAGGACTAACTCTAGATTATACCTATAATGATGAAAATGATCCTAATAGATATTACTTTAGATCGGATCATTATAATTTTGCAAGATTGGGGATACCCTCTATATTTTTCTTTAATGGTGTTCATGAAGATTATCACCAAGCAGGAGATACTGTAGATAAGATCAATTTTGATAAAATGCAAAATGTAGGTCGTCTAATATTTCATACGATATGGGAGCTAGCGAATCGTAACGATAGGATAATGGTAGATGGAGAGGTGAAAGCAGGGAGATAGTACTAAATGTAAATTCCAAAATAAAATAAATTTTAAATTCCAAACTCATGGTGTGGCTCGAGCTAACCAAGGGTTTGGAATTTTTTGTTTGGGGATTAATGATTGAGTTAGAGGATTAGCTGAGATTTTAAATGTAATTTAGTTTCTATAGAATTGAAATCGTTTCATCTGGTTAAGGTTAAACAAAACAGTTATTCAATAGAATAAATGGGGTGAATATTTGTTAAAAATGGAACTGATAATGACTAAACAAGAATTTCTTTTTCATCTTTAGGGAGCGAGTTTTCTAGCATTGAAATTTGCAGAGAGATATGTAAAAACTGAATTGAAAACTAATTTCAAGTATAATATTATTTTTACCGATACCAATGCTGAATCTAAAATGAAATTTGATTTGGTAGATGTCGAAGTAGTTGACATGCTTTATATTAAAAATAAAGTTCCAATTTGGATAGATATCAATGTTCTTAAATCGAGTAAAACCGAAACAACTTTTAATCTATTGTGTTCGAAAGACTACTCAAGTAATGATGAGGAATATTACTATAAGCATAATGGTTCTGGTCCATTTGGGATAAAGAGTCCAAATCTACCGATGAACTTTAAAGAGGGTGATAAATTTGTTCTCTAGATGGTTGATATAGATGCTTGAATTCAAATAATGAACTAGGTCAGTAGTATTTGTTTGGTTAGGTTTATTCAGGTTAAAAAAAAATAAGAATATGAATAAAGTGGTTGTAGTGATTGCCCTGTTTTTTTCGGTAGCTCAACTAGCGAATGCGCAGAAAAGTATCAAGAAGGTATTGACAATTGGAGAAGCAGTTGAACTGCAATCTACAATTCTAAATGAAACTCGCACAATCAATATTTATTTACCACAGTCTTATAGTGCTGATTCAACTAGACAATATCCAGTAATTTATCTTTTGGACGGTTCTATAGACGAAGATTTTATTCACGTAGTTGGCAACGTTCAATTTTGTTCGTTTTCTTGGATTAATATTATTCCGGAAACTATAGTTGTAGGTATTGGGAATATCGATAGAAAAAAGGACTTTACTTATCCCTCAAATGTAGAAATAGATCAAAAAGAATTTCCTACTTCAGGGGGATCTGCAAATTTCATAAAATTCATTTCAAAAGAACTACAACCTTTTATAAAGGACAATTATAAAGTCAATAATATGTCGACTATAATAGGTCAATCTCTTGGAGGGTTGTTAGTCACTCAAATTCTTTTTGAAGCGCCCAATTTATTTCAAAACTATATTGTTATTAGCCCAAGTCTTTGGTGGGATGATGAAATGATTCTTAAAAAAGCATTTGATAAATCTCTAGCCGGTAAATCAATTTACATAGGAGTTGGTAATGAAGGGCCGCTGATGATAAGAGTTGCACAATCATTATTTAATAAGTTGACAATAGAAAAGAGCAAAGAGGCTAAATTGTATTATAATTATTTTGCAAAACAGAATCATGGCGATGCATTGCATTTAGCAGTATATGATGCTTTCGAAAAAATGTTTGGCGAGAAAAACAAAGGCTAGCTTTAATGCCTTGAGATGTGTCAATGTTTGTGGGTTTATAAAGTTATATTAATGAAAATCACTTTAAAATGAAAAGGATATTACCCATGGTGGTATTACTGAGTGTTTAGACTTTTAGTTGCAAGGACACAGAAGCCAAGAAGCGTCATCTTGCTGAAGTCGAAAGTCTACGCGTGGAAAATGATAGTTTGAAAAGTGTGTTATTGGTAATAACAGCTACGTCCAAGAAAAACCAAATAGCAACGTTTTTCACATTTCAAGATAATAATGCGGAGAATGCAATGGATTTTTATGTGGGTTTATTCGACAATTCCAAGATCGTGGATGTCAAGCGTTGGGGTAAAAACGCTCCAGGCGCTGAAGGGGAAATAATGCATGCTACATTTGAATTGAATGGAAGGCAATTTATGTGTGGTAATAGTCCACCTATACACGAGTGGAATTTTAGTCCTGCGGTTTCAAACTATTTAGATTGTAATAATGAAAATGAACTTAAAAAGTTGTTTTCAGAATTGTCGAAAAATGGTAACGTGACAATGCCATTGAATAACTAAGGTTTTAGCCAGAAGTTTGGTTGGGTAATTGATCAATATGGCATTTCTTGGCAATTAAATTTACCTTAATAAAGATTAATCACAAACTACAAAAACCGCTAGGCTTTAAATGATGTAATAATTAATGAAAAGGAATCCATTGTTCTTTTAATCCAAATCCCAAACCTCATTGCTATAGGCAAGCAACAAATTTGGAATTTGGACTCTCTTTTATTGGAACTATATTTATTATCTGACTATCGTCACATCTCCAACCAGTTCAAAGACTTCAACATCATTGCAAAAGACACCTTCTGCTCTGATCATCCAAACGAATACTCCTGTTCGTCCTGCTTTGGTTGCAAATTTTCCATCCCAACCTTGATCTAGATCATCACTATGGAATACCAAAGCTCCCCATCTATCAAACACATCTAAAGTATAATTAGATATCTGCGATGGGTCTTTATATACTGGTCGGAATTCGTCATTGACGCCATCGCCATTTGGTGAAAATATGTTAGGCGCATGGAATGTTCCAACTTCAGTTTCTATAAAATCGATATTCCATTCATAAAAGCTTATTGAGCAGTTGTCTATGACTTCTACACTATATATTCCTTCTGAACTAATAGGTAATGAACTGCCAGTGCTTCCGTCGCTCCAAGTAAATGTAGCGTCACCTGCAGCGGTAATTACTTCAGGTTCTAACATCACGCTGGACATACTACAGTCGATACTCGGATCTGTAAATACTACGTCTAACTCGAAAGCTTCGATGATCTCAAAAGGGTAGGTGTGTATGCATGCATCTATACCTTGTACGTAAAGTGTATAAGAACCAGCATTTAGGTTTTCTATATTTGGAGTGGTACTAAATAGTAATCCATCTAGTGAATACTCTAAGCCACTTTCTGTACTAGCAAATTGTGCACCTCCATTATTTATACCTATACATGCTTCGTCAGTATTGATCACTACCATAGGTGTCGGAATAGTTTGTAATGCAAAGTCTTCTGTCGTAGAACATCCATTTACATTTTCTATATAGACAGTATAATTTCCTTCTGGTAATCCATTGAAGTCTGGTGAGCTTTGGTAGTTGATCGCGTCGATCGAGTAGCTATAGGTACCAGTTCCCATTTGTGTAAGCGATAGGCTCCCATTGTCTTGATCCTCACAGGCATCTTGTCCTGTAAGATTGACAAGCGGTAACTCTTCTTCTTCAATAATAAAACCATAACTATAGATACATCCATTCGCATCATACACTGACATGGTATGATTCCCAGGTGATAAATTTTCATAATTTTCCAAACTGGAAATACCTGAGTTATCTAACTCGTAAGTAAGTATATTAGCACTAAGGTTAGTAATAGTTACTGTTCCATTATCCATAGCGATACAACTCGCGTTGGGCGATATATCTAACATCGGTTCGGCATATTCATCTATGTCAAAAGGCATCTCCCATATACATCCTTGTGTACTAGTGATATAAAGCATGTGGTTTCCTGTTGCTAATTGAGATAGATTATCGTTGTTGTCAAATGAAATTCCATCCAATGAATACTCGTAAGACTGTCCATCTAGAGTAATAATGTCAGCGGAACCTTCATTAGCATTACTGCAGGTCAGATTGGTCATAATGTCCAGTACTGGCTCTGATACCATATCGATGGAAAAAGGTATAGTCTGAGGACAGCCATTTGGGTCTAATACCCAAAGATCATGTGTACCCGGCGTAAGATTATCATAAGTAAGTTGAGATGAAAACGATGATGAATTGTCTACACTAAAAGTAGTTCCTGCTAGATCTGAAATAAGTGAGACACTGCCACCCATCGTAATATCGCAGACTGGGATTACATCCAGAGTGACAATAGCCTGTGGTAGTTCAATAGCATTAATGATAACTGTGGAATCACAGCCCGCGGCACTTATATGCACTATAGAGTCCGTCTGGCCTGGCATGATAGTAAGGGTCTCATAGATTAGAGGTTGGCCATTACAAGTGTTTAGGTCAAATACTAAAGATTGCCTGTTACATTGATCAGTAAATGGGAAGTCTTTATTTTGTTCTTCGATACATTCGATAAATGTAAAGTCTTCATTTTGTGTCGGCGACGGAATATTATAACCGAGGCTACTTACATCGACACTTACAGTAGGAGCGTTGACACCTAACTGCTCAAATAAATAATATCCATTGGCGTCTGTAAGTAATGTTTCGACCACTGTTGTTCCATCCATTAATTGTACCACTGCATTTTCTAATAGTAGATCACCTGCATCATATATTCCATTTTTATTTTGATCTAAATATACTATGCCATCGATCTTATGATCTGCAGATTTTGGTTCTATAGATAAGATGTCACTAGTCTCAGTACATCCACTATAGTGAGTCATTATCACTTGATATTCTCCTGGTTCAGTAAGGTCAAGTGAAGTTAGATTGTTAGACATAGAAATTCCATCTTTTAGCCACTCATAAGTATATCCTAAATTATTGGGTAGGCATATTGTTTTTGGAAAGCATACTTCTTGACATCCAGAAGGGAATACATCTTTTTGTGGTTTGGGATGAATAACATAAGCTCCAGGCCAACCTTCACAACCCTCGTTGCTGATTACTTGTACCTCGTAATATCCTGCTTGCGATGTTGTTATGGATTCTCCTTCTTGGCCATTACTCCAATAATAATTATAGTCGGAATTGTAATTAGAAATAGATAAAGTATGCAATTGATCTTCGCAACTTGTCGATTGATCAGTCACGATTATTGGACTTTCAGGTATAGGATTTATAATTACTGTAAAAGGCTCTACTTCGTATACACATCCATTGACTGGGTCCGTGATAGTAACTCCTATTTCATGTGTTCCTGGGGGTAATGCATTCAAGCCATTCCAATAGTAAAGTCTAGATGTAGTATGACTGTTTATTGTCCAGAGATATTGTAGTCCAGATACAGTTTGAGTTTTTAAGAAGAATGATTCTCCATAACAGATTTCCATTTCATCAAAGGAAGTTTCTGACTCGAAATTATCTAAATAGGTAACCGCTGCGATATCAAATTCTGGAACTTCGTGGAAGTCTATATTTACTGGGTCTGGAGTAAATTGACAGCCCCCTGCATCTGTGATCGTAACGGAATACTTTTTATCATCTCCCACTTTGATAGTTGCTCCGATTGATCCATCAGACCAGAGATAAGTCAGTCCACCATTTGGTGCTGAAAGCAATACTGAATCGCCTATACAAACTGTACCACTTGGCACTAATGATATATCTCCAGCCAAGACACTATTACTAATGTCTACGGTACGAGTAATAGTATTTGTACATCCATAGATATTAGATGCGGAAAGAGTCACATTATAGTTTTGACTATTGCTAAAAGTATGTAAAGCATTATTCAAATCAGATTCATTAGCCGGACCACTAGATGCATCACCAAATTCCCAATTTACTTCTATAGCATCTGCAGAGATTAACGCATCGAAAGGTATTGCAGTATCTTGACATTGAATTACTGGTAAATTGAAATCAACATCGGGTCCATCTTGGACGATGACTTCTTTTGTTATCCTTGCTTGACATCCAGTATTAGATGTGATTGTAAGATTGACGGTATAAGTTCCTGCGTTAGCATAGATATGAATCGGATCAGCATCATTAGAATTATTGTCAGTGCCGCTTGAAGGGTCGCCAAAATCCCAAGTATAGTTTGCTACTGAATATCCAGTTACAAATGTAGCTTCTTGAGTAAACAAGATCCCGTCATTAGCACATCCTTCACTTGCCGTAAAGTTAGCGGCTACCGGAACTACGATATCCACATAATCCCAGCAATAAGGAGGATTTACATCCGCAGTTACTTCTGCAATCATAGTTACTAGATAATGACCAGCATAAGTAAATGTATGGTCTGGATTTTCGAGTATACTGATACTATCTGCTCCAGCATCTACGTCGGCAAAATCATATAATATTGTCCCTGGAACAAAATCCGCTGATGTATTTGTAAAAGAGTATTCATTGCAGAATCCAGTATTGGCAGCTGTGAATGAAACATAGGTTCCATCTTGACAAGGTGGATATTTAGAACATCTTCCATTACATCTTCCGTTGGGTCCGCAATATTCAAATAATTCAATTTCATTAGATACGGTAGTACACCCATCTGCATTAGTAGCTACAACATAGTAAAAACCAAATACTGAGCTGTTTAAACTATTAGTAGTTACACCTAAACCGACTCCATCTCGATACCATTCATAAGTATATCCTGAAAGAGTATTAAGTGCAAATAATGTCGGTCCAGAATCACCTTCGGCTGGACAAAACCCAGTATCGTCTGGTGTAGATATTCGTATTTCTGGTAAGATATATTCTTCTATTTCGAAAGTCTCTTGTGATAGACACCCATTGATATCGGTCATCTCTACTAAGTAGAATCCAGGATCCATGTTAAGAGAAGTAGTAGTACTTATAGTAGATAGGCTTTCGTCTTTGATCTCAATAGAAGCACCTGTAGGAATTGTAATATTTACGGTGGCTTGTTCACTAGGGCATACTCCAGTTGGAGCGATTATGACAATTGCACTTTTAGCGAGTACATCGACAGTAAAAGCGATAGATGCAGTACATAATCCAGCGGATATATTATGTGTCCCAGACTCGTGCCAGTGTACTTCTATACTTCCATTAGGTAATGTTCTTAGACTTCCTGCATCACTTGGGGTTACTTGCCAGTCAGTAGGTGTATCTGTGAGTCCATCGACATAGTATATTTCTCTAGTATCGAGGCACGCTACATTGTTTCCTGTGACTGTGCTACTCACTGCAGGAGTTGGTATTATTTCTAATTCTTCCGACCAACAATAGTCGTCATAATCTCTTACGGAAACATATATAGCATAGGGGCCATTAGTAGTCCATGTGTAACTTAATGATTTGCCGTTCATTGTTGTCGTTGATCCACCGTCTTCGATTCTCCAACTTACATTATATTGCTGATCACTTACGGGTAAGGAATATTCTGATTCTTCTCCTGGACATACAATCATATCGCCTAATACTTCTACAGTAATTTTTGGCTGTGGATCAACTGGTACATTTACCTCTAATACCGGTTCGCAAGCTATAGAAGGGTCTACAGATGCTATTACCTTATACACACCAGGACCAGCATCAAAAGCATAATTGATTGAATTGGCCGTAGAAGCAGTAAATTGTACTATTCCATCCGGTCCAATAATTTCCCAATCTGCATCTATTGCAGTCCAATTCTGAGAAACATACATATAGCTTTCTTGTCCTTCACAAACGTTGGTGAGGCCAATAATTTTAACTTGATCTTTAAGATCTACATTGAGACTGGCAGAACCACTACACTCCAGAAAGCAGCTTTCATACTCCAGTGAAATCGTAGCCGAAGATGGTGTATCCCAGAAGTCTTGCCAATCTACCACGATCTCTTCCGTTCCAAATCCAGAAACTATGTTTCCAGCACCAGATATACTCCAGTTGTATTGCGTACCTCCAAATCTAGGAGCTCTATAAGTGGCTTGTACACCTTTGCATACGATCTGAGGACCTTCAATAGTTACATTGTCAATAATAATAGGAATCACTTGAGTGGTAGCTACAGAGCAGTTAGGTCCACATCCTGGAGTTGCTAAAGATACTTCGCCAGATGGCCCATTGGTCCAGACGACTTCTACAAAGTCATCACTACTGTTACCTCCGTCGGTAATGGTACCACTTCCACTTACAGACCAATTGTATATAGAGCAAATATCTGCAGCATAGTATGTTGCAGTATCTTGGGCACATACAGTTCCTAAGCATTCTATTTCTGGGCCAGGATTGATATCTACATTTACATCAAAGTAAGTTGTATCGAAACAAAAACATTCTGTCTGTACTATCAAACTTCCAGTAAACGATCCTGCAATATCATAAGTAAATTGTGTTTGAGATCCACTAGCAGATTGACCATCACCACTATTCCAAAAATAATCTACTACATCAGCAGTGTTACTACTCATATTTATAGTCTGACCTAGACATATACTATTGCTAGTCAAAATTGCAGATGCTCGTGGTACTTCTAGGATTTCTATGCAGTAGGAGTTTTCTACGCTACAAGAATTATCATCAATTTTAACGATATTGATGTATCCAGGTCCATCTGCGCCCCATGTGATCGTTACTTTATCTACATCTGTATCCACAGCGGCGGCACCGCCGATATCCCATGAATGTAAACTTAAAGGATCTGTAGATAGATATTCGACAGTTGTCCCTCCACATACCGATTTACAAGATACGGTAGGTTCTTGATCTTCTCCATTCCCACCGTCAGGCCCAAGACTATCTCTTGTCTCACAAGTAGGATAGTATGGAAATACTAACTCAGCGTCTAATGGCGTAGTTACCTCTACAGATAAAGTGGTTAGGTGTGATCCGGGGGTGGCAGATACATCGGTTACGGCTATCGCTTGGCTTCCTTCTTCAGTCCAACAGATTTCTATGGAAGTACCTACATTACTATTAAAGTCTACACCAGTTACATTCCAGATGAAAGGTCCGCTAGATGTACTTTGTATTGTGTATTCTTCACAATTGTCTATACAGGCAGTAATGGGACCGTCGATAGTTTGAGATAAAAGCGTAAGAGGCGATAAGAGAAGAAGTAAGATTAGATTACGCATCGTATTGATTTTGGTTGTATTGAATGGGTGTTGGTTTTTTTGAAGCCGTAATTTGGATTCTATTTTTGCGACTTCTGTTAATAAGAGTGAAGGGAAAGCAGATTCGTTGCATTAAGAAAGATATTATCTATCTTTACCATATGAATCCAAACTTAGATCCTACTACATCACAGTTTACTCCAGAAGAGCAACAGGTGGATAGAGCATTGCGTCCCAAAGGGCTCAGTGACTTTAGTGGTCAACAAAAGATCGTTGATAATCTAGAAGTATTCATCCAAGCAGCTAAGATGCGTGACGAAGCTCTAGATCATGTATTGTTACATGGCCCTCCTGGACTAGGTAAGACTACTCTTTCGCTTATCATAGCCTCTGAGATGGGGGCTAGTATGAAGATGACATCTGGCCCTGTATTAGAAAAAGCAGGAGATCTTGCCGGATTATTGACTAATCTGGAAGAAGGTGATGTTCTTTTTATAGATGAGATACACAGACTTAATAATGTAGTAGAGGAATATCTCTACTCCGCAATGGAAGATTATCGGATCGATATTATGATCGATACAGGACCTAATGCACGTAGTATACAGATTGAGTTGAGTCCTTTTACATTGGTGGGAGCGACTACTCGTATGGGATTACTAACGGCTCCGATGAGGGCCAGATTTGGGATCAATTTCCACTTAGACTATTACGATGTTCCTACGCTTAAGAAAATTATCAAACGTAGTGCTAGTATATTAGAAGTACCTATTGATGATAATGGAGCTGCTGAGATTGCAGGTCGTAGTAGAGGAACTCCTCGTATTGCCAATTCACTTCTCCGTAGAATTAGAGATTTTGCCATGATCAAAGGTGATGGTAAAATCGATTTGGAGATTAGTAGATTTGGACTCGAAGCATTAAACGTAGATGAATACGGATTAGATGAAATGGACAACAAAATCTTATCTGCGATTATTCTGAAGTTTAAAGGTGGTCCTGTAGGATTGACTACGATTGCGACCGCAGTCGGAGAGGAAGGCGGTACGATAGAGGAAGTTCATGAGCCGTTTTTGATTATGGAAGGGTTTATCCAACGAACTTCACGAGGAAGAGAAGCAACAGATAAAGCTTATGATCATTTGGGTCTTACGAGGATTCATGATACAGGGAGTTTGTTTTAAATTGCAACTTTATCTAGAATTATGCATTTTATATAAGTAATAAAAATAAGACCATCATGGCAGAAGAAAATAAAAAGAAAGGAAATCAAATCAATATAGAATTAACAGAAGAGATCTCTGAGGGAACATATTCTAACCTTGCAATCATCTCACATTCTAATTCCGAGTTTATTCTAGATTTCGTGCGTATAGTTCCTAATGTGCAAAAAGCAAAAGTGAAATCAAGAATCATTCTTAGCCCAGAACACGCGAAGAGATTGCACAAAGCATTGGCGGACAATATCAATAAGTATGAGTCTCAAAATGGAAAAATAAGAGAAAGTAGTCAGGCTGCTTTTCCACCTATGAATTTTACTCCTACGGCAAAAGCGTAGGTATTTTCATTTATATAAAGAATATTAAAAGCCAATGATCAGTTTGATTATTGGCTTTTTTATGAATATTTAATTGCAACAAATCAGATTCAGGCTAAAGCCTTTTTCACCAGAGTATATAATCAATATCCGTTAAGAAATGGGGAATCCTTGGACCCATTTTAGGATATTTATTGTGGTTTGAAAGTGAGGGACGAACGAGCAAAACTCCTTTGAAAAAGTCTCTTTTTTGTTGATTCGTTATTTTTGGAGAAGTAAAAATAATGAATGCCTAGCTGGCGAGGCGACGATACGAATCACTAGCGATGAAGTATTAATAATACGTTATCCATAATGATTAAGTGCAATATGATTAATTAAGTTAAGCCCAATAGATTGCTATAATCATCAAGAACTAAAATTTAACGCTAATTGCTCATTCACGAAAGTTACCATTTTAGAGTTCATATAATTTAATCTATTCCTATTTCAATAGCGAATAATAAGTTAGATTGAAGACTTTTCAATAAAGGTATATTGAGGACAAAGCAGATTCAGGCTAAAGTCTTCTTCAGCAGAGTATATAATCAATATCCGTGAAGAAATGGGGAATCCTTGGACCCATTTTAGGATATTTATTATGGTTTGAAAGTGAGGGACGAACGAGCAAAACTCCTTTGAAAAAGTCTCTTTTTTGTTGATTCGTTATTTTTGGAGAAGCAAAAATAATGAATGCCTAGCCGGCGAGGGGACGATACGAATCACTAGCGATGAAGTATTAATAATACGTTATCCACAATGATTAAGAGCAATATGATTAATTAAGTTAAGCCCAATAGGTTGCTATAATCATCAAGAACTAAAATTTAACGCTAATTGCTCAACAGAATCATCTTCCAGTTTCCATTGAATAGGATCTATTCCATTCTTTATCAAATATTCATTACTCAAACTAAAATGTCCATTCTCTCGAAAGAGTTTTACTGCAAATGGAGATGGATGTCCAGACTCTAATACTAAGTGCTGGCTCTCATCTATCAATGCTTTTTTGCCTTTGGCAAAGTTCCCCCATAGTATAAAGACCACATTTTTTTTCTCTTGGCTTATCTTGGAAATCACGGCATCTGTGAATTTTTGCCAACCGATTTTACGGTGTGACCCAGGATCATTTTCTCTAACTGTCAGCATAGCATTGAGCAGGAGTACTCCTTCATCTGCCCAAGGACTGATATCTCCATGAGAAGGAATTTCGTATCCAAGATCTCTATTGATTTCTTTATAGATATTGAGTAGAGAGGGTGGTCGCTTGACCGTCTTTGGTACTGAAAAACATAGTCCCATAGCTTGTCCGGGGTTATGATACGGATCTTGGCCTATGATTACAGCTTTGGTTTTGTCAAATGGAGTGCGATCAAATGCATGGAAAATCTTATCGGTTGGAGGGTAGATGGTATGACCGTTTTCTTTTTCTTGATCTAATTCATACGCTAGATCCTGAAAATAATCCTTAGAAAATTCTTCTGTAAGTACCTTTTTCCAACTCGATTCTATCTTGATATTTTTAGGATTCATTTCTTCATATTGTCTATGACTGCTCAAATGTAACTATATTGATTTTACTATAATTGAAAATATTTTGAGCCGCAGGCAACCTTTTCGTCTTTGCCTGTCCATATATAAATGTAATACCTAACTATAAGCATTGCGAAACTTATCACATATCATACAGCTCTCCATAGATGGAAACGCTGAAGCACAACGCGAGTTATACGAGCAACATCGTGTATATTGGTATATGCTATGTATGAGATACGGTAAGAGTAAATCTCAAGCCGATGATATATTTCAAGAAGGTTTGATTAAAGTATACAAAGATTTATATCAATTCGATGATCGTAAAAGTGCTTTTAAGACATGGTCATCTAGAGTTATGGTACATTCGGCTCTTCGATATTTGAAAAAATATACGTGGGTAGATACACTCAGCATGCAAGAAGAAGCTACACAATATGAAGACAATGATGAAACTGTCTATTCTAAATTAGCAGCGAGAGAATTGACGATGGTCGTTCAGCAATTACCAATAGGGTATAGACTAGTGTTTAATATGTATGCGATAGAAGGGTATTCTCATAAAGAGATCTCAACGAAACTAGGAGTATCAGAAGGTACATCTAAGTCACAATTATCAAAAGCGCGTAAGTATCTGAGAAATAAATTAGAGTCACAATTGAAAATAACCAGCTATGAATAAGATTGATGATTTTTTCAAAAATAGGCTGGATGTAAACTCATCTGAGAATGATGATTGGAATATTCCATCTGATGATATGTGGAATGCTGCGCTGCCGCATTTTCCGAAAGAGAAGAAGAGGAAATCTTTTCTATGGTTATGGTTTTGTATTGGTTTTTTTGGGATTGTCGGTATGGCTGTTTTATTGTCTTCAGATTTTTATAATTCTTCTCTAAATACGGAAGTATTAAATGAATCAAATAGAAGTGGCGATAATGTTGGAGCACATTTAGTAGTAGATGATCTAGAAGAGATAGGCAATCAATCGACTAATATAGATCAGGGATCAGTACAAAATGTATATGAGGCTAATGGGAAGCAAGTCGATGAAATAGTTAAGCTTGTGCAGAGTGCTGCTGAACCAAAGATAAATTTTATTGTGGATAAAGATCTGGATGGAATGTTATCTAACTCATCAGAGCTTATAGTAGTAACTGAAGAGTTAGACAAAGAGAATGAAATATTACCGGTAGAAATCATTGCTCTATCAATGGCTGATGATCAAAGGTTGGGAGTTGAGGGTGATTCTTTGAATACTGCTAGCACTCAGCTTATTAGAGGTAATGGGATATCGGATAATTCTATAGAAGACTTATCTGATGGAATAGCTAGTAGAAAAAGTGATTCAGATTTGAATACTGAAAAAGGTGAAAGAGTTGAAGAAAATGTTCCAGTAATTGGAACCAGATTGAGCCGATCATTAGTAACAGCTGAAACACGATTTCTTGAAGAAAAAGAATTTCCTTTTTTGGAACCTAAGGTTGTAGTCTGGCCTAGAAAAGAGATCGGTGTTTCTAATCAGTTGTTTTTTCTAAGCCTTTTAAATGGTAGGGACTTGGATGATTCTCCAGATGGTAGAGTAGTGTTCGATGGACGATATCGGAATCTTAATTTTAAATACACTAAATGGATAGGTAGAAAATGGAGTATTAGTACGGGTTTAAATTTAGCTGATCTCTCAGTGAATTTAGATTTTGATACCGAAGTAACCTACGATGAAGATGAATTCGAAGAGCTTATCGATTCGGAATATGGAGAAGTATTTGATCGAAATTATAATTCAAATTCATCTAAAGTTGTTAAGTTGAAACCAGGAGTTGAATTAGTAAATGGGGATATATTGAAAATGAACGGTCAAGTTGACCTTGGATTGAGAGCTTTGCAAATACCTATTATACTCAATTATCATTGGTATAATAAGCGTGTTGAGTTTTATACTGGATTAGGAATAGCTTTGGAATCTATCTGGGCGAGTGAAAAGAATGTAGAATTCAAATTGTTTGAAGATGGGGTTTTGATTTCCGATCCTGTGGATCAAATTGATATCAATGAAAGCTATTTTGACCTTTCTGTTTATACTAAGTTAGGTGCTAAGTTTAATGTAACTAGAAAAATTAATTTTGATGTAAACTTGAGTCTTCTGATAACACAACCGATTTTTTCTGGGATTGAGTTAGGATTGCACTATCGCTGGCATCAATAAATAATTCTTAATAATATATATACATTTTATCACCAATGGTTCGCTATTGGCCTGGTAAGGAATTGTCAAATACAAAACGAAAATATAATGAAGAAACACATATTATTAATCTGGTTATTTTGCTTCTGTGGCACAATGGCTATATGTCAAGATGATACGAAATATACCTTAAGTGGTCAGATTTCGGATCGAAGATCAGGAGAAGATCTAATTGCAGCTACAATATATATTCCTGAGCTTAATCTAGGAGCGACAAGTAATGTCTACGGCTTTTATTCTATTACTATTCCAGAGGGTAATTATGCAGTGAGATATTCTTACGTTGGATTTGAAGATCAATTAGTCACTGTAGAACTCAACACTGATGTAGCAAAAAATATCGAACTAGCAGAAGGTGGAGCAATGATAGGAGAGGTCGTCATATCGGCTGACAAAGAAAAAATTGATCAAAATGTGGCATCGACAGAAATGAGCGTGCAGGAAGTCAATATCGAAACAGTAAAGAAGCTTCCAGCATTATTTGGGGAAGTGGATATTATTAAAGTCATTCAATTATTGCCGGGCGTAAAATCTGTAGGAGAAGGTAGTAGCGGATTCTATGTAAGAGGAGGAAACGCAGATCAGAATCTCGTGCTACTAGATGAGGCACCTATATATAACGCGTCTCACGTATTAGGATTCTTTTCCTCTTTTAATCCTGATGCAATCAAGGATATGAAATTATACAAGGGAGCGATACCTTCGCATTTTGGAGGGAGATTATCTTCGGTATTAGACATCCGAATGAAAGAAGGTAATTCTAAAAGGTTTGCGGGTTCTGGAGGTATAGGTACATTGATGAGTAGATTGGCTATAGAGGCTCCGATTGGGGACTCTGGTTCGTTTATGCTAGCAGGTAGACGATCTTATATAGATGTAGTGGGTAAAGCGGTAGAGGCCATCAGAGGAAATGATACAGAGGGAGAAAATATTTTTTACTTCTACGATCTCAATGCTAAAGTCAATTATAGATTGAATGAAAACAATCGATTGTTTGCTTCTGGATATTTTGGTCGCGATGTATTAGGCGCTGAGATTGATGATCTAGCATTTGGAGTGGAGTGGGGTAATAGTACAAGTACTGTTAGATGGAATCATTTGTTTTCACCTAAGTTATTTTCTAACCTTACTTATTACTTTAGTAATTATGACTATTTTTTAGATTTTGAAGCAGATATTTCTCGATTCAAATGGGCATCTAATTTAAAGGAACATAGCCTCAAACTTGATTTAGGGGCTTACTTGAATCCTAGTAATACGTTGAAGTTTGGATTACATACTATTCGACATGATGTATCTCCAGGAAATATAGAATCAATTAAGAGTGATGTTGTGATAGAAACGTTTAATCTTCAAACTAATCTATCATATGAGAGTGCGGCCTATGTTAATAATGAACAAACCATCTCAGATAAATTAAAGATCGATTACGGCTTACGTTTGTCAATGTTAAATAACGTTGGTCCTCAAGATGTCTACGGACTTGATGAGGATTATGAAGTAATAGACACTGTGAGTTATAAGGGTATCTATAATACATACTGGAATCTAGAACCAAGACTTGCGGCCAGACTTAAATTGGGTGTTTCATCATCCGTCAAAGCAAGTTATAATCGTACTACTCAGTATATTCAATTGGCATCTAACGGAAATTATGCAACTCCATTTGATATTTGGTTTTCTAGTACTAAGAAAGTAAAACCACAGATTGCGGATCAGATCGCTCTGGGATATTTTAAAAATATCAAGGATAATTCAATTGAGCTTTCGGCTGAGATATATTACAAGACGTTTAAGAATTCTATAGATTTTAAAGATCACGCTAAGTTGCTATTAAACGAAAATTTAGAAGCGGAACTTAGAATTGGTAAAGCAAGAGCATATGGATTAGAGCTGATGGCTAGGAAAAATACTGGGAAACTGACGGGTTGGATAAGTTATACTTGGTCTAAAGTGCAAAAGAAAATAGAAACAATAAATAATGAAGATTGGTATAATGCTAAATACGATAAACCACACGATCTATCTATTGTAGCTTCTTATGAATTGGGGGATAGGTTTTCAGTAGGATCGAGTTTTGTATACTCCACAGGTAATGCGGTAACATTTCCGACAGGGAAATATGATTTTTTAGGAGTTTCTGTTCCGGTTTATTCTGAGCGCAATGGATCAAGGTTACCAGATTACCACAGATTAGATTTTTCATTAACCTTTAAGCCTAGGAAGAATAAGACTAGAAGATTTAAATCGGAATGGGTCTTGAGCGTCTACAATGTGTATGATCGTAGAAATGCATTCAGCATAGATTTTAAACAAGAAGCAACTAATTCTAATGTCACTTACGCAGAAAAGAGATCAGTCTTTTCAATTGTACCATCTCTTACTTATAATTTAAAATTTTAACATAACATGAAAAATATATTATATATACTATTGGCCTTATCCGTATCAAGTTGTTTTAAGGAAAGAATTGAATTAGATCTTAATCAAGAAAATCAAAAAATTGTAATTACATCTTGGATTACAGATTTGGATGAACCTCAATTCGTTACTGTAGGAAAGACAGTAAACTACTTAGGTTCGGAAGGTAAAGAGTTTGTATCAGGAGCTATTGTTAAACTGACGAATAGCACAGATGTGTATTTTCTTGAAGAAGAAGAAGAGGGTAAATACTTTCTACCATCCAATTGGATAGCAATATTGGGCGATACTTATACCTTGTCTGTTGCCGTAGAAGAAGTGGAGTATGTCGCTTCGCACCTTATGAGACCTTGTCCGGTAATTGAGGAAGCAGGGTTTTTAATTTACGAACGTAATCCGTGGGAAGAAGAGGAGGAAACGATGGATAGCATATATGTTTATGGAACTACTTTTGGTTTTCAAGAAACAGCAGGAGGAGATGATGCTTATTATGCAATTGATTTTTTAAAAGGAACTATGGCTGGTGATTCCATGAGGAATGGTGGATTTGCCAATGATGATTTTGTCGATGAAGAGTATTTTGCAGATATCGAATTAAGCGAATTCGATCGTTTGTATGCTTTAGGTGATACAGCGATAGTAGAATTGTATTCTATTGGCGATGAGACTGCTAATTACTTATCAGATATAGAGTCCGAGGTATTTAGAGGAAGCCCATTCGATCCGCCACCCGCTAATGTGAGAACAAATTTCACTGGTGGAGCGGTGGGCTATTTTATTGCTTCTGGCGCGCAACAAGTAGAAGTTGTTATTGAATGATTTTTATTTATATGATATAAGTAAACAATATGGTTTTGATAGAACGCTTAATAGTATACTTTGTTAGACATGGGTAGAATCAATGGAATAGATCTCGCTCGATCCTTGGCTATAATTGGGATGATCATCGTTAATTTTAAGATGGTATTTGGCTCTATTGGCGAGGGGTGGCTATTAGCAATTGTAAATAGTTTGTCAGGTAAAGCTGCAGCTCTATTTGTAGTGCTTGCTGGTGTGGGTATCTCTTTGATGACCCAGAAAGGATATGAAGCTAATGATTCGTCGAGATGTAAGAGCGATCGAACTAAATTGCTTAAGCGAAGCATAGTATTGTTTGTAGTTGGACTCAGTTATATGGCGATCTGGCCTGCAGATATTTTGCATTTTTATGGCATTTATATGTTATGCACTTTGCTATTTATTTGGGCCTCTCAAAGATTGATATTATCTGCAGCCTTGATATTTATTTTTTCATATCCGTTTTTGATGTGGATGATGGATTATGACCAAGGGTGGGATTTTGAGACGTTGAATTACCAAGAATTTTGGTCATTTAAAGGATTCTTTCGTAATCTGTTTTATAATGGATTTCATCCTGTATTTCCTTGGATCTCGTTTATGCTAGTAGGTTTGTGGTATGGAAGAAATGATCTCCGTGATAGTAGGGTAGTAAAAGGCCTACTTGTAAAAGGATTGATAGGTTTTGTAGCGATGGTATTATTGTCCAAAGGATTACTTTATATTTCGCATACTTCTGATCCCATAGAGAGCGAGCAGCTTGCATTAGTCTTAGGCTTGAGCCCTATGCCTCCATTACCCATTTATATGTTGGCAGGAAGTTTTCTTTCGGTGGCTATTATCAGCACCTGTATTTTGGTCGCAGATAGATATCGAGAAGCGCCTGTAGTAATTTATTTAGTTAATTGTGGACAATTGGCCTTAAGTATTTATGTGGCACATGTTGTATTGGGAATGAGTTTAGTCTATATCTACGATGAATCTATGATTGGAAAATATTCTATTCAATTTACATTTTGCTATGCGATGATTTTTAGTTTCTGCTGTATTGTTTTTTCCAATGTTTGGCTAAAGTATTTTAGGAGTGGACCTTTAGAATGGCTTTTTAAAAAGATATACTAATTGAGTTTATACTACAGTCTAGATAACATTTAAAGTGTTGATTAGTATTGTTAGGGTACGTCAATTATTCTTTTGATATTGGAATATGAAAAAGCACATAGGACTCATATTTGCCATTCTATTCTTTCTTTTCGCAGGGCTTCAATATAATGATCCTGATCCTTGGTCTTGGATCGCTATATATGGAATAGTTTCTTTGGTTTCATTGCTACAGTGGAAGAACAAAATCACAGACAATTTTTTATTGTTGTTTGCTCTAGGGTTCATGGCAGCAGCGTTGAGTTATGCACCAGAGATTATAAGTTGGGCAGAAAAAGGATTTCCCAATATAGCTGGTGAGATGAAAACTGAGAATCCTCATATAGAATTGGTAAGAGAAACTCTTGGATTGGCGATCGCATCTATGGCCTTATTTTACTTATATAAAATTGGCAGAAGTAAATTATAGAATCATAGCTAAAATATGGCATAGGTATCTGAAATCACTTACCTATTTCTACCCTTTACATATACATAATCTAGATCAGGAGTATCATCTCCTCCTTCTATCTGAAGGGTAATGATAAATGTGGATACTTCTTCAATAAATGTTTCTAAGGCTATGAGATCTTGATCTTGGTCAATAACACCCATATCGATATAATTGCCTTTTACTTTTCCCCATAGTTGAAAAGCCATCTCTTCCATCGGATCTACCATCCCTGCTGGATCAAGTAATATCTTTTTGAGTTCAGGATTATACATCACAGTAGCATAAGATTCTGCAGAATTATCTGTGCCTTTGAGTAAAATTTTTTTAGTAGATGGATGTGATACAAGAAGTAATCTTTGTTTGTAACTTAATTGCTTTTCGCTACTTTGTTCGAGCTTGACCGCCATTTCTTCTAGATCTATTTTATGATCTAGTTTGAGCTGTTGATTAGCCTCATAGAGCTGATATGATAATATCATCAAGCCTAGCATAATCGCGGTGAGAATGATATTGCCGAGTAGTTGGCTATCCTCTTGTTTGTAGTCAATTTCAGACATTGTTATGATTCCTATATTCTCAAGATACTAATTCTATGCCATAGATGCACATTTAAAGTAGAATTTGAGCCATTCTAGCTTATGATCATTCCTAAGCCTTTGAGGTAATGACCTTCTGTATGAAATATATTTATTGCATGATCAGGACCTTGGTCAAGTTGATATATTACTTGTACGCTTCGTCCAGATTCCATAGCCGCGGCTACGAGTGTATCATAGAAAAGCTGTCGTCCCACCACTTGAGAGCAAGAGAACGCGAATAGCATCCCACCTGGCTTAACATGTTGCATTGCCATGGCATTCATCCTTTTGTAAGCTTGCACTGCCGAATGCCTCTTCTTCTGACTCTTAGCGAATGCCGGAGGATCAGTAATAACGATATCATACATTTCTGGTTCATCAGTAGCGAGGTATTTCTTCACATCAGCCACTACTGATTCATGTCGATCGTTATTGAATCCATTGAGCTCTAGTAGCTTTTCTAGCTGATCGATCGCTTTACTAGAGATGTCTACAGAACTAACCTTAGTTGCTCCACCTTGTAAAGCACACAGCGAAAATCCACCTGTATAACAGTAGTTATTCATCACAGTTTTTCCAGCAGACAAGGTGCCTATGAGCTGACGATTATTTCTTTGATCTAGAAAAAAACCTGTCTTCTGTGCAAGCTCTAGATTGGATTCATAAGAGATGCCATGTTCTTTGAATTTAACAACCTCGGGTCCTTCATCACCAACATATCCAGTTACGACATCTTCGTATTTTTCCTTGAGGCTTCGTACAGGTTTAGTATATAGATACTTTATTACGCCCTCACCAAATTTTTTGAGGCTAGAGGCTATATAGTTGAGCTCTCTGTGCATAGCATACGTATGGCACTGTATTACGGCAGTATCTCCATATACGTCTATGATGAGTCCTGAGGCATGATCTCCTTCACCATTGATAAGTCTATATGCGTCAGTGTTTTCATTGGGAAATCCAAGAGAATCTCTTAGATGTATCGCTCTACCAATAGTATCATCCCAATAAGCTTCTATATCCATTTGGATGTCTTCAGTAAGTACACGCAACATGATACTAGCATCATGATAATGTGCTTGACACCTATCTATCCCTCTATGATCACTTACAATCACACGTTCGCCTTCTTCTATTGGTTCTAGGATTTTCACTGCTCTACTGAATATCCACGGATGCTGACGCTGTATCGATATATCTCTTCCTTTGTGTAATTGTACTCTTTTCATACTGCGAAGATCGTTAAAATATTAATGATCTCACACCATTGTAAGATAGGCTTGCATCTTAATAACGAAGCTTCATAATTCTACTTTAGTAAAGTAAGTATAGTAGAACATTTACGGGATTGGCAAGAGTCCATTCTCAGATTTCTTAAGTCTATAAATGTAAGATTATGATTCACCTAGCCCTTAACGGAAATACCGTTGCATTTACGCTCGCTCTCTTAGCGTTGTCACTTATCTTAAGTATAGTTGGTTTGAGATATTATTGGAAAAATAAACTTAGTAATGCTGTATCTAGATCTAATAATTCACCATTGAAAAACACAGGAGGATTACATGCTTTTGGAATTTGTCTTGCATTACTCATGACGATTACTCTAATGTCTTGGACAAAAGCGGAAAGGGTAGTGCATAACTATACACCAGATCCTACCGATTATGGTGATGTAATTATTATTCCTCCAACGGTACAACTCGAAAAAAAGAAAGACCCAATACCATTGCCTCCGCCTCCAAATCCTATAATTGAGGTAGTAGAGGATCTAGACTTAATCGAAGAACCAGTAAAGATTCCAATAGAAGTTCCTATCGAGGCGGTCGTGGAGACAGGCGATGACGCATCTAATTTGCCACAGCCGGCTCCTTCTGCTCCAAGAATGGACTTGCCAGATGAAAAAATTATTGATGTAATACCAGTCGTAACTATTGCAGAGCGGATGCCTAGATTTCCTGGATGTAATAGTGGTGATCTGAGTGAAGCTGAAAGTAAAAAATGTACAGACGCTGAACTTTTAGATTATGTTTATGCTAATTTGAACTATCCAAAAATCGCAAGAGAAAACAATATCGAAGGAAGAGTAATTTTGCAATTTGTAATAGATACCAAAGGTGATATTTCGGATGTTAAAGTAGTACGAGATATCGGTGCAGTCTGCGGTGCAGCAGCGGCAAAAGTAGTAGTAGATATGGTTGAGAAAAAAGGCTTTTGGACACCTGGAAAACAGCGTCATAGATTGGTGAAGGTTAGGTATACATTACCTATTACATTCAAATTGGCGGAGTAGGTATGCCTAAAGTGAAATGTTGATTTAATGAATTTTTTAGCGACGCGCTTATCACTAGCGTGTCGCTTTTTTATGGTATGGCTAATTCTCAATATCGATAGAATGGATACGCTTAGTATAGACTCTTGAAAAACATTACTCCACATCCTTCATATCTTTTTGAGAGCTTTTTGGAAAACAAGATACGCTAAGAATTGAAGATGGAAAATAGTATCTTTTATAATGCTAGATAAGTTAAAGTGTGCAGAACATATTGCACTTTTTACCATGAATCACCTGATAGTTAATACTCTCTTCTTCAATACACATTTTCATCTTTTGAAATAACAGTATAAATTACAATTGGTTTTTTTTGAACATTTCTAACTGTAGTTAAAAAAAAAGCGACCACATCAATGATGCGGCCGCTATTAGTTTATGCTTTACTTAAATGAATAAGTATGTTGTTTTAGTTCTTCACAAACTTGCGTGTACTCAGTCCGTTTTCAGATTGCACTTGAATGAGATACATTCCTCCATCTAAGTCAACTAAGTTGAATCCAATAGTCTGGACTTTGTTGTTAAGTTGTGCTGAAGACGTAGTAATCACTCTTCCGTCTATGCTAGTCAATTTAATTTGAACAGTCTCTGATATAGGAGACGATACATCTAAGTATAATTTAGTCTTTGCTGGGTTAGGATATACAATCATATCGTATATATCACTATTAGCATCTTTAGTATCCGTATCTAAGGTAGTATCTATTATGATGGTCGTTGGTGGATTGCATTCGATTTCCATATTATCAACAGTTCCAACGCACGTTTCTACTTCATACAATTTGAGATCTATGAGTTCGATGTCATCTACAATCCATCCAGGGAAATCAGCATCAACTGTAGTATTATCATCAGTACCTAATCTAAAACGAACTTTGATGTTCTCTCCTTTATAGGCTGATAAATCTAAGTAACTATCTATAAATTCGCCATTAGTACTACCTGAGAATGCTCTTAAAGATGGGATGGCAAACGTTCCGTATTGGATATCTTCGTTATATCCATTTTTAAGGAAATCAGATTCATATATCCAGCTATTGCCTCCATCAGTTGATACACTTAAAAATACGGCATCGGACCCTTGTTCTAAATCGAATTTATGCCAAAATCTTAGTGCGGGTACTCCTTCAACATCATTAGGAACTAGATATGTAGGTGTAATCAACGCAAAATCAACTTCAGTATTAGGAGCTCCACCACCTAGTCCTCTAGTTCCATTTCTTCCTTCAGTATCGAAGAAGAAATTAAATTGATCATTGTAATCTTCAAAATCAAAACTATTGCCAGCATTTTCTAATTCTTCTAGAAATAGCGATGCTGATTTTACATTAGTCGAAGAAGAGATATTATAAGAGAAAGGAACTTCAGCAAGATATTCCATCATACCTAGATCAAATACTATATTGTTTCCGGTAACTGTCGCAGGGAATGGGGCAGAACCTTCTACGTAGGATAGTCCTTCTTCCAGCTTTTCAGTAACGAATACATTCACAGCATCACCAGGAACATGATTGATTGCCTTAGTATTTACAGTAAGTGTTACACCAGGCTGTAATAACTCAGCGATTTCTCTTTCTACTTTTAGCTTTTCTATGCAAGTTGCCATTGCTGTAAAGTCTTCGGTACCGTCTCGATGATCTAAAGATGAGCCTTGATCAGCATCCATACCTAATCCTCTTCGCGCAAATACATCCCAGATGGCGCAGTGATTGGCCTTATCGTTATTAAGATCGTCTGCAAACAAAATAGCATCACGAACATCAACGTACCCTGGTCTACAAGGCTGTAGTTTCATTCCATCAAATACTAATCTCGCTGCTATATAATTTCCTGAGTTAGTATCAGTCCATGTAGGATCTAAGCCATAAGTGTCAACTAATGCCCAAACTAAATCCCAGCCTAAGGCTGCCATGAGCTCACCAACAGGGTGTGGAGCATAGCTGTCTCCACCTGTTGGATTCGCATCTGATACAGGCAAAGCCGTACCTACATTGATATCATTATAAGTAAGAGGACATATCGACATATCTGTAGAATAAGGGAATCTACGAATACCACCAACTGAAAAAGGACTTACGTAATTTCCTATTGGCTTTTCATCTACTCCACTGTCTCCGGCTTTGATCGAAGCTATCAATGCAATGAAGTCACTATATCCTTCTCCCATCTGCTCTCCTCTATCAGCCTCACCATCTTGATCATCGTCAAAAGTAGGAAGACATCCAGTATTATTAGGACCTCCGATTAATCTGTTAGAGATTCCATGGCCATATTCATGAGCCATAACTCCATTATCATATGATCCATCTATGAAGCTTGGTTCATCGAAAGCTGTAAATACCAAAGAGATATCTACATCAATTCCAGCGTTTATTGAAGCTTTGATCCTATTACAATCACTAAGTCTAAATGCTCTTACAGGTATCGTTACTTGACCACCAACGGCTCCTGCACCCATATTTAATAACTCTTCTCCAGTACCACCATTTACTCCTGCTACGTTACAGATAATAACACCTATAGCTCCAGCCTGCTGGGCATTAAGTGCTTTAGTCCCAAATTCACATGTTCCTCTATCTACCAAAGCGATATTGCCAGTCATAGAAGACACATTAATTGCTTGATTGCATCCTTGACTGCTAAATTGTGTTCCATCATTAATAATAACTGCTTTCCCTGCAACTGGAGCATCACCATCGTTAATTGGAAATCCCCAATCAGGGTTACCAGTTGGAACATCCGCCATTATTTCTTGTGGAGCTGTAATTGAAGCAAAAGTACTTTCTCCTGGATTATCCCATACATACATTTGCATACGTCCACTCGAACCATCACCAGGCGTACTGAAGTTAGCATTGTTAAGATTCGCATTAGTAGCACCTGGAGTAGGGTCGTATAAATTAAAACCATCCAAAGCATGAGCATTTACCGCATCTCCGTCATTCCCTTCGTTACTATAATTCGTTTGTTGAAAATTACCTGCAGATTCATCAAACCCTAAATGATATGTAAAATCATGTATGTAATTATTGGCATAGAATAAATTTACCTGAGCTGCATTTAAACTATTAACAGGATCCATTGAACTATCATGAGCAAAATCAAATACAAGATCCTCTCCGCCATTAGGTTCTGTCCCAGAAGAAGAATTGGTATTGTCCAAATCTAAGTAGGCATGCACATTATTACCTCTCGTGATAGTGAATTCAGCACCATCCATACCGTTGGTATCATGCCATCCTAATGGAGATGCTATAGGGTCAGAAGGATTAACTACTAACACTTGCTCTGTTTCATTTGGACTCTCTGCTGGAAATGGATACACTCTATATGATGCACCATCTTCTAGTACAGCACTTTGTCTAGTCTTAGTCTTTTGGATAAAATCATTTTTACAACTATGATCTTTCGACGATGCTTTACTATGACTGTGAGTACAATACACAGTCCAGTTCGTTTTGGATAAAATCTTACCACTTTCAGCATCTACTCTGATACTCCAGTAATCAGCATTATCTTTCATATCTACGGATAGATCATATGCTTTATGTAGTTTTCCTTCGCCGTCTGCTTCATACTTAAACGAAACTGGGATTTCACTATTAGCAAGTTCCTTTGCTGAGAAAAAAGATACACCAGTCTTGCTATCTGTTCTAAGTGCAGAGACAGATGTTTCTGTTTTGAAATGATTGGCTACTGTCTGGATAGCTTCGGCGGCACTAATATTAGAATTAGTAGATGCTACTTTAGACTTGAGATCAGAAACAAATCTATTGGCAGTAGTCATTACTTTCCCTTTTTTGCTGATAGCAATAGTCATGATCGCATTATAGACAGGGATTCCTTCGTACGTTTGAATTAAATATATAAACCCAATTCCTTTATCGTCGGTGTAAGCGTGATCTACAATAACGTTTTCTATATCACTGGCCTGAAGACCTAATTGTTCGTATGAATCAGACAGATGCTGAACTGCTTTACTGGAAATCTGGCTTTGAGCCATAATACCCACTGATAAAAAGATGCTAAAAAGCAAGCTTGTAAAAATCTTCATTTAGATGCGGTTTAGTTAGTTAATTACACATGATTAGAGTTGCACTCCTTTACGACCATTTACAAGCGTATCGAATGCGGATGGAAATTACAACAATGGTAATAATAACTGTATGTTTACTACTAATAAATTATCCGAACGGACATTTTGATGGGAGTATCATCGACCTATGTCCGTATTGCAACAGCCTATGAATTATCTTTGATTCATTAGTAAGTCTATGAGAAAGGCGTTTAGGCTTACATTTTTGTGACCATTCTATTAATATAACAGGAAAAGAAGACCATTGAAAGATCAAATTCTTATAGGAAGAAATCCAGTAGTAGAGGCATTTGACTCTGGTGTAGAGTTGGAGAAAGTATATCTCAATAAAGAACTAAGGGGAGAGGTAGAAGTTACCATTAGAAAACTTTGTAAGGAGTATGAGATACCTTTATCTAAGGTTCCAGCAGGAAAAATCAACGACCTGGCAGGAAACAAAGACCATCAGGGTGTGGTTGCGTTTATCTCTGCCGTTGAGTACCAAGATCTCGAAGATATCCTTCCATTCATTTACGAAAAGGGTGAAACCCCGCTAATACTTATGCTTGATGGTGTAAGTGACGTTCGTAATATGGGTGCTATCGCGAGATCCGCTCACGTTATGGGCGTTCATGCGATAGTATTTTCAGCTAAAGATAGTGCACGTATTACTGAGTATGCAATCAAGAGTTCTGCAGGAGCAATACTTAAGATTCCGCTTTGTAGAGTGAAGAACATACAAGATAGTATACGTTATATGCAGTCCTTTGGTGTACACGTAATGGCAACACACTTGGGCGCTAAGGAAACTATAAGCGAAGTAAATATGTCTATACCTATAGCGATCATAATGGGATCCGAAGATAAAGGCTTGGGACCTCATATCATGAGATTAGTGGATACGCAAGTAATTATTCCTCAGGCCACAGATTTCGATTCGCTAAATGTATCTATTGCTACGGGTATCATCTTGTACGAAGTGGTGAGACAAAGAGCTATACAATAAAGAATATTTAAAAATAATACATTATGAATAAGTTTAATATGTCTGTAGCCAAAGCGTTGCTTTTTAGTTGCGCGTTATTAATTTTATCATCATGCGGATCGAGTAAAGATGCCATGATGACAAAGGTGGGTAGTGATTATAAACCTTTAGAAAATAGCCTTCTTTGGAAAATAGAAGGAAATGGCTTGACTGCTCCCTCTTATCTTTATGGAACAATACATATGATCAAGGCAGATGATTTCTTCTTACCAAAAGGTACTATGTCTGCCATCGATGCTGCTGATAAGTTGGTATTCGAGATAGATATGAATGAGATGAGTGACATGGGGACTATGATGGGTCTGATGTCTAAAGCATTTATGAAAGACAATATGACGATAAGTGACTTGCTAAATGAAGAAGACTACAAGTTATTAGAATCGAAATTTAAAAAATTAGGATTGCCGATGATGATGCTTGAGCGTATCAAACCTGCATTCCTCACTGTATTTGCTTATGATATAGATCCTAGTGGAATGCAAAGTGGGAGTATTAAAAGTTATGAAATGGAATTTTTCGAAATGGCGAATAATTCAAAAAAGCCAGTATCAGGCTTAGAGACTATCGAATTTCAAATGAGCGTATTCGACTCTATTTCATACGAAGATCAAGCGAAGATGTTAGTGGACGCTCTTAAGGCTGGAGATAGCGAGAATGATGATTTTAAAGTAATGACAGATATGTATCTATCTCAGAATATCAATGCGATGGTGGAGATGATAGATGAAGATGAAGTCATGGGAAGCGAGGGAAGTAATGATATTTTATTAACAGGAAGAAATAAAAACTGGATCCCTGTAATGTCGGACCTTATGAAAACTAATAAAATATTTTTCGCAGTAGGTGCGGCTCATTTGGCGGGTAAGACTGGTGTGATTCATTTACTTAGAGAGCAAGGATACAAACTTACAGCAGTAAGTAATAGCAAATAATCATCATGGCAAATTTGATAAACATTAAAGGTGTCTCTCCGAAGATATCTAGTTCGGCATGGGTAGCAGATAATGCAACTATATCTGGAGACGTATCGGTAGGAGAGGGAAGTAGTATTTGGTTTCAAGTAGTGATCCGAGGCGATGTAAATTCTATTCGTATTGGCAACCATACTAATATCCAAGATCATAGTATGGTCCACGGTAGCACTGGAGGAATAGATACCGTAATCGGTGATGGTGTAACTATAGGTCATCGAGCGATTGTGCATGGATGTACGATACACGATAATGTATTGATAGGTATGGGAGCGATAATACTAGATGAAGTGATAGTAGAGTCTAATGTAATTGTTGCGGCAGGTGCAGTGGTAACGGGTGGTAAAGTATTAGAGTCAGGATATATCTATGCAGGAATTCCTGCCAAAAAGATCAAAGCAATAAGTCCAGAAATGATACAATCTTATATCAAAGATGGGGCACAAGGGTATGTTGAAAATAAAGAATTGTATAGATAAGTTTGGAGTTATTTGTACGATCTTTTTCGATAGTTAACTTCAAGTAAAAAATAAGAGAATAAGAGCACGCTCCATTTTTAATCTTAAATAGAAAACAATGATTAATATCAAAAGAAACTAAACACTTTAACCTCTACTCTTTAGCAAAACAGAACAATAATGACAATAATGTTTCAACGGATTTTACTATCTATTCTTTTCTTAAGTTGTATTATTCAACCTACTAAGGCATGCTCTTGCTTTGAAACCTCATACTGCACATACATTGATTTTTACACAGATGATCCAACACTACTTATTTTTAAAGGTTCATATTTACAAAGCGTACAGTTAGATGGATTAAACAAAGCAGTACAATTTAAAGTAGAAAAAATATATAGAGGTGAAGTTGTAACTCCCAGTTCACCATTTTATGAGGGAGAGCAAGTTACAAATACTGACTCTACTGTCTGGTTATTAGAAGGTTCTGACGTGTCTTGCTTGAGAACCTTTAGTCAGAGTGATGCTATCTTTATTATTCCATATAAACCAGGACAGTTTTTTAGTGAAGAATTTAGTTATGTCCCCTCAATTTGTAATCATGACTATTTCCCAATTTCGGAAGAAAAGACTATTACAGGCTCCATTGGAAATTCATCAGAAAGTATGACTATACCAGTTTCTGATTTTGAAAATATAATTTTACAAGATTGCGGCGATTTAATAGATATAGATGATGGTTTAACAAAATCTAATTGTTTAAATCTATATCCAAATCCTACCAATGGCATACTGAATATTGAATTTTTTCAAGAATCTAAAGAATGGAGTGCCGATATTTATAATTACTTAGGTCAAAGAATTAGTAAGATCACAAAAAATACCATCGACATTAACGAATATGAAAATGGAATGTATATAATAGTTTTTTCAATTGAAGGTGTTAAAGAGAAGAAAATCAAAAAGGTGATTAAGGTGTAGAAAAAAAGAACCAGGAGATATCACCGTGTGATCATGTCATGCACAATTTAGTCCCAATCTGCTCTGTTAGTAATATGACATTTAATGCATAACTGAGCTACATCGCGGAAATGCACGCCAGATATAGTTGATACGTATATATACTCTAATGGATAAAAGTCAAAGGCCCACTTTCTCAAGCGGGCCTTAATTCTAACCGTATTATAGAACATTTTTCAATTTCAATTTACTGAAGTAAACTGAAAATTGACTCTGGTATAATGGTAATACCTAGAGTATTATATGTCACATATCTTATTGTTGTTTTGTATCAAGTGCATAGCACTAATGTTTTTATCCCTAATTTACTCTAACAATTTTCTTTGTTACTATTTGAGTTCCATAGTCTACTCTTAAGATGATTATTCCAGCCGAAACGCTGCGATCGATGTCTAATATTTTTAAATTTTCTTCAGAATCAAAAGATCCTAGCAGTTTACCAGCGATATCAAAAGCTTGGATAGACTTAATGTTGGCTGGATCTAATGTGATATCCTTCGAGTCTAAGATAACATCACCGTCACACGCTAGAGTACCAATAGCAATGCTGTTACTTAAATCGTCAATGGTAGTGTCAAATATGCTAAAGGTATAATCTGTTACTCCATCTGCTGGAATATTTTCGACAGTAATAGGAAGATCAGAATAATTATAGTTTCCAAAGGATATTCCGTTCGAAGAAACCGTAAATTGATCGTCATTATCTCCATGATCTAAATCTAGAGACATCGTAACCATGTCATCTACACACGTAGTAAATTCTACCTCTATATTATTAATGTAATAATTTTGGTTAGTTTCTTCAGTACAAGGATTCATGACTTCTAAGATTAGACAGCAGTCTGGATTGTCGTTTTCACAAACTTCAACAATCACATATTCTGTATCGTAAGTTGCGTTTTCTATTGTAATAGGAAGCTCGGCAAATTCATAAAAGTCTACAAATTCTCCGTTAATATTAAGATCAAAGAAATCATTGATCTCATCATCTATTTCTACATCTAATATCAAATTAAATGTATTGTTTTCTAGACATTCGGTAGTTTCTACAATTAGATTACTTAGTGCGCAACTAGGTTCATTTTCGCAGCAAACTGGATCATGTTCTGCAAATGCCGAGCAATTTGGATTTTCGATATCGGTTATGATGAATTCCAATTGTGTTTCACAATCTGCAAGTACAGGACCTATCTCATAGGAGTCTACTCCATATACAAATGTTCCGTAATTGTTTCCATTACCAACTACCATGAATTGATTCGCAGTAGGGTTTTCATAGGTAAATGATAAAGTGAAATACACTTGATTTTGGTCATCACATTCTTGTTGCTCCACATACATATTAGAGATGCTGCACTCTTCCGCATCATCATCACAACAGATCCCTTCTGGAATCTCTAGATCAAAATATCCTACACAGTCGTTGTTGTCAACATCAGTAATCTCAATATATTTTCCTTCATCACAAGGTGAATCTAACGGTCCTAGATTATAGAAGTCTTCACCGTATTCATATGGTCCAAATTCTTGATCGTCTACACTAATAGTAAATTGGTTAGAAGAGCCAGGGTTATTTGATGTAAACCAAATGTCAGCAAATAATCCATCATCAGTACATAAAGCCTCAGCTTCGATTGCAGTGATCGAACATTCATCTAGGTTAGGATCAAAGCAAGGATTATCTAATTCCCATTCGATACAGCAATCTGAGTTATCATTGTCGCATACTTTCAGAACGAATATTTCTGTTCCTGGATCTTCTATGTCGAAGTCGTACCAAGAATTATCATTCCATGTTGCGAACGTTACGAATTCATTATTGATAAATACATCGAACCCAATTTCGCTTAAGTTTTCTCCATCTATCAACCATTCAGTGACAATAAGTCCATTTACACATTCTGGGTCTGGGCCAAAATCTAAAGTATTAATAACACAGTCATTTGCTTCACAACAAAATATTTCATCAAATTCAATAACTGCTGCACAGTCATTATTATTTACATCGGTAACTATGAGCTCTGCTAGCGTTTCACAATCTGCATCAAAAGGTCCGACAGTATAAAAGTCTTGACCATATTCAAATGTTCCATAATTGTTACCGTTTCCTAAGACGGAAAATTGGTTGTTACTTCCAGGGTTATTGACTTCAAAAAAGATATCAAAAAATATCTCGCCATTGTCATTGCAGTCATGCGCCTCTACACCCAAATCTATTATCGAACATTCGTCGCTAGGTTCAAAGCAAGGGTTATCTAATTCCCACTCGATACAACAATCCGAATTGTCATTATCACAAACTTTGATTGTGAAATTCTCTGTTCCTGGGTTTTCGATATCAAAGTCATACCAAGAATCATCATTCCATGTCACGAAAGTTGCGAAAAGATTGTTTATGTATATATCGTAGCCAACCTCACTGAGGTTTTCTCCATCTATCAGCCATTGGGTTGTGATTAGACCATTTACACATTCTGGATTAGGGCCAAAGTCTAAGGTTGTGATTTCGCATGTTTGGTTAACTCCAAAGCAAGGATTTAATACCTCTACTGATGCACAACAGTCCAAGTCTTCTGCGTCGCAAACTGTAACCGTAATAAACTCGGTATCAAACAAAAATGAAATATATGTAAGAGGAAACGTTAGATCATTATAAGGTCCATAAGTATCATCATTCAAAGAGATGTATACGCTATTGCTACTATTAATTAATTCAAATTCAATTGAAATATCCGTTCCGTTATTACATGCAGAAGTTTCGACGCTAAGGTTGGTCACAGAGCATTCCTGATTTTCATCGCAACAGAGATCGTCTGGAAATTCTAAATCAAAAAATCCACTACATTCATTGTTGTCCACATCAGTTATTGCTATAAATTTCCCTCCGTCACAAGGTGAATCTAATGGGCCTATATTATAGAAGCTTTCACCATATTCATACGGCCCAAAATTTTGATCATCTACAGTAATAGTGAATTGATTTGACGTCCCTGGATTATTATTAGTAAACCAAATATCAGCGAATAATCCATCGTCAGTACAGAGTGTTTCCGCTTCTATTCCTGTAATAGTACAATCATTCATATTAGGATCAAAACAAGGGTTGTCTAATTCCCATTCAATACAACAAAGGGAGTTGTCATTATCACAAACCTTTAAGGTGAAATTCGCTGTTCCTGGATTAGTTAGATTGAAGCTGTACCAATCTGATTCGTCATATTCTACAAATAGTTCAAATACATTATCAACGAAAATATCAAATCCAACTTCACTTATATATGAACCATCTATCAACCAATCACCAACTATGAATGCTCCATTACATTCAGGACCACCATCTAGTGTATGTAAGTTGCATTCTTCCTCTTCACAACACAATGCCTCATTAAGTACAATGAAATTTGAGCAATTGTTATTATCTACATCAGTAATCACAAATTCATAGTCTAGGTTACAATCAGGTACAAAAGGTCCAACAGTATAATATAGTTCACCATATTCGAAAGTGCCATAGTTAATGCCATTCCCGTTTATAGTAAACTGATTAGACGAGCCTGGATTGGTTACGTTAAATTGTATATCTACAGACATTTGTCCTTGATCATCACAACCATATGCTTCAGCAAAAATGTTGGAGATGGTACAGTTAACTCCATCGCAATCTAGACCTTCGAATGCTAGATCTCCAGCACATAATTGATCATTTTCTATACCCAAGACTGTAACGAAAGGATCAGGATCTCCAGGGAAGTCTGATATTAGGATAGGGATGTCAGCGTAAGCGTAAGTATTGTGGTAAGAACCATTAGCCCAGAAGTCAAATTCTGCTTCCTCTACTCCGTCATATATAAAGTCTAAAATGATAGAGTAGGTGTTATCTCCGGTACATTCTAAAGTTTCAACTGACAGCTCGGAAATGGAGCAAAACGCTGGACAACATACGGGCTCCAAAGTGATTTCTGATTCACAGAAAATAGAAGGGTCTTGAATACTGATATATCTTTCTGTGGTACAATCACCTACAAATGGTCCGAACGTATATATTTCTTCACCATAGTTAAATGTACCGTAGTCTGTATCTCCTATATATACTTCAAAAGATTGGCTTGTAGGATGGTCGATTAAAACTTCCATGAAGAATGTGCCAGACGAATTACATTCATTAGAACCTACATAATCAACTATGAGATCATTGCAACTTTGACAACAGACACTTTCTATATCTATCGTAGAAGAACATCCAAAATCGAGATCAACAATGTTAAATTCATATTCTGTTAGACAATCTCCTTGAAAAGGACCAAAAGTATATACTTGATCTCCGTAGCTATATACGCCTTCTAAAATACCATCTACGTAGAATTCAAAATTTGAGCCTCCAGGATTATTAATAAGTATTTCAGCGAAGTAGGTACCTAAGTCGGTACATTCATTAGAACCTACATAGTCAACAATTAGGTCATTGCAACTTCCGCAACATAAAGCATCTAAGCTAGTAGAGAGTGTACACGATGCATCTTCCCAATCAGTAACTATGATTTCATACAAGGTCTCGCAGTCTCCATCAAGAGGTCCAAATTCATATAGTGGGGAGCCATAGTCAGTCCAACCAAAACTAACGCCATTTATTACTGTTTCAAAGCCTCCGCTAGAACCTCCTGGGTTAGCGACTAATAGAGTAATATAGAAATCTCCGTCGCTATTACATTCACCAACAGAATCTACATCTAGAACCATATTACAGCCCTCTTCCCAACAACAAAATGGCTCGGCGAAAGTAAAATCAGCTGAGCAACTACTGTCATTGGAATCTTCTATTTGGATGCTATGGGTAATATCACAATCTCCCCATAGAAGCCCATATGTGTATGGGCCTTGGCCATATTCAATTTCACCGGCAAATCCTCCATTGACAAACAGGGTAAAAGTATTATCACTTCCTGGATCTACTACATCAAAATCATATTGGATGCTTACCATACCATTGATATCGCAGCCTAATGATAAAACTTCAAGATTGGTAATACTACATTGGGCTGTCAATCCAAATGAGAAAATACTGCTGAGTAGCAAAGCGTTGAGTATTGTTTTAATTTTCATGGTGTTGATTTTTTAGCGTGGAGCCTACTAAAAAGATAAGAAATATATCAAAAACGCTGCTTAGTATGTGTGTTAGACGACAAATCGCCTTGTAATACGTTGATTACAAGGCGATTGCTATATTTATTATTTTATGATGGATTAGTCCAAATTGTACGAATAACTAACTATCGCTTCGAATCCAAGTCCAAATTCTGTTGCTCTATCGGAGATTCCATAGTTCGCTAAAACACCGAATCTGAGTTCATCATATCTTGATCCAATCTGAGGCATAATATATCCCCCTTGTATCGAAATGTCACTTGCAGAGCTATAGCCAAGACCTGCCCAGAAAGCTTCTTTCATCTCGTATTTAGCAGCGATTATCATAGTAGATAATTCTGGATTAGTATAATTGAACATCAGCGATGGCTCGAAATAAGATTCTCTATTTTGAATTCGTGTACCAATCTCAAAGAAGAGATGGTTATACCTTTCTTGATTAGCAGAATTCGCTAGTACATCTCCAGCATATATTTGCGAGTATGACATTCCAGTAAAAAAAACATTTCCACCCTCGAATTTTTTAGGATTTGATATATAGAAAATCCCTGCGGTAACCGCGGGAAAAAATGTAGTTGCTCTACCATTATTAGCCAAGGGATCTTCTGTTTCATTGATAACAGAATTACTAGGATCAAATGAATATTGCGATATACGTGCACCAAGACCTAATGATAGTTGACCATCTTTGGTAAACACGCCACCTAATTTGTATGCATAATTAGCCTGAAAGCCGATTTTCGAAACAGGGCCTGTTTTATCAAACATCAAACCCGCTCCTGCACTCATATTATAATCGAGTAAAGGATATTCAGCATTGATTGATCCTGTTCTAGGTGCTCCATCGAAGCCCAACCATTGTTGACGCATATGTACATTAGTAACTAGATGTGTCCCATATGCCGTGGCTGCCGGATTCCATATCGCCCTACTATCATTAAATTGTGACGTATAGGGTAATTGTTGTGCGATCACTGATGAGATGGCAATTAAAGATATTACGATAGTATATATTAGATTTTTCATTGTCTTTTATTTTTAGATGAAAGGAAATGTGATGATCGAAGTGATTAGTTCCTTACGATTGTTAGGTTTTGTTTAAACACGACTTTGTCATCGATCTCTAATATGTAATAATACGTATCAGGAGGTAGACTTTCTTCACCTCCTCTCGTACCATCGAATAATACGCTTCCATTTTGATATCCTGTTCTGTCAAATAAAACAACTCCCCATCTATTATATATTCTAAGTCGATTATCAGGAAATGCTTCTAGTCCTTTGAATTCTAACCAATCGTTCATACCATCATCATTTGGTGTTATAAGGCTTATTGGTTTGATCAAACTAAACGGATCTTCTATAACGCAAATAGTTACTTCGTCCATAAACGTACATCCATTGTCATTGGTAATATTGACGGTATATGTTGTCTCAGTTAACGGCATTACCTCTGGGGAAGAGCTAGAAGTAGCACTTACAAATGATACATGATCTACCCATTCGTAACTTGACCCTCCTGATGCATTTAGTTCGAGAGTTCGTCCTAATATTACACAGGTATCTCTACCAGCACTCAAGTCAGGAGAAGGCTGATCTAAGAATATCATAGTGCTTGCTGAATCCATAGATACACCACAACCGTTTACAACGACAACCGTATATACAGCATCAGCCTCAGGGAAGACTTCTATACTTGACCCAGTATTACTAGAGAATGTACCTTCTGGTCCTGACCATTGATAATCATCAGTCGGTGATCCATCACTTGCTGTTACACTAAGCGTAATCGTATCGCCTACACAAAGCGTTCCTTCTTCGTCCAACATAGGTGTAGGGTTAGTTAATCGTCTTATTACAATTTCATCTGTAGCCATACATCCATCTATAGTAGTAAGAGTAGCAGTGAAGGTAGTTTCAGGATCGATTAGATCATCATAGTTGATCGTTATAGTTTGATCTGTTTCCATCGTACTCCATTCATAAGTACCTGTTTCACTGATAGATAACATCAAGTTATCTCCAGGACATAATTCTGTGTCATTTCCCAAATCAAATGTCGGGTTGGCTAGTGCCATTACCGTCGTCATTACGCTCGCGTTACAATCTGTTCCATTGGTACCAATAACTGTATAGGTTCCAGGTTGATCTACTTGTAAAGTAATATTAGTCTCTCCTATAATCTCTACGCCATCTCTTTGCCATATGTAGCTTTCTGCGTTATCACTAACCGTAAGAGTAGTACTCGAACCTTCACAATAAACTGACGGACCGTCAATACTAAGCACTGGAAATGGTGTTACAATTACTTCGACTTCACTAGTAGTTATACAGTTGTCAGAGTTAGTAACGAAAACTGTATAAATGTTTGCTGTCCCTGTAGTGAGTTCTTCTGTTTGAGATACTGTCATTCCAGCAGAATCAAGCCACAAGTATGAGTTACTGTTATCTCCTGCAGTTATCGTAGTCATGTCGCCTTCACAGATCGTACGAGTAGGATCGATATTTACAATCGGGTTGCTAAACACATTTACCGTAATTTGATCTTCGACTGCACATCCAGAAGCACCTGCTACCTCAGCCAGATATGTTCCGCTTTCACTAATTTCTAACATGAAATCTGTTTGGCCCATGATTTCTTCTCCATCTTTAAACCAAGTAATATTGTCGCCATTGGTCATGGCTACAACAGTCTGTGTCTCGCCTTCACAAAGATCAAAGCTTTCGCCAATGTCTAATGTAGGTCCTGGTAAGAAGTCAACCATTACATTATCTGTGGTTGTACAAAAAACGTCATTGGATACAATCACAGAATAATCACCACTTTCACTTACCGTGATCACAGCATCTGATAATGGAAGTATATCAGTTCCGAGAAACCAAATGTATTCAGCTCCATCCATACCTGCGTTTAATATCACTTCAGATCCTATACAGCCGACTTTATCATCTCCGAGATCTACTAATGGGTTTGGTGATCCTACAGCGGTGGTAGTATCTCTCGCTTCGCAGCCAGCAATATTAGCACCTACTATAATGTATTCTCCTGGTTCATCTATTAAGTAGGTTGGATTATTTTCGTTATCGATTACAACTCCATCTATTGTCAAAGTATAACTATCAAAAAAACCATTAATAGTAGCGAGCTCAGAGGACCCTTCACAAAGTGTAAATGAGTCAGATATATCAAATCCGATAGTTGGGTTTTCTGCAAGATCAATTACAATAGTATCAGGAGTAGTACATAAGCCTTCCGAAACTCGAACTATATAAATCCCTCCTTCTGAGACAGTTAATGTCTGGCTTGTTTCATTCATGATAACAATGTCATTTCGTAACCATTCATAACTGGATCCGTCGGACCCAGCATCTAACATTATTTCTTCTCCTGAGCATCCAGTGCGATCTTCGCCTAAGTCTACATCTGGAGCATCTACAAATTCTACCATCGTACAAGCTGAAGTACTACAGTTGGAAAATGTGTTAGTTACTTCGATGCAGTATGTTCCAGGTATCGATGTTGATAGTATTTCATCTTCGCCTACTATTGCTCCATCTCTCGTCCACTGATATTGGAAATCGGGGTTACCTACATTTGGATTGAGTGTAGCGAGTACGCCTTCACATTGACTAGAGTTGTTTTCAAGTAAAACTTCAGGATTTGGGTTGATAATAAGTGATACTTCGTCAGACTTAGCACATCCATCAGCTGTAGTAACGGTTACACTGTAAACACCGGTTGCTGTTGGAGTTATAATCGCTCCCATTTCTGCAAGCGCTACATCATTGATTGTCCAGACGTATGTCGCTCCATCCGGTCCGGCATCTAATTGAAGCATGTCGGATACACAAACGTTTTGAGCTTCACCTAATTCCAGTGTTATCGGACAACAATTCTCAGGGGCAGTAAAGACTGCTGCGAAGCTACTCTCGCAAGAACTATCTTCAGAAAATGATATCGTAAGATCTACAGATCCACCGTCAGATGTAAGGTTTTCTAAAATTATTCCTTGAGGTGATGTGGTAAGTGGAAATGAAGTACCATTTACTACCAAGTTACCAGAGTTAGGAGCAGAACTGTATTCTATTATTAGATCTTGACTATATAGATTAGTGTTAGGATCACAAGAGGACTGTGAGCCAGTACTTACACCATCAATACTACAAGAGGATATAATTTCTATAGGTTTAAAATTTTGACTCTGTAGGATACAATTACCACTAAATATCAAAGCATTCAGCGATTGTCCAACCCAAGTACTGGGATCAGTATTGGCAGGTGGTGTTGTACCTCCTGACTTGTATGCCACCCCATATACATTAAAGATACCACCACCCAAAGTGGTAAAGTCTCCAGTATCATTTACAGCAGATACAATATCGTTAACAGTATTCACAGCGACGTAGGTGTAACTATAATCCAAATTTTCGTTATCATCACCTACCAATATATCTCCTGGGCCTGTAATACTAGAAATGGTTGTGGTTTGTGGTAAGGTTCCGTAATTGTAAAAGGCAACCACATATCGTGTGCAGGCTTCTAGTTCCATTCCGACTACAGTACTAGATGATACGGAAGTTCCTTCTACGTTTGTTCCATTAGACCCAATGAAGCTCTGGCATGGATTAGTTGTACTAAAATTACTTTCGGTAAAGACACTAAAAAAACCAGAACCTTCACGAGTGAATACATATGTTCCGCTTGCACTTGGTGTAATTATTTCTGAGTCGTAAAAGTATTCCAATATTTCTGTACAAGATCCTGATGTATTAAAAGTAGACAAATCCATAGTAGCTGATGAGGTACTAATAGCCCCAGAGATACTACTTAACCTTTCACCGCTTATGCTTGACATCCCTAGGTTTAATGAGGGGGAACCTTGGTCTGCAGTGACCATCTCTGTATCACATACAAAGCTTTGATAAGCACTACAATTAGACTGTATAGTAAAATCACTATTAGATAAATCAAAGATTCGGACACATGGATTATCATCGCAGATTATCATGATTCGAGCTTTGCTGGTTTCGCTCAAAGAACTAGGTATATTGATCATCTCCGATCCTGAAGCATAGTCAACATCATTGGCTAACAAAAATGGAGTTGTAAACCCTCCATCTATAGAAAGGTAAATATCTACTTTGGAACAAACATCATCAGATCCACCAGTTGACCATGTAACATCCAGCGGATTGCCTGACATGATAGTCAATCCAATATTAGGGTTAGTTACCCTGAATGGTCCGTTATTAGTAACTTCTACTTGTCGATCATCGATGGCAATACCACCAGCTCCAGCTCGATTATCTCTTGCAGTTAGTTTAAAGTTGAGCATCCTGTTTCTTCCAGGTAATACTTGGAAAGGATCACTTGCATTACCTTCTATTACTGTTGCTCTTGTTGGGAAACTTCTCGATATTTCTGTGCTGGGCGGAAACGATCTAAATAGTGGACCGACTGCATTTGCCGCCGCCTGATTTCCTATCTCTCCTTGAGTAGGTGTAGCATCTAGACCATCTTCATCATATTGCTCCCAAGTATATGTTACTTGATCGCCATCAGGATCTGATCCTTCAGCGGTCATTATAAACGGTGTACCTCTTGGGATCATGTAGTTTACATTACATGGATCTATATTAAGCACCGGTGGATTATTATTACTGTTGCTTGTTGTTGGACAATCTGGGTAGAAATCCATATGATTAAGCATTTGGATAAGACTATGTACATGGAAGTAACTATCAGCAGCTCCACTGCCAGCGATGTTTTGATCTTCCGAGCAGATTCCTTGATATGACATTATCGTCGTACCTGATCCAATCTCATATGCCGCATCTCGAGATATTGCAGTTTGGCAAGATTCTCCTTCACCGTTGAAGGTGTGTTCTGCTCCAAACATGTGGCCAATCTCATGACAAGCTAGTTGAATCCAGCCAACACCATTATTATTAAATGATCCACTCCAACCTCCTGCTTTGGCATCACCTTGATTTTCGCATACTACTCCTCTATAAGCTACGCCACCGGTACTCCATCCGTCATCTTCGGCATGATTGTGAAAAACATGACCAAAATCATAAGAATTATTTGTAAATTGATTTACCACTTCAGTTCTTGCTTGGTCAGCACGTCCATCGCCACCTGTTTGATCCGGCTCAAAAGGATCTGATGCTGGATTAGGAAATATAACAGGCGTTAGTAGTGTAAAATTTACAGCGAGATCGTTTTCAAATATCGCTTCCATAGCTGCTACTCCATTAGTTAGATGTGCGGCAACGGTTGCATTACTTCCACCATTAGCTTGATAATATTCACCAGTAACTATGGGAGCCATTCTGTAGGTTCGTCTAACGTCACCATTAGTGATTAGATCCCTAACAGAAGCGTGATTAGCTACCAAATTAGCTCTTTCTGTGGCTTCCCTTGATAAGTCGGATTCACATTCATGTCCCCTATGTTCAGTGGTGAGGTCGTAGGTGTTACTCATGAAGTAACTATTGACTTCATTCTTAGTAGGGTAGAGCATAGTCATTCCATTTTCATCAAGCTTATTGATGTAAATCGCATCTGGAGAAATAGTGACTGTGCCAGTAGAAGTTTCATTCTTCCATTTGTAGACTCTGATATCAGGGTATGTATTTTGAAAATCATCAGAAAGCAGTGAATGATATTGCAACGCTACTTCATTCTTTGAAATAAAAGGAATATTTACAAATACAGGATCAAACCTGTTTTGACTCATTACAACAGACTGCAAACTATTAGTGTTAATCTGTACTATGGGTAAAGAGCTATTGACTTCGATTGTAGCATTGCTTAAGTCAATCGGTGTAATCTGTGCGGAGCAGAGCTGTGTCATCACAGCTAACAGCATAACTAAAAATCTTCTCATGTCTTTTGGTATATATTAAGATATCAAGGTATGAAGAATATCACTATTGGATATCATATTGAGATATCTAATATTATAAAATTCAGAATATGAAACACAAAGACATTAAGAATAGAAAGGAAACGATATAGAATAGGGTAAAAAAAAACAAAGTAACCAACATTACTATTAGTTACTTTGCTACCATTAAGTCCGTCTAAGCCCATCATTAACAATACCTTATGTTAGATCAGGTGCATAGACATAATATAATACCTGTTGAGACAAATATAGTCTAACATCGCAATGGTCCAAAATTTCTTCACATTTATTTAACTCAAAGTAAGCAATAAAAGAAGTTTTATTTCGTATAGCTTTTTTTTTGAATATCTAATACTTTGATAGTCAATAAAAGCCATCTTTATGGATAGGATTAAGACAATTCGCCTAATCCTTCGCGGATTACTTCGATTTCGTCTCCTGTGCAATCAAGGACAGTAGATTCTCCAGTGCTACCTGGTCCCGCATTGATCATGATGTCTAATTCAGATCCATATTCTTCTTCTATTTTTTCTGGATCAGTGTAGTAACCCGAGATGTCGTCCTTGTTTAGAGATGTAGTTATAAAAGGCTCATCCATAAACTCTAAAAGAGATTGAACGATTTCATTATCAGGAATACGAATACCAATTTCTGACTTGTTGTTTTTAAAATATTTTTGAACAAATTTATTCGCCTTTAAAATATATACATAAGGACCCGGACTATATCTCTTCATAGTTTTGAATACATCATTACTATACGACATAGTGAAATCTGATACTTGCTTGAGATCGGAGCAGATCACAGACATTTTAGCTTGCTTCTCTTTTTTGCCAGTCATACGACAGATTTTATCAATACCTGATTTGTTAGTCAGTTTGCATGCAATAGCGTAAACTGTGTCAGTTGGTATCACTACGATAGCTCCTGCGTTTATTTCTTTGGCTATCATTTGTATTTCTCTCGCATTAGGATTTTTAGTATGCAGGTGGTATGTTTTCATTCTTTTCTTTTTAGATATATCAATAGATGATTCACTCAAATGACTTAGATGTCATCTGTTCACTTCAATATGAAAGCATTTTAAAAGTAGGATTTTTTTTGTGAATAGAATAGTAAAAGGCCTAACATATTATAAAAATAAAAAATATGTATTATACTCATTATTCTTTCAATTCTCCTTGGTATCTGATGGCATGAGGATTAGTAATCAATAAATTACTTAATCCTGCAATAATCAAACATATACCAGCGAGCACCATCGCATTGATAGTGGCTTCTCCTATGAATGTCGTATAGATCCATGTGAGACCTACGGCGGCAAGTATTTGCGGTATGACAATAAACATATTAAAGAGGCCCATAAATAGCCCCATCTTATCAGCATCTATTGCGCTTGATAACATAGCATACGGCATAGATAATATACTTCCCCAAGCGATTCCGATACATGCGAAACAAATGTTGAGCATGGTTTCATCCTTAGTATACAGCATCATTAAAAAGCCCACTCCACCAATTACTAACGAAAATAGATGTGTCCATTTTCTATTGATGGTCATCCTACTGGCGATGACAGTGAGTACAAGTGCAAATATCATTGAACTCAAACCATACATACCCATTGCTGAAGATATTATATCCGAAGCATTATTATAAGCAAGATTGGCAGCATCGTACGCCGAATTGGAATTGTTTGTTCCAAAGTCAAAAGAGTCTTTATTAGGCTTGGCTGCTCCAAAAACATGTTCTGTAAGTGCCGGGTTAGACATACTCCACATAGTAAAAAATGCAAACCAGCTGAAGAATTGAATTACTCCAAGCTTCTTCATTGTTGTGGGCATTGCGGCCAAGTTAATCCCTATTTCTTTGATCCCGTGTACTACTCCAGCTGTTGCTTCTTTTTCTTTTTCAAATTCTTCGATATCCTCTGGCGGATACTCTTTGGTAGTAAGAATAGTGTATAGAATGGCTAAGAAGAATATGATTCCACCGATCAAAAATGAAAGCTTCACATTATCTGGAATGACATTGTCAGCGGCGACATTACTTACCCCAAGACTTGCAAGGAATTTGGGTAACTGGCTAGCGATCCAAGTACCTATTCCTATAATTAATGTTTGTACTACAAATCCATAAGACCTTTGAGAATCAGGAAGTAAATCGGCGACTAATGCTCTGAAAGGTTCCATACTTATGTTGATAGAAGTATCGAGTAAAAGTAAGCTTCCTACTGCTACCCAAAGCACTGGTGAATATGGCATAAAGACAAGCATGATAGACGCCAATACCGCTCCTATAAAAAAGTAAGGTTTACGTCTGCCCCATGTAGTATTCCATGTACGATCACTCATATATCCTATAATAGGTTGGACAATCAATCCTGCCAAAGGAGCAAAAATCCAAAGCATGGGAATGTCATCCTTAGCAGCACCTAGGGTTTCGAAAATCCTCGACATAGATCCGCCTTGGAGAGCGAAACCAAACTGGATTCCTAAAAATCCAAAACTCATATTCCATATATTCCAAAAGGATAATTTAGGCTTCTTGTCCATGATTTTAGGATTTTATGATGAATGCTTTTTTGTATTTAGTTGTATTACTTGCTGTACACTTTATATTCCCAAGGTTTCATGTCTAAAGTTGATCCTTCCTTGAAAGTTGACTTAGCACCGGTAAATAGCTCACGCATGTCAAAGATGTCTTTTGATAGTTGACATGATTGTTGATCTGAAGATAAATTGATCATTACTATTACTTCATATCCATTCTTTTCTCTTGAGAAAGCATAGATATGTTTGTGATCTGTAAGCTTAACCAGCGGACCACCATGAGGCCCATTCCATAGCGCTTCGTTTTTGTGCTTCAGTGAATTTAGTTTGGTATAAAAATCCGCATATTTATAATCCTTAAACCCGATATCATCCTTCTCAAAAAACTCTAACCTTCGATCTAATGGCTCTTCTTGTCCTCCATAGATCAGTGGCATACCATCGAATGTACTTACCAATACAGCGAAAGCTTTATGGCTGTCTTTCATTCTTTCAAATACAGTACCTGCCCAGCTATTTTCATCATGGTTAGAGGTAAAGTGCATCTTGATTCCCTTTTTGTATTCTTCATTGTTTTTGGAGATCCAATCATCTATGGCTGAAGCATCTTTTTCTCCTTTGGCGATCGCATTGGTGATGTGATGGAATTCCCAACCATATGCCATATGGAATAGTTCGCTATTCATTTGCTCTGCCATCTCGGCTTCTGCCAGTAGAAATTGATTGTGATCAGCTGCAAGTATTTGAGTCTTTGCATCTTGCCAAAAATCATTAGGAACATTGTGCGCGACATCAAACCTAAATCCGTCAATTTTCTTATCCGTTACCCACATCAGCATATCATTAATCATAGCAGCTCTCATCTCTTTATTATCATAATTGAGATCTGCAACATCAGTCCATCCCCAAGACTCGCCTGTACCAGGGTCTATCGGATCTATTACATTACCATCTTTATCCTGTGTATAATATTCTTTATGATCCTTAAGCCATACATGATCCCAGCCAGTATGATTAGGGACCCAATCTAGGATGATTTTCATGTCGAGGTTATGAGCCGCAGTGATCAGACTTTCCATATCTGACATGGATCCAAATTCTGGATTTACATTACGAAAGTCAGATACTGCATAGTAGCTACCTAGCCCACCTTTCCTTTTCTCTTTACTAATAGGAAATATTGGCATAAGCCAAAGTATGTCTACACCCATTTTTTTTAATCTCGGCAAATGACCTGCAAAAGCGTTAAATGTACCTTCTGCCGTGTACTGTCTGATATTGACCTCATAGATATTCGCAGCTTTTGCCCACGTTGGTAAAGCAAATTCATTAACTATCTTAGACTCAGGCTGCAAATTTTCGGTTGTGGTTTTAATAGAGTCGCCTTTGCAAGAGAGAAATAATAGCGAGAAGACTACAGTCGAATATATCGCTGTTTTAATAAGTGCAGATATCGTTTTTATCATTAGAGTAAGATATTTATGAATTTAATGCTGAGTAGGTTATTGATATTGAAAAATACCATCCTTAGCCGAAAATATGATAATAATTAGATACTCTGGTAGCTCCAAGGGCCTTATTTTATATAGCTCGAAGTGCAATCGTTACCAATAGAGCGCGGCAACATGATTCAAGGTGTTAATCTTCCATTTTTTAGTTCCTGCAGATCTTTTTTTAATTTTTTTTAACAGAGCTGTAACTTTTCAAAAATAGATACCGTTTACATAATAACCGTTATAACCATATACTCTATCAAACCATCAAGATGAAAAAAGCAATAGTCAAAAAATCACTCTTTATCTGTTTGCTAGTACTCAGTGCAACATGTTTCTCTTATCTCAGTCTTTATGGTGCAGAACCCGTTTATGTATTAAATAGTCTTGAATACACATCCGAAATGCAAAGTACCACCATGAGTGATGTCAATGGCATGAAAAATATTGTTGTAAAGATTTTGAAAATGATGATGCTTAAGTTCTAAGTCGAAACTCTATTAAAGGGTCGCAAAGTATCCCATAACCTTATATCATCTAATTAACATTCATGATGGACATACTGGTTTTAAATAAGAACCAGCGAATAAGACTAATCCTCCGAAGCTATATACGCTTCATTCATCTTGTATCCATTTAAAAACGATCTTATATCCATTCTTTTCTTACCCTGTAGTTTTACATCTTTAAGTATTATGTATCCGTCAGATGCTGCTATTTTGATGTATTTCTTATCATCGGTAATGATAGTTCCTACAACAGCGACAGTGTCTTCATAGCTTCTTTCTGTGTCAAATACTTTCATCTCCAATCCGTCAAGGGTCATCCAAGCACCTGGATAAGGACTAAGTCCTCTCACAAAATTATAAACCTCATCTGTTGATTTATTAAAATCTATCTCACAAGTTTCGTGGAAGATTTTTGGAGCTTTAGATACTTGCAACTCATCCTGTGGAAAGGTTTTGTAATCACCAGAGCCAATGCTTTGTACCGTTTTAAGTATCAAATCAGCACCTACAGTCATCATCTTATCGTGTACGGATCCAGCATTATCATCTTCAGTGATTTGTACTTTCTCTTGATACATAAGGTCTCCGGTATCTATCGCATGTTTGAGTTTGAAAGTCGTAACACCTGTATGTTTATCTCCATTGATTACAGCCCAATTTATTGGCGCAGCACCTCTATAACGAGGTAAAAGAGATCCATGTAAGTTGTAAGTACCTTGCCTAGGCATATCCCAGACTACTACAGGTAGCATTCGAAATGCTACTACTAACTGTAAGTCAGCCTTATAGCTAGCCAACTCTTCTATAAATTCTGTATTCTTAAGGTTTTTAGGTTGCAAAACTGGTATATCTTTAGAAACGGCATATTTCTTTACTGCAGATTCTATCAGTTTTTTACCACCACGACCACCATATTTGTCAGTACTGGTGATTACTGCTACTACATTGTAGCCATTCTGAACTAGTATATCGAGAGAGGGTACAGCAAATTCTGGTGTACCCATGAAGATAATCCTCATAATGTTTTCACTTTTTACTCTGATAAGATATCTACTGAATACTCATGATCTTAACTTCCACACGCTGATTTTTCCGTTTGCCGACTCGAGATTTATCATCAGTAATAGGCTCACGCTTACCATATCCTTTAAATGTAAGTCTATTTTCTGGAATCCCTTTATCGTACAAGTAATTAGCTACATTTCTTGCTCTTTTTGCAGATAATGCATCACAATAACTGTGTGGAGGAATTGTATTAGTGTGTCCACCTATTTCTATGACTACACTTTGGTTAGCTCTAAGGAAGTCATATACCTCATCTATTACTTCATAACTATCATCTGTAATCGCACTACTATCAGATAGGAAGTATAAATTATTAACTCTCAAGGTCTGACCTACTGCCAATTCACTGGCATCTATAGTAGGGAATGACTTGGCTTTCTTCACAGTAATACTCTTTTTAACACTACATCCATTTTGATCAGAGACATTGAGTATGTATTGTCCAGCAGGTAGTCTGGTAATCTTAGTTCCTATCTTACCGTCTTTCCATTTGTAAGTCAATTCTCCTGATCCTCCTTTAGCAGATACTTCTATAAATCCATCTTTGGCTCCATCACTACTTACTCGCTGTGTCTCTTCAACTGTCAGTTCTATGGGTGTAGGACTTTCTATTTCGATATTAGCGATTACTTCAGTGTTAGTTTTATCTGTTACTGTAACCGTATAGGATCCAGCCCTAAGGCCATTTGGGTTTCTACCGGATAGCTCAGGATCATTCCAAGCATACTTATAAGGTTTTTTTCCCCCAGTGACATTAAGTCTTATGCTTGCATCACTTTTGCCTGCACAGCTTATGGCTTTATTAATTACGGCTTCTGCCGCCAATTGCTCATCTGCAATATCAGCAAATACGATTCTAAACAATCCTGCATCTTCCGTACCTATCCATATGTTATTGTTTAGATCACATGCAAGACTCAACGTACGCTTAGCAAGCATTCCTACCTCTGCACCGTAAGATTCTATCTTTTCCACTTGTGGGTCATAACGCACTAAAATATTAGAGGCCATATATAATCGCCCTTTTCCATCAAGAACAAAATCATTAACGGAACCTCTAAATAAACTTTCATCTAGACCAACTGGGAACTTACGATTGTAATTGTTGATCAACCACATATCGTCTGTAGCTACCATCCATTGCCCTTCTTTATTATATCTCGAGAGTATTACGTCATATCCTTTATCTTCAGCATCCCAATCTCCATCTTCGATACGTACGTAACCATTAGCAGTACCAGCCCATATCACATCCTCATCATCGACTTGGATAAAATTGATGGTATTGGACTGTAGCTTAGAGTTACGCTCAGTAAATTGATTAAATCTGTTTACTTTGGAATTGTACGTATATATGCCCTTATTAGTGGCGACCCAAACTTTCGCTCCTTGATAAGTGATATCATTGATAATGATGTCTGCTGCTGGAAGTGGATGAGAAGTGTTTGAAGTAATAGAGTACAATACATTTTTACCCGCAGCCCATATCTCACCAGATCTTCCTTCGGTAAGAGTTTGTGTGTATTTATCAGTAATGTAAGATGTGCTACTAGATGCATAAAGCTGGTACACGCCTTTATTTGTAGCAGCCCACACTTTATTACCCTTAGCTACAACGATGTCGTTGATTTTTAGATTAGCTGGAATATGTTCATACTGAATGATCTCTACATTTTTTTCAAGTCCAGTAGAATCAGTATCAGTAATCTGGGCATCAGCAATAGTTGTACAAGATATTAGTATCAATAATACAAATAGGTATGAGCGTAAAACAGGTGAATTCATTGCGATGTATAATATTTGTTCGATATAGATAACATATCGAACTGTAATAAAAGTCGGTTAAGTCACTTAAATTTTTCCTAAAAGACTTTGTATGTCTTCTGGTAACTGTAAAGTGATGCCAATCTATCGATATGAAAGTATCTGTTTAGTATATTTATAAGAAGAATAACTAGAGTCTATCCGCCACACTCAGTTTTCAACTTTTGCAGCTGAGTATTCCATAGATCTTGTTGAGATTCTACTTCGTCGTCGTCGCAAAAGTCAGTAATTTCTAATACAGTCTCATTGGTTACTCCTGATTTATACATTCTAAATTCAAGATATTCGCCTTCTTCAGCATCTTCCCATTTAAACCTAACCCTTTCTTCTTGAATATCATCTACCATTTCCGCATTCTCATCTGCTCCATCCCATGTAAAGGTGAATACATCAGTATTAATATCTACTCCGTCACAAAACCATCTAACTAGACAAGCTGGAGTCGTTAGGAAAGTGTATAATATGGCTGGAGAAGCCCTAAAAATAAACTCCATATCAAAAGACACACGTTTCATTCAGTATTATTTTTTATATACATAATATATTGAAAGCTAAAAGTCTATTAGATTCAACGATACATTATGGCCGCAATAAGAAATATTTTTTTCAATTATCAAAGGAATTGAACTTTTTTCGACAATATTAAATTAATGTTGTTATTGCTAGCTGTTTAATAGCGTTATAATTGTATCAAAAATAGCAGTTGATTCTGTTTTATATTAGTTGTACATTTGCACACTTTTGAAAGAAAATAAGATGCTACTGTGGTGTAAGCAGCATCTCCGAGCTAAAAAGGCTTAATAGAAACTGACATTTCCCTTACTTTAAATAAAAACTATGAGACAACTCAAGATTACTAAATCGATCACTAATCGTGAAAGCCAATCTTTAGAAAAATACTTGCAGGAAATCGGAAAAGTAGATCTCCTTACTCCAGAAGAGGAAGTGGACTTAGCCCAAAGAATTAAGAAAGGAGACCAGATGGCTCTTGAGCAGCTTACGAAAGCTAACTTAAGATTCGTAGTCTCAGTAGCTAAGCAATATCAAAATCAAGGTTTATCACTTTCTGATCTTATTAATGAAGGCAACCTTGGATTGATCAAAGCCGCACAGAGATTTGATGAAACAAGAGGTTTCAAATTTATCTCATACGCCGTTTGGTGGATTAGACAATCAATATTACAAGCATTAGCTGAACAATCACGTATCGTTAGGTTGCCGCTTAACAAAGTAGGATCTCTAAATAAAATTAATAGAGCATTCTCAGAACTCGAACAAGAGTTTGAAAGAGAGCCATCTTCAGACGAGTTAGCTGAATTGTTGGAAATTCCTACAGAAGAAGTAGAGACAACTCTAGGTGTAGCTGCGAGACATGTATCTATGGATGCGCCTTTCGTTGATGGAGAAGATAATTCTTTGCTCGATGTATTGGAAAACAATAAAACGGATAAAACAGATAAAGCTCTAGAGTACAATATGTCTCTACGTACCGAGATAGAGAGATCATTAAGCACGCTTACAGAACGTCAGTGTGATGTGATTAAATTGTATTTCGGTATCGGAGTAGAACATCCATTATCATTAGAAGATATAGGTGAGAGATTTGGATTGACTAGAGAGAGAGTTAGACAGATAAAGGATAAAGCCATCAATAAGCTAAGATCAGCAAGTAGATCTAAATTGTTGAAAAATTACCTTGGAGTGTAATATTTATACACTTTAGAAAGATAATAACAGAGAGTCATTTCATTTGAGATGACTCTCTTTCTTTATATCATATTGCTGATTCAATGGTTCGTTGATTAGGTTGTCTAAAAAAAAAGAAGCTAGAACCAAAATACAATTAGACAGGATTTATTATTAATTCACGCTAGGACAAATACGCGTAGGAATTGGGTTCTCGTAGTTTTTTTTGTTTCAATTTTGGCCAAAGCCAAAAAGAAAACTCGCGGTAGCGTATTACCGAATCATTGTGATTTAGAGTTTACGTGTGTAGTATAGCCTTTCTAAGTTGAGAAGTTATTCCTTTTAAGAATAACAGAATGATCACATTTGGGGTTGGCCTTTTGCGTCCTTTAATCTCTTTGCGGTTTAAATGAAAATGTAGCTCTGGGCAAAGCATTGAAACACACCAAGACTTAGTTCAATACTCAAATAGTAATATAATAGTGGATCACTTTTCTACTTCATCCTTTGATTTTCATCACTATTTCTGAACATTTCATCGATTATAGAACTTGTTAGACTGTTTTAGCGCTTATATTAGTGACCAAGTAAAATAACTTATTACAATGAGCGAAAATCAAGAGATTAGAACAAGTAATGCAAATTCCGTAATCAAAAATCATATGATTTGGTCGATGGGGGCTGGTTTTATACCTGTGCCGATTGCTGACTTATTTGCTGTTAGTGCGATACAATTGGATATGATACGTCAGTTGTGCAAAGTATATGATATTAGTTTTAAAGAGACCGAAGGCAAAGCGATTATAACAGCCTTGACGGGCTCAGGTTTAGCTAGGCTAGGTGCAAGGGCCATTAAGTTTATTCCGGGCGTAGGGTCTATATTAGGTGGTGTAACCTTGGCGATACTCTCTGGCGCTAGCTCTTATGCTATTGGAGAGGTATTCAAAAAGCACTTTGAAACAGGTGGTACTTTTCTAGATTTTGATCCAAGTAGACTAACCAAGTACTATAATGAGAAATTTGAAAAAGGGAAAGCACTCGCTAAGCAGATGCAAGATGACAATATAACAAAAGAAGAAGCTGCCTCTAGTGTAGCTATGGTGGAGAAAGTAAAAGAATTAGCTAAGTTGAAAGAAGATGGACTAATCACGGAAGAGGAATTCGTAAAAATGAAGCAAAGACTAATAGAAAGCTAGTGAGGTAAGAGCTTTCAAGAAGAGAGTGAATTATTTTAGCTATTTAATTATTAAATGCTTTTTAATTAATTGAAAGATTCTATATTTGCATCGCTTTAAGAAAGCAAGTTCATTTACAGGCGATTGAATCGCCAAAACAACGCGAAAGTAGCTCAGCTGGTAGAGCACGACCTTGCCAAGGTCGGGGTCGCGGGTTCGAATCCCGTCTTTCGCTCAATTTTCTTCTCTTATCAATCTCTGATGAGTGGAGATAATCAGAAGTTTCGTTTCTGATCTACCCTATATTGTAAGCCCGAATGGTGGAACTGGTAGACACGCCGGACTTAAAATCCTGTGCACTTATGTGCGTGTCGGTTCGACTCCGACTTCGGGTACACTTTATTCCTTAAAGATTGTACAAGCTTTTTCGCCTCATTTTAGATTCTCTGAAATGATGGCCACCCTCAATAATATTCGAGGTTATTCCCATAGTCATTTCATTTTTTAGATTTAGTGACATTTCAGAATACTATATCTGCTTCAAACTGTCGCATTTATTCAAGTAATCTGGCTAATTTCCATCGTTAGAAATATTAGTCTTAACTATGGTTAAGAGTGTGTTTTTAGCCCTGAAATTATTCAGATTTTCAATATATATAAAGTGACATATCCATAAAACATCCGACTGTCAGTAGAATAACCCCAATGCCCTTAGAGGGTCAAGTCCTAAATTTGGGGAGTATATTCATTTCTAAAAAAACAACGGAGTCAACTAGCCATATAATATTGTAGAGTTGAAGCAGATTCTTGGGATGATTGGCCTTGTTGGATATTCCGTTAAGAAATTAAAAATTTAATTCGTTACAGATCTGTATAATATTGGATTGATTTGAATCAAGTAGAAAGGTTTTATTATAAAAGTCAACAATATTGCTGGACTCTAATGCAGATTTGAGGAGTCAACTGTATGAGCTAAAGGACTATTAAACAATAGCTTGAGATAAAAAGAATGTTAAATTGAAACTGGATCAATGAAGTGAGTTTTGCCTCCGTAGAATTAGATTTATAATTTTAGGAATATGCAGCACTGCCTGGCAAGCGGTCACTACCGCAAGTTGCTTCTTTTTTGGGTTGGATATAAAGTTCAGATTTTGTGAGTGAGCGAATAAATGAATTCGCTTTGAATGAAAAAGAAGACCCGCGGTCTAGAATGGCTTGCGCAGCAAACACATGGGCTAGGTAGCGATATCATGCTTAAATATAGTTTGATTCTCCAACAATGGGATGTGATCCCCTTTAGACTCAAGGTTTTGACTCTTAACCTTATTCTATCTAAAATGCTTTTTATGGCACAATATATTCCAATGCTAGCGCTAGAAGAATTGATTAATGTTTTGCTGATTGTAGTCAGCCTTGAGGAAGCTCAATTGATTGGATTTTACGCCAATGAAGAATCCGTATACACCACGAGCTGGAACCCAACTAAAGTTCATCCTCCAACAATGTAAATCTCTACCGAAGTTAAAACTTGGATATACGAAGCTTTTGTTTTTGATATCATAAGCGATGTTACTAACGGTCATCTCCCAGTTCTTCGATAGTTGCATACGTCCTCTAAGCTGTATACTATGGACATTTACCATAAATGTATCTACTTCGTCTATTCTACGTACACCAAGTTGATAGGTGTGATTGATGCTGAAGTTTTCTAATAAATCAAAGATACTACCAGCGTTAATTTTTTGATCAGTTTGATCTCCTTTCTTGGAGTTCTTCGAAGACTTTTTATTACTAGATTTTTCATCACTTGTAAATATCTCTTTTAGTTTTTTGAAAGTCATTCTAGTATTGAATGTTGCACTAAAATTATCAAAGGCTAGCAGTCTACCTCGATTAGCCCAAACCGTCTCTTCTATACTCCGATTATCTTCTTTGAGATAAGGAGTGAAATTCATAGAGAAATTGAAATTGGTAATATTCTTTAACAACGTCGTATTACCACTAACCCTTACATCACTCCACTTTAAGCTATCGCGAGCAAAATTGTAATTTCCGTTTACGTTGATGTTATTAAATATCTTAAATTTCTTCGCCGTCGAATCCTTTTTAGAAAAGTATTTCGCTTCTATTTGATTGGTAAACCCATAAGTAAAACTCATTGCTTTTTCATTGAGTGGGGCAGAGAATATACCTCCTTGATATGGATTGTAATCAAGAGAATCAACTCTATCTTGATAGGGTTCAGTCGTTACTGTTCTTATATATTTTGACCGTGTATCGGGTGTGTAGCTCAGACCTACAGTGGGCTTAATAACATGCCGTATTCCTCTTAACCAACCTTTCTTAAAGGTCTTAGTGCCAAAAATTTGAGTGGATACATTGATATTGCTGCTGAATTTCCTAAAGGTCTCAAACCCACCCACAATATTCTCGTTAAACGTACCGAAAGTCGTATCTTGGCTAACGAAAACTTCTCCAGTTTCCGGGTTAGTATCTATTGATATTGTGTCATAAATACGGGTAGGATCGAAATCTTTTTCAAGAGTACGAAAGTACCACAGTTCTTCATAGCTGGCACTTGGCGTTACATTGAAATATTTAGCCACACGGAAACTCGCTCCTGTAGAAGCTTTATGAGAAAAACCATTTTGCATCTCATCAAATACAGCTTGCGTAAATAGCGTCGTATCAGTAGTCTGCACAAAGTTTTTAAATGCTCCACTGTACTTCACATTAATCTTCTCAAACCATTTTTCATCGTTCGATCCTACGTTTTTCCTTTTGAATGGAAAGATAGTGTTCATGTTGAGGTTGATGTTTGGCAAAGTCATGGTTACCTGTCTTGTAGCATTATCTTGACTGTGATTGAGTGTCATAGAGAATGAAAAAGGTGTACCTGGCATACTATGTCTAAATCCAAAATTTGACCTTAATTTGTTTTCAAATACATTATCAAAATCATTGAATGTACGAGAGCTATATTGATTAGACTGTAGGTTGATCGACCCATCAATTGATCTGTACGGATGCGCTTTAGCATCTTGTCTATGACTGAGTTGAATACTAAAGGCAGTTGCTAATTGAGGGCTGCCGTCAAGAAGAGATTCTCTCGTAATTCGACTATAGCCAAGTTCGACTCGTCCTGTATAAGCATATCGCTTTTTATAGCTGCTTTGGACACGTGCAGCAAAAGATCCATTGGTATAGATATCGCCTACTACTCGCATATCTATGTATTGGCTAATAGGAAAATAGTAACCTATATTTCTGAAGGTTAGTCCAAGATCTTTGTCATACGTAAACTCTGAAGGAAAGATCAATCCACTAGATCGGCCCTGGATCAAGGGGAAAAAGCCAAATGGCAAGACCAAAGGAGTAGGAATACCTGCGATTTCAAGATTGGATGGCCCAAGCACCGCTAGCTTATCTGGAACAACTTTAAGTTTACTACAACGAATTCCAAAATGAGGATGCTCATGATTACAAGTAGTTATGATCGCATTCTGATTGAATATTTGATCATCTAACAATAATGTATCGCTTCCTTTACTGACGAATTTGGTTTTGTTACCATGCAAGAAAAATTCTCCTTCCTTAGAGATGGCATCATAAACTACACCTTTTTGAGTTTTGAAATTATATTTTAGTTCTTTATAATTAAACTCTTGATCAGGATTGGTAAAAGTGGGGCGCTCCATATATAATCCTAGACTATCTACTGCCTTATAAGCATGTGCAATGTTAGTATTAAAATCAAACATCAAATAGGCACCCTCTATTTTCATATTCTGAAATTCGACAAAAGCATCACCGTACAAATGGACCTGATTATTTACAACGTCCATATAATTACTATCAACAGAACCATATACTACTTGATCCGTCAGAGAATCTGAAGATATCTTTACGCCTGGGTCTACAGTCGGCACTTTGACCGAATTGCTGTCAATAATACCTAATGTATCTGAGATGATTCCCATTGTATCCCCAATCATCGTTGGGATGGAGTCTCTCATTATGGCGCTGCTATCAATACCAAAAGATTGTATTTTAGTAGGCTGCTGACCTATCAAAAATTGAGTTGATATTATAAATAATAATAATATGTAATGTCTTATATTCAATATTTTGGGGTATCCGTTTTATTGATGTTGCAAAAGTATCGATAAAATGGTCCATAGACTAGTTTATCGTAGTAATAACACTAACGATACTTAGAGCAGTTATGAGAACTCAGTGCTGCAGATATGCTGTTAAATAAGTATTAAAGAAAAAACGAATAGGATGCTTTTTACAACTTACAGAAGGTTCAGCGGTTATAATTAAGCGTTTTTACAATCTGAGAGCTAGGATATTTCGGAAATAGGCGCAGTTAAGAAATCCTTAAGCACGATAAGGATAGCTAAGTACTCAATAATGCTAACTTTGCACTGAAATATTAAGAAATATAAATATGTCAAGAGAAGCCGTCATAGGATTATTATCTATAGTAACACTAGTAGGTATGATATGGGGATATAAATTTGTAAAAGGAGAAGTGCTGCTATCGCAATCGTATTCATTTACAACAGTATTTAATGATGTCTCGCAGTTGGCGGTGTCTTCACCCGTCTTAGTAAATGGATTGAAGGTCGGAGCAGTAACTAAAATCGAGGTTAATCCAGAGAATACTAAAGAGATGTTCGTTAGATATAACGTGAATGGTGAGTTTAATTTACCAAAATCAACTAAAGCTTATATGATTAGCGCTGGAATAGTCGGCGGTAAATCATTATCTCTAGAATATGCAAATGTTTGTAATGGAGCTGATTGCGCAGAAGATGGCCAGATGTTAACAGGCGAAACAAGAGGTCTAATAGGATCTATGCTAGCTGGTGAAGACATAGGGGAATATATCACTCAGATCACAGACGGAGTTTCAAAATCGCTCAATAGTGTAGGTGAAGGAGATCCAAACAGCCCTCTTAATAAGACAATCAATAACTTGCAAGTAACAATGGAGAATATGGCTAAGCTTACTGCCTCTATGGATGAAATGGTAAGAAAATCTTCTACTAATCTACGTAAGACAATGGCTAATATGGAGTCAGTAACAGCTAATCTTGCTCAAAATAATGTTCAGATCAACAGTATATTATCTAACTTGAATACGGTATCTGCCGATCTCAAGAATGCTAATCTAGGAGGGACAGTTACAAAAATGGGTACGGCAGTAGATGGTGCTAATTCAGTAATGAACAGTCTAAACACGACAGCAAAAAGTGCAGAAGTATCTGTGAAACAACTCAATGAAGTAATAGCCAAGATGAATACTGGTGACGGTACATTATCTAAACTGTTGAATGATAAAGCGCTTTACAACAACCTCGAATTGACAAGCCAGAACCTATCGCTTTTATTACAAGATTTAAGATTGAATCCTAGCAGATACGTAAAAGTATCCGTCTTCGGTGGGAAGAATAAAGATAAGTATGTGAAGCCTGTAGACGATCCAGCTTTTAATGAAAACAAGTAAATAAAATTAAGTATTTGAGGTTCTTAAGAAGATTAATGTACTTACATATGAATAATAAAAAATGGATATTCCACGTAAGTGAAATATCCATTTTTTTTATTAATGATCTTATTGTAATCTTTAATTATTTTGGAATTTATCAAGCTACCTCACCGCCACAGCTACTTCCTGCTCCAGCAGTACATCCATAGCAATGTTGGTTAGTTACGATCTTACGACCCATTAAAGCTTCCATATCAAAGTTGTCGATATGTTGGCTATTAGCAGCTACTTTGAGATCTAGCATCTGATTGAAATCACAATCATATATATAGCCATCCCAGCTGATAGATAATGTATTGCGACACATTAATCCACTCACAGTTACAGGGTTAAATGCCTCCACAAGTTCAGTCATGTATTGCTCATAGTTGCCTGATTCTATTAGGTAGTCTAAAAATCTAGCTACTGGTAGATTAGTGATCGCAAATAGGCTATTGAATTGAATACCAAATTTTCGATCTAGTTGACGTTTAAATTCTCCTTCTAGTGTCGCTTGATCTCCAGGAAGATAAGCACCTGATGGATTATAAACTAGATCTAGTAGAAGCCCAGAGCCTTCGATACCATAACCAACAGCATTAAGATCTTTAAGCGCTTGGATACTATCTTCAAATACTCCATCTCCGCGTTGACTATCCGTACGCGTTTTGCTAAAGTAGGGTAGCGATGATACGATGTGTACCTTATTCGCAGCTAAGAATTGAGGTAAGTCATTATACTTTTTATTGGCTCGGATGATTGTTAGATTACATCTGTCGATTACCTGGGTACCTATCTTAGTACATTCCTCTACAAACCATCTAAAGTGAGCATTCATCTCTGGTGCTCCACCGGTAATATCTACGGTAGGTATTTTGTAAGTACGGATGATTTCAAGACACTTTTCTAAAGTAGCCTTATCCATGTTTTCTTCTTTCTTATCTGGTCCTGCATCCACGTGACAGTGTGCACAGGTCTGATTACAAAGTTTACCGATATTAATTTGAAAGATCTCAACGGGACTTGGTGTGATAGTTTCTCCGATCATTTCCCCAAACGAGGTAAACTTACTATCCGTTAGTTCTTTTCCATTGAGTACCTGTAGCTGAAAAAAAGTATCAGCCATTGGATTGTTCGTCTTGTTTAGAGACTTCGTTTTTTGCTTTACGCCCATTATATTATATATTAAACACGCTTTTTGTGCTTTGTTTTTTTTATTGTTTATGATCAAGATTATTACTGACTAGAGCAATTATTCGCGATCAAAAATAATTTCAATTTTCTTTCAGATGGTAATATATTCTTATTGTTTTCTGATCTATATTATTTACTGACTAGAGCAATTATTCATGATCAAAAACAATTTTTACATTAATTTCTCTTTCACTTGGTTCATCATCATTACACTATTAACAAGAGTAGCTCCACTTTTTATGGCTGCAGCTACATGCACAGCTTCCATCATTTGCTCTTCATCAGCTCCATTACTCAAACAGGCATTAGTATATGAGTCCATGCAATAAGGACAAGATTCCGAATGTGCTACAGCTAATGCGATAAGGCATTTCTCTCTCTTGGTCAATGCACCTTCTTCGAATACTGATGAATAGTAGTCAAAAAATTTCTTGCCCATCACTTCTTGGAAGTCAGTTATATCTTTAAATTTCTTTAGATCTTCTGGCTGAAAATATGCTTTACTCATAATGAGATTGATTCTTGTGTTAATAATAGCTGGCAAGATAGTATTTAACTCATATTGCCTTGTTATGGTTGTATGTATATTACCGCTATATGCGGTAATGATCCTCTAGAAGACAATCTACCAGTTCTCACGCTCTATTAAACGAGTAATATGAGCAAGGTGATGCGCAGAATGCCAATGATACAACTTACATACGGTTGCAAGATCTATATTGGATTTATCTGATGGGTGTTGGTACTTTCGTGTCCATTGATTATCAGTCATTGACTCCATGAGCGCTGCCCACTTAATATGTAATGCTTTGATTAAATCTAATGAAGCACCTATTAATTCCAAATTGCTATCTGGCAGCTTTGCCCATTCAGCTTCTTCGTAGGGTTTGATAGTCGGGCTGATCTCCGTAAGCGCTAATTTGAATCTGATGTATGCATTCATATGGCTATCTGCGATATGGTGGACTAGTTGAGTCACAGTCCATCCACCTAGACGATACGGAGTTTGCATCTGATCTTGGTCTAGATTGGAGATTGCTTTTGAAATCAAAGCAGGATATTGGGCTATATATTTGATGTTCTCACTCTTATTAAGATTCCATCTTTGGTCTAATGCGTCAAATCTTCCTATAGGATATTTCAAGTTTTCCATAATAGATATGTTGTGTATCTTGTTAATATATTGACTAACCAATCAACAGTATTTTAGCATCTATAATTAGTATATGCCTCAACTCTTAACTTCAAAGCATAAATATAAATATATCTGGATAGCCTTAGGTGTGCTGGCCTTGGTAGTCAACCGGATATTTGCTAATACCCCAGATTGGGTGGATCGCTATTACTTTAGAGGATTATTTCAAGTGTTTAGATGGGTATATGACCATACTTTAGGATATCTACCTATCCCAGTTGTCTATATTACGTTGATCATATTTGTGATATACACCGCCAGGATTTTCACTAAGATGATACAAGAATGCAAGACTGGAAAGTGGTTAACTGGGCTAGTAGAGGGTTTGTTGAGTTTATTGGCTTTCTTAGGAGGTGCCTTGTTTTTCTTCTACGTCCTATGGGGATTCAATTATAGCAGACCTGATATCTACGCGGACCTAAGCATGCAAGAGCAGACTATCGATAGCAGCTATCTGATATCTGAAATTGATCGTGTGACTCAAGAACTAATCCTTACTAGAGCAATGGTATCTAAGGACAGTCTTACTGCGATCAGCGAAGAAGATATTCCTGATGAACTGGAATCGCTGATTAGAAAAGATTTAGAAGGTTTACTGCAAAGCTGGGATATACCGACCAATGGAAGAGTCCGCGTTCGTAAGTTGCGACCGAAGGGAATATTACTTCGGTTTTCGACGGCAGGTGTATACGTGCCTTATGCATTGGAAGGGCATATCGATGGAGGTTTACATCCTATTCAGTGGCCATTTACTATGGCACATGAGATGACCCATGGCTACGGATATGGTGATGAAGGGACGTGTAATTTCATTGGATATTTGGCTTGTTTGCGATCAGACAACGATGTGATTCGCTATAGTGCAATCAGAGCGTATTGGAGATATTTAATGTCGGATTTAAGAATGCTCGATAAAGATTTGTACCGGCAATATTTGCGAAGTTTACCGCGTGGAATAAAGATTGATATCAATGAAATCATAGAATACATGGATCGTTATCCAGACATCATGCCAGCGGTAAGAGATAAAGTCTATGATACCTACCTTAAGTCTCATGGCGTCAAAGCTGGTTTAGCAAACTATAGTCATATGATTAAGTATATGAAAGCTTATAGGGAAAGGGGGGAGTGAGGAATTGGTTTACAGCCAATCTAAAACCTTATTCCTCTCTTGCGGCTTTTCTATATTATCCAAAAGATTAATAATCGTCTGATTCAATTTATCTATAGCTAATTCGATTTGCCATCCAGCTCTATTTCTTGGTTCTACATAGTTAGATAATCCTCTGAGTTGGATATGTTGAATGTCCATGTTCTTACATGCATAATGAAATCCAGCACCTTCCATAGTTTCGATATCCGCTTGATACTTCGCTAAGATGCGATCGATACTCTCTGGGGTTCCATGTACTTTGTTGACAGTGAGTCCTTTCACTTCTTTGATGTCAAAGCTATATTTCAGTCCATCATTGACGAGTGCGCCATCGGTATAAGGGTATTTGTTTTTGGCTTCTAGTTCTAGGTCGTATACATCAGTAAATGAACCGTCCGCCTCTTCTACTCCCAGGTCGGCAAACCTATCACTAATAACATTTACTACGGTTCCTAGCTTCAAGTCACGAGTATAACTTCCGGCTACTCCAGCATTAATAGCTAGGTCTAGGTTAGTAGCCTCATTGAATCTGGCCATCGCAAAAGCGGTTTTCATTGCTCCAATACCTGTTACGAGTGGATGGATCTCATGCCCTTTATACTCGTAATGAAAGAATGAAGCCTTGCGACCTTCAGCATCGAGATGTTGTAAAAGTGTATCAATCTCAAATGAGGTAGCGGCAATAATGGCGATTTTCATAGGTATAGGTTATGATTTTGACGTAAAGATAGTCCATTGATTCTATGGTTTTGCTATGCTATCATTCGGCTGATTTCTTTATCAAGGTTGTGATCTGAGAGGTGATCAGAAATCGAAATTATAGCTTGTAAACAATCCAGGAGGCATTTGTTCTTTGTTACTAGACGATATACATATTGGGAATTATCCTTACCGTATTCAATGATACCTCTCTTGCGGAGATAGCTTATATGCTGAGATATAGTAGAGCTCTTAAGCGGAATATTCGCAACAAGAGCATCGTAATCTAGGGTGTAATCTTGGCGATTCATCAATCTAGAAACCATTCGGATACGCACAGGGTGGGAGAGAGCTTGGCAAATGAGAGCAGTATGCTGTTCGTGAGATCTGAATTCTGTGAGTTTGGAGAATGCCATATGTTTGATTATTATAAGATGATTTGTAAATTTACGTTTTAAGATTCACATTCTTAAATATACATTCAAATATTCTCCTTCCCTCAAGACCAATTCATTACTTCATTTCTATCTACATTAGCTACCTTCACCTTTGTAACAGAAATACCATCAATCGATAAGATGACTGACATTCATTCTCTACTGAAGCAATACTGGGGCTACGATACTTTTCGGCCACAGCAAGAAGAGATTATTCAGTCCGTAATGGAAGGCAAGGACACTGTAGCCTTGTTACCTACAGGGGGAGGAAAGTCGCTTTGTTTCCAATTGCCAGCATTGGCACTCGAAGGAAAGACGATTGTCATCTCTCCATTGATTGCATTGATGCAAGATCAGATAGATACTCTCAAAGAAAAAGGAATTCCTGCGATAGATTTGCACTCAGGATTACGGATGAGAGAATTAGATATAGCTTACGATAATTTTATTTATGGTCCAGCTAAGTTGTTATACCTTTCTCCAGAGCGATTGAAGTCTGAGCTGTTTATCGCTAGGATCCAAAATGCCAATATTAGTATGATCGCCGTAGATGAGGCGCATTGTATTTCTCAATGGGGCCACGATTTTAGACCTGCGTATATGGAGATAGGCGCATTGAGAGAACAATTTAAAGGAGTACCTGTGATGGCACTTACTGCGACTGCAACCAAGACTGTAGTCGATGATATAGTCTCTTCCCTGGAGATGAAAAAACCGAATGTATTCCAGAAAAGTTTTTCTCGTGATAATATTTCCTTTGTAGTCATAAAGACGGATAACAAGCGTAATGAATTGTTATCGATCATGAAGCGCATGAAAGGCACTGGGATTATCTATGTTCGGAATCGAAAAATGACAAAAGAGATTTCCGATCATCTCAATAAATATAATTTTGATACAGAATACTATCATGCTGGAATAGGAGCTAATACAAGGGCGAAGATCCAAGAAGATTGGAAATCAGGAAAAACTAGAGTGATCGTATCGACCAATGCTTTTGGTATGGGAATCGATAAGTCAGATGTAAGATTTGTGATACATACTGATGTGCCACCGAGTATAGAAGAATACTATCAAGAAGCAGGAAGAGGAGGAAGAGACGGAGAGCCAGCTTATGCAATTACTATTATTAGTAATCAAGATGTCTCTAAAGCCGTGAATCAATTTCAAGAAAATTATCCTTCGATTGACTTCATCAAAAATGTATATCGCAAAATATGTGTGTACCTCAAAATTGCTACAGGATCAGGATTAGAAGAAAGTTTCGATTTTGATTTAATAGATTTTTGTGAAGTAGCAAAACTTCCGATTCTAAGAACACTTAATGCTATTGATGCTATTGTAACTGATGGTTGGTTTACGATGTCGGATGGATTTTATCGACCAAGTCAAATGTTTGTATCTACTTCCAAAAGAGACTTTTCTGATCTAGTGGATAAGCAAGACGAAAAAAGCAAGATACTTAGGTTTTTACTTCGAAGATATGAAGGCTTGTTTGTTGAATTTGTCAAGATAGATGAAAAAGTAGTAGCCAAAAATCTAAGAATGGAACCCAAAAAGGTAGTGAGCTATCTTCAGCATCTTCATAAAGAGCAAATAATAAAGTACGAGCCAAGAAAAACGATTCCACTCATCACCTTTTTACAAGCAAGACCTCAGAAGGATTCTTTTACGATCAATGTAAAATTATATAACGAACTCAAAGAGCGGACAAGCAAACGCCTCAGTGCTATGATAGATTATCTGTCATTTGAGACTTGTAGACAAAGATTTATATTGAAGTATTTTGGTGAAAGTAATTCCAAAGATTGTGGTACGTGTGACATCTGCAGAGGATCACATCTATCAGACATAGACAAGAAAACTCAAGAGCAACTCGATAAGCATCTACTCGAAACACTTTCTGCTACTCCACGCGTCAAATTATATGATTATCTACGGTATTGGCCGCATAATAAGAGACAACGTATACTGACTTACTTGCAGGAGAGTATGCATGAGATAGGAGTCAAATTAGATCAAGACTATCTGGTGCTGATACATAAATAGGTATTAATGTGATTCATCTCTTAAGTCTTACATGGTCTGCCAATGACAAAAAAATCGATAACTCACAGTACAGTGATTTCTCCTATTGTAGATGCTCAAAAAAGTCTACATACTGGAGAAGATGAAAAAATCTGACCTTAATGAAATTTTAAGACTTGAAATAATGTAATGATTATACAACAATCATCTTATAGATATATCTGTTATTATAATGGAAACTGTCTATGATGAAATATATCTGTATGAACTATAAAACTATCCTTAGCCTGATCATATTGGCTACAATGCTTATGAGTATGGAATCCTCTTCTGATAATTTTGATTTTCCAAAGGCTTGGAAAGAAGTGGAGAAGCTCGCAAACGATAACTTACCGAAGTCTGTTATCGCTAAAGTAAACGAAATCGCTGAAGCGGCAATGGACGAAGATAATCGACCACAGCAGGTCAAAGCTACTAGTTATGTCGCCAGCTACAAGCTTAGAACAGAAGAGGATGGATTAGATCAAGCGATTGTTTATCTATCTGAGCAGATCAAAGAAAGCAAGTCTGATGAAGTCAAAGCGATCAATAGAGTGATGCTTGCCGATTTTTATAAGCAATACTTAAGAAATAATGGATATCGCATCGCGGAAAGAACTGATGGGGAAGATAATGTATCAGAAGATTATAAGATGTGGTCCAAAACTACTTGGATCGCTCAAATAGCTGATCAATATGGATTAGCGATTAAAAATAGTAGAACACTTGATATTCCTATAGTTGAGTATCAAGATATATTAGCCAATAACGGTGGGAGTAAAGCAGATTATAATGACATTGGGAGTGATCATATTCCTTCGCTTTATATCCTTTTCGCGGAGAAAGCGATACAATCGTATAAGGAGATTGGAAACTATGGCTATAAAGGAATTGGTGATTTTGTAATATCTGATGCGACTTACTTTTCGGATGAAACTGCTTTTAATAAGTTGACTATCGGTAATGGATCATTGAAAGAACATATCCTATCTACATATCAGAAATTATTGAAGTATACAAAAGGTAAAAGTCAAGACGCGCATATAAGACAAGATCATAATAGATTACAATCAGTTAATGAGTTTTCGAAGTATAGCGATAGTAAAAAGGACTATATAATTGCGCTTAGAAAACTAGCCAATGAAAACAAATCAAGTGCGTACTCTGCAACTGTAATGAACAGTCTAGCTCTAGTCCAACAAGCGCCTTATACGAAAGATGGAAATCTTATCGCCATGGAAATCTGTAAAGAAGCAATCGCCGCGCATCCTAAATCTAGAGGAGCGGTAGACTGTGAAAATCTAATCATTAGACTCAATAAGGCGGAAATCAATATCACATCAGAAGAAGTATATCTGCCTAATGATCCTATTCTATATCGTATCGATTATAAAAACATATCTAAACTTTACAGTAAGATTGTAAAAATAGAGACAGACAAGATGGAAGATATGCATCAGCGAGATCGTAATGCTGTCAAAAAAATAATCGAAAGTAAAAACCCATTAAAATCATGGTCAACGGATCTACCTAGTAATGGATTATACACCATGCAGAGTACCGAAGCTTTTCAAGAAGGATTACCATTGGGAAGTTATGTGTTGGTAATGTCTGATAAAGAGAATTTTAGTAATGCTTATTATCATGCGATATTTCATGTATCTCGAATCAGTTATACACAAGTGTTGGATCAGGAAGATGCGCTGAAATTTATAATAAAAGATCGAGGTAATAGCAAGGTCTTAAGTAACGCAACGATTTACATTTATAAAGATGTTTATAATTATAATTCGCGTCAGAGTATAAGGGAACTACTAACGACGGTAAAAGCGGATGGGAATGGGTTAGCTACGTATAATTCCCAAGATAGAAATCAAATCGCGGTGGTAGTGAAAAATGGAGATGATATACTAGATCTTCGAAAGTATCATAATGGCGGAAGATCTTACCATGGAAATGTCCATCATTCCATTGAGTTTTTTACTGACCGGTCTATCTATAGACCAGGGCAAGTAGTATACTTCAAAGGAGTAGTGATGCAAAAAGATGCGAATCAAATTCCAAGTGTAGCCGCTAGTCATCCTGTGACGGTTGTCCTCAGGGATGCCAACTACCAAGATATAGAAACGCTTTCATTGAAGAGTAATGAATTTGGAAGTGTCAATGGGCAGTTCACTTTACCTTCTGGTGGATTGAATGGATCATTTACTTTGGATGCGGGGTTTGGTCAGACGAGAGTACAGGTAGAAGAATATAAGAGACCTACTTTTGAGGTGGAGATAGATACTCTCAAGACGGCCTATGCATTAGGTCAGACAGTAGATCTTTCAGGTGTGGTAAAGACATTTGCTGGGTCCAGTATCGCTGATGGAGAAGTCAGCTATACAGTTTCGCGTAAGACCATTTATCCTTATTGGAGATATTATAGTAGATATGGATCGCCGAATTCTCAGCAAGCTCTCATCTCTCAAGGAACGACGGTATCTGATGCTGAAGGAGTGTTTACTTTTCCAGTGGAGTTAGATGGCGGTAGTGACTTAGATCCCAAAAGAAAGCCTAGTTTTCATTTTGAAGTCAAGGTAGATGTGACCGACATTTCGGGTGAGACTAGATCTGGTAGTTATACATTATACGCTGGAGTAGCACCATATATTTTATCTTTGGATGTGAGTGATGCTATTGATCAAGCAGATTTGAAATCGATAACGCTCGATGCTAAAAATCATTCCCAACAAGATGTACAATCAATAGGTACAGTAGAAATATATAGACTGCAATCGCCAAAAAGGTATTACAGAAATCGATATTGGAATGAGGTAGATACTACGATTATCACGACTAGTGATTATGAAAGTGTACTAGCGAAATATGGTGATCCAAAGATTCTAGATGCGAGCCAATGGAAAGTAGATCAGAAAGTGCAAGAGTATAAATTTAATATCAATGGGAAAGGGAATATTGAATTAGAAGATAAGCTAAGCGCAGGTACTTACAAGATTCTAATAAAGGATGGAAGTGATATTGAAATAGAAAAAATAATAACGGTTACAGATTTTGACGGAAAGAAGTTTCCCCATACAAAAAGATTGTACTACAAGTTGGATCAAAAAAGATACCAACCAGGGAACACTGTCACGATTAATTTTGGTAGTCCAGATAAGACGATGGTCATGTATTCGATTGAGTCTTTTGGAAAAAAGTCAAGTATCAAGCATTTTACAGCGAATAGTTCTGAAGAATTAAAATTTTTGGTAAGAGAAACAGACCGTGGGAATATAAAAGTACACTTACAGTATATACATGAAAATCGAGTAGTAAATGAGACTATCGATGTGCCTGTAGATTGGTCTAATAAGAACCTTAAAATCAGATATGAAACTATTAGGGATAACATGTTGCCAGGAACGGATCAAGAGTGGAAAATGATTGTCTCAGGGATTGGTAAAGATCAACTTGCAGCTGAAGTGTTGGTGAGTATGTATGATAGCTCATTGGATATGTTTAAGCCGCACGATTGGAAAGCTTCATGGTATCCTAACTATACGCGTAGAGTTAACTTCACTAATTTTGATTTTAATTCTATCAATTTGAGAAACTCTAATTATCAATGGAATAGAGTGTCCAATGTAACTCGTCCGCAGATCAGATATCCAAGATTGATGGAGTTTTTGAGGATGCAAAACTATGGTCGACGCATGAAGAAAAGATCATCGTTTAATGACAATGCTGTAATGATGGAAAGTCAACCCGCTCCGGCAAAGTCAGAAGGTAAAGATAGCAACGAAGAATTTGAAACTTCTGTAGTTTACGATTTCGATACATATGAAGAGAAGATTGTGGTTAGGAAAAATCCTAATTACGTTGAAGAGGAGAAAGAATTAAAAACTCCTGCGATCCGAAAAAATCTAAATGAAACTGTATTTTTCTTTCCTAAGTTGAAAACTGATAAGGATGGATCTTTAGTCTTTTCATTTAAAATGAATGAAGCATTGACGAGTTGGAAATTGCAGACTTTCGCACATACGAAGGATTTGCAATATGGTTTGGATAGTAGAGAAGTGAAGACAAGTCAGCCTTTAATGATATTTCCCAACAAGCCGCGTTTCTTGAGACAAGGAGATGAGATAGAACTTACTGCTAAAGTAGCCAACTTGTCTAAGGAAAATCAGGCTGGACAAGCAGAGATTAAATTTTTCGATGCCTTGACTATGGAAGAGGTGACAGATCAATTTTTAGATGGAAATAGTACCTCTTCTTTTAATATGGAAGCAGGCGCATCAGATGTCATTTCATGGAAGTGTAATGTGCCATCAGATTTGCAGACGGCGATCATGTACCGCATCACAGCAATCTCTGAAGATCATACAGATGGAGAAGAAAATACAGTAGCGTTACTCAGCAATAGACAATTAGTGACTGAGACGATTCCTATGCATATCAAAGGTGGACAGAGTAAGACTTTTACTATGAAGTCGCTCTCGGACAAAAGTAAAACAGCCGATCCATTTAAATATACTGTTGAGCTGACATCGCACCCTGTATGGTATGCGGTACAGGCACTTCCATATATGATGGAGTATCCTCATGAGTGTACAGAGCAGATTGTAAATAGATATTATTCTAATTCTCTTGCAAGTACCGTGGCAAATGCGCATCCAAGACTTAGGAACGTATTCGATAGATGGAAGGGTACGGATAGCGACGCATTACTGTCCAACCTCAGTAAAAATCAAGAGTTAAAATCTGCATTGCTAGAAGAGACTCCTTGGGTCCGAGCAGGGCAATCAGAAGAAACGCAGAAACGAAATATAGGTTTGCTTTTTGATCTTAATCGCATGTCTAATGAAATGACTCAAACATGGCGAATGCTTGAGCAAAGACAATTAGGAAATGGTGGGTTTCCTTGGTTTCCAGGTGGACGTGATAGCTGGTATATCACTCAATATCTCTTAGAAGATCTTGGCCATCTAAGACAGCTGGGTATAGAAGACTTTAGCGATGATGGATTGATAACTAACGCTCTTCGATATATTGATACCGAACTATTGAGGCAATACGAACTCACAAAAGATGATAAACATGGAGCGTATCTGACGCACATGGTTATACACTATATGTACGTCCGAAGTTTCTTTCCTAATGTAGCTAAAAGCGATAAAGTGAAAGAGGCTTTAGACTTTTACCATGGTCAGGCACGATCTCATTGGAATAAGAAAGGGATCTATCAGCAAGGTATGATGGGTTTAGCATTTCATCGAGATGGTATCGAAAAAGAAACCGTAGCTAAGATTAAAGCATCACTCAAAGAAAGAGCTTTGACAAATGATGAACTTGGAACTTACTGGAGAACAGATAATGGATTTTATTGGCACCAACTTCCTATAGAGACCCATGCATTATTGATGGAGTTTTTCGCACTGGTAGATAACGATAAAGACTTTGCTGAGAATACTAAGATTTGGTTACTCAAGCAAAAGCAAACTACTAATTGGAAGACTACCAAAGCTACATCCGCTGCGATCTACGCTTTACTCCTCAATAAAAATCAGAAGATATCTGACTGGGTTATCGAATCAGATATGGTAGAGATGAAAGTGGGAGGAAAGGCTGTTGTTATTGATAAGGGATCAGTAGAAGCCGGCACTGGCTATTATAAAAAATCTTGGAATGACGATCAGATCAATTCTAAAATGGGTACGATAGAACTCAATAATCCTAACGAAAGCGTAGCTTGGGGAGCGGCATACTATCAATACTGGGAGCAACTAGATGAAATCAAATCTTATGATGATAATCCGCTTACTATCGCTAGAGATATCTACAAAATAGAGATGACAGACCAAGGTGAAAAAGCAGTAACTATCAATGAAAAAGATGTAGTCAATACTGGAGATAAGATCCGAGTAAGATTGAAGGTAGTCGTAGATAGACCAATGGAATATGTACACCTCAAAGATATGCGAGCTTCAGGTATGGAACCAATAGATGTCATCAGCACATACAAATGGCAAGATGGATTAGGGTATTACCAAAGCACCAAAGATTTGGCGACGCATTTCTTTATCAGTTATCTTCCAGTAGGTACTTATGTATTGGAGTATGATATGAGAGCTAGTATACCAGGATTGTTTTCTACAGGTATTGCCAATATCCAAAGTATGTATGCTCCAGAGTTTGGTGCACACAGCGAAGGTAGGGTTGTTGAGATTAAAAGGTAAATGTATTTTATAAATCAAAGTCTATCTATAAAGAATCATAATTTATAGAGATCTCAGAGAAGTTTATTTTTAAATAGAAAGTAATATGAAAGTAACACTAACATCAGAAGACCTCAAGACCTTCCAAGGATCTAACGTAAAGGATCAAACCATTACTCTTGGAAATGGTAATGCAGTAGGACCAATGGAAGGCGTATTGCTTTCCGCGGCTGGATGCAGTACCATTGATATAGTAATGATATTAGAGAAGATGCGTCAGCCGATTGAATCTATTGAAGTACAAGTAGAAGGAACTCGTCAAGAAGAGATCCCTCGCATATTTACACATATGCACTTACATTACATCCTTAAAGGTAAACTCAAGGATAAGAAAGTAAAAGAAGCGGTAGATCTATCTATAGACAAATATTGCTCGGTAGTGATTATGCTGGCGAAGGCCGTTGAGGTGACAACATCGTATGAGATTGTTGAGTAATTTCGTATACATTATTTAGGTATAAAAAAGCAGGCAACGCGATTGGTTTATAAAACTATAGTAAACGAAATGATATGAGTCGTTAGATGGAATGATTCTAAGTGTTTGTAGTACTAAAAACAGAAATAGCGTTTAAAAGTGAATTGATATTTGATCCACTTTTAAACGCTATTAATTATTGATCTACTGCCTAAATGAAGGTTACATTTTTTTAAGAAATACTACTTCTCAATTTTCGGCAATTCCATTTTCATCGCTCTCATAGTTTCTAATACCTTTTTTGTGATAAACCAATTACGATACGTTCTACTATCTACAGGAGCAATTACCCAAGGCACTATAGATCTATCGATTGCATCTTCATAGGCATCTCGATATTTATCCCAAAGCTTGCGTTCTTCCCAGTCCCCATCATTGTGTTTCCAGTTCTTTTCTGGATCATCGATACGTTCCTGTAGTTTTTCTAATTGACGTTCCTCGGAGAGGTGCATGTAAAATTTGAGTACAGTAGTGTTATTGTCAAATTGTAAAAGGTCTTCCCATGCATTGATCGCATTGATTCGCTTCGTTACATGTTCTTCATTGATCCATTTGTGTACTCGCTGTATCAATATGTCTTCATAGTGAGATCTTATAAATACTCTAATGGTTCCTTTAGCAGGAGCTAGTTTATGTACCCTCCATAAGAAGTCATGCGCAAACTCTTCGTCTGTTGGTTTTTTAAAAGATGTTGCTTTGATTCCATTAGGAGAACAGTATTTGAATGTTTCTCTAGTCGCTCCATCTTTACCACTACTATCCATTCCTTGTAATACTACAAGGAGACTATTCTTACCTTCGGCAAACATGATTTCATGAAGCTTACCGATTTCTTTGGCCATCTCGTTTTGCTCCTTCTTATATTTCTTCTTATCGTAACCTTTTGGAGGGGTAGTACTTATATCTGCGAGTTTGATCTTTCCCATTTTTTTCTTCTTTTAAACGTATTTTTTTGCTAGGTATTTAATGTTTTCATTACTGTAGTACCTATAGAATATTACCTCATTTTACCTCTCTTCACCAAGTAAGATTGTAGAACTTTATGAAAGCCTGCATTAATGTCTGCTTCTACAAAATCGATGTTGTATTGAAGGCATTTCATCTTGAGGTCGTAAGCAAAAGCTTTAACTTTTTCTTGATATAACTCCTTCACTTGGTTAGACTGTAATCTTATTTCTTCTCCAGATTCCATATCTACAAATAAATAAGGTCTGTTTTCATATGCAAAATCGATTTCGTGTTTTTTATCCACTACGTGGAACAGCACTACTTCGTGCTTAGCGTGCTTGAGGTGCTGTAGCGCTGCGAATAGATCTTCTTCATTCTCACCATTACCAAACATATCACTAAAGATCATTACCATGGATCTTTTATGAATACTATCAGCTATCTCATGGAAAGTAGAAGCGGTAGATGTAGTCTTTTGCGTAGTCTTATCATCTATCAAAGTATCTAGGTGAGTTAGCATCGTATTGTAATGCTTGGTAGATGACTTAGCTCTTGTGTGTATATGTACTTTATCTTCAAATAGACTAAGACCGAATGCATCTCTTTGCTTGCGTAAGAGATTCATTAGTGATGCTCCTGCTACTGCAGAGAACTGAAGCTTGTTCATACCATCTCCTCCCTTAGGGAAATACATCGATGATGAAGTATCGATCACGATCTGACATCTAAGATTCGTCTCTTCTTCATATCTCTTGACGTACATCTTATCGGTACGGCCATATACCTTCCAGTCTACATTCTTTGTAGATTCTCCAGGGTTATATAGTCTATGCTCAGCAAACTCCACAGAGAATCCATGAAACGGACTTTTGTGTAAGCCTATAATAAAACCTTCTACCACTTGCTTGGCGAGAAGCTCAAGGTTGTTCAATTGGCGGAGGTCAAAATTTTCGAAAAACTTCATCTAGTAGATTAATGTGTATGTACGCTTAAAGATAGTAGGATATTGTCACAATTAAGAATACGAAATAGGACTATTTTAAAACACTAAAGCTTGGTACTCTAGTATGGAGTGCCAAGCTTTATGATTGATCATGCTCAATAGAGCTCTAGCTTATTGATTGTATCGAAGCAATTTTGACTTGATTATATGTTCATTGTCATATGAATCCGAAAAAAGAAACAAAATACCATTTGCACCTCTCATTTTAGCTTCTTCAATCATTCCTGATTTTACTTTTTCAAGACTGTTAATGGCGTTATTAATATTGTCCCCAGATAGTTGGCCAATTACTCGGTAGTCTTTTTTGATATCACCTTGATCGTAAAAAATGTCTATGTCATTGGTTGGCGGGAAAGTATCTCCAAGGTAGTTCATTGTTGGTGAACAAGCACTAATGAGGATAGCAATGCTTAGAAGTACAAGGTTTTTCATATTAATTAGATTTATGAGGTTAACAAAATGGTGCCATCCCAATTATTGTATAAATCTAATCTGTATGTCTGTTAAGGTTAGTTAGCACAGAAATAAGAGAGTGTTAATTTCTGTGTTTAATTGAGGATAATGATATCCACGACCTTAATGTTGCCTTTTGAGATACTTTTTAAGGACTTGGGCATTGAAGTATTCCGGAGATTTATTTTTCGATCTTAATTTGATTTGACTCACAGGTTTTTTTAAAATGTAATCAGCATCAGTTTCGAAGAATATCCTATTTATGTTAGTGCTTTTTTGATTCTTTACATTACGACCGTCATATACTGACTTGTACATGATTTCTTCTTCAGTATAGGTCATTCCTTTATAAGGATTGAGAATGTATTTTTTTTTCTCTTTTACATAAATACTTATGGTGTCAATGACATTGCTTTCTGTTTTATGGATATATAGAAAATGAGTCCCTTGCTTAAGATCTCGTTTAATTATAGTTGATCCATTATCTAATTCGGCCCACAGTTTTTTGCTTTTCATGATTCTCACCCTCTCACCACAATGATTGTCTAAATATATGGTTGGCTTTTTATTGTCTAACTCGACATACTTTACATAGCCTATAAAAAAGCCAAGTACCAGTAAGCATATAATTATAAAATACTTAAGTATAGAATTCATAGTTTATATCCATTAGTGGGAGGTCGTATCGAGATTATCAAAGTTAATTATTACGAAATTACCTAACAAACAACATTTTGCCTTCATCAAGACCACCGCTATAAACATACCCTTCAGTATTAAATTCCATAAGGCCTTCTGGACTCTTCACTCTGTGATCTACTAAGAATCTTGCCATAAATCCACGAGCTTTCTTGGCGCTAAACGATACGAATTTTAGCTTTCCATCGCGCTCTTCTCTAAAGTCAATATCTATGATATTCGCTTTGAGTTTTTTTTGATCTACCGCTTTGAAGTATTCATTCGAAGCTAGGTTGATTATGGTATCAGACTTCAATTGGGCCAAATCTTGATTGAGTTGCTTTGATATTTTGTCACCCCAAAATTCATAAAGATTCTTCCCTTTTTTGTTAGTCAGCTTAGTCCCCATTTCTAGTCTATAAGCTTGCATCTTATCCATTGGTCTCAGGACACCATACAACCCACTGAGTATGCGTACGTGTTTCTGAGCATATTTGATATCATTTTTATTCGCAGTATCAGCGTCAAACCCTTGATAAACATCTCCTCTAAATGCAAATATAGATGCTGCTGACAATTCTTCAGGATAGTCTTTTTTGAATGCTTTATATCTACTCACATTCATAGCGCCTAATTTTTCGCTGATAGACATAAGTCCACGAAGATCTTCAACCCCCATTTTTTTAAGAATTTGCACTAACTGCATTGTTTCTTTTGGAAAGGCATGTTCCGTTTGGAGATCAGGATACTTATCTTTTTCTATATCCAGTGATTTGGCAGGGGAAAGTAAGGCTATCATGTTTTAGTTATTGATGTATTAAGTAATCAGTTTTTTCAAGTAAAATCGAAACAAGAACAGAAGTAACGTTCCTCATAAACTTCAAAAGAGGCGTAGACGACCATCCAGTCTCAAGGCGGAGGGACTTTTGGTTTTTCAAGGTGAAGCCCCACATATCTATATGAGCGTAATGAAGAATTCTAGAGGCCAGCGGCCGAAAAAAAACCCCACTAGATAACTCTAGCAGGGCGTATATTGTTTGTTCTATAGAAGATTTATTCCCCTCCTGGCGTAATTAAACTATTGTCACCAGCAGGTACTCCTTGATTCTCATCTGGCTTAAGTACTTTGCCTACCACCTTTACTACTTTAGGCTCTCCAGCTTCGTTAGTAGTGAAAGTTATTTTTTTACTGAATTTTCCAATTCTGTTAGTTGCATATCTTACTTCGATCTTGTCAGTTTGGCCTGGCATGATTGGCTCTTTTGGCCATGTAGGAACTGTACATCCACACGATCCTCTTGCATTTTTGATTACCAATGGCTCAGTTCCAGTGTTTGTGAAACTAAGAACTCTAAGTGGCTCACTATCTTTTTCGATTACACCGTAGTCTACTTCCATAGCTTCGAAAGTCATAATTGGACCTGATGCTGGAGCTTCTTCACTCATTTCTTGCTTGATTACATCCGCAGGTTTAGGATCTGTTTGAGCATTCATAGCTACTAATCCAAATACCATGAAAAGGGCAAAAAGTACTGATTTCTTCATTTTAATATTTATTGTAATTAATTAATTTGCTTGTTGTAAGTACCTCCAAAACTAAGAAGCGCATAACAAAGATACAATATTTATAACACCAACACCATTCCAAGATTCCATCTACACCGTTAATATGTTGTTAATCTATATTTTGGTATGATCTAGATTATAGCATAAATGCATTTTTAATAACAATATTCACCCTTAGTAAGACCATGATTTAATTAGTGGGACATGATTTAGTATATCGCAATATTTCTGATGAATCAAGAAGTTCGCCAATCTAACAAGAGCATTTTCAAATTGAATGATTACTATCTAGAAGTAAGAATCAATTCGTATCGAAACACATAACAATTGATTTTCAGCTTCATATTATAAGTGACCTTTAAATTTTGCTCAATATTCCTTACCTTTGTGCCACCTTAGAGTAGGATAATGGCAACTTTCTTATTGTAAATGTTACACTAATTAAGGCCTTAATTAGCCCATTTAGACTCTATGTTAACCAAAACCATTTCGTTGAAGTTGATGATCATATTTTTTACTACTATTTCCTTTTAGATAAAAGATGATCTTGATAGTTGATTAACCTTAAATAGAACCTCTTATTATATGGCAGATATCAGTACACTTGATCCTAATATATTAAATGCGGACACCGATTTTGAGAAAAATATTATTCATGATCTGTGGATCTCTTTAGTTAGTAGAGAAGCTAGCTTGTTAGGTCGTAAAGAAGTGCTTACAGGTAAAGCCAAATTTGGAATTTTAGGAGATGGAAAAGAAGTGCCTCAGGTAGCTATGGCTAGGGTGTTTCAAAAAGGAGATTGGAGATCTGGATATTATAGAGATCAGACTTTTGCTATGGCCACAGAGATTTGTGGGGTAGAGGAGTACTTTGCTCAGTTATATGCGGACTCAGATAATGATACTCAGTCCAAAGGCCGTCAGATGAATGCACACTTTGCATCACCAACAATCGATCCTCAAGGTAACTGGTTAGATACTTCAGAAACTTATAATTCATCATCAGATATATCTTGTACTGCTGGACAAATGTCTAGAGCTTTAGGTATCGCATTGGCTTCTAAGAAGCTGCGAGAACTAGAAGATATAAGATCTGGTTTAACACATACTGGAAACGGTAACGAGATCAGTTGGTGTACGATTGGAGATGCAAGTACAAGTGAAGGTGTATTTTGGGAGACTATCAATGCTGCAGCTGTAATGCAAGTACCATTACTTACGGTAGTTTGGGATGATGGATATGGGATTTCGGTGCCTACTGAATTACAGACTGCTAAGGGAAGTATTTCTAAAGCGCTCGAAGGCTTTTTGATCGATGAAAAAGGAAATGGTATACGTATGTATACTGTCAAAGGTTGGGATTACGCCGCCTGTGTAGCCACTTTTGAAAAAGCTGCTGCTAGGATGAGAGAGGATCATGTACCAGCACTAGTGCATGTGCAAGAGCTTACTCAACCCCAAGGTCATTCTACTTCTGGTAGTCATGAAAGATATAAAAGTGCTGAAAGGTTACAATGGGAAAAAGAACATGATTGCATTGAGTTGATGGGCGTCTGGATGATAGATAATAATATCATAACTGAAGAAGAGCTTATAGCAATGAAAGCTGAAGCAAAGAAATTTGCTCAAGAAGAGAAGAGATCGGCATGGGATAAATTCATTAATCCTGTAAATAACCACAAAGCGGAGCTACTATCTTTATATGAAAATCTTAGAGGAGTTAGCCCCAAAGCAGATATGGTAATCAAAAGCCTTGAATCTTATATGGGACCGTTATTTCACAATTTGACAGATAGTGCTCGCCATATGCGCAGGGCTTTAATATTATCTGGCTTAGAGGTACCGACTGAGATTACGAGCTTTATAACTCAATCATACGATACAGCTCACGATAGATATCATACTCATTTACATAGTCATAGTGATCAAGCAGCTTTGGAGATTCCTGTAGTCCATGCGGAATATTCGGATGAGAGTAAGAAGATGAATGGCTACGAGATACTCAACACGTTTTTTGATAGGACGCTAGAGACAAGGCCAGAAGTAATTGCATTTGGCGAAGATGTAGGTCAGATTGGAGATGTTAATCAAGGCTTTGCAGGATTGCAAGATAAGTATGGTAGCGAAAGAGTATTCGACGCAGGAATCCGAGAATGGACTATCATGGGTCAAGCCATCGGTACTGCGATGAGAGGGCTTAGACCTATAGCTGAAATTCAATATTTAGATTATCTAATATATGGTCTATCACCATTAATGGATGACTTGTGTACTCTGAGATATAGATCTGGAGGAATACAACATGCGCCAGCAATCATACGTACAAGAGGGCATAGATTGGAAGGGATATGGCATTCAGGGTCGCCATTAGGATTAATGGTCAACGCACTGAGAGGAATGTATGTATGCGCGCCTCGTAACATGGTGCAGGCGGCAGGTATGTACAATATCTTACTGCAATCAGACGATCCAGCCATAGTAATAGAATGTCTCAATGGATATAGACTCAAAGAAACATTGCCAGATAATCTTTTAGAATTTACAGTGCCGTTAGGTGTACCTGAAGTCATGTCAGAAGGAACGGATATAACTGTAGTATCATACGGATCTACACTAAGAGAAGCTCAGAAAGCTGTTGGGATGTTAGCAGAAGCAGATATTTCAGTAGAACTTATTGATGCGCAAACGTTGTTGCCATTTGATTTAGAGGGTATGATCGTTAATTCATTACAGAAAACTAATCGAATCTTATTTGTCGATGAAGACATTCCTGGTGGAGCTACCGCTTACATGATGCAGCAAGTGCTAGAGGTGCAAGGTGGATACCAATACTTAGATTCTAAGCCGAAGACATTGTCTGCAAGAGAGCACCGTACGCCATTTGGATCAGATGGAGATTATTTCACTAAGCCATATGCTATCGATGTATACGAAGTAATATATAGTATGATGAAAGAGGCGGCTCCAGATTTGTATTTGTAAAAAAAAATAATCCATTAAGCTAAGGCTTTTAAGAAATATATGAAATAGCTATGTAGATGTCTGAAGATGTTGGGATGGCTATTTTCATTTAGTACTCTACGATATTACGAAGTCTCTCGATCTACTAAAGTCATCTATTCATAATTCTCAGCGACCTTTAACAACAAATTACCATTTCTACCAATATACCATTGAAGTAAAACATTACATTTACAAGCTTAACAATATGTGAATCGCTCTGTGAACGATAAATTAGTAATCATCCCAACATATAATGAGATTGAAAACATTAATCTCATAATCCCAGCTGTATTAGAGCTAGAGGGTGATTTTCATGTATTGATAGTAGATGATGGTAGTCCAGACGGTACTGCTGATGAAGTGAAGAAGTGGCAAGTTAAGCACCCATCTAAGATCCATTTACTCCAACGTAAAGGGAAATTAGGTTTAGGTACCGCTTATATCGCTGGATTTAAAATCGCTCTGGAAAAAGAATATCAATTCATTTTCGAGATGGATGCTGATTTTTCTCACAACCCGAAAGATCTTTTAAGATTATATAAAGCATGCAAAGACGGCGGTGATTTATCCATCGGTTCTCGTTATGTTAAAGGAGGAGGACTAGAAAACTGGCCATTGGATCGTAAACTATTATCGTATGGAGCATCTCTATATGTTCGTGCTATTACATGGATGATGATCAAAGATCCTACTGCAGGTTTTGTTTGTTATACTAATAGGGTGTTGTCTACTATCGACCTTGAAAAAATAAGATTTATTGGATATGCCTTTCAGATAGAAATGAAATATTCGGCTTGGCGGAATGGATTCAATTTAGTGGAAGTACCAATCACCTTCAAGGATAGAGAACTTGGGCAATCAAAAATGAACTCCAATATCGTGTCAGAGGCGATGAAAGGCGTGATCAGTATGCGCTGGTTAGGGATGAAGGGGTATTATAAAGTTTAATTCCTTGCTCTTTTCAAAAAAAGAACATAGGTTTGGATCATCTAACTAGCCTATAATCTTATCTTATTCATTCGTATATGCCCAAATTGGCTTCATCTAACAAGGTGAGCAAGTGTATTCATAGTGTACTAAGCATCATTAGATGCATCGTCGCATACACGCATATCTGTGTTCTTACATCCACTGTAAGTCCCAATGCTCTATTTAGTCAGTCCTTCCGTACTTATTTAATGTATGTTTTATGTCTTGCAGTGCGAAGCGTATAAGATTATGGCCTTCCATAGATAGTCTATCGATTTCTGTCTTTGAAAATCTATTACAACTAATATTCCACAACTTATGATCGAAAATAGCTTATTCAAGCGATAAAATCGTCGGTTTTGGGATCTCGTACTCATTTGCGAGTACTATGGGTCTGCAATTCAGATATACATAAGTCATCCAATAAACACCACTTTATATTAATAATATGAGATGCGTACTTTGTTTTGGGGAAAAATTCCCACTTTGAGTCTTGAGGTTCTTAGGAGTGCGGTGTATTATAGTATATGTATGGACTACTATCGCAAAGTGTAGTGATGTAGGGCCTGTTTTATGTTTTTACGTATAAATAAATTATGTAATGTGGTGAACGACGAAGTAAATACAGGGCTTTTATACGATTGTTTATAATAATTACACATTATTATTTTTTTTAATATAAAAATTTATATATTTGTAACGGCTTGATAAAAGAATCAAGTGAGTAAAGGATTTGAAACGCTGTATTACTGATTTAGGGTAGGCTTTGTAAGCAAATTATTCATAATATGTAAAGGATTTGTTTACACTTTAGAACATATGTGATTTATTTTAATGTTTTATGAAGCTTTTGTGGGTAAAAGTGGGAAAATGTAGAATTCGTATCTATATTTGTCTTATCAACCGCAAATAATGACACCCAGATTTAATTACCATGGTGAATACTCTTGCAAACTAGATGCAAAGGGGAGATTGAAGCTACCAGCTGGACTGGTGGAGCAACTAGGGGGTATGCCAATGGAAATTATAATGAATCGTGGTGTGGAAGATTGTTTGCGAATATTCTCAAGAGAAGCTTGGGAACAAAAGACGAAAGAATTAATAAACCGACTCAATCCTAACAATAGCAAGCATAGAACGCTAGCTCGTTACATTAATAGGGGAGTTACTAAGTTGAGCGTTGACTCAAACGGCCGAATTTTGATACCTAAGACTCACATGGAGTATGCAGGATTAAAAAAGGAAGTTATAGTTAATGGTAATCTAAGTGAGATTGAAGTCTGGTCCAGAGATCGTTATGAAAACGACCTTGAATGGGATCAAGACGTTTATTCAAATTTATTAGATGAAATACTTGGTGATGATGACACTATTTCGGAAGAGTTAGAGCAGCTTTTAGACTGATGCAAGAATATCACATTCCTGTATTATTAGAAGAGAGTCTCGCAGGGCTTGGTATTGTATCCCAAGGTACATATGTCGATGTGACATTTGGCGCCGGTGGACATTCCAAATCGATTTTAAATAAACTTGATGCCAAAGGGCATCTGTATGGTTTTGACCAAGATGAAGATGCTGTAGCTAATATTGAAGCTTCGGATCAGTTTACTTTCATCGCATCTAATTTTAAGTATCTCGACAGATTTATGAGGTATTATGACAAGTTGGGCGAAGTAGATGGAGTATTAGCAGATCTAGGTGTTTCGTCACATCAGTTTGATATCCCAGAAAGAGGGTTTTCGTACCGATTTGACGCAAAATTAGATATGCGTATGGATGTAGCTCAAGAGTTTTCAGCTCTAGATCTATTAGCGACATATAATGAACAGCAATGGGTAGGTATTCTTAGTGAATATGGAGAAGTGAGAAATTCGAAAACTTTAGCGAGAGCTTTAGTGAAGAATAGACATAAGATTAGAACTACGTTTGAATTAAATGAATTGCTCTCAGAAATGAGAATAGGACCAGAGTACAAATATTTTGCTAAGGTCTATCAAGCAATCCGCATAGAGGTAAATGATGAAATCGGTGTGCTCCGAGAAATGTTGAAAGCAGCATTGAAAGTACTGAAGCCAGGAGGTTGGTTATCAGTAATAAGCTACCATTCTTTAGAAGATCGCCAAGTAAAAAACTTTATGAAAAGCGGCAATTTTGAAGGGAAGTTGATCCAAGATGATTACGGAAGATCAGAGCGCCCATTTAAATTGAAAACGAAGAAACCGATCTTGCCGAGTGAAGAAGAAATGGTGAGGAACACAAGATCTAAAAGTGCGAAATTGAGAATAGCACAGAAAAAATAATATCAATGAAATTGAAATAAGAAGAACAAGTAAAAGACTTCAGTGAAAGAATAAATAAAAATTAATCTTTTACCTAATCTTAAACTTAATAAGCTATAAATGTCAAAGATCCTTAATAAGAAAACTACACTTTATCGATTTAAAGGAATCGAATGGATATTTATGAATTTGCCGTTTGTGTGCTACTTAGCATTTTTAGGTATTGTGTATATATATAATGTACATACCACTGAAAATAATCTCAGGAGAATCGAGGCTCTAGAGAAAGTAGTAGCAGATACCAAGTCAAAATACGATGACATCAATCAAGATGTGATCTATGGTAGCACACAATCGCAAATGCAAGACAAAGTAGCTAGTATGGATTTAAAATATACTGGTCAACTGCCAAAGAAAATCAAAGTAGACAGAAGGAAAAGGTCGACGGAGAAATAAATTAGCAGCTTTCTAGAGAAGACTACTGATGGAAAAGAAGAGTGAACTACTAATTAGATTATATATGGTTGTCGGTGCCTTTGCATTGGTAGCAGTCATGATATTCTATAGAGTAGTCAAGGTAAATGTCTTTGAAGGAGACAAGTGGAGAGAAAAAGGAAATGTACACATTCAATGGAGGCCAATAGAGGCTGACAGAGGTGATATATACGCGATGGATGGAAGCCCGTTGGCTACATCGCAACCGTTCTTTGAAATACGGATGGATCTAAAAGTCGTAAAAGACAAACTATTTAATAGTAAAGTAGATTCTTTAGCCTTTAGATTAAATAAAATGTTTCCAGCTGGGAAATCAAAATTTCAGTGGAAGACTTATTTAGAATCTAATAGACAAAGAAAAAACGCATACTGTTTTATTGCTAAAGATCTGACGATCGCACAGAAAGAGACATTGATTTCTTTCCCTATACTTAGAAAAAATAAGTATAAAGGAGGTGCGATGATTGATAGGTACTTCAAAAGAAGAAAACCTTTTCGTCAGCTAGCAAGTAGAACAATTGGTGTAGATCGTAAAAATGCAGACAAGATTGGATTGGAAGGGTATTTTGATAAATTTTTGAAAGGTGCTACCGAGAAAAGGCTTATGAAATATATTCGCCCTGATTGGATTCCAGTTTACGATCCGTCAGAGTTTGAGTCAAAAAGTGGTGACGATATATATACTACTATCGATGTCGATATTCAGGATATAGCTCACACTGAACTGGAAGCTGCACTAATAGAATTTAAAGCTGTCGCAGGTACAGCCATAGTTATGGATGTATCGACAGGGGCAATTAGAGCAATATCTAATTTATCTGCTGATGGAAAGGGTAATTATAAAGAATCTTACAATCATGCAATCGGAAGGTTAAGCGAACCTGGTTCAACTTTCAAGTTAGCTACAGTACTGGCTCTCATGGATGATAATTATGCACAGCTAGATACTAAAGTGAATCTGAATAAAGGGACTATGAAGTTCTATGATCAAACGATGCACGATAGTGAATGGCATGGAATAGAAACAGCTGATTTGCGAAAAGCATTTGAGATATCAAGTAATGTAGGAATCGCTAGTCTAGCAAACCAACATTATAATAAGGCTGGAGGTAATACAAAGTTTATTAGAACACTGAAAAAATTTGGGTTATTAGACCCTACAGGAATTGAGCTTATAGGAGAGAAACCTCCATTTGTAAAAGACCCTATAAAAGATAAAAAGAGGTGGTCCGGAACTTCAATTCCATGGATGGCTCACGGTTATGAAGTGATGTATACTCCTCTCCAGATGTTAAATCTGTACAACACAGTGGCTAATGATGGCAAGATGATGAAGCCATACTTAGTATCAAAAATAAAGCACGGTGATAAGCTCGTAAAGAATTTTGAACCTAAAGTATTGAGTGAAAGAATAGCATCTAAAAATGCTATAAGAGGAGCGCAAGATCTACTCGAAGGAGTGGTCGTTAGAGGAACAGGAAGAAAATTACAATCAGAATATTTTGACTTCGCAGGCAAGACAGGTACAACGCGTATCAACTACGCCAAGAAGGATGAAGAAAAAAAATACAATGCTTCTTTTGCAGGCTATTTTCCTGTAAATAATCCGAAATATTCAATGATGGTGGTAGTATATACTCCTCAAGGAAAATATTATGGAGGATCGGTTGCAGGTCCAGTATTTAGAAATATTGTAGAAAAAGTACATAATCTAAAACTAGACATTAATAAAGCGATCAATCAAGGTGATGAATTAATTGCAGCAGCTAATCTTCCTAAAAGAAGAGTCGGATATAAAAAAGATTTTGAAAAAGTATTTGAGCACGTAGGTATCGAGTACAAAAACAGATCAAAATCTAATTGGGTAGCTGTAGATCCATTTGATAATAAAATGCTAATCGATAAGAACAGCATAAGAAAAGCAGAAGTGCCTGATGTGAGAGGAATGGGAGCAAGAGATGCAGTATATGTATTAGAAAATCTTGGTCTGTTAGTAGAGTTGGAGGGGCAAGGGCAAGTAAAAAAACAATCAATACAGCCAGGAGCAAAGGCAACTGAGCAGAAAATAAAGATTTATCTAGATTAACAAATAGTGAAAATGATTAAAGAATAATGTTAGAAATAACAATTCAATTTAGAATCATATTTACTAACGATAATTGACATTGTTGTGCAAGTAATAGGTAAATGAAAAAAAGAAATAAAAAGTTATTTGAAATAATTCCAAATGATATTCGAATTCAAACCGATCATCGTGAGCTGGAAGTAGTACAGATAGAAATAGATAGTAGGAGAGTATCGCCTCAAACATTGTTTATAGCTATTAAAGGTCATCAAGTGGATGGTCACTTGTATATAGCGAATGCAATAAAAGCAGGAGCTATAGTGATTGTTCATGACGAGAAGATCGATGTACAAAAAGAGGATGGAGTAGTTTTTATTCCAGTCTCGAATACTTCCAAGTACGCTGGAATCATAGCACATAAGTTCTATGATAATCCATCTTACGATACACAGCTTATAGGTGTAACCGGTACGAATGGGAAAACAAGTGTAGTGACCTTACTCTATCAAGCAATGACGGAGCTGGGTTACAAAGTAGGATTAATATCTACTGTCCAAAATAGGATAGGAGGTGTAATTATAGATGCTACTCATACTACACCTGATGCCATCAATTTGAATAGACTCTTAGCCGATATGGTAGAGAATGGGTGTGACTATGTTTTTATGGAAGTCAGTTCTCATGCGATCGATCAGCAAAGAATATCAGGACTAAAATATCGAGTGGCAGCATTCACTAATATTAGTCACGATCACTTGGATTACCATGATACTTTTAAAGAATATATATGGACGAAGAAAAAGTTTTTCGACCATCTGGAGAAAGAAGCGACAGCAATTTCCAACATTGATGACAAACGAGGTGAAGTAATGTTACAAAACACCTCAGCTATTGTAAAGACGCTGGCATTAAGAAGTACAGCAGATTACAAAGGCAAAATAATCACAGACTCTATTGAAGGGTTACATATGATTATTGATAGAAATGAAGTTTACTTCCAACTGTCAGGCCGATTCAATGCTTATAACTTGTTGACTGTATATGCGATCCTTATGGAAAGCGGCTTACTATCCGAAGAAATATTACCTGTACTCAGCCAACTAAAAGGAGCTGAAGGCAGATTTGAAAAGATCGTTCATCCGATCACTAAGACGTGTGCCATAGTAGATTATGCTCATACTCCAGATGCATTAGATAATGTCCTGCAAACAATAAAGCAGACTAAATCTGATACTCAGAAAATCATCACAGTAATTGGCTGTGGAGGTGATAGAGATAAAGCAAAAAGACCTAAAATGGCTAAGATTTCAGCTTTGCTTTCGAGTAAAGTTGTACTGACAAGTGATAATCCAAGATCAGAGGATCCTGAAAAAATTCTCGACGATATGGAAGAAGGAATAATAGATATAAAAGCGGATCATGTGCTAAGAATAGCAGATAGGAAGCAAGCAATAAGAACAGCCATAGCATTGGCTAATATAGGAGATATAATATTGGTCGCTGGAAAGGGGCATGAAAAGTATCAAGAAATCAAGGGAGAAAAGTTTCCCTTCGATGATAAAGAAATAATAAGAGCAATATTTTTCAAGTAGTATTTGTAAAATATTGTGATAAAGAAATAGGAGAAGAGTTGATGTAATACAATCCACTCAAATCTCTAAAGATTAGGTTCTATTATCATTCTCAGGTTGGTTTTAACAGTTGCAGTAGGGTCACTACTGGAAAAAGTTCTAGAGTCCTACTGCGCTGTTAAATATTTTTTTTCACAGAAATAATGTGATTTAAAATAAGTTAAACGAAAGATGATGAAATTTAAAACATCATGTTTCTCTGAATGAGTAGAATTATTACTTTACAACTCTCAAGGTTCTAATTTAAGAGTTGCAAGGATTGTGCCAATGGCACAAATTAAAGTTTAAGATTAAGACAATGGTTGAATTAATTTCGATTGTCTTAGATTATGAACTGTGGACATTGATTTTGATGTGAGAAGTTGGATTAAATAAGTGTGGTCCATTATACTTAACCTTCAACTTAAACTAAGGCGTAATATGTTATACCACATATTTGAATATTTAGAAAAACATTATAACGTTGGAGGCGCAGGCCTCTTTCAATATATATCATTCAGGGCAGGAGCAGCGATTATTACATCATTATTGATTTCGCTTCTATTCGGAAATAGGATTATACGTTCATTGAAACGATTGCAAGTAGGAGAAACAGTTAGAGAACTGGGACTCGCTGGTCAAAAAGAAAAGGAAGGAACTCCAACAATGGGAGGTTTCATTATCTTATTGGCTACATGGGTACCGTGTTTGCTGTTTGCTAGATTAGATAATATCTATATCATACTAATGCTAGTTACAACCTTATGGATGACGGCTATTGGATTTGCTGATGATTACATCAAAGTCTTTAAAAAAGATAAAGATGGACTCGCTGGAAAATTTAAAATATTTGGTCAAGTAGTCTTAGGAATATTTGTAGCTCTAGTAATGATTTATCATAATGATGTTGTCATCAGAATGCCGATTGACGACGCTATAGCCGGAGGCTACCAAGTGATAGATCGGTTTACAGCTGAAGTAACTACCATAGGCCAAGCTAAGGAATTAGTGAACATGGCTTATGTGAAGTCCACACTAACTAACATACCGTTCTTTAAAGGAAATAATTTTGAATACGCTTCTTTATTAAGTTTCTTAGGAGATAACGCACTAAGTTTGGTTTGGATCATATTTATACCCATCGTCATATTTATAATTACGGCGGTTTCCAATGCAGCAAATTTGACTGATGGGATAGATGGATTAGCTACAGGAGTATCAGCTATTATAGGTGCTACGTTAGGAATATTAGCTTATGTATCTGGTAATACGATTATAGCTGACTATCTGAATATTCTCTACATACCACACTCAGGTGAGTTGGTGATATTTGCTGCCTGTTTTGTAGGTGGCTGTGTAGGTTTTCTTTGGTACAATAGTTACCCAGCGAAAGTCTTTATGGGCGATACTGGAAGTTTGACTATTGGTGCGATTATCGCGACGATGGCAATAATACTTAGGAAGGAATTTCTAATACCAATACTCTGTGGAATATTTGTGGTAGAAAATTTATCAGTTGTATTACAAGTAGGTTACTTCAAGTATACAAGAAAAAAATACGGTGAAGGCCGAAGAATATTCAAAATGGCACCACTGCATCATCACTTTCAAAAACTGGGGATGCACGAGGCTAGAATAGTAACAAGATTTTGGATCGTAGGAATAATATTAGCGGTGTTGACAATTATAACACTCAAAGTGAGATAAGAAATATTGATTGACTAATAATTTTTGAATTAGTAATTAATTAAACAATGAGGAATGAAATTGTAATTGTTGGAGCCGGCGAAAGCGGAATAGGAGCAGCACTACTTGCAAAGAAATTAGATCAAACAGTATACGTGACAGATGCTGGGTTGATCAAAGAAAAATATAAAGAAGAATTAATAAATAATAAGATCGACTTTGAAGAAAGCGGTCATGATTTTGACAGATTACAAAATGCTAAGTTAGCAATAGTTAGTCCTGGTATTCCAGATTCTGCAAAACCTATACAAGTTTTGATGGCCAATGGAGTAGAGATTATCTCTGAGATAGAGTATGGGTATAGAAATACTAATGCAACCATCATAGCTATTACTGGCAGTAATGGTAAAACCACTACTACTGGTCTAATATATCATATCCTCAGAGATGCTGAGTATGATGTAGCGGTAGGCGGTAACTATGGCATAGCAATGTGTAGAGTATTAGCAGAAAGGCAACCCAATTATTTTGTCTTAGAGCTCAGTAGTTTTCAGTTAGAGAAAGTAGATACTTTCAAAGCAGATATCGCTATCATTCTCAATATCACTCCTGATCATTTGGATAGATATGAGTATAATATGGACCTCTATGTAGAAGCAAAAATGAATATCGTCAATAATCAAACGAAAGAGAATACAATCATCTATAACGGTGATGATAAGAATATTCAGAATAATCTGAATAATAGAATTCTCCCTTCGACAAGGAGGATTCAAATTTCGACTAAGGACTACATTACTGGATTGGTGTCTTCGGATACCGATCTAGTTTTCCAAACTCAGTTGAAAGGAATACACAATCTATTTAATGCAAGGTGTGCAATTGCCGCCAGTAGACAAATCGGATTGACAGAAATACAAATTGCCTCTGGGCTAGCGACATTTACAAATATGGCGCATCGCATGGAGTCAATTACTGTAATCAAAGGAGTACAGTATATTAATGATAGCAAAGCGACTAATGTAGACGCCGTTTTTTATGCTCTCGATGCGATGACTACACCAGTTATCTGGATCGCTGGAGGCGCAGACAAAGGCAATGACTACAATCAAATCGAACAACTTGTCAAAAAAAAAGTAAAAGTACTTATTTGTTTGACGGCATATCCAGAGCCTTTAACTACAGCTTTTGGAAATGTACTCGATGAGATAGTAATAACTGAAAATGTCGACGAAGCAATCAAAATAGCAGCTCATTATGCAGAGGATGGGGATACAGTATTATTGTCTCCAGCATGTGCAAGTTTTGATCTATTCAATAACTACATGGATAGAGGAGAGCAGTTTCGCATTAGCGTTCTTAATCAATTAAGAGTTAGCAAGAGTGGAAGTTGAGCAATTAAAATGAAATTGAAACGGGATTAATTATAAACTACAATAATTAATTCAGGGGAAATAAAGACTAATGTTATTGTACCAATTTGGTATAGTAAAATACTAAATAGAGTAATTAAGGCGATTCTATTTGGGGGAAGTGTTCCAATAATTAAGGCGATTGGAAGGCTTATAATAAGAAGACAAACTATTCAATCAATTACTATGATTTTATCATAGTGAAATCTAGGTATATGCTTAGGTGGTTGTCTGGTATTTAAGAAAACTACAAACCAAACTCATTGTCAGGAATCTCGACAATATATCAAAATCTTAAAGGCGATAAAGTCATTTGGCTGATCGTAACTTTACTGAGTCTAGCATCTTTGCTGGCTGTGTATAGTGCGACGGGTAGTATGGCATACCGAATGCGTGGAGGTAATAATGAGTATTACTTATTTCAGCAAGCTTTCTTCTTATTAGTAGGAATGGGATCGATGTATGCCGCTTATAAGTTGCATTATATGCAATATTCTAAGCTTGCACCGCTACTTCTTATGGTTGCAGGGTTAGCTTTGCTTTGGACTTTAGGATTCGGAACAGAAATAAACGAAGCCAAGAGATGGATTACTATTCCTTGGATCGATAAGACAATACAAACATCAGATTTTGCTAAGCCAGTATTAATCATTTGGGTCGCTAGAGCACTAGCGGTGAAGCAAGATTACATCAAAGATTTCAAACAAGCTTTTCTTCCGATTATCATGCCGGTAATTATAGTCTGTGCTTTAATAGCACCGGAAGATCTATCTACTGCAGCATTACTATTTACTACATGTCTACTAATGATGTTCATTGGAAGGATATCATTGAAGTATGTTTTTCTATTAATATTAATGGGCGTCATAGCACTGAGTATATTGGTGATGATCGGATCAATATTTCCAGATCTTGTAAGAGTAGAAACATGGATTAGCCGTATCAATGAATTTATCTATAATTCTGATGGAGGTTTCCAAGTACAGCAATCAAAAATAGCAATCGCCAGTGGCGAACTGACAGGTGTCGGCCCAGGAAATAGTATGCAAAGAAATTTTCTTCCACTGGCATATGCGGATTACATCTATGCAATCATTATGGAGGAGTATGGACTCTTAGGAGGATTTACGATTCTCGGATTATACTCATGGTTACTCTTTAGATGTACACGCATAGTAACTAGGTGTCCAAAAACATTCGGAGCGATACTAGCTATGGGTTTATGTTTAAATATAGTAATACAAGCTTTTGCCAATATAGCAGTATCAGTACAACTGGTGCCAGCAACAGGGTTGACACTTCCATTAGTAAGTATGGGTGGTACTTCAATATTATTTACCTGTATCTCCTTGGGTATTATCCTGAGTGTAAGCAGATATGTAGAAGAAGCACAATTCAAACAAGCTGCGATAGAAAAGATGGAAGATGCGAGTATTAATTAGTGGAGGAGGAACAGGTGGACACGTCTACCCAGCTATAGCGATAGCCAATGCGATTAAGGATAAAGATCCTTCTGTGGAAATATTGTTCGTAGGTGCTCAAGGTAAACTTGAAATGGAAAAAGTCCCAGCAGCGGGATATCCAATAGAGGGACTTTGGATTAGTGGCTTTCAGAGGAAATTGAGTTTAAGGAATTTATCTTTTCCATTTAAACTTATTTCGAGTCTTTATAGAGCTCGAAAAATAATTAAAAAATTCAAGCCAGATGTGGCTGTAGGAGTTGGAGGATATGCAAGCGGACCGATATTACAGGTAGCGAGTATGATGAAGATCCCAACATTGATACAAGAACAAAATTCTTATCCAGGAATAACGAATAAAATACTGGCCAAGAAAGTAAATAAGATATGTGTGGCGTATGAGGGAATGGAGAGATTCTTCCCAAAGAGTAAAATCATACTTACAGGGAATCCTGTAAGACGAGACTTATACGATACACCAATTAACAAGGAAGAAGCAAAGGCTTCTTTTGGTATCGACAACGATCATAAGACGGTATTAATCTTTGGCGGTAGCCTAGGTGCAAGACGTATCAATGAATCAGTTGAAGATGCTTTTGACATTATAAAAAGGCATTCGGAGATCAACTATGTTTGGCAGGTTGGTAAAATGTATTTCGATGAATATTCTTGCGGTGTGGTAGCCGCATTGCCGAATATAACAGTGCTTCCATTTATTGAGAGAATGGATTTTGCATACGCTGCGTCTGACGTGGTAGTTTGTAGAGCTGGTGCACTGACGATCTCCGAGATTGCCCTTATTAATAAACCTGCAGTACTTGTACCGAGTCCGCATGTTGCAGAAGACCATCAAACCAAAAATGCGATGGCTCTTGTAAGCAATGAGGCAGCTCTCATGGTACGAAACGCAGAAGCACAAGAAAAGATGATTCCAACAGTACTGGAGTTGTTAAGTGATGAAAAGTTGCAAAATAACTTAGTCAGCAACTTAAAGAAGATGGGTAGACCCAACGCGACGAGTGAAATCGCAGAAGAAATTTTTAAACTGATTAATTAAAATTGCTGATTGAAATAAATTGTAATGGAATTCGCAATCAATGAGTAAAGAGAAAATGCAAAGAGAAGAAGTTGACCTTGATAAAGTAAAGCGCATTTTTTTTATTGGAGTAGGTGGCATAGGTATGTCCGCAATAGCTAGATACTTTCATCAAAGTGGACTGATAGTATCAGGTTATGATAAAACAGAAACAGTACTCACTAAAAAGTTAGTAGAGGAAGGTATAAAGATCTCTTACGAAGATCAAATTGAAACGTTAGATAAAGATGCCGATTTAATCGTGTATACACCAGCAATTCCAGATAGCCATGTGGGTTGGAATTGGTATCAGGATAATAAGTATCCAGTTTACAAGAGGGCAGAGATACTCGCCATGATAAGTCATCATAAGCATTCTATTTGTATTGCTGGGACTCATGGAAAGACTTCTACCAGTTCGATGGTTACTTATTTATTGAGAGAGTGTGGAGTGGATGCTTCCGCTTTTATAGGTGGCATACCTACGGACTATGGTACTAACTTCTTATATGGAGAAAGTGATTGGGTCGTAATGGAAGCAGATGAATATGATAGATCATTCTGGAGTTTGTCTCCTGACATTGCATCTATTGCTTCGATGGACGCAGATCATCTTGATATCTATGGATCACACGATGTGATGAAGAAAGGATTTGAAGGATTTGCTCGTAAGATTATTGACAACGGTGTATTACTAATAAAATACCCACTAGAAGAAGAATTATCAAGTAAACTCAAAAGTGAGCTGAAAAATAAAAATGTTACTCTTAAATCATTTGGAATAAATGGTGGAAATATACAAGCGCAGCAAGTAAGAGTAGTAAATGGGCAGTATACTTTTGATTATGTATCGAAAGAACATACTATTAAGGATCTTACAATGAAAATGCCTGGACAGCATAATGTAGAAAATGCTTTAGTAGCAATCTCCATTGCTCTCGAAAGAGGATGTAGTCCAGATGATGTCAGATTAGCTTTAGGAAGTTTCTCTGGAATCAAAAGAAGGTTTGAAACATTTTGTCAGACAGAAGAATTAGTGATGATAGACGATTACGCACATCATCCTACCGAACTTCGAATGGCAATAGATGCAGCTAGAAATTTATATCCGGACAAAAAGTTGACTGGAGTTTTTCAACCTCATCTGTTTAGTCGTACTCAGGATTTTTACAAGGAATTTGCTGAAGTACTGGATGGATTAGATGAATGTTTATTGATTCCTATATATCCTGCAAGGGAGCTTCCAATTGAAGGAGTGACTAGCAAGATGATATATGATGAAATGGTTTTGAAGGAAAAATACTTAATTGATAAAAATGAAGTGTTAGATCATGTCAAGATTAGTGAATCAGAAGTACTGTTGGTACTCGGAGCTGGAGATATAGATGTATTGCCAAGGCAACTGAAAGAGTGGGCGGAAAAGTAAATTTGAAATTCTGTTATGAAGTTAACTGCTTCAAATACAATTAATAAAAATTAGAATAAAATAATAAATGAAAAGAGCTAAAAAAATAGAATCATTTGACAACTGGAAAGCTACGGTAGTATGGTTAGCTACAGTATTGTCAATAATGATTATACTTTTTCTAGCTATAGAAAGTAAGTCTAGCATGCCTCTGAGTTCAGTGCAGATAGAAATAGTTCAAGTGCCTAATCAAAAGGCAATAGTCACTGAGAAAATAATAATAGATAAGCTTAACGCATATCTAAGATTTGATATAGAAGAAGCTAATATCGAAGACTTAAATCTAGTAGAAGTAGAACATGTAATTAGGTCAGATGATAGAGTGAAATCTGTTGAAGTATATCTTGATGGAGGAGAGGCTGTACATGTAGAGATAGTACAACGCATACCTATCTTGAGAGTAATGACAGATAATGCGAACTACTATATCGATGAAAGTGGAAGACAGATAGGTAGAATATCTGGAAGAGCGATAAGAGTACCAGTTGTCACAGGAAGGGTATCAGACTATAGTCCGGAGTTTCTTTCTGATGAATACAAAGGGACATTAAAAGAAGTATTTGAATTGGCTTTAAAGCTAAAAGAAGATAAATTCCTTGGAGCATTGATAGAGCAAATTTATGTCAATGAATCAGATGAAATGGTCTTAATCCCTAAGTTGGGTGATGAAGATTTAGTGTTTGGAGGAATAGAAGATGCAGACGAAAAACTAAATAATATAAAGGACTTTTATGTCCACGGTATGCCAAAGGCAGGATGGAACAAGTTTCATACTTTGACATTCAAATACAAAGGAAAAGACGGAGAAGGTATTTTATTTGCGGAGAAGTAAATTAAAAAAAAGACGTACGCATCAGAAGAATTATTACCAATCATAACCAGTGTCTAAGCACTTTAAAAATTAAGTTAAAATAATAGATTATGAACGACAAGACTCAAACCCCAAAAAATCTGGCAGTTGCTCTAGATATCGGAACTACGAAAGTAGTGGCGCTTGCAGGATATGTCAATGAGTATGAGAAAATCGAAATTATTGGAATTGGTACTGTAAAGTCCGAAGGTGTGACTCGTGGAGTTGTATCTAACATAGATAGAACGGTACGTGCAATTAAGGATTCGATAGAGATGGCGGAACAGGCGGCTCAATGCAAATTCGAAAAGGTACATGTAGGTATCGCAGGACAGCACATTAAATCGATTCATCACCATGGTCTACTAGTGAGACATGATCATAACTCTGAGATAGGTGAGGAAGACGTAAATAAACTAATCAAGGATATGTACAAATTGGTACTACCTCCTGGAGATAAAATACTACACGTAATTCCACAAGAATACACTGTAGATAATGAGCAAGATATTGTTGATCCTATTGGAATGTCTGGTGTGAGATTAGAAGCTAATTTTCATATCATCACAGGTCAGATATCAGCATCGCGTAATATACTCAAGTGTGTAGAGAAAGCAGATTTAGATGTAGCTGATATCACATTAGAGCCAATAGCATCTGCATCATCAGTGCTAAGTGAAGAAGAGAAAGAAGCTGGAGTTGCATTGGTTGATATAGGTGGTGGAACTACCGACATTACAATATTCAAAAACGGTATTATTAGACATACTGCTGTAATTCCATTTGGAGGTAATGTAGTGACTTCTGATATTCGTGAAGGATGTACAGTTATGAATGATCAGGCAGAAAAACTAAAAGTGAAATTTGGGTCAGCGATGGCCAGTGAAATATATGATAACAGAATCATAACAATTCCTGGTTTTAAAGGGAGAGATCCTAAAGAAATATCAGAGAAAAATTTGGCTCGTATAATCGAGGCTAGGGTAGAGGAAGTCTTTGATTATGTGCTGTGGGAAATCCGTAGATCTGGATATGAAAATAAATTAATTGCGGGTATAGTGCTCACTGGTGGTGGATCATTACTAAGGCATATTGATTTATTGTCAGAGTATCACACAGGTATGCATACTAGAGTAGGTAAGCCAGTAGAGCATTTAGCTCATGGATACTCAGCACAGTTGGACAGTCCAGTATATGCAACTTCAGTAGGTTTATTGAAAAACGCTTTGGATAATCTCAGTCTTAACTATGATGAACTCATGGAAGAGGAGAATAGAAAGATCGAAGAATCAAGATTAGCTGCGGAAGAAGCTGCCAAGGAAATCTCTGTGGATGATTCTTCCAATGATGATAAGGTCGATGGCAAAATAAAGAAGAAGGGGAAAGGAATATTTAATAAAGTGTTTTCACTTACTAAAGAATTCTTTGAAGCTACTCCAGATTCAGAATTTTAATCAAAGCCTCTACGTAATCAAGATATTCGTATAGAGCAATCATGAAAAGGTAAGGTGTTATTAAAATAGACATCTAAGCCACTTCATGAAAGTTAAAGACAAAAGTCAATAGCTGTTTTAAATTAAATAAGTACACACTCAAAATCATATATCATGTTATTCGATATACCTAAAAATAAGACATCAATCATCAAAGTAATAGGTGTCGGTGGAGGCGGAGGTAATGCCGTAGCACACATGTTTAATCAAGGGATCACAGGCGTAGAGTTTGCGATATGTAATACGGATAATCAAGCTATCGAAGCGAGCCCTATTCCTACACAAATACAACTCGGACCACATCTTACTGAAGGTATGGGAGCAGGATCTAAACCAGAAGTAGGTAAGCAAGCTTGTATAGAGTCAATTGACGAAGTGAGAAACTTCCTTAGTGATGGAACCAAGATGTTATTTATAACTGCTGGTATGGGTGGTGGTACAGGAACTGGAGCAGCTCCTATTATTGCAAGAGCGGCAAAGGATATGGGAATACTTACTGTAGGTATTGTAACCATTCCATTTAAGTTCGAAGGGATGAGAAGACATCGACATGCAATCGAAGGATTAGAGCAACTTAAAAAGAATGTAGATTCTATCCTTGTAATATCTAATGATAAAGTAAAAGAAATATACGGTAACCTTACGCTTAAAGAGGCTTTTGCTGAAGCAGATAATATCTTAACTACTGCTGCGAAAGGTATCGCTGAAATCATCACTATTCCTGGTTATGTCAACGTGGATTTTGAAGATGTAAATACGGTAATGAAAGATAGTGGAGTATCTATAATGGGTAATGCTATTGCCGATGGAGATGATAGAGCTCGCAAAGCAATTAGCGGTGCGTTAAACTCGCCATTATTAGAAGATAACGATATCCGTGGTGCTCAACATATTTTATTAAATATCACCTCTGGTACTAAAGAGGTGACAATGGATGAGATATCTGAAATCACAGATTATGTACAAGAAGAAGCTGGATATGGTACTGATCTTATCTGGGGTAATTGTACTGATCCTGAGCTTGGAGATAAGATAAGTATTACACTAATCGCTACAGGATTTGAAGAAGGGAAAGCGATCATCGAAGAGAAAAAACCAGAAGCAAAGAAAGTGATCGTACCTCTTGATGATTTCTTTACTAATGAAGAAAATGAATCAGTAGTAGAGTCATTTGATCTTCCAGAAACTGATTCGCAATATACATTTGACTTTGATGCACCAGCTGTACCTACGTCATCTAACTCTCAGAGAGAATATACAACTCGCGAAACTAATAAAAAGGAAGAGGTTTCAGAAGAAAGAAGAAAAGTAGTCGCTAGTAAAGAGGAAGAAATGGATAGAGCTCGTAGAGAGTATCAAAGAAAATCTACAAGCAAGCCATTAGACAATGCAAACATAATTTCGGATATGGAAAAAGTGCCTGCATACCTAAGAAGAAGTATCGAACTAGATGAAATAGAACAGTCAAACGCTAAAGGAAACTTATCTGAGTATACTATTGGCGCAGATGATGACTTAGGTCATCTACGTACTTCGAATTCATTCCTGCACAATAACGCGGATTAAGCAGTTTTTTTATGATGATGTACTCCAAGTAAAAGTAAGAAAAAAGTCGACTATCATACACGCGAAATATAATTTCAATAATTATTATCGTACTGATTGCCGCGAAATAAATTAATAATTATTTATTAAATATAGTGCAGGATATTGGTTTGAAAAGATGTCAATATTTTGCCTTAGATACAACGACCCTTGGTCGCTAAAGATCGTCTTTTTATAGTCTTATATTTTTATGAGATTGGTTTATTATGGCCCAGGTTCCCCACTTGGGCCTTTTTCCGTTTGGTTGTGTATACGCAGTAAAAAATGGGATCAAGATGTTTTTTTTTGGTCAATATGACGCTTGTCAAAGTTCTTCTTATCTTAAGTAATTAAGAACCATGCGGCACAAACTAATTTTGACCACAATAATTTCGTCTTGATCCGTAAAACAATGAAAATTTATAATCTTCAGACATTATAAATTTTGAGGTATCCTAGTTTGTAGAAAATTCATAATTCACATATTCTGTATTGAACTCAGATCTATCTTTGATCTGAATAGTGTAAACTCCTTCATTTACAGAATACATACCAGTGCCACACCAGTAGAGAAATGCCATACTCTTAACGTCTTCTCCATCCATGATACCATTGAAATATATCATAGGGAATTCACCATCGAGTATTAGGTCATCCAAACAAATGTTTTGGATTGTTGTACCATCTTTCAGGTTGTCCCAGATTTTTTCTCCTAGACCAAAATCTTGAATGTCTGTTCCTGTTTCGTTTTTAATGTTGATAGTTATATGACTGCAAAAATCATTTTCTTGAATGATATCATCGGAACTGCATGATGTTAATAAGAATATTAAAGTTAGTGGGAAAATAAATGTGAATGATAAAGTCTTCATGATAATATTTGTTTGATTTACTCTGATAGACGGAGAATAACTCTAAAAGGTTGGCGAAGGTGAATTCAACCATTAAACCATTTATTTTTATTAACTTTTTCACCTCTATTTATTTTTCCCACGACCATTATAGAGGGAACATCAGTAGCCCATTTTTTCAAGACAATTATTATTAATACTATTTCTAAACGGGATATTAGTCCAATCCAGAAGCAAATAGGAAAGGAGTGGTTGGTTTGGTAAACAATCAATTCAATAATCCATATCAATAAACTAATGGTCCAAATTTTGGCAAAAATACTATGAGTAGCTATGGCTTTTTTAAATTTGACGTAACTCAATAGGTAGGCGATAATTTCTATTGCTATTATTAAAAGGATAGGATATAATTTAGGAAGTACAGACGTATAATTCATATAGAAAACTGAGCCTATAATCATTAGCCAAAAGAATTGGTCCACATTACTATCCCAGACTCTAAGACTCTCTGAGGATATTCCCATTCGTCTTGCTATGATACCATCAAATACATCTGTAAGCAATCCTATGAAAATTAAGGTCGCAGCTATGATTGAAGTCTGAGGGTAGTCTATGATAAGTATTACTGGAATCACGATTCCAAGTATAAGGCGACTATAAATGAGTAGAAAAGGGATGCTTAATTTTTCGCTATGCTGTCTCATGCTGTTTCAATTTTGTGATATGCATGCAAGTTTGTTAATTCTCTCTACCTATTTCAGGTGTCTTGGGTTAATTGGCATCCTATTTTAGGAATACTGAATCGCAACTTCTAATTTGAATAATTCTAATCAGAAATATCGAAATGTAGTTATTTAGGTTACTTTTTTAGGAAATGTCGATATCAAAAAAAACAGGTTAGATATAATAGTCAACAACTTTCTCTTATTTTTTACTTCTTTTCATAACCCTTATGCCTTATGTTTGTTATGTAATAGTAAACAGTCAAATACAAGCTACCATGGTAGATCATAACGCTAAACTCCAAAGAGTTATAAATGATTCGAAATTAGATGCTACGCTCGTTGCTATCGCTAGTAAAGTTAGTGATAGTCAACGTATTAGCTTTGATGATGGAGTATACCTATATGAAAATGCTTCATTGGGATACTTAGGTATCTTGGCTAACCATATTCGAGAACAGAAGCATGGTGATAAGACCTACTTCAATCGTAATTTCCATATGGAGCCTACTAATGTATGCTTGTATACTTGTACATTTTGTTCATATTCTAGGTTGATTAAGAAGAGGGATGAAGGTTGGGAGTACAGCTTAGACGATATGATGGATATCGTCAAAGGATATGATGGTAAGCCTGTGACCGAAGTACATATTGTCGGTGGGGTTTTACCTCAGTATGATGTACCATTTTACTCGAGTCTATTTACCGCTATAAAAGAACATAGACCAGATTTGCATGTCAAAGCATTGACACCAGTGGAATATCACTATATCTTCAAAAAGGCTAAGATTAGTTATGAGGAAGGAATGAAGCAAATGCTCGATGCTGGATTAGATAGTATGCCTGGTGGTGGAGCTGAGATATTCCATCCTGAGATCAGAGATAAGATTGCAGGTGGTAAGTGTAGTGGTGCCGAATGGCTTCGTATCCATGAGATATGGCACGAGTTAGGAAAGAGATCGAATGCGACCATGTTATATGGTCATATAGAAGAATACAGACATAGAGTTGATCATATGGAGCAGCTCAGAGTTTTACAGGATAGGACAGGAGGTTTCCAGACGTTTATACCGCTTAAGTTCCGTAACAAGGGTAATCAGATGTCGCACATAGAGGAATCTACTGTAGTAGAAGATCTCAAGAACTACGCGATTTCTCGAATCTACTTAGATAATTTCGACCATATAAAAGCCTATTGGCCCATGATCGGTAGAGATACCGCACAGCTGTCACTTGCGTTTGGTGTGGACGATATTGATGGTACGATAGACGATACTACTAAGATATATACTATGGCTGGGAGCGAGGAGCAAAACCCATCACTTAGCACCAAAGAACTCGTACAGATGATCAAGCTAGTCGGTCGTCATCCAATTGAAAGAGATACGATATATAATGTAGTCACAGACTACATGGATCATGAATGGGAAGACGATAAGCATTACAAAGGGTATGTAAGTTTGCCAGTAGTCTAAGTATTTCTTCGTCTATTTCATTACATTTGGTTTTACTTCATTAAACCCCAATAGCTAATGAAAAATATAATTTTCTTATTTATAGGACTTCTCCTATTCTGTTCTTGTACGGAAGTAAATCAAATAATTACTATCCCATTGGATGGAGATATTGAGCAAAAAATTTCTCTAGATTTTAGTTCGCTAAGTGAAGAAGATCAGCAACAATTTAATATTGCGCCTTTCTTTTATGGTACTGAAGTACCGGAGAAATTCGACACGACTTATTTTTTGGGGAATGAGTCTTTTAAATACGATTCAGAGTTAATGGATAAAGAACGTATTTTGATGAATAAAGCTTCTGTCAGATTCGATTATGATACAAGATTGGATAAGAAATATTTTGAATTGAATATTGAGTATTCTAATGAAGCAGAGAGGACTGAATTAATTGATTTATTAGAAAAGTTATTAGGTCGAGGAAATGATTCAAAAGATGAATCTTTTAATGTTCCAAATTTTTTACTTGAAAGTATCTCAAAATATACGAACAATAGAGATTTGGGATTGATTACTTTTAAGGATATTGAACTACCTAAAGAATGGGATTTATTTAAAGATCTTAAAGAACTCTCACAGGAAGAATTAGATACTTTAGCGATGATGATTCCCGGTGAAGTGAAAACTAGATTGGTTCTACCAGGTACGATACAGGAGGTGAAAGGCACTGAAAATTATAAAATTATTGGAGGTAATACTGTAGAAATAACGACTACAATCTTTGATGTTTTGATGAATAGTAATAGCAGTGGGTATGTAATAGAATATAATCCAGGAGCTCCTGTCACAGATCCATCACTTACAGAAGTATGGGAGCCAGAACCATTAGCTGTTGTAGCCAGAGATAAAAACAAAGCCCCATCGGACGCTATAGTTTTGTTTGGAGATGGCGATGCAAGTGGATTTCGCCATTACGATGGAGGCGAAGTAAAGTGGAAGGCGAGTAAGAAAGAGCTCAAAGCACAACCTGGGACTGGAGACATTCGAAGTAAGCAAGATTTCGGATCTTGCCAATTGCATTTAGAATGGAAATCTCCAAAAGAGCCAAATAAGTCTGGACAAGATAAAGGTAATAGTGGAGTATATCTCGCTGGAAAATATGAAGTGCAAATTCTTAATAGTTATGAAAATAGAACCTATTCTAATGGTCAAGCGGGAGCCGTATATAAACAACATATTCCATTAGTAAATGCGACAAGCCCAACAGGGGATTGGAATACCTACGATATTATTTACCATGCTCCAGAATTTAGTTTAGATGGAACAAAAACGAAAAGCGGAAGACTAACTGTTTTGCATAATGGAGTTTTGATTCAAGATCACGTTGAGATATTAGGTACGACAGAGTATATAGGGAGACCTAAAAATATAGCTCACGGACATGGGCCAATCATCCTACAGGAGCATAATAATTATGTGAGTTATAGAAATGTTTGGATCAGACCTCTCTAAGAAATAGTATTTTATAGAATAAGTAAATGGGACTACACTTTATTCGTGTAGCCCCATTTTTGATTGGGCCAAAATACATGGGTCATACCTTCAAGGTATCACGCATGTATTTTTCAGAGATTTTATAATTTCATAAATTTATAAATGTTATCACCTATGTCGAGGAAGTATTGACCAGTCATAAGATGATCTATTTCGATAGATTCACCAGGTCTTATTTTATGGGAGTTGATCAATTTACCTTCTGCATTAAGGACTTTGTACTCTGATGATTCTTCGAGACCTTGAATATTTATATAGTCAGTTGCTGGATTGGGAGATATGGATATATGATTTGTTATAAATTGCATGCTTCTTATTTCAGAGTAAGATTTTTTACCATCGAAATCCATTTGCTCCAGTCGATAAAAGTTAATGCCTTTCAGTGGTTTTGTATCTTGGTAACTATAATTAAGGATAGCATAACTATTTTCAGATCCATCTACCCAATCTATAGTAGTCCAAGTAAATCCGTTTTGGGACCTTTGGATATTCCACCCTTCATTATTGATCTCAGTTGCAGTTTTCCACATTAAATTTGAGGTTTCATCTTTTTTTTTCACTTGGAATTCTAAAAGCTCTACCGGAAGTACCACCTGACCATTTCCTATTGCAAATATATTAACGCCGTTTTCAGTGTAGCCACTTACTGTTCCAGCTGGATCTGGCCAAGCTGATCCATAGTTTAGTGATCTGTATTTCAGGGGTACATCACCAGAAGCAAATTCACCAAACCCCGTATTAACATTGCATTGTATGACTACCCAATAGATTGTGCTTGGGTCAAAATCTATAGGTGAATCAAGCTCTATTTGATTATAGCTATTGAGAGTTACTGAATAGGGCAAAGTCTCAACCAATTTGTTGGCAGGACTACCAGATCCATTGTCTTCATATATACCCATTTTAATTAAGTCTGCGCCTGCAGTGGCATCGCTTTGATAAAATCCAACATGGGTAAAATCGCCTCCATCAGTAGGGCCTGTTTCTATTTGAAAATAAAGCATATAGTCATCTGAAAAGTATCTTGAATTATCCCAAGTGGTGTAACCAAAAGTTTGAGTGAAAGCTTGGTATGGGATACAGAAGGCAAGGGTTAATAGAAAAGTGAGTTCTAATATTCGATTCATAACATTGGTTTTTAACTAAACAAAAGGGAAGAGATATGGTAATAAGTAATGCCAGATTTGGCAGTTACAGATGCGTAAGATTATCTCCGTGTAATAGTGAAATTACTTGTATCTATTTAGTTTTTATAGCAAATAAAAATTTCAATGACCAATGGTATTTATTTCCATATGAACGGTTATTTTTTTGTTTGAACGGCATGTAAGTCTAATCAGTATTGTCAGAATGGGGAGTATAAGGAAAACGTAATACAATATTTTAAATACTTCTATAGGGTAGAAATATGATTTAAAGAGCAGATCTAATTTCATGAATTTGAATCTAGTCGTGCCATATTCAAATTGTTTTTTGAAGCAGACTATTTACCTTACTGCATTGACGTCTAAAAATAGTTTTAGCATTCCACATTCAAATTCTTGAGCTAAGTCATTCGATTCAAATCTATATCCAGCAAACATTTTTAATGCTTGCTCTTGTGTTCTTTTATTTTCTATCGTAGTTCTATAATCTATCCGTACAAACACAGGAATGCCCTTTCTATCGATACATACATTGGTATAGATTTTTCCACTTCCGCTGCGAATAACGTTAAGCAATAAATTATGATCTCTGTATATTACTTTTCTAGTATGAATTCCATTTCCAGTGAGATCTCGATTTATCCATATAGTTTCGTTTTTCAGAAACGAACTATCACCAATAGACATGGTTTCGAAGTTTGTTTCATATTGATGGTATACATTAGATCTGTTAATGGGGGAATAACAACTCATGATTGTCACAGTCAATAATATAAAAAGTAGAGATCCTTTCAATAGTATATGCATTCTATAAGTATTTTGAATAGATATGAAAGTTAAAAAAAAAATAAAACGACAATAGTTAAAGTTGATGTGGGTTTCAAATAATTGTCAGCTATTTTTTATCTCATTCCATTGATTTCAAGAAATAGTTTTATCATTCCGCATTGATACTCCGGTGCATTATGGTCGGCCTCAAATTTGTATCCCAATATCATATTTAACGCCTTGGATAGAGTTCTTTTATCTGTTATGGTAGTGTTGGATTGATCTATTTCTGTGTATACTGCATCACCTTTTCTATCCATACATACCTTGACAAATATTTTTCCGGATCCAATTGAAATGACTTCCATCATTTGTTTATGATTTCTAAAAATCACTTTTCTGCCTTCGTCATCTAATAACAATATCAACGAATCATTTGATGCATAACCATCTTTAAATAAGGAAGTATCACCCAGTGCGATCAGATCTTCAGTAAATATTACATCCAAATCTTCAGATTCATTGTAACCTTCATTGCTTGATGCAACTAAATCTCTATTAGCCATAGTACAGGAATAAAGAGTTGAAGCTATGACGATAAACGCTAGGACATTTCTAATTAATAATTTCATCAATTAATATTATTTGCTAAAATAAGTTTTAATTATTTCGTTTTGATATTTAGTCATGTCTGAAGTGGCTCATTTACACCGATACATTCTGTTACATTTCTATTCTAATGATTACAAGGTATTAAAAAAACAAAACCCACACTGGCTTTAGCCGATGTGGGTTTATATTAATTGTTATATGTTTTTACCTCAACGCATTGATATCTAAGAATATCTTGATCATTCCACATTGCTCTTTTGGAGCTTTTGGGTCTGGTTCAAATTTATATCCTTTGATCATCTGAAGTGCTTTTTTTAAAGTCGCTTTAGTCTTGATAGTTGTGTTGGCGTTATCTATTTCTGTGTAAGTTGCTTTTCCAGATCTATTGATACATACTTTGACGTAGATTTTACCAGATCCACTAGATATCACTTCCGCCATTTGTTTGTGATTTCTATAAATAACCTTTCGACCAAATACGCCATCACCTGATCCATCAAATTCTCCGGTGCCGGCACCTTCATCACCGATACCGCTATCTCCATCGTTACCACTATCGGAACCATCACCATCGCCTTCATCTCCTTTACCAGTACCATCTTCACTACCTTCCAAAACTGAAGGTTGATCAGTACCAGTGTCACTATCACTTGTGTTTTTTCCAGTAGGCGCAGATTCGAATGCTGGTTTAGTTGGTTTTGTAGGCTCTTCTACTTCCTCCACTTCTACTACTTCTGGGATTACCTCTTCTTCAGGTTCATCAAATTCCATTTCTTCTTCGATAGCTTCTACTGGAGATTCTTCCTCTAGTACTTCTGCTACCATTGGTTCTGTAGGTGTTACATCTTTGACAGGAGTAGGAGGGGTTGGTGTCGGAGGTGTTACTTGCGCTTCTACTTTTACTTCAGTAGGAGTCGTTTTTACTTGTTTTACTTCTTCAGTTTTCACTCTAGCTTTACCTTCGTCAGCTTTAGCTGCTTTACTTTTACTGCTTTCCTCCATAGCAAAGTCAACTAATGGACTTTCCTCAAAGACAATTGCCAATTCGATAGGCTGAGGCTTAGGAACTGATGCAGGCCAGGCATAAAACCAGCATAGTAATAACAGCAAAGAGTGTAAGATAATGCTGTTACGCATTCCTTTTTTCTTGTTCTCTTTTTCCATTGCAAGTAGCGTCGTATCCATATCTCTACTATTTATTAGTTCGTGTTTCTTAATATTAAGACGATTCTAATGACCATTATTGTGTTAAGAAGGTATTAATCACACCTATTTTATTACAATGACCGCACCATTAAGGTTGTCTTTCACCTAATAGACGCATAAATGTAAAGAAATACATATATACATTAGTGTTAATGTAAGCATATAACTGATTTTCCACCTAATTTAGATCTAATTTTGTGTACAATTATGGCTTAACATTGTCTCATCTTGCGATAATTCTCGATTTAGTCCAGATTATTTTTTGAGATTGCGATCTACCGTCGCCGAAGAGCAGTTATTACTCGTATTATCCTCTTATTTTTGTTTATAATTTTTCAATTTCTAGACAATTTACCATTATGACCTATTTCCGATCAGTGATTACTCTTTGTATCTTACAATTGTCTTTGATATGCTGCGCTCAAGATTTTAGTGAAGTCAACTATCCAATGTCTGCTTTTGAATCTGATTTAGAATTTGGGTTCTTAGGAGGATTGATCAATCCACAGTTTAGTAATATAGATTTCAATGGAGATGGTAATATGGACTTGTTCGTTTTTGATCGTAACGGAAATCGATCTTATGCATTTATTCATACAGGAGGAGAAGGAGTAGTTTCTTTTCAACATGCACCACAGTACGAAAGTATGTTTCCTTCTGAATTACATGATTGGGTATTATTAGTCGATTATGATGGAGATGGAATTCAAGATATCTTTGGAGCACCGCCAAGTAATAATAATGGGGTCGCGGTTTGGAAAGGCAGTGTCATCAACGGAGAATGGTCTTTTGATCAGCAAATGTTTGGAGATGCAGATCCCAACACTTTATACTATGATTTTCCAACAGCCTCAGGTAATATGCAACGAAGACAAGTGTATGTAGCTATGAATACTGATGTGCCAGCGATAGTAGATATGGATGGTGATGGTGATATTGATATTCTTTCTTTTGAATCAGGTGGATCGTATCTTTTTTTCTATGAAAATCTGGCAGCAGATAATAATCTAGGATTGGACAGATTGGTATTCGGTACAGGAGAGACTTGTTGGGGTAAGGTAAAAGAAGATGGAACGACGCCAGCTATTGAACTGAATGCTGATACTAATCCAAATAATGGTACATGTCTATTGTTTACTATGTTAGATGACGAGGGTCCACTGGCAACTGAGCGTCATAGTGGATCTACAGTTACTGCTTTTGACGGAGATGGAGATGGAGATATGGATGTAGTACTCGGAGATATTGGTACAGAGACTTTGATATATCTACAGAACGGGGGAGATACTGATTTAGCTCGAATTGATTTGATTATTGAAAAGTATCCAGAATCAGAAGGTGGTGTCAATCAACATATAAATCCAGCGGCGTTTTATGTTGATGTAGATAATGATGGTAACAGAGATTTTGTGTCCTGTTCCATAGCTAAGGTAAGTGGCATCAATCTAAATCATATTTGGTATTATAATAATACTAATACGGATGCTTCACCAGTTTTCGTTTTGGATAGAAAAGACTTTCTTATGGACGAATCAATAAATATTGGCAGATATACAACACCGACATTTGTAGATTATAATGCGGATGGTCTTATTGATATATTAGTGGGTAGTAGCGGCTACCAATTGACTAGTTCAACGAGTCGAATAGGTTTACATTTATTCGAAAATGTAGGAACCGAAACGGAACCTGCTTTTGATTTGGTAGACGATGATTACCTATCATTTTCAAGTCTTCTAGAGTTTAGTATCAGGCTAGCACCTGCCTTTGGTGATTTGGATGGTGATGGCGACCAAGATCTTATCGTTTGTGATAGAAGTAGTGGTCCCAATAATGGAGATTTATTCTACTTTGAAAATACGGGAGGAGCAAATATGCCTGTTGAATTTAATGGATATTTGTCTGAATATATGAATATAGATCCAGGAGCAAATCTAATTCCTCAGATTGTCGATTTGAATCAAGATGGATTGAATGATATTGTTTTAGGAGAAGTAAATACAAATGGGTCTGACGGAAACTTTAGAGCGATTAATTATTTTCAAAATATAGGAACAGCTACACAACCTATGTTTAATCCTGCAGAGAATGAAAGTCCTAATTCGAATGGGATAATTCCTTTGTCTAGTAATACTATAAAGTCCAATGCGCCTTATTTTTATCAAGCAGAAGATGATCTTCTATTATTTACGGGTTCCGATGCCGGAGAAATCCGAGTTTGGAATAATTACGATCAGGATACGAAGCTTTTTTCTGCTAAGGACGATCATCTTGGTAATTTGAAAATTGGTAGAAATACGGTTCCTGCGGTTTATGATATTGATAATGATGGTTTTTTAGAGCTGTTGATTGGTAATGCAAGAGGGGGGATAGACTTTTATAATACGTCCTATTCTGTACAAGGTTTGGATACAAGTGTAGCAGATGATTCTGCTGTAGAAGCTATTATCTATCCTAATCCTACCACAGGTGCTTTTCAGATATTGACAGACGAAGTGTTAAGTAAAATAACTCTATACGATATAAGAGGAAAGCTTATGCAAGAGTGGAATTCTGCTAATAATCACTATCAAATGGATGACATTCAATCAGGAACATATCTAGTGAAATTGGATGCTGCAGACGGTCGCAATTCAATTTTTAAATTGATTTTAACTAAATAATTATTATACGAAATTATCGTTTAAGTCCTAATTTAAGTAATTCGACGAGTATGGAATACCAATTGCGTAGATGGCAAGAATCTGATAAACCGAGCTTGATCAAGCATGCCAATAATAAGAAGATCGCGATGTATCTCCGTAATGGATTTGCATATCCATACACCGAAAAGACAGCAGATTTTTTCCTTGGAATGGTTAGAGATAATCCAGATATACCAATCTTTGCAATACTTGTAAATGGGGTTGCTGTTGGAGGAGTAGGTTTGTATCCTCAAAAAGATATCTACATTAAGAATGCTGAAATAGGCTATTGGCTATCTGAAGAGTACTGGGGCAAAGGGATAATGACAAAAGCCATCAATGAAATACTTGTTTATGGTTGGAAACACCTTGAGATCGATCGAGTGGTAGCTATTGTTTTTGGAACGAATATAGGTTCTATCAAAGTAGCCGAAAAATGCGGTTTTCAGTTAGAAGGCACATTGTCTAAGACTATATACAAGTTTGGAAAGTATGAGGACGAATTGATCTATGGAATTAGAAGACCTCTTTCTTCAAATGTGCCATCATCGTAAAAATCGACATTGAAAATTATTATTTTTTATTAATCAACCGTCTAAGAAAGTCAGGAATCGATATCAGTACATTTATTTATGAGCTCATAGGTTTAGGAGTATAAAATCAAAAATACTCCTATCATAATTCCAGCTAATGGTATTAGTTTTTTTCGCTTGTTTTTTTCCTTGAAAACTAATCCACCAATCACAACAGCAATTATTAGTTGACTACGCTTGATGGCAGACAATAACATGATCAAAGCATCAGGGTCTTGTAGAGCTTTAAAGTAACAATAGTCGGCCGCTTGTAGTAATACACCCACAGCAATAATGGACCATCTAAAATTAAAGGCTTTTCGTTTTTCAGCGTATGGAAACCAAGTAATCAATAAGATGATAACTAATATCAGTATAGTATAGAGGCAAAACCAAAACTGTAAGGTTTGTGGATTTAGATTCAAATTTTGAATTAAAAATTTATCATACAACCCACTACTAGCGCCTAAGAATGTTGCTCCAATAATAGCAAAGATCCACTTGTTTCTTTTAAAGTCAATACCTTCTTTCTTCCCTATTCTCGAATATAGCATGACCGAGAAGATGATTAGAAAAAATCCTATCCATTGGTACAAATTGGGGCTTTCTTTGTATATCAAAATAGCACCTATAAATGTAAAGAATGGTCCAGCGGATCTTATAGGCGTGACAATTGTAAGAGGTAAATGTTTTAAAGCTTGATAGGCCAATATCCATGAGCCAGCCATTAAAATTGATTTTATGAAAACAAAACCATGAGTGGATAAAGAAATTTGCTGAAAATCAAAACCCTTCGCTGATGCGTAATCTGGGTAAAGAAGATAATATATATAGAAAGTGGATACAAATAAAAAACCACTAGAAACGGTTCCCAGAAGTACGGGGAACACTTCATTTCCTTCAACGGCATGTTTTTTACATAGGTTCTGTAAACCTAGAAAAAGTGCTGCCAATAAACCCAAATACATCCACATGCCGCGAATATAGTTTTTTAAGCTAATTACAGGGAGTCGCAATGAATAATTTGAAAGTGAAGTTATAAGCTCCTTCAGTCATATGAATCGATTCGGAGCCATTGCGATTTATAATAATCACATATTTGCAATCCCAATAAATTAAGATTCTATCAATTTCTATTTTAGCATCAGCCATTAGGAAAAATCATATATTTGCGCATATGAACGAAAAGATCATCATACTTGATTTTGGATCTCAGTTTACCCAATTAATAGCACGTAGATTGCGTGAAATAGGGATTTACTGCGAGATCAAGCCTTATAATAAGGTGACTAGCGTCGATGCTGATACCAAGGCTATTATTCTTTCTGGAAGCCCATTTTCAGTATTAGATGAAAATGCTTTGATGCCTGATATTCAGCACCTTATTGGTACAATACCTATTATGGCAGTTTGCTATGGTGCACAATGGATGGCCAAGACACAAGGTGGGATTGTACATAAGAGTAATAAAAGAGAATACGGAAAAGCTAAACTCAACTTTGAAATTAAAGACGATCCTCTATTTAGAGGTGTAGAAGATGGTGCGCAAGTATGGATGTCGCATAGTGATTCTGTACTATCAGTGCCAGAAGGATTTGAAGTGATAGCGAGTACAGCAGATATACCGGTAGCGGCCTATAGGTCTGCAGCGGGTAAATATGACCATCAGGTATATTGTGTTCAATTTCATCCGGAGGTAACACACAGTCTACAAGGCAAAGAGTTACTAGAAAATTTCGTAAAGACAATAGCGGGTTGTAGATGTGATTGGACTCCTGCGTCATTCATAGATATGACGATAGAAGAGCTAAGAGCTAAAGTAGGTGATGAGCATGTCGTGTTGGGGCTCTCAGGAGGTGTGGATAGTACAGTAGCGGCCTCACTATTGCACAAAGCGATTGGAGATCAATTGCATTGTATATTTTTGGATAATGGCCTTCTACGTAAAAATGAATTCACAGAAGTGATGAAGTCATATGAAGGTATGGGATTCAACATCACCGGAGTAGACGCGACCGACGACTTTTTGGACGAGTTAGAAGGAGTATTTGATCCTGAAGAAAAGCGTAAAATTATCGGAAGAGTATTTATAGAAGTATTTCAACGAGAAGCTAAGAAAATCAATAATGCTGCCTGGTTAGGTCAAGGAACGATTTATCCGGATGTGATAGAATCAGTTTCTGTGCATGGACCGTCAGTAACCATCAAATCTCACCATAATGTAGGTGGATTACCGGATCTTTTGGATCTTAAGATAGTTGAGCCTTTACGTATGTTATTCAAAGACGAAGTGCGTAGAGTAGGAAGGGAGCTAGGTCTATCGGAACATTTGGTAGGTAGGCATCCATTTCCAGGGCCAGGATTAGCCATAAGAGTACTTGGTCCATTGGATAGAGATAGAATAAAATTATGTCAAGAAGCGGACGCGGTATACATTAATCTATTGCGTGAGCATAACTTATATGATAAGGTCTGGCAAGCTGGTGCGATCCTCTTACCAGTACAGTCCGTTGGTGTAATGGGAGACGAACGTACATACGAATTTACGATTGCGCTTCGTTGTGTTAACTCAGTGGATGGTATGACTGCGGAATGGAGTCCACTTCCTCATGAGTTTCTTGCTAAAGTATCAAGTGAGATTATTAATAAAATAAAAGGTATAAACAGAGTTGTATATGATATCAGCACCAAGCCACCAGCGACTATTGAATGGGAGTAAGATATTTGTAATCTTTTTGTTCGCGCTTCTTCTTACGGCTTGCGGTGGAACAGAAAAAATTACGAAACGACCCACTTCGAAAAAGAGAACTGGAAGATCATCTTTTCCTCCTAAGAAGAGGCAAAAAGTAGCCAAAGTAGATACTGTTCAATGGACAGAAATTAAGACAGACACGAAGTCTGAAAATACTGGCACATCTTCTAGTTACAGTGAATCTTCTAAGAAAGATCACTATAATATAGCTATGCTCATCCCTCTTAAGTCTAAAGAATACAATAATACAGGAAAGGGAAATGTCCGTATGATGAATTATTATGCTGGTGCCAAGATAGCCTTGGACAAATTAGAAAATGAAGGCGCCAACATGACTATGACCACCATTGATATCGGAGATGGCGGTTCTATTACTGCTAAGCTGAATGAAGCGAAATCTGTGGGGGCAGATGTAATTATCGGCCCAAATAAAAGTGATGATCTGACTAAAGCGGCTGCATTTGCCAAAAAGGAAAAGATCACCTTGGTCTCACCTTGGTACTCAAGTAGTAAGACCACTAGTGATAATCCTTATTACGTTCAACTGAAGTCATCATTGTTAGACCACTATCAAAAAATGGTAGAACATGTAAGTCAAAATTATAAAGTTGACGAAGTGGTGCTTCTTGGTCAGGAAGGAAATAAATATGATAAGAAAAGAGCTAAGTACATACAGAAATTAGCTCGTACGCATTACAGATCTAATGAACGTACACCTATAGCAGAGTATTTTATACCACTAGATTCATTAAAAGAATCGCGTATGGTGTTCTATGATCATCTAGCGCTGGAAGAAGGAGAAGCGCCAAAGACTAAAGTGTTTTTAATTCCTAATATGCTTAGTAAAGATGAGTCATTTATCTATGGTGCTATACGTAGATTGACTGCAGAAAGAGGACAGAATAATGTCATCGTTTATGGTATGCCTATTGTTTTGGATTCTGAAAAATTGACATTTGATAATTTTCATGGGACCTCTACACATGTAGTTACTTCTAATTTTGTGGATTCAAAAGATAGAGAGGTTGCTCAATTTAAGAGTAAATACTATGATACATATGGAGCAATACCTTCCAATGAGGCTTACGAAGGATATGATATGATGCTCTATATAGGAAGAGCGATGATGGAACACGGAAGTGGATTTCAATACAAAATGAATCAAGATTCCAGAGGGTTGTTACAAAGTACGATCGCATTATATCCAAAGTATAAAAAGGATGATGAAAATATCACTACTGGAAAGAAGATAGATTACTTCGCAAATAAAAATATTGACGTAATCTACTTTAAGGACAATAAATTTCAGAGAAAGAAATAGTTATCGTAAGTAGGATTTATGTTATCAGGGATCACAGAGAGTAGAAAGAAAAATTACGAAGAACTAGCAGCTCGACGCCAGTCTGGTCTTACGATAGTACTCGAAAATGTACACGATCCGCATAACGTTGGAGCGGTATTGCGATCTTGTGATTCTGCAGGTATACAAGAAATTTATATTCTTTATACTCAGGATCACATGAAGTTGAAAAACTTTAAGATCGGTAAGACTACGAGCTCAGGAGCATGGAAGTATATAGAAGTAAATCTCTTCGATGATCGAGAAGAATGCTTTAAAGTAATCAAGTCAAAGTATGATAAAGTATGGGCCACACACCTCGGTGAAAAGAGTGTGGGTATGCATGATATTGTCATGACTGAATCTATCGCACTACTATTTGGGAATGAGCACGCTGGAGTGACTCCAGAGACATTAGCATATTGTGATGGGAATTACATCATTCCTCAGATGGGAATTACACAAAGCCTTAATATATCAGTTGCTTGTGCAGTCTCCGTGTATGAAGCCCTTCGCCAAAGGATCGCGGCAGATATGTATAGCGAAATCTATGATGAAAATAACCCTGTCCATGCGGCTAGGTTCAATCAATACTTGACCTCTCATATGCAATCATTGCAGAATGTGAAGCGTGAGAGACATCACAATGTAAAGAAGTATTCAAGTAAGTAATTTTCGAGATTCCTCTGACTTTTGAAATAATTGGTTTTCTTTGTTTATAATTAAATAAAATACGGACTATGAAATTAGTACAAATATCATTTCTATTCATTGCATTGATAGTTACAGTAAGTTGTAAGCATAATGATAAGCCTACAGCGACAGATGAGAAAGGACAGTATTTTGGAGAGAAGATCAGTGATGAAGGTGTAATTACATACGACGAGCTAATCGCTAAGATGGGCCAAGCAGAAGAGGTCGAAGCAGTCGTAGTAGGCACAGTGGAATCTGTATGTCAAGCTAAAGGATGTTGGATGAATATCGTCTCAACTGATGGCAGTACTAAAGAAGAAATGTTTGTAAAGTTTAAGGACTATGGGTTCTTTATGCCACTAGATATCTCTGGCAAAGAAGTGATCATGAGAGGGAAAGCATATAAAGAAGAAACATCAGTTGATGAACTTAGACATTACGCTGAGGATGAAGGGAAGTCAGAAGAAGAAATAGCTGCAATCACAGAGCCAATTGTAGAGCTCAAATTTATGGCTGACGGTGTAATCTTAAAGCCATAGGCTATTTTAAATTATGAGATCAATTTTATCGATTATTGCAGGTGTTGTAGTAGGTGTATTTGGTGTTTTTTTAATCGAAATGATTAATCTAAGCATATATCCTATGCCTGGGGATTTGGATGTCCAAGATCCAACCCAGATGAGTAGTTATCTAAAGCAGCTTCCTTATGCGGCATTTACATTAATCATCTTAGCTCATGTTGTAGGTGCTTTCATAGCTGCTTTTATAGCGGGTATGGTATCTAGGTCTAGTAGATTTAATATTGGGTTATTAGCTGGTGGAGTATTGTTGTTTTTTACAATTTGGAATGCCGTGACGATTGGGCAACCCAATCTTATTAGTGTAACGGATATTGTGCTTACATCTTTCGCAGCTATTCTAGGTGCGAAAATAGGGGCTTCTCGGATTGTGGGTTGATCTATATCAAAACGTAATGAATCTAACATTTAGAAAGTGTAATTGGCAAAGTGAAGATTTCATTTATCTAGTATCTAAATTGGATAAAGACCTTTCTATAAGAGATGGAGACGAGCACGATTTTTATCATCAATATAATAGTATAGATCAATTGGATTATGTAATCGTGGCATATGCTGACGATTGCGCAATAGGTTGTGGAGCCATAAAGCCTTATCGTAAAGGTACTGCTGAAGTCAAGAGAATGTATGTCGATGATAAACTCAGAGGACAAAGAGTAGCGACTAAGCTTTTAAAGGAATTAGAAGAATGGGCGATTACCGAGGATTTTACAAAATTAATCTTAGAAACTGGAATACGTAATCCTGAAGCTATTGCCGTATACCGTAGATGTGGGTATCAACGAATAGAAAATTATGATCAATACGCAGAAATGGAATGTAGTGTTTGTTTTGCTAAAGAGCTAGTATAACCTATATTGAGGGAATAATACATAGTTATGAGACTCAGATATAATTCCCCTGTAATATTGACTTTTGCTTTTGTTTGTGCCTTGGCCTTTTTCTTAAATAAAGGAATGGCAGGAGCTCTATCAAACATCTTGTCGGTTGGAACAAGTATTAATTGGAAGGACCCACTTTCTATTATTACTCTATTAACTCATTCTATAGGACATTCTTCGGTAGATCACCTATTGGGTAATATGACATTCATCCTTTTGCTAGGACCTATTGTCGAGGAAAAGTACGGGTCTCGAAGTACCTTAATCATGATTCTGGTTACCGCATTGATTACGGGGATCTTAAACATATCATTTTTTGATACAGGTCTACTTGGAGCAAGTGGAATAGTATTTATGCTTATCTTATTAGTCAGTTTTACTAATGTAAAGTCAGGAGAGATTCCAATAACTTTTATATTAGTAGCATTACTATTTGTTGGAAAGGAAGTATGGCAATCTCTTGGTGAAGACAGAGTTTCGCAGTTTGCTCATATAATAGGAGGAGTCTGCGGAAGTGTTTTTGGGTTTGTTGGCAATAAGAACAGACTTACAGATTAGCAATTTCTTATGCTAACTGACTATTCCGATATAATAATTACTTCTTACCTTTTACAAATTCTAGCCTGGCAACGTCTTTCTTAGAACCAAAGATTTTATCTAAAATCTTAGTAAAAGGAAGCGTAATATTTTGGAGTAGGGTAGAGATTCCATTGAGAGGTTCTCCTTCTTGTCTCTTACTAGGATTAAGGCCTTTTCTAATGGCTCCTGAAACGAAGTAACTTGATCTTATGTTGATATACTCTGTAGATGCTAATGTGAAGCCATGAGGTTTTATAAGATCTGCATAGTATTGAACAGGACGTGCATAGCATAGATCATCTCCTTTAAGTACGGAATCGATCTTTTCAAATAAGTATATCTTATCTTTACTGACTCGACATATCTCATCTAGAATAGTACGCATCATCTGATCATCAGTATTATGCTGGAGAACAGTAGCAGTAAATACGATATCAAAAGTGTTATCTTCAAAAGGTAATGAAGTCCCATCTATCTTTACCAATTCGACAAAATCACTATTGTTAGCCCTTGCTAACTTGATCATTTCTGCTGAAATATCTGCTCCAACTAGTCGAGCAGGCTTTAAATTCGAAATTTCTTTAAGATTACCACCTGGACCATTTCCTATTTCAAGAACAGATTTTCCTTCAAAACTAACTGCTTTAAGCATTTCTAGGAACCTCTGACGCTTGTATCTATAGAATGGCTCGTCATCACCAGCGACTACATTACGCCCTTCTCTAGACTTGATCCTTTTTGCTACATCTGACCAATAGCTCTCTGGATGATATGATGGTTTTTTACTCACAGTAATGCTTGCTTTCTTCTAGTGAAATTTGAAAGCACAATTATAGTGAAATAAATGCTTTAAACACTCAATAATCGCAATAGCTATAAGGTAAATTGTCGGATTAAGATGATAGAGCTATATCGTTTAAGCATTTTGGCTAATCAAACAATAAAAGCTACAATCCAATTGGCTTCTGTGCGAGAGCTAAGTCACCGAGGTTTCTCAGCTCTGTATGGTAAGCCGCTCCCACCTTTCGTTCTAAGATATGGCCTTTAGTATCAAGGAAAAGTAATGTTGGAAAAGCTTTTATATCAAATATTACAGTCATATTAGGTCCATTAGCTTTCTCTGCGTCTACCATGTACGATATGAAGTTGTCATTCATGTATTCACCTATACCTTTATCAGTATAGACATCTTCTTTCATCATTTTACAAGGTAAGCACCACTTAGTGCCGATATCTATGTATACCAATTTTTTTTCTCGTTCGGCTCTATCTAGAACAGCATAAAGGTCATTGGTTTTGAAAAAATCTACTTCATAGTTATTGCGGCCTTGATTGGTCTGTTTCACTAGAGAGTCTTTACTGCCGCTACAGGAGAAGATGCTAATTGATAGTACTAGGAATAAGTATTTCATTGAAGTATAGATTTTTACATATAATTGATATGCATAATATATGCCAATTCATCTATATAACGGTCTCATATATCTTTAATGTCTCTCGAGCAGTTATTTTTTTTGAATATTTTTTGACATTCGATTGAGCTGATCTAGTGATTCTGCTTTTTAGATTTATATTTTCCAGTAGTAAAACAATATTTTTTGCTAGATCTTTAGAATCGCCTATTGGGCTCAGTAAGCCTGTGTCGTTATGTGTAATCAACTCTGGGATGCCGCCAGCATAAGTACTCACTACTGGTACTCCGGTTGCTTGTGCATCTAGTATGCTTGTGCCTAAACCTTCCATTTTGGAAGGGAACAGAAAAATGTCAAGTTGAGAAATTAGTAAGTAAGCATCTTTCAAATATCCGGTCAGCAATATATGATCTGTAAGGCCATTATTTTTGATTAGATCCGTGATCATACTTTTTTCTCCTCCATCACCACCGATGATCAGGAAGGTTACTTTATCATTTACTTTTAATACTTCACTAGCGGTATTGACAAATGTAGGATAGTCCTTGTGGTCAGCGATAGCGGATACATTAGCGACAATCGCATGATCATTAGGAATTTTATATTCTTCTCTAAGATTAATACTGCATTTCTCATTAAATTTATCCAAATCGACTCCGCTGTGAATCGTAATGATTCTGTCACTCTTTCCAAGTGAATTTGTCATGATCTCATTTATCTTATCCGAAACACAGATTATTTTCTTGATTTTTGGATAATTATATTTCTTGTGTGAGGATGCGGATATTGGAAAATCTACTCTCCTGCTCACCACACTTTGGCAGTCTAAACCGAAAAGCCTGTATGATAGATACATAAATGTATGCGCATGAGAGTCATGAGCATGGATGATATCTATCTTATATTTTTGGACTACATGTTTAATCTTTGCAGCCACTAATGGATTTATGGAGAAGCCTTTGCGATAGGGTAGCGTAGTGCATTTACCTTTTATCCGACTATGATCACCAATAGGTGCCTTTTCCGGATGCATCAAAAAATTAGAATGTCCCACAGCGTCTAGCTCGTCTATGAGATAAGCAATTTGTTGTTCACCACCCCTCCAACTATGAGCGGAGGATATGTGTAGTATCTTCATTAGCCTCTTTTCTTTAGATGGTCATAATGTGCGATCGCTGTCTTTATCATTTGCGCATCCACTTTACTTATTATATAGCCTTCTCGACCGTCGAGGAATCCTAATTTCAATATGTAAGTACGCAAAAACTTGAAGGAGGAACCCAATAATCTCTTTAGAATACTTATTGATTTGCCATTGCGTAGCCATGATTCTGCTTTAAGTTTTCCGTATTTGGTTGACTTAATTTTGTGATCTTCGATACTACTATAGCTGTAATGTAATAGCTGACCATTCAATTCTTTTAAGCTAACATCTGAAGAGTAGATCAACGCTTCATGAACAGGATCAAGATTCCACTTTGCTTTAGACTTATGGAAGAATCGAAGTTTCCATGCAGGGTACCAGCCGCAATGGTGGATCCACTTACCGTTATAGTTTACTAGACTTTTTATTTTATAAATAGTGTTAGGATCCTTTGCTAGATTCTTAATGTCTCGGATTAGATTTTGATCGAGTATTTCATCTGCATCGATAGATAATATCCAATCATGTTTTGCTTTACTATTGCCAAAATTTTTGTTGGCACCATAACCTTCCCATGGCATATGAAATACTCTAGCTCGTGCCGATTCTGCAATGGACACAGTATTATCTGTACTACCACTATCTACGATAATAATATCATTTGTAATAGGTAATATTGATTCTATACATTGCCGAATTATCTTCTCTTCATTGCATGCTATTATGACTGCAGATATATTATGATTTGCGTTCATTAGCAGTCGCTATAAAATGAGGATTGAGTAAGTTTTCTTTATTGTAAAGAAGAGGGGATCCGTTGGGTTGAGTTATACTTCCACCTGATTCTGTCAATATTACATGAGCCGCTGCGGTGTCCCACTCCATAGTAGGAGCTAATCGAGGATATAGTTCAGCTCCTCCTTCTGCGAGGATTAAAAATTTCAATGAACTTCCTTTAGCGATCAATTCTGGTTCAGAATAATCATCAACAAATGCTTGGGTAGCTTCATTTAGATGAGATCTACTACAAACGACTTTTAGCTTAGAGTCATGTTTATGATATACATTGGATACCAAAGGGACTTGTTCATTATCTTCTATGATGTAAGCACCTTCTCCTTCGATAGCATAATACATGTTGTCTAAAACAGGGGCATATACTACTCCTGCAATAGATTTTTGATTATGAATAAGTGCAATATTTACTGTGAATTCACCATTTCTTTTGATGAATTCTTTAGTGCCATCTAAAGGGTCTACCATCCAAAAATAATCATAGTCTTTCCTTTGTTCATATGAGACTTCCTTATTTTCTTCGGATATAATAGGAATGCCAGGCGTAATCTTAGCAAGCCCAGCGCAGATGATGTCATTCGCAGCTTTGTCAGCTTTCGTGAGTGGACTTTCATCAGCTTTGGATTCTATACCTAGATCATCGCTTTCATAAATTTCGAGGATAGCTTTACCCGCATCGTAAGCAATATTGATAAGTTGCTCTATATGTTTTTTGATTACTTTCGTAGTCATGACTTTTTTATCAACTAGTGCTAAATAATTATCTAATAATAGATAATTATTTAGGATGTAAATTAAAAACTCAAAGATACAAAGACTAAATCAATATTAGAGTATTCCGAGTGAGCTATAAAGATCTGCATACTTTTGTGCAATGCTAGATTTAGAATATCGCTCTTGCGCATAAGCACGTATCTGTGTGATGTCGAATTCATGATATCGATCTAGGGTTTCGCAAATGGAGTTAGATAATCCTTCAGGAGTATAATTTTGAACTAGTTGTCCTAGTACATCGTTATTTTCCCCTGTGATGCCTCCACTATCATTGCAGACCACAGGTAATCCACTGGCCCAAGCTTCTGTGATGACTAGACTAAAACTTTCATATCGGCTCCACAATATAAATAGGTCATGATCGGTCATTAATTTTGGAATTTCTGTATGTTCGAGAGGGCCTATTATTTTGATATTCGTAATATCTATTTTATGACGCTTGATCAGCCTTTTTACTAATTTGATATTACTATTACCTACAAGAGTCAGACTTACATCCGGTCTTTTGATCCTTAGTATGTTAAAGCCTTTTAGAAGATCGATTATGTTTTTTTGATCATCGTCTAAGGATGATATATGCAAGAGTTTGGATGGGGTAGATGACTTTTTAAGAAGCGTCTCAAAAAATGGATCAGTCACTACATTGGGAATGATATTCAAATTTTGAACTGTACACTTTGCGGCTATCGACTTGGAATGCGCTAAGCTTACTGGACAAACAACATTCGCTTTAGCAATATATTTTTTAAGATGCCAAAAGACTATTTTATCTTTGAATGATAGCTTTTCTTGTTGGTAAATTGTACTGTGTTCTGTAAATATTAAAGGCACATCATATCTATCGGCTAATGCAGAAGAAAGAGATAATCCTGGGAAACCAGCATGACAATGAATAGAAAGAGGTACACCATTTTCTTTTACGATAGTATTGATATCTAGATTAGCCAAAGCATGATACTTCGAATAATTGGAAAGTGATCCTGCTCTCTGAAACAACCTTTTGTAAACTGTACAATTTTCATTTTCAGAAATTTGCATCGTTACTTGAGGTTTAGTTACCGCTTTGCTGAAGTAAACTATTCCAGATGTCTTAGTACTAATACATCGAATATGACGATCCACAAAGTCACCTTCGAATGGGGATTCCTCATGTGGATACCAACTGGCTATATGTAAGATATACGGATCATACATAGACTGCATATTCGATGTCTTAGTGCTGATATATAATCTTAGTTATTGAGAATTAGTGGTAATCCACCATCTGCACCACCTATGATAACCGTTTTGGCGTTAGGACTCTTTGCAAGCTCCATTGTCGCTTCTATTCCTTTATCTTTAAGGATCTTATCTGTAAGAGATGCGTTTAATATCCTGTTGGCATCTGCTTTGGCTTGCGCCTCGATAATTCTTCTCTCTGCTTCTTGTCTTTCTCTATCTAGCTTATACTCATATTGTAGAGACAGTTGCTCTTCTTTTAGTTTCTGCTCGATAGCTTCTTCTAACTTCATAGGAAGCTTTACAGATCTAATTAGTACCGCATCTATGATGAGGTGCTTTGGGCCAATGGCATTAGCAGTTTGTTTAAATATCTCATCTTGTATTGCTTCTCTTTTAGTAGAGTATAGCTCCTCAGGCAGATATTGTCCGATTACCTCCCTGGTAGCAGATCTGATTTCCGGCATCAATATTCTTTTTACATATTCAGTACCAATCTCATCATGCAGATATCCGATTTTATCTGGCATTGGCTGATATCTGTATGATAGTTCAACTGAGATATTAAGACCATTCTTAGATAGAACGTCCATTGTTTCAAATCCTTCATTGGTACGTACATCATAGATGAATACTGTATTCCAAGGCATGATCACATGGAAACCTTGATCGTAGATGTTGTCTTTATCTAATCCACCTCCAAATCTCTTAAACTCTACACCTTTCTTACCAGGTTGGATCGTTAGAAATGTAGTATTAGATAGAATCGAAAATATGAAGATCACTAGGAATGCTATAATTCCGTATTTGATCATTTTAGGTGGTAACTGCTGTTGTTGATTAGCCATATGATTGCTTTAATTATTAGTATAGTTCTATTGTTATAAATGTACTAAATGTAACTGAGAGTTAGCCGATAAGGTTTCACTACATCTACTAAGTTGGTAGTTGAATTCGACGATGTGCTACATTTCTATGTCCAGCATGCACTTAAAATGACCTTTGGGACATTTGTTGTATCCCAATTTACTGCATGGGCGACAGCTTAGATTATTAACTTGATGATCGATGCGCTTTGAGATATTACTCGGTAGATATGCATACATTCCAAACTCTGGAATAGTACTACCCCAATAGGTATGAATCACTTTCTTATAAGCGGCAGCTATATGCATTAATCCAGTGTCGCCAGTATGAACTTCTGTAGCTCGTCTGATGATTCCGGACGAAACAGCTAAAGAGGTCTTTCCTACAAGATTGATTGTTTTTACGGGATATTTACTCGCAAGAGAATTGGCTTCCTCTGTAACATCACTTCCTCCTAATAGTATGATTGGCTCATCGCTTGCGACTATGATTTTGGAAGACAGAGAACTTGGTATTCGTTTGGTAAAGTAATTGGCACCTAGCACCAATACTTTATAGCCTTTGATATGCTTGATGATGTCGTCTGCTTTTTCTTGATCTGCCTGTGAGATAAAGTAATCTAGACCTCTATCGTCATTCTTTACATTGAGTCCTTGTATTCCTTCAAAGTATCGATCTACTATATGCTTATTTGGCAGTTGATTGATCTTAAGATTGACTTTAAGCCATTTTGCAATATTTAGTTTGTTGAAAGTATAGCTTTTAAGGCCGAGTCTCAGCTTTACTTCTTGAGTCCTCAAGTTTTTATGTAGATCTATAATGTAGTCGTATTGCTCGGCTTTGAGGTCTTGTATGATCTCAGATATGTTTTGATCTATGCCAAACACTTTTGTAAGGTACGGATTGTGCTGAAGGATACCTTTAAACTTGTTCTTAGTCAGAAAATGAACTTCCGCATCAAGCTGTTCCGAGATACACCGTATAACTGGAGTAGTCAATACTATATCTCCGATAGAACTAAATCTGATGATCAATACTTTTGCTGGCATAGTTTGCAAAGATGGTAAAATGAAAATGCCCACTATTAATAAGTGAGCATTTTCTTATTTCATTATATCGCTATGATAAGCCTATTGCTTAACCAACCTTGTCGTAGCAGATTGATTGCCTACATTTAATGTGACATTGTATAACCCTGAAGCTAACTTATCAATTGGAAGATCAATAGTCTGCTCTCCTAAGTGAATGTATGTCTTGTGAGATGATATTAACTTTCCAGTAATATCAGTAATATTATAGATCGCATCACCTTGGAAATCTCCGGAGAATGTAAGACTAGTTTTCTGATCTGCCGGATTAGGAAATATTGTCATTTCTACAGTCTTTCCTTCAGGTGTTTCTAGTATTTCTACAAGATCCCGTTCTCCATTGCTAAACCATGTCGCGAATCTACCTTCTATGGTTACAGTTACTTCTTCACCAGTGGGTTGGATCTTTGTCTCATCAAGGTTGAAGCCAGCAACGTCATAAAAATCATTATTAGGATTATCAGGTTCGATTTCCTTAGTATAAACAACAGCATTATCTAAAGTAGAGTAGGACGGATATCCGAAGGTAGTATTGCTCGTAATAATACCATTGTCTCCAGTTTCAATATTGGCTCCGTATACTCTGAAATTAGCAAATTCAGTATCGCCGTTAGTACCAATATTCTCAGCATAATCGAAAGCGATAATAAACTCACTATTCTTGGAGAATGTTGGATTACCGATACTGACGTTATCCGGAAGACCGCTAAAGAGCTTACTAATGTTTCCTAGTGAGGGAGAATTTTCTGCTTCATTCCAAACGTTGAGAAATCCTACATCATAATATTCGATTACACTAGATTGACCTTCTATACGATTGAGAGCATCATACATGATGAAATTACTTGAGTAGTCAAACTCCATTGCATCTGCAAACGCGACGTTATAAGTTTTTTCTCCACCATCGCTAAAGGTTGGATTATAAAGTTCGTAATCATACCATTGACCAGTAGGAAAATCATACATCTCTATAAGATTTGTAAAAGGCGAACGAGTCACAGCTATTCTATTTCCTTGTCTTGACACCGCTACGCTACTTATGTTTTCGTTATCAGGAATATCAAGTACTCCATGTTGGAATGTGGGCGTAGTCGTAGTCCAATCTGGAAGAACAAGATGAACTTGACTGTCTTCATTGACAAATATAATAGCACTTCCATTATCCGTAACTGTTATCTTTGATCTGATACCGACAGAGGCAATGTTTTCTATTATTACAGTACCATCAGGTCTGATGAATGATAATGATTGAAGGTCTTCAGAGGCGTATACGATGATATCTTCTCCAGGGTTTACTTCTATATCGGTTTGATTAGTTGTACTATTTCCATCGGTGATTCCTACGGCATCAAATGCATTTCTGGCTGCTTGTACTTCGCTCGATGATAGGTTAAGATCTTGGGCTGCTTGTATTACTGCTAGCCTCGCATCTATAAATTGTGATGACTTCGTCAAATATCTATCTAGCGCTCTATAGTATACATCTTCAGCTTTGTCTTTTCCGACGACATTGGCAAATTGGTAAAATGCATGATTAGGAATACCGCTATTGATATGGACACCATTATTATCTTCTTGTCCTGTAAATTGTTGATTGACATGCTTCGGTTGCCATCCAGTATTAAAACTATTTGTTGGTTGTCCTTGATTAGGATCTATAAGACTACGTAATGCTCCAGATGGAAATGCAGAAGTTTTCACTACATCTTCTCCCACAAGCCAATCATCTCTATCTATCATCGCACCAAATACATCAGCAAACGATTCATTAAGTGCTCCTGACTCTCCGTAGTATTCGAGGTTGGCAGTGTTTTGAACCACACCATGTGTCATCTCATGTCCTGCTACATCTAAGCCTCTAGCCAATGGTTTGAATGCTTGTGATCCATTACCGTAAAACATTGCAAATCCATTCCAAAATGCATTGTCCATGCTTCCGCCTTGCTTATCCGAAACATTTACAAAAGAAACGATATTTCCTGCTTGACCATTGATAGATACTCTCGCGTGTCTATCCAGAAAATATTGATAGGCCAGATTTCCATTAAATTGTGAAGAGACTGCTTCAGGAGATGCTCCCCAAGTATTGTTAACAGAAGTGACATGGTCGTATTGAAAATTGTTTCCCTCGGGTGATGTATTAAAAGCATTTATAGTCCAAATCACTCCCTCTGGTTCATCAGGTAGATTTGATGAAGCGTTAAACATATCTGGCTTACTAATATCCATCATATAATAGGTACCACCTTCTTCATAAGTGTGAATTGTTCTTGTGATACCTAAGAGGTCTGTTGCATTAGCAATCTCATCTCCCATCGGTGCAAATTCCTCTTTCGGCTCTATGATATTAGTTACGGTTGAGTGCGAATGACTACAGTTAGATGCTTCGTTTTTTGAACTATGGTTATGGAATTGGCAAAAACTTTTGTACTCATTAATGATCGCTCCGGTATGAGCATCAGTAAACACTTCGCGACGGTCAATAAGATTACGGTAAGTTGTACTATGGTATGCCAATTGACCCTTATAGATCACGAGTTCTGTGGTAATAGGTGAGATATCAAATAGATTATAGATGTCGTCCTTTGGCATAGTGATTTCTCCAATATGGGTAGCCACTAGTAATTTGGTGTCATCCAAAGATAGGGTAGGCTTAGTACCTATAGTTGGAGTAGATTCATATCTACCCATAAGCATATCTATATTTCCAGCGTGACCATGTAAGATTACTTCCGCGCCATATACAGGAATGCCATTGAATATTTGTTGGTACTTGATATGGTGCATATCGAGTTGGTCAACATCTGCATCTATAAGTAGCATTTCTTTATCAGAATCAGTAATACCCATAATTGGTGCTGCAGAGGATAGATAATCTTTAGCGATATCTAAAATTCCGTTGCCTGATCTACCTTTGGTAAGGGGTGTTCCTTTGATTAATATCGCTTGATTATTATCTTTGGAAACAGCTCTTAGGCCATCATTGCTGACAGGGTTAGATGATATAAACGATAGTGTCTTTGGCGAAAATGATTTTTGATTATTGCTGCTATTAGTCGCTCTTATTGGCATATCTAACTTTTGGTGTTGAGCTTGTATAGATAATGAGCAAACAGCTAATACTATGATAAGGTATAATTTATTCATATTCAATATTTTAAATGTATTTGTCCTAACCGTTTCTACTTTGTAGGGTGGCTATATTTAGGCTTATTGTTTTTCTTAATAATCGCACTCAATAGATTGTAGTATTGCTCTAGTTCTTTGCTAGGTTCTACGGATCCACCTCCCCATTTCAGCATTTTTACTTGATCAGTATCTGGATTCATGATAATGAAATAACTCATATTACCCGAATCATTGATTTCTAGTTTATCGAAGCCAAGCGTGTAGTAATTGTCAAATTGTTGCTGAACGGTTTTCTTATCCAATCGCTGTAATTCCTCATGTCCAGAAGTTCCATTTTTAAACAATTGGCCATTTTCAAAAATGTAATATTTGATGGTCGTTCCAGTAAAACCACCAGAACTTCCTATAGCTAAGCGCTTTCCTTCGTAATTATCAAAAGTGTATTGTTTAGTTTTGCAAGAGTTGAATAAAGTAACAGTCAGGAGAAGGAATAAACCTAATTGAAAATAATTGCGCATTGTTTGATTTAATTGATAAAAGCTAAAAATAGCTCCAAAAGCTTATGATTAAGCATATAATATATCTAAAAATATGTTAATAAAGTTAGGTAAACGTTGTTTGCTTACAATATGAACTATATTTATACAGTTATTGAACCAGATGATATAACTTTTACGTTATATTATTTGTGAGCGATATTTTGCTCAATCAACAATTAGGTAAATTCGTAACTAAAAAAAATATTAACAATGAAAAAGATTTTATTCGTACTCACAGTGTTTCTAATGGCTGGAACAGCAATGAACGCTCAGAAGAAATGTACGGCGGCTGAAATGGCAAAGTGTAAAAAAGATGGTATTAAATGTGTAAAAGCAGATAAAGCCACTACACAAGTAGCTTCATTTATGGTCGAAGCAGATGCTTTAGCAGAAGCAACTGATGAGATAAAAAGAGAAGAATGTTCTAAGTCAGGAAAAGTAGCATACTACGAAAAGAACACTTGCTCTAAATCTGGTAAAATAAGCTGGGAAGAAGTAAAGTACTGCGATAAAAGCAAGAAATTTACTAAAGTAGCTTCTGCATCGATGGAAAGAGAATCTATGTCAAGCGAAGTAAGTAAGACTGTAGATACAACAGCACCTGTAGCTAAAGCAAAATCAGCTAAGAAAGGATGTTGTGCAAGCAAGAGCGGAAAGAAAAGCTGTTCTAAGAAAACTGAAAAGACTCAATAAGAGTTCTTTTTTAAATAAATGTAAAGAGGCCTTATCGCACTAGCGGTAAGGCCTCTTTTTTGTAGATTAAAAACCGAAATAGCTTTTAATTGCCTTTGATGGTATTTACTTTATACGTGTATTGCTTTCAATCGCTTCACAATTTCGTATGTAGCTGGACAGATAAGTGTGTTTTGCGCATTCATACGGCTTCGCCTGTGAAACCCAAATTGTGCAGTGTGAGGATACTCTCTACAGGCCTCCGGTCTTACTTCATATATCTGGCAAGTATTGTCCACGTTGAGGAATGTACACGGCACGCCGTTGATCATCAATGATCCATCATAATCTTCTAGTAAATACTTTTTGATAAACGCCTTAGAGGATAGCCCTAAATGTTTGGCAATACGCTTCGCATCTGGCCTAGTCACCATAGCGGGGGTTGATTTACAGCAATTAGCACATTGGAGACAATCTACTTTAGCGAAGACAGTTTTGTCCAATTCAGCCGCTGATTGATCTATTGATTTATTACCTCTGAGGGATTTGAGATAATTCAGATTTTCGTCGTAGTCTTCTTTGGAATGCTTCTTCCAATTGTCAAAAATCTCTTTCATGTTATAATATTACTGAATAATGGACAAAAAAAAGACCCAACTAACAAAGTTAGTTGGGTCCACCTAATCTAAGGGAACTTAGACAGCGATATACCTATTTACCACCATCCAATTCATCTTGCCATACTTTCAACTCGTCCCACTTACCTTCAGCAGCCATTTCTGCTTGCTTAGGCCATGTTCCTGGGTTGTGCATAGTGTATCTTTTACCAGCGTTCGCTAATATCGCAGAGATATTCTCTGGAGTAGTAGCTGCTAACGCTGCGAACGTACCATAACCTGCATTTGTAAGGTGCTCAGAGATTTTTGGTCCGATACCTTCAATCTTCTTTAGGTCATCAGACCCTTCTGCGTTTCCTTTTACGAATTCTACAGGTGCATCATCACTTGGAGCTGCTTTAGCCTTTGGTGCCGCTGCTGCCATTGGAGCTGCTTCAGCTTTAGGCGCTACAGGAGCTGCTTTTGGTGCTGCCTTAGCTTTAGGAGCCGCCTTCGCCTTAGGGGCAGATTTAGATCCTTTTGCTTTACCTGCGTCAGTTGCTGCTTGCTTAACAGCTAGAGCTGCTGCTCTTTCTGCTTTAGTTACGGCTACTTCATCAAGAGGTAATATGTTAACGTATGTTCTGTTATTTCTCTTCTTTACGAAAGATACTCTTCCTTCTATCATAGAGTGAAGTGTGTGATCTTTACCCATATCTACATTTATACCAGGGTGGAATCTTGTTCCTCTTTGTCTAACGATGATACTTCCTGGCTTAGCATATTGACCTGCGAAAAGTTTTACTCCGAGGTAATTTGCATTACTATCTCTTCCATTGTCCGTAGAACCAACACCTTTTTTGTGTGCCATGATATTTACTTTTTACTGAATCACCGACTTGTCGGTTCTTCTATTATTAATTAGTTGTCTTAGTGAAGTTCTGATTTATCCTTTAATAGAATCGATCTTGATCTTCGTAAATGATTGTCTGTGGCCGTTCTTTACTTTGTAACCTTTTCTTCTCTTCTTCTTGAATACGATTACTTTGTCTCCTTTTTGGTGACCTAGAACAGTAGCACCTACAGAGGCTCCACTGATTACCGGCGTGCCTACAGATGTGTTGTCTCCATTGATCAACATGTGTACGTTGTCAAATGAAACATTATCACCCTCTGATGCTTCTAACTGGTGGACGAAGATCTCTTGACCTTCCTCAACTTTGAACTGTTGACCAGCTATTGTAACGATAGCTAACATAGAATATGTTTGTTGTTAATTAATAAAATTGTTTAAAATCGAGTGCAAAAGTAGCTTTTATTCCTCTATTCTGCAAATATCCTTATTGTTTATTATTCTTAAGTAAGTCCTTGAGTATGAATGATTTCTTCATCTTTTCTTCTCCTCGTTTGATGGTGAGATTGATTTTTTTACCTTCTTTTTTACACATACGATTGGTTATTCCCGTTAATGAAAACCAATTTGTGGGCCACCAGCCATATTTTACGATCAAATCTCCAGACCGAATTCCCGCTTCATACGCAGGAGAGTCAATGATCACAGCGTTTACGTAATATTGATCCAAATTAGATCCTAAGGCAATAATATTGATACCAGATTTGTCATATTGAAAATCTTCATTGTAGTTTCGTCTTGGCTCTAGGTATAGTTTTTCATAGGTATAATCAATAGTTACCTTTTTGAATCTCGATAATACAGAATTACCTATAATTCCGTTTCTATCGATTTTGTTCCTTGCAATTACTGCAGAATCGACACTTTGATAGTAGGTAATCACTTCTTTGAATCCGTAATTGTCAAGACCTATGTACCTAGATTTTCCTACTAGACCGATGATGTCACCCCCTAGTCCTTTACCAAGATTTCCAGGAATTGTTGATTCCGGAACCACGATTGTGCTATCACTTTCTAAAAACAATAAATAAGTGATAGCTGCTCCGGAATCCAGAAGTAGTTTCAGTTGGCTTGTATCACTAGGATTATTATTCGATGATACGTAATCTGATAAGAAATATGGCTTGTGGTCACTAATCTCGATATCGTGTTTGGTGCAATCCTTACAAGGTTTATAGTTATCGGGATAGTACAATTCTAGTCTGGATTTTTCGAAATTGATTTGGACTACAAGACCTTTGAAAAATTCGCCACCGATCAAACCATCAATATTGACTCCATTGATCTCACTTAGATTGAGGTAATCATTATCCAAGACTACAATATCTCTTTTCACTCTTTGACCATTAGGTAATACGAACGGTATGGCCCTCGATATCTGGGCAAACATCTCAACTGTAAGATCACTTCCAAGTACTTTTATTTGCCTTTCATAAGGAATATTGAGAATGTCTGTAGTCCTTTTGTCAAATATAAGTGTGTGTTCTGCTCCAGTATCAAAAATGAAACTCATCGGAACAAAGTCACTGAATTTTAAGTCTAATACGATAAATCCATTGCGGAAGTGAAAAGGAATGTCAACTCTATCTTTGCCTTGCATTAGATCATTGGCTCGTCGCTGCCCTGACATACAGCAAATGGATATAACGATTAGTAATATGGTACTTATGATTCTTTGCACTATTGGTGAGTAGGTTTATTATTTTATAATGTTTACGATGATCAATACTCAAAGTGATGGAAGAAAATTAATTCACCAGTGTATGAGATAAATATCCTCCATCAAAATACAGAAGAATACTTAAGAAGTAGACTATTGTAAGATAATTGTATTTTAGAAGCCATAAAACCAAGATTTCTATGGCATTAAGAAGAGACATCACACTTACTGGCTTGACTATGATCGCGATTGGTGCGTGTATAGGATCGGGGATATTTGTCACTCCTGCATCTACTATGCAAGCTGTGGGTCATCATGGATGGGTATTATTAATCTGGGCGATTGGTGGATTGGTTACTTTTCTGGGTGCCATGACGTTCTCAGAATTGGGTGCGAGATATCCCAAGTCAGGAGGTGTCTACATTTACCTGAAAGAAGCATACGGAGATATATTTGGATTCCTATATGGATGGATAATTTTACTGATTGTCAATACGGGTGCATTGGCAGCATTAGCCACGGTGTTTGCCAATTATGTGGAGTTTTTTGTAGAGTTATCGACTTATGCCAAATATGCCATATCGATAGGGACTATAATTGGATTGACTCTGATCAATGTAATCGGAGTTAACATCTCACAAATATTTGCTACGGTCTTTACGAGTCTCAAACTTTTAGCACTACTGATCATCATTATTATAGGGTTATACTTTTGGCCTTCTACTGGAGTAGAGACCAATATGAGTCTTGTAAGTCATACACCAGATAATCTTCTTCAAGGGATATTAGTGGGTTTTGTAGGCGTGTTTTGGTCATTTGGGGGATGGCATCATGCGACCTATTTATCAGGAGAGACTAAAAATCCACAAAGGATAGTGCCTAGAGCAATGTTGATTGGTACTCTTGCGGTAACTAGTGTTTACTTGCTCGTAATCTTTGCCTATATGCAATTGATTCCGGGTAGTGATATGGCTCTATCCGAAAAGGTCGCCGGTGATGCGGTAGGACAAGTTATTACTGGTGGAGGTAAGCTAGTAACGATTGCTATAACCATATCGATATTTGGAACGATTGGAATATATACCATGACGGCGCCTCGTATCTATCACGCGATGGCTAAAGACGGACTGTTCTTCGATTCTCTCTCTAAGTTACATCCTAAGTATCAGACGCCTCATGTAGCCATGCTGTTACAGATGGTGTGGGCATGTGGATTGATTTTGATCTGGGGGACTTTTCATAATTTGATGACCTTTGTGACATTTATGGATATCATTTTTATGACTTTGGCCACAGGATCGATCTTTGTATTTCGATATAGAGATAAAAATAATAATAGCGCCAAGCAACCCGCTTATAAGTTAGTAGCCTATCCGATTATTCCAATTGTATATCTAGTGGTTACGATAGCTTTTGTGGTCAATACTTTGATCGCATTACCGGAGCAATCTTGGGCAGGAGTGGGGATATTAGTGGCTGGGATTCCTGCGTATTATTTTTTTAAAAGATAAGGAAAGGTCGGTTGATCTTCTCGTAACGAAATGTGATTTTTTTGATTATGAACTCTTTACATTAAAAATACATTTGTATCGCATTGGTATTCCTAAATATTTTCCATCTAAATTCATTTGCCAAAAAATAGACATATCTTTATATTCATGAGATTGTAATCCAACTCGATCGGGGTAGGGGAATGTAAAAATGGAAATTTCTTTATGGTCTGGCAATTTTTTATTTGCGGAAATATAGATTCTTTCGTGATAAGTCTGAGAAGAAGTTCCTCTTTGGTCAACTACTTTTTCTATTATCTCATAGTACAAATTTTGATGAGTCAAATTCATTTTTGGATGTCTTCGTATCTTGCAGCGAAATGAATCTTCATCTCTTAAAGTCTGCAAAGTGACGGTGCCGAATAAACTTGCTACGAAATGATTGACTAAGAATATCATTATTCCTGTAGAAACAAATCCAATAATTGCATACAAAAGGGAAGGCTCGAATTTGGGTATAAAAAATATATAAGAGCCACCAAATAATATTGCAGTGAAAGCGGCAATGATTAGGTTGGTCCTGAAGTCAAAGTTCGATTTGGATTCGACAACTCTATATTCGCTATTTGGCTTACGGACTAAAAAATGTTTTGATGCTTTGACAGAATAATCTGCAGTTACAAATGACTTGAGTTTAGTAAAGATGCTCCTTTCGATTTTGTCAAGTGAAGATTCATTGATATTAAGCCTGATTTCGCAGTCGTAAGTATAATTTACATTAATTCCTTGATAGGTGTCAGGTCTCGTTTTGGTCAGTTCAAATGAAAATGGAATCTTGTAGTTTTCATTTTTCAACAATATGCTTTGATTTGGAATGGTAAATGTTTGAATTTTATCTTTTTGGCTAGACATTCGTCCTCTCGCCTCAAAGAATATGCATCCTTGTATACTATCTACTTTAATCGTCTCAGTAGACGTAATATTCAAATGTCCAAATCTAATATTGTCGCTATTTACTTCTTCTATGAATAACTCTTTACTTATTGTTGCTACCATTTTGGTATTTTTCATATAGGTGATTGATGATTCCTCGGTAGTTGTCTCCAAATTTTTTGATTAAAGCATTGACTTCTTTCGTCGTAACGATTTCGATGTGATCAGAGTCATCATCTGCAGCAAGCTTTAATCTTCTATGTATTATTTCTTTAAGAAGTTTAGGATCTATACCGTTAAAATTTAACGAGCAATATTTTTTTCTAGCTATCAGGCATTCAATTTTTCTATTCCAGTGAGTAGTGTAGATTACAGTCTCCTTCTTCTTGAATAAATGGATTCGATCGAATAAATTAAGATGATGAATGCTGTCGATGAAAACCACGTTTGATCGATGGTTAATAATTTTGTGAAAGGTAGATTTAGAATTTAATAGAAATATTGGGTATTCAGCCAATAGCTTTTGCAGGTAGATCAGATGGGTTGTTTTTCCTCTTCCTTGTTTTCCTATAAATTCAATTGCAATCTGTTCTGGATTATTTATTTTAGAGATGATTTGATCTAGATCAAATCTTGGGACTAGAGTAGTGGATAGATCCTCAGCAAGCACTCCGGAGAAAGGATTGTATTTGTATTTGTATTTTTTTTTCAAGTGATTTTATTTAGCGGCATTATTACTCCGTACATACATTTAACATATTTAGACGAACATGCTAAATTAACCTTTAAAGCTTAATTTATCAATTCAGTGGATTAAGTGTTATCTCGAAGCAAAGCATCGTACTCCGCTTTAGTAAAATCAAGATCTAGAGAAAATTCATTTTTAATTATCTCTAACCATTTATCACCATATTCTACACGATTTTTAGCCACGACGTGTATTCCTTTTCGGATTGACATCTTATTGTTGAATAATGCAACTCTTCCTTCCTCAGTAATTTTGCCCACAAACTTATTGTCGTGGAAATGGGAATGTGGATGTGTAGACATGTAATAATTAGAGATACTTATATCTTGTTCACTAATCTCTACCTCTTCAAAGCTGTAAAGATTGGTCCATCCTTTTTCAGTTTGCCGTTGGATCATATGTTGATGTTCTCTAAATGGTATTACACGCACCATTCCATCTTTGTCAGTGACAGTCGAGGATACATGGATGTCTAACGGAATACTGGCTGTAAGTCCACCAAATCCTACATCTGTGATGTAAGTCTTTTTATCTAACTCTAGTAGGTAGGCTAAGTGATTTCTAGGTGGCGTACTCTTCGGATTACTCAACCAAACTCTTCCTAAAACTGGTCGAGGTTTATAACCGATATTCGTTAGTAATTTAGCATACAAGGTGTTAAGTTCAAAGCAATAACCACCACGTTTTTTTATTATTATCTTATCATATAAATGATTGATATCTAACCCAATTTTTCTACCTACGATGATATCTAAGTTTTCAAACGGAATATTTGCCATGTGAAATTCCTGAAGTTTTGATAAGTACTCAAAGTTAGGCTTACAATCATCTACTTTTATTCTGCTTAAATATTTAGATATTTCAGAGTCTTTCATTTATAAAGCCTTTTCTTCCGAGTGTTTTATTAATGTAATAGGTGTTGATAAATTTTTAATTGGATTTCACTTTCTTATATGCGTGGCATAACTTCAATTAACTCAACATAATTATTTGTCATTGCTGTCCGCAGCTTGATTTTAAATTCTATTTATCTCTTTGCGATAATAATAATTGTCTGAACTTTCTTCCTGTTGAATAGTATCAAATCCATTCTTTTCCAAAATTTTAATCGAAGCAATATTCCGTTTATTGGTCCATGCAATCACATTTTCAATGTCTTTATTTTGTTTAATGGTTTCAAGCATGTTTTTGACAATTTCATTTCCAAAACCTTTTTTCCAAAATTTGCGTCCTATGGAGTATCCTATTTCGCATTCTTTTTCTTGATTTTTGTCAAATCGAAACATTACACTTCCTATTAATTTCTTCTCTTGTAATATTTCAATTCCTTTTCTAATTGTTAAAACATTTCCGTTTAATGTTTTCTGCTTCGTTATATATTCTTTTGCATCATCAATATTTTCAATAGGCTTACTACCTCTATATTTCATTGCTTCTTTATCAGAATATATCTCATACAAACTTTTTACATCGTCTATGTCTAATTCTCTAAATCTTATTTTGTTGGACATTTCTAATTTTTAATTGACTACAAGGGTATAGTGCATTACACGAAAACAAGGTTTAAATTTGGTATGCCTTAGTATATGTGTGCCTAACATGGGCTGCTATCGTGAAAGATAACTATATAGGCTAAGACTGCAAGTTCCTTATTAGTCGGAGCGATATGAATAAGTCATAAAGAGCTGAAAGAGCGAGAGGGTAATTCTTAGTTTTATGGAAGCACTAATACAAAGTTCAGCACTAGCATGGAAACTTATTGCCGAGGTTGGTACAAGCCATGGATACAGAGGCTGTCTAAGATCTTGAAATCATTTATTTCGCTTTGTTCATCATTGGCGTCAATAATAGAAACCTTATATATGTATTAAACTATAATGTAGGTAGTGTTATTAAGGGTTATTAGCATTTTCTGAGGAATAAGTCTTTTTCATTAAGCCTAGATTAGTTTGGCTTGCTAATTTGAGTGATTTTATATCAACTAGTTTAGTAACAGGTTTGAAAAGAAAACCGCATTCCGTTTGGGTGTTACATCTAAAATTGTCCGTTTCTTCTAAGAAACGCTAGTGATGATCTAAGTGTTTTTATGACAAGACGCTATTATTAGTCTCAGTAATGACATAGCCAACCTACCAATATCTTAATTCAATCCGATACATGCTGTAAATGCCCTCACTTATTCTTAATTTTGGGAATCGATTATTACAACAACATAAACAACACATTATATGGATAATAACGGAAGTGGCGATATCAGCAAATGCCCATTTATGGGAGGAGCGCAGAGCCAAACCGCTGGCAGTGGTACTACTAATAGAGATTGGTGGCCAAACCAACTTAAACTTAATATACTTCGCCAAAATTCTGAGAAATCAGATCCAATGGGTAAGTCGTTTGACTATGCCAAGGCATTTGAAAGTCTAGATCTAGCGGCAATCAAGAGGGACATCGTAGAGCTAATGACGACATCACAAGATTGGTGGCCTGCGGATTACGGTCACTATGGTCCATTCTTTATCCGTATGGCTTGGCACAGTGCGGGTACTTACAGGATCTTTGATGGTCGTGGTGGTGCTGGTGCAGGGCAGCAAAGATTTGCTCCTCTGAATAGTTGGCCGGACAACGGTAATTTAGATAAGGCAAGACTATTACTGTGGCCTATCAAGAAGAAATACGGTAGAAACATATCTTGGGCTGATCTTATGATCCTAGCGGGTAACTGTGCATTGGAATCTATGGACTTTAAGACATTTGGATTCGCTGGAGGTCGTGCAGATGTATGGGAACCAGAAAATGATGTGAACTGGGGTACTGAAAGAGAATGGTTAGGCGTAAATAGATACGGAGAAAATAGATCTCTCGAGCAGCCATTAGGTGCTTCTCATATGGGATTGATATATGTAAATCCAGAAGGTCCAGAAGGAAATCCTGATCCTGTTGCAGCAGCACATGATATCAGAGAGACATTTGGTCGTATGGCGATGAATGATGAAGAGACTGTGGCATTGATCGCAGGTGGGCACACATTTGGTAAGGCACACGGTGCTGGTCCAGATAGTCACGTAGGTGTAGAGCCAGAAGGTGGAAATATAGCAGCTCAAAGTCAAGGATGGTTAAGTACATTCAACAGTGGTAAAGGTGTAGATACTATTACTAGTGGACTAGAAGGTGCATGGACGACGACTCCTGCAAAATGGAGTCATGATTACTTTAAGCACCTATACGAATATGAATGGGAGCTAACTAAGAGTCCAGCTGGTGCACACCAGTGGACACCAAAAGATGGTGCAGGAACTGGAACAGTGCCAGATGCGCACGATCCAGCAATAACGCATGCACCATTTATGTTGACTACGGATTTATCTATGCGTATGGATCCAGCTTATGATAAGATATCAAGAAGATTCTATGAAAACCCGTCAGAATTTGAAGATGCATTCGCTAGAGCATGGTTCAAACTGACACATAGAGATATGGGACCGATACAATGCTATAAAGGTGCAGAAGTACCTTCAGAAGTATTGATATGGCAAGATCCTCTACCAACATCTGAGAGTGTTGATCTTAGTGCAAGTGACGTTTCAGACTTAAAGAAAGCTATATTAGATAGCGGACTATCAATATCAGAATTAGTATCTACCGCATGGGCATCTGCTTCTACATTTCGTGGATCTGATAAGCGTGGTGGAGCTAACGGGGCAAGAGTAAGATTAGCTCCTCAAAAAGATTGGGCAGTCAATAATCCAGCACAACTATCTAAAGTAATCACACATCTCGAAGGTGTACAATCTAACTACGGTAAGAAAGTATCAATCGCAGATCTTATCGTATTAGGTGGATGTGCAGCGGTAGAGCTTGCAGCTAAGAATGCTGGACATGATGTAACTGTGCCATTTACAGGAGGAAGGGTAGACGCTACAGAAGCGCATACTGATGCAGACTCATTCAGAGCATTAGAGCCAGTGGCTGACGGATTCCGTAACTATGTAAATAGTAGACACACTCTTACCGCTGAAGAACTATTAATAGACAAAGCTCAATTACTTACACTGACAACTCCAGAGATGACAGTGTTATTAGGTGGTATGAGAGTATTGGGTACTAATTTTGATGGATCTAAGCATGGTGTATTTACAGCGGAAGCAGGAAAACTTACCAACGATTTCTTTGTAAATCTACTCGATCTTACAACTACTTGGAAAGCGACTTCTGATACGGATAAAGAATTTGAAGGCCGTAATCGTATGACTGGCGACCTTCAATGGACAGGGACAAGAGCGGATTTGATTTTCGGATCTAATTCTGAGCTTAGAGCTATCGCAGAAGTATACGCTACTGACGATGCTAAAGAAATGATGGTTACAGACTTCGTAGCTGCATGGAATAAGGTAATGAACCTTGATAGATTCGATCTAGGATAGGGTACAGTACAATATAGAATTTACGAGAGGCAATCCAATTTGGGTTGCCTCTTTTTTGTATCCATTTCTAACTTTTGACGTCTCAAGTAAAAATACACTTGTAATGATCAATATCTACCAACCAAAATTTATTGTTTTAACACTCTTACTAGCACTATTTGCTTTCGATATTAGCGCCCAACGAAATCAATCGCAATATTTAGCTCTAGACACAATTGCTTATCATACTAAGGGAGACCAAAATCTAAATATTGGAATAGGATTGATCAATCCCACTGAGTTTTCGTACAATCTGATTGGAGGAGGTTCGGGTGCGGGTAGTCCAAGTCCAGCATTAAACCTTTCTTACGAATATGGTTTAACGCAATCCATATCTATCGGAGCATTCTTTAATTATTATAGAGTAGATGCACAAATAGATTATACTTTGGATGATATCAATGCGATACTAGATAATCCACTATGTGCGTTGCATTGTAATTCACCATTCCCAATACCAGGTGCAGAAGACTGCATTTGTGATGGCGGTTCGATTACAGAGAGGAACAATGTATTTACATTTGGCGGCAAGCTAGCCTTCCATATCTATAAGTTAGACAAGCTAGATACCTATGCGTCTACATATCTTGGTTATAGTTTCAATAGAAGAAAAACGATCACTGAATCTGCCGTAAGTTCTATACTGAATGAGATTGATTCCGAAGTAACCGTACCTACTATAGTATACTTCGCTTCTGCGGGTGCACGATATTTTATGACTCCCAATTTGGCCGTCTATGGCGAATTTGGATATGGTAATTCACATCTTTTGCAGCTTGGTATTACTTATAGGCTTGGATACTAAGTACTTTATTGTTAAAAACAGAGCTGACAGATCTTAGATTAAACAATAACCATTAGATCTGGGTAGAAGCACCGAATTTCAGGTACTCCAGCTTCAATTTTTTAAATCAGCTTTCATTGAGAATGACCAAAGCTGCTAACAGACCTGGAATCCAGCATATTAAAGTAAGTAAAGTAACGATTAATATCGATCCACATCCTTTATCCAATACAGCTAAAGGTGGAAATAAAATTGCGAATATTGCTCTTAGTAATGACATGATAATGTGTTGTTTACTATTATAATCGCAGATAAGAACATCTAAGTTTCAGCCCTTCGACTAGCATCGTCAAAGACTCGACCAACAAAATTATTTTTCTTGTTGGTTATCCATTACATAATATTCGTAAAGTAAATTTCGCATCAAAATCGATGTAAACAATTATTTGATGATTATTCAAGTTACCTTAGCTATATGGTCCTTCGGAGTATACTTTTATGCCTGTTTATTTGTGTTGCGGAAATATTGATTTCTCAGCGCCATATTCATAATGTGCCAGAGGCCATGGTGTCGCTGCAGTCTGATGTCGATGGATCGATAACTGCTCTTTCGCATTCTGGAAAATTATATCGATTCAATGGTGCAGATTTTATTTTATTACAAGATGGTCTCAAGGGAGCCAGAGCGATCAGTAACCGCGGAGGAAATTATATTCTGACTGCCAAAGGTGGAGTATGGAAGTGGTCTGGTAGCAAAGCAAAGCAACAATCACTGAATGAAGAATGCTATGCATATACATCTATTGATGCTAAAGAATATGTTTTAACCCAGACTGGAATGCATCTCTTTAAAGAAGGTAGGTTCCAATTGATCAATGATTGGACTACTCCAATAGTACGTACAGCAAAGTTTCATCATTTGAATGAAATGGATTACTTGTCTAATAATAATTCGATTTATAGTTATAAATCTGGAAAATGGAAGGTCTTAGCCAGAGATACAGTTCGGATTAATGATTTAGCTTTATGTCAAGATAATATTTGGGTAGCTACAGATTCAGGCTTAAGGGTCATGAAAAACAAAACGCTAAAGTCTATCTTAATTGATGGATTGGATAGTATGAAAATCGATCATCTGTTTGCTCTGGGTAAAGATTTGTATATCCAAGGGGAAGGAGATCTACTGAAGTGGAATCCCAAAAACAGTCAAACCTTCAAAGTTGATTTTAAGTCAAGTCCTTCTAAAGTGGTACAAGATCAATGGGGTGATATATGGTTTGCTGAAGAAGGTAATATTATACAACATAAAGTGGGTGCGGTTAATATAAGTGAACCCATAATATCAAATATAAATATCAGTGTAAATGGTATACTACAAACTAGTAAGGATTTTGTAGTCAATGAAGAGGGGAGTGATTTGAAAATTAATTATGAGGCGACACATCTGAGGGAACCGAAGAATATTACATTTCAATCTTTGTTATCTCCATTGGAAAAAGAATACCAATCCGCCACATCAGATAGAAGTATCATGTATACTGATTTACCTGCAGGAACTTATACCTACCGATTGAGGTCAACTGTGAATGGCAATCATTTTTCTTATAGTGATCCGATCACCATTCGTGTAAAAGCTAAAAATGAAGTATCCCCTTTATGGTGGGTGCTAGGAGCATCGTGTTTGTTTCTCCTATTCTTAGCTCTATTGTCTAATTATCGTTTGCAAGCTTACAAAGAAAAATCTTCATTGCTCACTGCCAAATTAAGAACATCTAATGATTTAATAAAGTCTCAGCAAAAGACAATGCAGTTAAAGATGAATCCTCACTTTTTGTTCAATGCATTGAACTCTATACAAGGTTTAGTTTCTCTAAATAGAAACGATGAAGCCAAAAAGTATATCAGAACATTTAGTAGAATGATGCGCTCCGTTCTAGATTTTAGTACGGTTGAGAAAATAGGTCTTCAGACTGAAATTAACTACCTCGAAGATTATCTCAGTATTGAGCAAATGACTAGATCTAATTCCTTCACCTATACTATAAATGTAGATGATGCTTTGATCGAAGACGATATCAAAGTACCACCTATGATCTTACAACCATTTATAGAAAATGCAATTATCCATGGTGTATCATCGATTAAAGAAGGCTCAATAACGATTGAGATAAAAGATGAAGAAACGTATCTAAACTGTATCATCTCCGATAATGGTATTGGTAGAAAGGAAGCATCTAGGAAGAAAGCATCTACTCATAAGTCAGTTGCTATAACTTTGGCCAATGAAAGACTACAAAAGCTATCAAAAACGAAGATTTCGGACATGATAGAATACAAAGATTTACTTCAAGGCACAGAAGTAATTATTAAGATCCCAATGTTGTAATAAGGAAATAAATTTTATCGAAATCTTTTTTTTAGTTTAATAAATCAATCTTAACACCTTCATCAGTAATATGGATTGCCTTGTACTCTTCTGTCTTGCTAAATATATCTTCAGATCCATTTTCTAGTTTCAATACGCCTCGTGGACATACGGCAGAACATATTCCACATCCTACACAACTGGCTCTGACAATATTTTGTCCTTTCTGTGCATAAGCTCTTACATCTATTCCCATCTCGCAATAGGTCGAGCAATTACCACAAGAGATACATTGTCCTCCATTAGTAGTAATACGGAACTTAGAAAACAGCTTTTGCTGTATTCCAAGAATCGCGGCCATTGGGCATCCAAATCTACACCAAACTCTTGATCCCATAATAGGGTAGAAACCTACACCAACAACCCCTGAAAATAATGCGCCGACATAGAATCCGTAAACACCCTTAAATGTTTCACCACCTAAGAAAAAAGCATTTCCACTACCAAATGCCCAATTCATTCCAAGTAATGCGGCTACTAATATTGCAGATCCTGAGGCTAAGTATATTTTATTTTGATTGCCATCTTTATTTTTCTTTTGTAAAAAAGCATAACCAGCGGCTAACGTAAGTAATAAACCTACCATGATCCAAGTGAACCCTGTTCTTGTAAGCGAATATTTAGAGCTATCGTCTCCAAGATAAGAGTAGATAACAGCGATAGTCATTACAAACGAAAACAATAATACGCCTTGTATCATCCATCGTTCTACTTTCCATGCGTTCATAGATTTATTTGATAAGTGTCTCCATGGATCTCCTGCAGTTTCAGCGAGTCCACCACATCCACATACCCAAGAACAATACCATCTCTTACCATATTTGTAAGTAAGAAATGGAGATACTACGAATACTAATAGGAGACTCCAAATAAAGAAAAACCATCCTATGTTTCCTGCAGATAACATATTATCGATATGCCATTGTTGTGCAAAATCATAGTCTAATGGCCATTGATTTTTGAGATCCATATCAAACCAATTTCCTTCGAAACCACCGTTGAGACCAGATAAAATTTCAGGAATTAAATAAGCCAAAAATAGTTGGAAAAACATCACCGAGAGAGTACGTACTATCTGATAATTATTGTGTCTATATTTATAGATGAATTTGATTCCGAAGAAGAATATGGCAAACGTATACATAGTACCATACATAAACCATTGACTGGCTGGCTTTCCATGGAATACATTGGACAATGGATCAAATAGCGAAATGATGCCAAAATTAGCAGCACCTTCTTTTCCTAGCCCTAAAAATTCAGGAAACCAATACAGTAGCACATAAAATCCTGTGAGAACAATTCCTAATATCCATCCAATGACTCCTCTACTTGCAAGAGAACTAAACCAGACCCCATCATTTTTGATACCCGCTTTCTTTGTGGCATAATGTTGAAGTGTATACCAAAGTATACTCATACCCATCAGTGTGAAAGCTATGGTGAAAGTCATCCCTGTACTGGCAATGCTGTAACCTCCGGCATGGAATCCAGCAATGGTAAGTCCAATCAAACCGACTATGATCGCCAGACGTTCTGTAAGTCCGAGATTGTGCGGATTAGGATTTGCGATTGATATACTTTCATCTATATAATTTGACATGTCCTTTTCTCTTATCTGTTTAAAAATGCAGTTACTCGATCCAATAGCCTATTAGACTTTATTTCGTAGTTGATACCTGATTGCTCCGAGAAGCTCTTTCTTATTTCTTTCTCATACGTCTTGTAAAATTCAGGATCAAAATTCGCAAGATTGAGGTTTTCTAATACCTCTTGTAATGAAGCGCCATCCTTGATCCATTTTTCGCAAACTTCATGACGGAACCTTATGCCCATCAAATTAAAACCAGCTACTTTTTTGGTTTCTGTATGAAAGTTGATTCTTATAGCTTTATCGCTATCAGGATGCTCCCAGTACAGAGTCGACAAGTAGTCATGTAACTTTCCTGGTACATCTCCATATACTTGATATTCTATATCTAGGAATTTCGCAGAATTAAACCATATGCCAGGATCGTAATCCACCGCTTTACCGCATATATTATAGGCAACCGTTTCGCCCATCATACGACCTGCGTACCAGATCGCCTCTATATTTCTTCTTCCTGGTTTAGGCTCAGCAAGCTGGGCACAATCACCGATGGCATACACATCTTTGATATTAGTTTCTAGATGGTTGTCTACCACTATCCCTCGTTCTATATTGAGTGATGTTTCTTTGAGCCATTTTACATTTGGATGGACGCCGGCGGTAAGTCCTACATAGCCGCATTCCATTCTTTCGCCGGAGTTTTTCATTTTTATTGCGCAAGCATTTCCATCGCCATCATCTTCTATACTTTCCAGCTCTTCGGCTAATCTTAGATCGATATGATGATCTTTTATATGTCTGCTAATCATAGCAGATTCTTCTGCAGGGAGTACATTATTCCAATAGCTGCTTTCTCGTACGAGCATGGTAACTGGAATCTCTCTTGAACGAAACATCTCAGCCATTTCAATACCAATCAGTCCACCTCCTACAATTACCGCACGCTTTAGACCTGGAGTATGACGTTCCATGTTTTCTACATCATCGTAGGAGTATAAGCCTGCTACTTTGTTGAGATCTTGACCTGGCCAGCCAAATTTGTTGGTTGCTGACCCAAGAGCAAGTACGAGCTTGTCATATTTTATAGTTTCACCTTTTTTCATCGATAAGGATTTACTATTAAAATCTATATTTTGGACATGGTCATTTACAAGATCAATTCTATTTTTACTCCAGAAGTAATCTTCGTAAGGCTTCGTCTCTTTATATCGCATGTGGCCCATATAGATATACATGAGCGCAGTTCGTGAGTAGAAATGCTTAGTCTCGGAAGATATTACGGTGACTCTATGATCACTTAGCTTTCGGATCCACCTTGCCGTAGTAATTCCGCTAATACCGTTACCTATGATAGCTATATGCATAAAGCTGTTTTTTCTGATTGAATTACAAGTTACAAAATTTGTATGCAATAAAAGTATTATATGTTGATACGATCGTCGTTCATTCTACTATTAAGGGACCTTTTAAAGTGCCAAATGTCTTTTAGGGATGTAATTTCTATTCTTTTCTTTTTATGAAGCTTACGTAAGGGCATTTTTTGTTAAATTCAGCCAATTATTAACCGTATTATCAAATATCAACAAAGAATTATGAAAAAAACTTTACTATTTGGAGCACTTATGTGTGCATCATTTATGGGTTTCTCTCAGTCTCAAAGGACTGTATTTATCGAGGAATTCACGCAGGCTTCTTGTCCTCCTTGTGAGACTACGACTCCAGCTCTAAACGCAATTATCGAGGCAAACGCAGAAAAAATCGTTCAATTAAGATATCAGACTTCTTGGCCGGGAACAGATCCAATGAATGTAGATAATCCAACAGAAGTGCAAACAAGAGTAGATTACTATGGAGTAACAGGTGTACCTGATGTTTTCGCAGATGGTACTACTACTGGAAATCCAGGAACTTTACCTCAAGCAACAATTGATGGTAGATATGGAATCACAGCACCAGTATTAGTTGAAGTTGAACATTCAATTGCGAGTGATTTATCTTCTATTGATGTAACTGTAAAGATTACTAATGAGGGAACTGATGCATATTCAGTAGCTTCTAATAGACTTAGAGTTGCTCTTGTAGAGGAAATAGTAAGTTGGCCAAATCGCCCAGGTTCTACGAGTTTAGTAGATTTCGAAGCGGTAATGAAGACTTTCTTCACAGGTACTGCAGGAATGGAGTTGCCAGAGATTGCAGCAGGAGAAACATGGGAAATGTCATGGACTGAATTAGCAATACCTGGTAATGTTTATAATTTTGGAGAATTAGCTGTAGTGGCATTTGTTCAAGATGATGCAACTAAAGCCGCAGTGAATGGAGGCTATTCTGAACCTCTACTTTTAGATTATGTTGATTTAAGCGTAGTTTATGCTGAATTAGTTGATAATGGTGGTCTTTGTGATGATTTTAGTGCTAAAGTAGAAGTTGAAAACAGAGGAGGAGCTGATGCAGCTACTTTTACTGTAGATATGATTTCAAATGGTGTTACTGTTGCTACAGAAACAGTTGACATGTTAGCTTCAGTATCTTCTACGGAAGTAGATTTCGGTCTTCAATCGATCGAAGGATCAGCAGTTATCACATTTACAGTAAATACTGATGTTCAAGAATTAGGTTCATTAAATGATTCTAGTCGTGCAGGAGTTATAGGTAGAGTTTTGTCTCCAGCTGGTTCTGTAACTCAAGACTATGAAGCAGATGACGTAGGTTTATTTCCGAACAACGTAGTTGTGAATTTACCAGCCATAAGCCTAAATGGAATAGTAGTAGACGGTCCAGGTCTAAATGTAACCCAAGCAATGGGAGGATATGGTTTGTCTGACAAATGTATAATGGTCAATTTTTGGAATTGGAATCCAACTACTGTTGGGGTATCTAACGGAGAAATTGTTATCGCTGAGCAATTCAATGTTCCTGCGGATGGTAATTTATCTTTTGACTATGCTTATACTTCTTATTCAGGATCGCTTGATAGACTTCAAGTACAAGTATCAACGGATTGTGGAGATTCGTATAGTGACATATTTAACAAAGCGGGTGCCGAATTAAGAACTGCAGCAGAAGTAAATATGAATAATTTATACTTCACACCGGCAGCAGATGATTGGGCTACCGAAAATTTAGATCTTTCTGCTTATGCGGGTCAAGATGTGATAGTAAGAATGTTTGTAACTTCGGCTTGGGGAGATATGTTATACTTTGATAACATCCAAATGAATAGTCCAGTTGACGTTAACGAACTTAACGATAATGAAAGCTTATTAGTATTCCCTAATCCAGCTTCACAAAACATGAACATAGAACTTTCTATAGAAGAGTCAGCTAATGTTTCTGTTAGAATGATCGATATGTTAGGTAGAACAATACTTACAGAGCAAATCGGAACTAACGTAAAAGGAGCTTTAAGCCATACTTTAGATGTAAATAACATCAACAGTGGTGCTTACTTATTATTCTTCCAGATTGATGAAAGACAAGTAGTACAAAGAGTGAATATTTCTCACTAAGAGAATCTTTACTTTGTAAAATATTAAGGCGTTGTCTGAGTAATCAGACAACGCTTTTTTTATCCCCTACGTGAATCTCTGGTTAGTTTTAGTTATTCCTTATTTTGTCGTCAAGCCTCATGACGACGATATTAGCTTACTATTAACACAATATTCGCCGTGTTATTGCCAACTAACTGTTATATTTATGCTACAGAAAGCTCTGAAATGTTCGAAAATGTAGTAATGACAAGGGCTTTCGATGAATTTGAATATTAAGAAAAACTATAATATGATGAAAAATTTACTTTACGCTTTTCTTTTTCTGGCTTCTGTGAGTGCTTCAGCTCAATTAGTGGTGCCAAGCGACTTGCAAATAACGGATACTCCAGAAACTGAAGATGTAGTACTTCATTATGATCTTGAGCTGATTGGCCAGGATTCTGTTTGGGTTCACTGGGAACTTTTGTTTTCAGATGATACTCCATCTGAATGGGATATGTACTTATGTGATAACATACTTTGCTACACGAAAAATGTTCGTCAAACTCCAGCTGGAGCATTTAAGATCAATAGGTTTTACGAAAATGTTCCTTCTGAGTGGATGTTTCATACAGAACCTAAACTTACTGAAGGTCACTCTACAGTAACTGTAAATACATATTATTTAGATTATTCGACAGCGAATCATACGCCATTGGACTTTTCCGATATCGAATATGATGGAGATACATTATCAATGTCTACACATTCATTTGATGTTACCATAAGTTCTGGTGTAGCTGTAGAAGATATCGATTTATCTGAAGTTAAAATATTTCCTAATCCAACTTCAGATGTATTCCAAGTAAAGTCTGACGAACATGTAAAGTCAATCGGCGTTTACAATGTAGTAGGTAAATTAGTAGAGGAAATGAATCACACTAATGGACAAACTCATAATATAGAACATCTTAATAAAGGAATGTATCTAGTAAGGTTGATGAGTGATGATGGGCAAGTGATAAAGACAATGAAATTGAGTAAGAGGTAGGAGAACTACATACTTTAAAAAATACGATAGCCAGTGTACTTGTACATTGGCTATTCTTTTATGTGGCTATGAGAAAAAGTATTTACATCGCTGGATATTCCACATAATTCCTTGGTGTCTCCCACAGCTTGATACCTAGATCATACTCCTTATCAATACACCCGCGTAAGATTTTATATATCTCATAGCAAATATGCTCAGCAGTTGGTATTTTCTCTTTAAATTCAGGAACCTCTAGATTAAGATTTTTATGATCGTAACGGTCCTCTATTTTCTCTTTGATGATATCAGAGAGTATTCCCAAATCAAAAAGATAGCCAGTGTCAGGGTCTACTTCTCCACTAAGCCTCACTTCTAGCTCGTAGTTATGGCCGTGATAATGAGGGTTATTACATTTTCCAAAGATCTCTTGATTTTTCTCGTCGCTCCATTTAGGGTTAAACAACCTATGTGCTGCGTTGAAATGTGCCTTTCTGTATACAGATATCCTCATCTTCTAGTTTCTTTTATGCGTACTTAACATATCGTATGTAACTTTAGTTTTAGAGATGTACATTTGAGATTTAATCAATGACTCTATTACAAACTATGCAGTTTCTATCAATTCCTGGACAAGCTAAAGAAAAAAAGCAACTTGTTACTCAAGTAGATCAAGATAGAATACCTCATGCTCAGATATTATTAGGAAGGCCTGGTTCACCTAAGTTGGCTTTGGCTTTAGCTTACGCCTGTTATATATTGTGTTTGGATAAAAAGAATGGCGATTCTTGTGGAGTATGTAAATCTTGTTTGAAATCAATGCAATTCAAACATCCAGATCTTCATTTTGCCTTTCCAGTCATTAGTAAAGAAGGTAAGAAGAGGGAAGAAACCACGAGTCAAGACTTTTTAGATAAATGGAGATCTGCAATTACAGACAATCCATACATGGATATCCAATCATGGTCTCAATATATAGGCGCCGAAAAATCTCAGCCAAATATCAATACTAGAGAATGTAATGATATGATCAAACAGTTAGGAATGAGGTCTTTTGAATCGCCATATAAGTTGCAGATTATATGGCTTCCAGAGTATTTGGGGAAGGAAGGGAATAGATTACTTAAGATGATCGAAGAGCCTACTGACAATACCTTTATCATATTGATAGCCGAAAATCAAGAAAGAATACTGAATACGGTTATTTCGAGATGTCAAATAACTAAAGTAAGTCCTGTATCAGATGATCATGCAATCGATTATATCACTGCAAGACATCCAAATATAGATTCTGATATCTTGGCACAAGCGGTACAGATGTCTGATGGTGACCTCCATAAAGCTATGAGTATCTCTTTGGGATCGTCTGTTGATTATTCTGATCTATTGTTGTCTTGGATGAGATTAAGTTATAAAAGGGACTTCAGTGAGCTAAATGATTGGATTACATTGCTTAACTCTAAAGGAAGGGAAGATATTAAGCACTTTATAGAGTATGCTATGAGCTTTATGAGAGAATATGCATTCTTCCTTCAAACTAATGACGTATCGCGTCTCAGCGTCTCTCAGCAATCTACAGCTCAAAATATGACTAAAATTATGGATATGATCAAAGTAGAATCTGTTGCCAAACTACTACAGGAGAGTCTCAGAGATATTATGAGAAATATCAATCCTCGTATATGTCTTATGGCTAAATCAATCGAATTGGGAGATATACTACGATCTAAAGATCAAGTAAAATCTCTTTATAATGTATAGGCTAAGATTCGTAAAACAGAGCTTTTAAGTCTATTTGGAGCATGATTAATTGAAAATTTAAGCGTTGATATTAATTTTGCTTATAGATAACTTATATATTAGCCTAATATCAGATATATGATCCGTAACTTTGGATCGAAAGAAGAATAAATAACATATACGCCAATATAGTGAGAGAGGTATTGAAGTGAGGCGTTCAGCATATAAAATAAAGAAACATGGGGTGTACGAACTGCAGCTATGATAATAATGGAACTCCCAAAGGATGTGGTGATAAAGGCCATTGTAGCTCTGGAAGTTGTAACAAGAGAAATACATACGATTGGATCAATACATTAGAATTAGAGGATCCAATGGAATTTAATATGGTCGAGGTATCTTTTAAAAAAGGGTCTCGAAAAGAGTTTTTTATTAAAAAAGATCATCTACAATGCGATACAGGCGATATGGTCCTGGTCGAAAGTTCTAGCGGGTATGATGTAGGAAGAGTTTCCTTATCTGGAGATCTTGTTAGACTTCAGATGAAAAAGAAACGAGTTGGAGAAGATAGAGTGACCTTAAGCATAATTAGAAAAGCGAATGAACGAGATCTTGAGAAGCTGGACGAAGCAAGATCTTTAGAAAAGCAAGCTATGGTCCAGGCTAGGGCTATATCTCGTAGTCTCGGACTTGATATGAAAGTGGGAGATGTAGAGTTTCAAGGAGATAAGCGAAAGGCTACGTTCTACTATACGGCTGATGGACGTGTAGACTTCAGAGAACTTGTACGTAGTTATGCCAAAGAATTCAAAGTGAAAATTGAAATGCGCCAGATTGGAGCTAGACAAGAATCTGCTAGGATTGGTGGAATTGGTGCTTGTGGACGAGAGCTTTGTTGTAGTACATGGTTGAGTGATTTCAAATCTGTAAGTACAACAGCAGCTAGATATCAAAATATATCGATCAATCAAACCAAACTCTCAGGACAATGTGGTAGACTCAAATGTTGTCTTAATTATGAATTGGATTCTTATGTAGATGCGTTGGAAGATTTTCCTCGCAAAGCAGATCATATAAAGACTAAGAAGGGTAGAGCATCACTTATCAAAACTAACATTTTTAAAGGTCTCTTATATTATAGTTATGATGATCCTATGTTACGTGGACCTATGGTGGCACTGCCAAAGCAGCGTGTTAAGGATATTCAAGAGATGAATAAGGCAGGAGAATACCCAGGTGATCTTCTCGATGTAGAAGCGATACTTAAGCAAGAACAAGAGAAATCTGCTAATGTAGAGTTTGCAGATGTGACTGGAGATATAGTACTACCGGAAACTAAGAAAAGAAGAAAAGGAAATCATAAAAATAAGAGAAAAGGTAAATCTGATAGCCGTAATCCTCAAGGGAAAAGGCCATCTGGAAAAGGTGGAGATGCAAAGTCAGGTAACAACAATAATAAGTCAAATAAAGGACCTTCACCAAAAGGCAAAAAGTCTTCTAATAGCCCTAAATCAGAAGGTGGGAAGAAAAGAAGTCCTCAAAGAAATAACAGAAATAAGAAAAATAATTCTAAAGGCGATTCTAATAAAGGAGAAGCACCCAAATCTGATAGTAAGTCCTAAATGCTGCACGCGTTAGATGATTAAAATTAGGTTTTGAAAAAGTGAATATTTAGAAATAAAAGAAATTTAAAAATAAAGAAGAAGATGTACGATGTTACAGTCATAGGAAGTGGACCTGGAGGATACGTAGCTGCTATAAGATGCGCTCAACTAGGTATGAAGACAGCTATTATCGAGAAATACAATACTCTTGGAGGTACTTGTCTAAATGTTGGATGTATTCCATCCAAAGCACTTTTAGATAGTTCTGAACATTACCATAATGCCGCTCATAAGTTTGAAATTCACGGAATCAAATTATCTAATCTTAAGGTAGATATGCCTAAGATGGTTCAGCGTAAAGATGATGTTGTAAGTCAAACCACGAAAGGCATTGATTTTTTGATGAAAAAAAACAAGATTGATGTACTTCATGGACATGGATCGTTTATAAGTGCTACTAAGATTAAAGTAACGAAAGAAGATGGTTCTTCAATCGAAGTCGAAACTAAGAAGGTAATTATTGCAACAGGATCTAAGCCAATTACACCACCTGCATTTGCTTATGATAAAAATAGAGTCATAACTTCTACAGAAGCGCTTAATATTAAAAAGGTACCAAAGCGTATGATCGTTATTGGTGCAGGAGTAATAGGACTTGAGTTAGGATCTGTTTATGCCAGATTAGGAACAGAGGTAGAAGTCATAGAATATCAAGATAGAATCCTTCCAGGGATGGATAAGGATTGTGCTAAAGAACTCCAAAGATCACTTAAGAAAATTGGCGTGAAGTTCCATCTCAAGCATATGGTGACGGGTGTAAAAGCAACAAAGACTGGCGTAACTGTAGATTTTCAAAAAAGAGATACAGATGATGTAATACAAAGTAAAGCTGATTATTGCCTTGTTGCCATTGGAAGAAGGGCGTATACTGACAACCTTGGATTGGAAAATGTTGGTATTACTACTGACGATAAAGGTAGAATAGAAGTAGACAATCATCTTCAAACAAATACACCTAATGTATTTGCAATTGGTGATGTAATCAAAGGTGCCATGCTAGCTCATAAGGCTGAGGAAGAAGGTGTCTTTGTAGCAGAATATATGTTCGGAGAAAAACCACACATCGATTATAATTTGATTCCTGGAGTAGTTTATACATGGCCAGAAGTTGCGGCTGTGGGAAAAACTGAAGAACAGCTCAAAGAAGCAGGAATAGAATATAAAGTAGGTAAATTTCCTTTCAAAGCATTAGGTAGAGCTAGGGCTAGTATGGATACAGAAGGTATAGTCAAAGTATTAGCTCATAAAGAAACCGATGAGTTGCTAGGTGTGCATATGACAGGCCCGCGTACGGCAGATGTTATTATGGAAGCGGTAGCCTTAATGGAATTTAGAGCTTCAGCAGAGGATATGGCTCGTATTTGTCATCCTCATCCTACTTATACAGAAGCAGTAAAAGAAGCTGCATTAGCCGCAACTGGAGATAGAGCATTACATATATAATTTTATAGTTTTATAGTGTAATGAAAAAGATGATTGGGTTACAATCATCTTTTTTCGTTTTATCTAAGATTAGAATATTCGATTTAATTACGTTAGTCCGAAAGAGTATTATTAAATTTTCATCCTATTCATCGTGAACATAACTGAAATAGGGTGCTACTTCTTCAAGCCAATATTCTTTAATCGCAATTATTTTTTTTACATCAGATAGATCTTTATAGGGGCCATGGTGATTTCTATAATTGACGAAAATGTTAGCAGTTTTATAATCGAAATATGGATGTTTTACTAATGAGTCAACAGTTATTTTATTAAGATTTATTTTTTTAATCGTTCCTTCAAAATGTACCTTATTGATAATCTGACTAGCAAGTGTAGCTTTAACTCCGTAGACTTCTAGAAGTTGATTCATATTATGAAATCCACCTAGTTTATCACGGTAATTAATAATTCTAGAAGAAAGTACTGGGCCTATACCATCTAGCATTTGTAGTTCGGTACTATCCGTAGTATTCAAGGATATGATATAATCATCTGCTAATCCACTGCTTTTTGCTCTTCTAGCGGCTTTAAAATTTTCATTGTATTCCTTTCGTTCGGAATCGCTGATAGTATCTTTTTTTTGTTTTTGATTAGGATAATTTTTTCTTTTCTGGTAATTATTACTTTGATAATTACTATTGGCCCATTGTTTCTTCTTTTTGTATTGATTTGTGCGTTTAATATTGTCTTCTTCTATTTCCACAAATGGCTCGAGCTTGTTATATAGATAATCATTCATAGTATATAGTTTTTTAAGATCTTTTGGCTTATGGAATTTTCCACCTTTAGAAGTGTAATTTGTCCATGATGTAGCACTCGATTCTTTTATGCCCATATCGATTAATTCGTTTTTGGTTATGGTGTTTGGGTCAAATTTGAACGGTGTAAGTCTACCTTTCGGAGTCTGTTTTTTCTTTGCTAATTCATCTCGTTTAATAGCTTTTGTTTTAAGTGATGATAAGATGGCTGCATGCTCTTCTTGGTTATACGCCGTATTGACATGGGTCCAAGAAGAGTATTGACTCAATGCGATTACTGCAAATATAATAAGTAAGACTACCGTGATGCCCCACCTTTGAGACGAGTGGTAGTGAATTTGCTTTCTAATTTTTCTAAGGTTCATTTTTGCATTCTTTAATTATTCTTTAAACATTATTCTAGAACATCATAACTGTATGCTCCATAATCTTTTATTGATACTTTTTCAATGTTGTTTTGATCACACCATTTCTTCCACTTTGTCTGCTTATATTGCTTTTCACTTTGTGTAATGATCCATTTGTCGGCTTTTACATATTTTTTTATGGAATCTAGTCTGCTTTTCATTCCACCTATAACGATTGCAGTATTTATCTGGATAGGATGTTTATGAGTTGTGTAGTTGCTATCTAGAAGTAATATAGATTCATTTTTAAATTGAATTAAATTCCGTGTCATTATGAAACTTGTTGTTGTAAGGGAGTCAAGTCGATTGAGATCTATTACATCCTCGGTTTTTCGTTGTATTCGATTATTTGCAGTGATAAATTCTACTGTTCTTTCGGCAATTTCATTACTACGAATACTATAGCAAGTCCGCCCATCAAAAAAATCAATTATATGACCTTTGTAATTGTCATAAATAGTTATTGCTGATTGAGTGTCACTTTCATTTGTATAATGAAATCTAGAGAGGGTGAACACCATCAAAATAACTAAAGAGGCAATTATATAGTTGGCTTTATATGCATGCTTACCTGCCAAGAATAAACCAAGGGATATATATAGCAATAGCAATTCATGAGTGTAAAGCCAGAGATTATCTATAGTAGCCAATGGTAAATGTTCGATAGTCTGAATGGAGTAGATAAAGACATCAAATATCGAAGTGAGGACTATTTCTATTACCTCATTTGCGATAGGAAAAACGTATTCTGTAGCGATCATTAATATTCCCAATACCAGTACGCAGTATGCCGCAGGTACAGCCACAATTCCACTGAGCCAAAAATAAAACGGAAATTTATGGAAATAATAAACGGTCAACGGAGCAACTAATATCTGAGCAGAAATAGAAAGAGCAATTAATTGCCATATATAATTAATCAACCTTGAGTTGATTTCGCAATATTTAAATATCCAATTATATATAGTAGTATAGAAGTAGAGAATACTAAGCAAAGCAAGGAATGAGAATTGGAAACTCGCTTGGAATATCATATAAGGATCATAAACTATCAAGAAGAATGCAGCCATGGACAAGACATTATAACTATCGACTCTGTCCGCCCAGTATTTACCTATATAGTAGATGATAATCATTACTGATGCTCTCATTACAGCTGCAGAACCTCCAGTTATTAAGATATAAGTGGTAGTACAAAAAATCAAAATTACAATCTTAATCAGCCTATCACTATTACTCGATTTAAATAATCTATTAAGGAAGAACAATAGAATTTGACATAGTATGCCAACATGTAATCCAGACACAGCTAAGACATGTACTGCACCTGTTTTTGTATAAGAAGCATATAATTTGGGGTCTATAGTATTCCTAAATCCTAGAACCATTGCTCCAGTAAGGCTGCGATGGTCTTTATTTTCGAGGTACTTATCAAAGGTTTTCAAGGCGTATGAGCGTATGCTATTTGCCAACCGTTCGATGGGATTTGCTAGATTCTTAGACGTATATTTATGAAGTTCAGGTGAGATATCTACTCTATGATATATATGTTTTGTTTTTAGGTAATCATTGAAATCAAATGCATTCGGATTTCTTGAATGTCTAAGAGCATTAACTTGACCATAGAATACAATTTCATCTCCTGGGCTATAACTATTTACAATAGTATCGTTTAATTTGAAGTAAGCTGCCATCTTACCCGTTACATGAGACATATAATCGATACTATTCCCAATAGCATTGACTTGAATAAAACAGCTATAGCGCGTCGTTTTTTTTGGAATAGTAAGGATTTTAGCACTTATGTATAGCTCGGAGCCTTTGATTTTATGCGAATAATGAGTTTGATCCATATTAGGATGCATGGAAGAGTATCTCGTATATCCTATTAGAAAAGTGAGTAGTATTAAAAGAGCACCGGTATAGTACTCTCTATATCGAGATTTGTTTTTAGTAGAAATTAGGAACATCATGAAAACAATGGCAAAGACAAAGTAGAGGCTATTAGAATAGACAGTGTAATATCGAGACGTAACGATACCAATGATTAGTGCGATTACTAGTCGCCCAAACGGCTTATTTCCCCAAAATATCATGATGCATTCTAGATAATTGATATTTAAAGATACAAAAAAAAAAGATCTAATTATATGATTTTTAGATGCTTATAACAGAGTTTAAGTTTATGGTGATAATATCTTTATGTAATCTTTGGATTTAATCAATATCAACCTATCTTTGCATCGCTTTACAAGAAAAGCAATGCCCAGTACAATGGTGAAGTGGGTGAGTGGCTGAAACCACCAGTTTGCTAAACTGGCGTGCTGGAAACGGTACCGGGGGTTCGAATCCCTCCTTCACCGCAAAAAAAATACATCATCGGGATGTAGCGCAGCTCGGTTAGCGCACCTGCTTTGGGAGCAGGGGGCCCCAGGTTCGAATCCTGGTATCCCGACGTAATTATGCCTCTTAGTCTTTGACTGAGAGGCTTTTTTCGTTTAGTCCCCATTTCACCGTATTTCGTTTTTGTATTTTTGGGGATATGCGAAATCAACTTCTAATAATCATAATTTTTAGTTTAGTCATTGGCTCTTGTGGTAATGTTGAAGAGATAGTATTACCTAGCTTAGTGCCAGAGCCGATTAGTTATGAAATGATTACTCAAGAATTGATAGATATTAATCTATTAGAGTTTAATGAATCGATAAACGCTGAATTAAAGGATAACTCATACCAACTTACGATTCTCAATAAAGAAGGATCTATTGTAGCAGCAGATTCGATAGGGCTTATTTATGCTCATCAGACTTTAAGGCAATTGAAAGATTATTGTAGGAATGGCAAGGTACCTGAATTAAGGATATCAGATCATCCAAGTTTTAGATATCGAGGAATGCATTTGGATGTTGCTAGGCATATGTATGATGTAGCTGATGTCAAGAAGTATATCGATTTGCTTGCGTACTACAAGTTCAATTACTTTCATTGGCACCTTACGGAAGATCAGGGTTGGAGAATAGAGATAAAAAAGTATCCAAAATTGCAAAGTATTGCCGCTTTTAGAGACTCCACTTTAATAGGTCATTATAGTGATATGCCTCACCAATTTGATGGAAAAAAGTATGGTGGATATTATACTCAGGAGGAAGTGAAAGAGATCGTAAAACATGCTCAGTCAAAGGGAATTACGGTCATCCCTGAGATTGAAATGCCAGGGCATAGTCTTGCGGCATTGGCGGCTTATCCAGAGCTTGGATGTGAGGATATAGAATATCATACGGCTACCAAGTGGGGAGTATTTCCAGAGATATATTGTCCAACAGAAAAAACATTTTCTTTTTTGGAAGATGTGATTGATGAAGTTGTGTCTTTATTTCCATCCAAATATATTCATATTGGTGGGGATGAGGCACCCAAAGATGCATGGAAGAAATCTAAATTTTGCCAAGAGCTTATTAGCTCGAAAAATCTAAAAGATGAACATGGACTTCAATCTTACTTTATAGGAAGAATGGAGAAGTATATAAATGGAAAAGGAAAGCAAATAATTGGTTGGGATGAGATCCTAGAAGGTGGGCTCGCTGAAAATGCTACTGTGATGAGTTGGCGAGGTGTCGAGGGCGGTATAGAGGCTGCCAAAGCTGGTCATGATGTAATTATGACTCCAACATCAAATTGCTATTTTGATTATTATCAGTCTGTAGATGATAATGAGCCTTTAGCTATCGGAGGATATTTACCAATGCGAAAAGTATATGAATGGAATCCAATACCTGATAATTTAGAGAAAGACAAGCATAAATTTATTCTCGGAGGACAAGGGAATGTCTGGACGGAATATATGCCTACGTTTGACCAAGTTGAATATATGGCTTACAGTCGTTTGATTGCTCTGTCAGAGACATTATGGAGGGGAGGAAGTAACAAGTTAGAATATTCCGATTTTTTAGAAAGGTATATTGATCATGTAAAACACTGGGAAAGTGAAGGAGTCAATATTGCAAATCATACATTGGATCTTAAACATAGTATCGAAAAAGATGAGATTGGTAAGCTATATATAAAAATAGAAGATAATATACCGAACACTACAATCAAGGTCGCTTCTCCTATGGAAAGTAGGTTGCTGGATGATGGAGAGATGAGATACGAAATCGATGAGACAGGTAAATATAGTTTTATAGCATCTAAAGGTGAAAGAGTAGGCAGGCCATGTATTATAGAAGTAGAGAAGCATAAAGCAATGGGTTGCAAAATTTCCTTGCAGCATGAACCGAACAAAGCTTATCCTGGATATGGTGCCCTAAGCTTAATCAATGGTGTATCTGGGCCTCAAGATAAATATAGCGGAAATGAATGGTTAGGATTTTCCGGAGTACCGTTGGATGCTACTATGAAGTTAGATTCCACGATAGATATAAAAAGTGTACAGTTGACCGCATTCAATTCTCCTGGACAATGGATCTATCCACCAAAGTCCGTTGAACTATGGATTAGATCTAACGAAAAGGAAGATTTTGCAAAAGTGATTTTTAATGATAAACTGGATGTTGTTAAGAATAAAATTTACACGCAAAACTTTGTTATCGATAAGAAGGATGTAAGAGAGATTCGAATCTTAGCTCAAGATCATGGAGTGATAGCGGAAGGTAATCAAGGTGCAGGAAACAGAGCATGGTTATTCATTGATGAGATTGTAGTGAAATAGGTAATCTTCAAATCAACTAATTGTATATCTTACTTGAGCAAAGTAAAACAGAAGAAAAATGCAATTACATAACATTGATTGGGCTATCATAGGAGGATACTTTTTAGTGACTATTTTGATAGGGCTGTGGGCTTCAAAAAAAGCAGGTACTAGTTCATCAGAATTTTTCCTTAGTGGACGTAATATGCCTTGGTGGCTATTAGGAATATCTATGGTTGCGACTACGTTTTCTGCGGATACACCTAATCTCGTTACAGATATAGTTAGAAAAAATGGAGTATCCGGAAACTGGGTATGGTGGGCATTTTTGCTTACAGGTATGTTGACCGTATTTCTTTATGCTAAACTTTGGAGGCGATCTGGAGTAATGACAGATCTTGAGTTTTATGAGATGCGATATAGTGGAAAGCCAGCGGCCTTCCTTAGGATATTTAGGGCGATCTATCTTGGTGTCTTGTTTAATGTAGTCGTTATGGCTACAGTTTGTCTAGCTGCTATAAAGATCGGAAGTGTAATGTTTGATCTTCCTGCCGTTCATACACTAGGGATCGCATGTATCGTGACCGTACTTTACTCTATGTCAGGCGGGTTGAGAGGAATTCTTTTTACAGATTTTTTTCAGTTTATATTAGCGATGATAGGCACCGTGTTAGCGGCGGTATACATACTAGATTTGCCAGAGATAGGTGGGCTAACTAATTTGCTCAGTCAGCCGGAAATAAAAGCTAAAATGGCTTTTATACCTCAGAACGATGATATGTTTATGACATTATTCTTACTGCCAATATGTGTGCAATGGTGGGCAAGTTATTATCCTGGAGCAGAGCCTGGCGGCGGAGGTTACATCGCTCAAAGAATGTTGGCTGCGAAGGATGAAAAGCACGCAGTAGCGGCTACTTTTGTTTTTAATGTAATGCATTATGCCTTGAGACCATGGCCGTGGATACTGATAGCGTTTGCATCGATCATAATATTCCCTGATCATGCTTCTCTAGCTGACAAATTTCCAAATATAGACTCAGATATTATCAATGATGATCTTGCGTATCCTGCGATGCTTACATTTTTACCAGCGGGGTTATTAGGAGTTATTCTAGCGTCACTATTTGCTGGATTTATGTCAACGATTAGTAGTCATCTTAATTGGGGATCATCCTATATAGTAAATGATGTCTATCGTAGATTTATTAATCCTGATGCATCAGAGAAACAATTGGTTTTATGGGGACGCGTAAGTACTGCTGTTATGATGGTGTTGGGTGCATTGTTGGCGTTAACACTTACTAGTGCGGAGGCGGCTTTTCAGTTGATAATAATGCTTGGAGCGGGGACAGGTTTGATATATATATTGAGATGGTTTTGGTGGCGGATCAATGCTTATACAGAGATTGCTGCAATGATCTGTTCATTTTTGATTGCATTGTTTTTCCATATGTGGTTTGATGGAGCGACTGCGTTGGACGAAGGTTATATGCCAGGACACCATAAACTCCTTTATAATATAGGGATTACTACAGTCGTATGGTTGATAGTTACGTTTGTCACTAGACCTACGGAAAACGATAAACTTGTTTCTTTTTACAATAAGATTAAGCCTTATTCGCCAGGTTGGTCTGCAGTCATTAAGAGTAATGAATTGAGCGTAACCAAAGATAGATTTGGGAGTAAGCTATTAGCCATTGTGCTAGGAATTATATTGGTTTACGGTTCCTTGTTTGGTGTAGGATATATGATTTATGGAGAAACCTTTAATTCATTCATTGCATTACTATCTGCTACCTTAGCCGGATTTACATTGTATAGAATTTGGAATAGAGTAGGGTAACAAATTAACTTATCCTTCGGCTCATATAAAATAAATCTAGAAGCTAATTCTCACTGCTGAATTGTACAAATGTTACTTACTCCAAAGCATCATGCCTTTACGTAGGTAGGATTTTATATTGATCCAAAAAGCCATGCACAAGTAAAGAATTACTGGAGACCCAAAAGTTACAAATGATGTATAGATGAAATAAAGGCGTACTCTAGAGCTACGCAGACCCATTTTGTCAGCGAGGTAAGAACACACACCAAAAGAGTATTTTTCAATATTGGAAATAAGCCAAGTATTCATATTACGATCATTTAACTGTTGTATAATCGTCGTTAAACCAGAAAACTAACTGCAATTGGCAGAAAATCTGATATAACTTATTGATTTGTAATTCAATATATGAAATACATTTGTTTTTAGAACAAGAAGAAATAGAAAATCTTATTTGCGATAGTTTTTCATCATAATATTCCCAATCGCTTTTGCATTTTTCATTTGTAATTCTTTGGCACTATTAGTATTGAAAGCGATCATGAAAGCATATTTGTTTCCATCTCTCCAAACATATTTGCCAAGTCTATGAGAATATGATCCGTCATCACCTAGTCCTTCCATTTTTTCGTATTTGAAAGTTTCATTGGTTCCCATAGTTTTCTCACCAGATGTCCTTTTGCTACTCACAAAAAGAGTCACCCATTCTGCATATTCTTCTGCTACAGGATTTGCTTGTACTTGAACTAGAATACCTGTATTTGGTGATGCACCATCCCATCTAAAAAAACAAGATCTTGTGAAAGGGCTTCTTGTGTGACTCGCATCGTTTTGCACTATTTCAGATGCAGGAACACCAACGATTTTAGCAATGTCTTCAGCAGACACTAGCGCGCATGCACTTGGAACACTGTTAAGTATTTGTCCATCAGTAAGTCCTGAAGCATTTAATTTATTTTCATTGGTTACTGTTGGAGTAGTTACAGGTACTTGAGGCTTATTAGATACCTTTTTGTCAGCTCCATTCTTCTTTGTATCATTTTTATCATGCGCCATTTTAAATGTCGGCACTGGTTTAGTAGAATTGTCTTCGGACGCACTGGTCTTATCTTTGATTTCAGTAGAATTGGCATCTCCGCCACATGAAACGATTGAAAAAGCAATAATAAGAGAGAATACTAGTTGTATTAAAGTACGCATAAAGTGAGCTGATATTAGATTTAAATAATAATAAGGCAAATGTATCTATAAATTATGCTTATTAAGCGTCTCACTTTGTTAAAAAATATTAAAGCTAGGCAGCGAATTGACCGTAACATTGGTCTTATGTATGTCGCATAATGTGAATAAAGGAAAGAAACATCGACGTTTTGGACGTTAGTGTGTCATTATATTATTATATTTAACTAATTGACATAACACATTTTAGACGATTTTATCGTTTTTGGTGTAGATTTTGGATATAACACCTAATAAAATATTAAGGAAATGCAGCTCAATAAATTAGTGAATCTATCAGCAATCTTTTTAGGTGCTGTGATTTTGTTCTCTTCTTGTCAAAAAGAATCAACGGCGGTAAACTATACGGCTAGTGAGTTCGACGAACTTTCAAAAAGTCTGAATCTTCCAGGAGAATTGCATAATTACTCAATTGAGATTCCTACACATAACAATCCTATGTTCAACGGATCTTCAATAGATCCAAGTCAGATTAATAGAGCTAATCATACAGCAACACTTGGAAGAGTACTCTTTTATGATGAGTTACTTTCTCGAAATGGAACAGTATCATGTGGATCGTGCCACGTACAAACTGCTGGTTTTGCGCATAATGAAGCCTTGTCAGAAGGGTTTGATGGTGAAACTACGGTAAGGAACAGTTTGGCACTTGGAACTACTGCAATGGGTCTTACTACCTCATATGGAAGTTCGAATTTTGGAGGTGCAGCTTTAGCTGGATTTTCTTGGGATGACTCTATTCACAGTATGGAAGAGCAGACACAAGCAGCTATCGAAAACCCTGCAGAGATGGGTATGACAATGGAGGATATGGTAGAAAGAGTTAAATCTATTGCGTATTACGATATACTTTTTAGAAAGGCATTTGGTGAAGATGAGATCAATGAAGCTAATGTGTTAACAGCTATTTCTCAGTTTGTGAATGCGATTTCATCAAACGAATCTAAGTTTGATGAAGGATTAAATGAGAATTTTAAAGTGGATGATGACTTCACAAATTTCACAGTTTCTGAAAATTTAGGAAAGACACTATATAATAACAATTGTTCATCGTGTCACGGATCAAGACATGATTTTACCGTGAAGGCAGTTGCTAATAATGGTTTGGATCAAGTATATGTTGATCAAGGAAAAGGAGCTATTACGGGTAATTTTAGTGATATGGGAGTTTTCAAAGTTCCATTCCTTAGAAATATTGAGTTATCAGGACCTTACATGCATGATGGAAGATTTTCAACTCTGGAGGAAGTAGTAGATTTCTACTCTGAAGGTGTGAAAAGCCATACTAATTTAAGTTTCGAACTTAGAGGGAATAATGGTGAAGCAAAAAGAATGAATTTCTCAGATAATGAGAAGAATTCTTTAGTGGCATATTTGGAAACTCTTACTGATGAAGAAATGATTAGAGACGAAAAATTCGCTACCCCTTTTGGAGAATAAATTAGATTATAATAATAAGTAAAAAAGCAGTTTCACTTGTTTAGTGAAGCTGCTTTTTTATTTTAAAGTTTATAATTTTTACTGATGGTGATTAGCGAGTATCATTTCTAATGTGTCAATAACTTTGTCTATATCTTTTTCAGTAAAACATAAAGGCGGTTTCATTTTTAGTACATTATCAAATGGACCGTCTGTACTAACTAATATATTCTTGTTGCGGAATTCGTTTTTAATATGTTTTGCTAGATAGGTATTAGGGTGGTATGACTTTGATCTCGATTTAATGATCTCGATTCCTAGAAATAGTCCTCGTCCTCGTACATCTCCGATTACGCCATATTTGGATTGAATAGTTTTCATGCGTTTAAAAAAATGATTCCCAGATTTTTGCGCTTGATTCTGTAGCTTTTCTTGTTCAATTACATCTAGAACAGCACAACCGATTACACAACTAACTGGGTTACCTCCAAATGAAGAGAAGAATTCCATGCCATTATTAAATGCATCGGCGATAGCGCGAGTTGTAACAATGGCTCCCATTGGATGGCCGTTTCCCATCGGCTTGCCTAAGATTACGATGTCAGGTTGGATACCATGAATCTCATAGCCCCAGAAGTGGCTACCTAGTCTACCAAAGCCAGTTTGAACTTCATCGCTAATGGTAAGTATTCTTTTTTTACGAAGGAAAGGGTAGAGTGTTTTTAGGTAATGATCTGCCAATGGCACTTGACCGCCGCAACCTGAGATTGGCTCTGCTATAAAAGCCGCGATGTCAATATTGTCGGAAATCGATTGGATTAGATTTTCGGCAAATCTTACACCTGTTGTCTTCGAATCGTTTTCATATCCATCGATATATGCATTAGGTAATGGAGCTTCTATGATATCATTGAGCTTGCCCTTACCGCCCTCACTCATATATTTATAGTGACTGATCGCAATGCCTTGTTGTGTATTGCCATGGTAGCCATGTTCCATGACTATAAGTTGTTCACGCATCGTATAGTTACGAGCCAATCTTATCGCAAGATCACTCGCAGCTGATCCACTATTGACAAAGAAAACTTGGTTCAGGTGATCAGGGAATTTTGATAATAACTGTTTAGAATAATCTTGGAGTGGGTCGTAAAGGTATCGCGTGTTAGTATTGAGTGTTGCAATTTGTTTTCGTGCTGCGGCTGTGATTCTTGGATGCTCATGACCTACATGCGGAATGTTGTTATACGCATCGAGATAGCTAGCTCCATCTGCTCCATACATATACTGGAACGCTGCAGATTGCATATAAATCGGTTCTTGATAGCTGATGCTTAAAGCAGCTGGAGTATGTAATTTCCTTTGACTTACGATGTCTGATGTTTTTTTAAAAGCAATAGGAGGAAACCCACAAGCCGATCTAAATAAGTTTTTAACTTCGATCGGATTCATAGTAATCCATCGATCTAGTAATGATTGGAATCCACTCTCTGATACTGAGATATAATCATTACTCGGGTTTAACTTACGAGCCTTTGCGGCGCTGATGAGGCTAACACACATACGAGCAGCTATGTAGTAGTATAAAGTATCTAATTCAGCTATTGTAAGTGCATTGGTGTTATGATATGATTGTAAAAAGGTATATCCAATATTGAGGGGGTCATCTTTATCTACCATAATATAACTAAGTGCTACTGCGATATCAGAGATCCGTGTAGCATAGATAGCATCACCAAAATCTATGATGCCACAGATATGTTCGTCTTTACAAAGTACATTCCAATCATTGGCATCATTGTGTATGATTTGCTTTGGCAATGTATGCTCGATAGACTTTACATGAATCTCAAATTGTAATAAGTAGTAATCAATAATAGATTTGCGATGATGGTCACCGATACAATCGAGATCATCTCGAGACCAATGTGTATTAGATAGATTCCAACTAGTATTCTTGGCTCGAAGCGATGGAATATATAGATCTTTTGTTTTGTTATTAAGTTGAGCTAGCGTCTGGCCAAAGTGGCTAATTAATTTTGCAGTATGATTACAATCGACTAAAAAAGTACCTTCTAAAAAAGTGAGACATCTAATGATATATTTTCGATTCCAAATAGAATAATGATCTTTTGATAAGGTAGGTGCAGGGAGTGGGTATTCGCAGTCGAGCGGTTGTAGTGCAAATTGGAATTGTGATTCCCCAACAATTATGGATGCAGTTTCTTTGTCGTTTGGGTATACTTTGAGGACGTAAGTTGTATTAGTTGTACGGATCTTGTAATTCAATATATCGTAGCCTACAAGTGGCTTTACGTGGACATCATTCCAGCCGTAAACCGTTTTGATTATTTCTTTTATTTCGTTGATATCCATAATCTAATATACAAGAAGCTCAAAATAGAATTATAATGGTGGTGTCGTTCGTAATCATTTTTTGAACTCTTCGAATACGCATAAATAAGTCCAATACGAGGATCGTACTTTGTGTATTTTCGAAAGATCGACAAAGAATTGAGTAATATTATTCAATCTTCACGGGCTCCATTTTCTTGAATATTTCAACTTTAAGTCCTTTGATTGTTTCTTGGAAAGCTTTGTAATCTCCTTGGATAAAATCATTGACAGCACCTATTGTTTTTTGAGCATCCTCTTTGGCATTGTTAGCTGCCTTCATTGCATTTTGGCCGGGCTTCTCCCATGATGAACCGATGTATCTGCGAGCAGTCCACAGACGAGTAGTAAGTGTATTTGGATTCCGTTGGATTCCTTTAAGTCCTTCTGGATCCATAAATAGATTGGATAGACTATCTAATCTGCTAGAGATTACACCCATTTCTTTATTAAGGTCTTTTTGCAAAGTATCTTCTTGCATTTCGATGATCTTCTTGCTCAGGTCGAGAGATTTCTTGGCGTCTTTTATTTGATCAAAGCTTTCTTTTGATGCAGTGATTACTGCGTAGAATGCTTCTGTTTCTTGATTGATCGCTCTACGAGATGCGTCGGTCACTTTGCTCCGAGGGTCAGATTTTATTTTAACCATGCTGCTATCTTTTGCATCGCCATATTGTACTATTACTTTGTAGTTTCCGGGCATTACATCTATTCCTCCTGGTTTGTCTGCGTCTTTTTTGCTATCTCTACGTGATGGTCCTCTGATCCCATCTTTATCAAAGTACCAAGAGATTCTGTTCATTCCATCCTCCAGCTTACGGGTGAATGTTCTGACCGTATCCATTGTGCTATCGATGACATAGAATGTTGCTTTGTCAGAAGATTTTTTGCCCTGGCGTTTTTCATTTTTATGATCTTTAGTAGCTGAATTTTTATTGTCTTTATCCTTCTTCTTATCATTTGCTTTTGATATTTTGATGATATCCTCTTTTGATTTTTTTGATGGTTTCTTCCAGATACTCATCATTGCTCCGCCTTGTTTATTTTCTCCTACAAATTCTCCTTGAGCGATAAATCTAATGCCATCATACGAACGATAATTGTTTTGATATGAATCAGGAATAGGGAAGAGTTTTAGCTCTGTATTGAGTGAATTAATACCGTTGGTCGCCATAGACCTTAATGGACGGATATCATCCAATATCCAGAATGATCTACCAAATGTTCCGATTACAAGATCATGTTCTCTAGGATGTATTTTGAGATCTGATACTTGCACAGCAGGAAAGCCTTCTGTCCAATGTGTCCAACTCTGACCTTTGTTAAATGAAACATAGAGTCCTGAGTCAGCACCTATAAAAAGTAAATTAGGTTCTACTAGATCTTGCACGATGCATTGTACGAAGCTTTTGATTTGATTGCCATTAGCGATGCGCTTCCAGGTCATACCGTAATTGGTTGTATGATAGGCATGAGCTTCGTAATCGTTTTGTCTATAGTTGTTGATCGCTACGAATGCTTCGCCAGCATTTTCCTTTGATACTTCTATCTGATTGATCCAACTATTTTTAGGTGCAGATCTTATGTTGTTAATAGTATTGGTCCACGTCTTACCGCCATCTTTGGTCACTTGTATGTTACCATCATCAGTTCCTGCCCATATTACTTGATCATCTACAGGACTCGGTGCTATAGTTACTATAGTAGTATAATTTTCAGCATTGGTGGCATCTATAGTAAGTCCTCCACTTTTATCTTGGTGCTGTTTTGTAGTATCGTTGGTAGTGAGATCTTCAGAGATTTTAATCCAGCTTACTCCGCAGTCAGTAGAGTAATGTACATACTGACTTCCGAAGTATAATCCGCAATCATTATTAGGATCTTGTGCGATCGCTGCATTCCAATTAAATCTATATGGATCTTCTAATCCTTCAACTGGTTTGACAGGTCTTACTTCTCCAGTTTCTCGATCGTAGAATCCTACATTACCACCTTGTGATTGAGCGTATCCAAATCTACTATCAGCGGGAAAAGGGACTACATCAAAACCATCACCAAAGTATAGCTCTTGGAAATCATTATTACGAATCCCTCCACGCTTGAGTACCGAACTTGGTCCGATCCACGATCCATTATCTTGCATACCACCGTATACATTATAGGGGTAGTCCATATCTATATTGACATGATAAAATTGGCCCACTGGAATGTTGGCTGCAAACATCCATGATTCGCCACCATCGCGAGAGATATTAAGTCCACCATCATTGCCATTAATGAGGTAATTACTATCGTCAGGATCTATCCAAAAAGCATGGTGATCTGGATGGACATTATTGCCATAATCCATAATCGTCTTAAATGTCTTACCCCCATCTTGAGATCTTGATACATAACTCCAAAGATTATAAATTCTATTTTCGTTGATCGGATCTACCCAGAGATCAGAGTAGTAAAATGGTCTGTTACCGATATTTTTTTTACTTACGAGGTTCCATTTTTCTCCACCATCGATAGATTTGTAAAGCCCATTTTCTTTGGCTTCTATGAGTGCATATACGATATTAGGTTTACTAGGTGCAAATGATAAACCGATACGACCCAATTCTCCTTTGGGCATACCTTCTTCAGTTCCTAGTTTCTTCCATGTATCGCCTCTGTCATACGATACATGCATACCTGACCCTTCTCCACCAGAGTAAAAGTCATAAGGCCTTCGAAGGTGCTGCCACATACCAGCGATGATATGATTAGGGTTAGAAGGATTGACTACCATATCTCCAGGTCCTGTAGTATCATTGATGTAAAGAATTTTCTTCCAATTCTTGCCGCCATCATCAGTACGATATACTCCTCTGTCATCACTTTTGCCCCATGGTGCTCCCATGGCTGCAACATAGACTACATCTGGGTTATCACGATGTACGATTATTCTGTGGATGACCTTAGTGTTCTCCAGGCCCATAAGTGACCAAGTCTTACCACCATCGATACTTTTAAATATGCCGGCTCCTGTGTTGAGTGAGTTACGAGGATTTCCTTCTCCTGTACCGACCCATATGGTACTAGGATTACTTTGATCTATTGTCAAAGCTCCTATAGATAATACATCCTGCTCATCAAATATCGGATCCCAATTGATGCCACCATTCTCGGATAGCCATACACCGCCAGAGGCTGATCCTGCGAAGATGCGATCTTTGTCATTCAAGTCGACATCTATAGTAGTGATCCGTCCACTCATCCCAGCAGGACCGATATTACGGAAGTCCATTGCTTTGAAATCTTTAGTATCCAAGGTGTATTGGGCATTTACTTCTATGTTGCTCAATGTGCATAGTATCACGAGGCACAGAATGGTTTGCAGAATTGATTTCATAGGTATATATATATTTGATATTGTCTAATGCTAATATAGTCAATAGATAGAAAAGCAAAGATGTAGCTAAACACTATTCATCATGAAGAGATCATGTGTGTAAGTGCTATTTCATTGACAAACGGATGAATTTAAATTGAAATTTGAAGATCCCTACTTACTTTTGGCCATTTAGTAAATAGTGTTGAGAGTTTTTATACATTCAGTAAATAGTTTATCGTCAATTGTGTTTGGGATTAAGTTTTTTGCTTAATTTGGGGCCATAGTGTGCGAATTGATTGCAGTCCATGATATGTAACTTATTGGGCATAACTGAAGAAATAATCATATCGAAGTTAAAAATGAATTGGACGTATACTTTATTATTTCTATTAGTACAATTCAGTACATTATCGCAAACCTTGGTTCCCATGCGCAGTGTTGATTGGACTCTTGCCGGTTTGAGGAACGCAACTACAATTGATTTCATAGAAATAGATATGCAAGCAGAAGGTGCTATAGCTAATGGTATCACGTCTAATAATGCTATTGTCGCAAATGTAATATCTTCAATTTCTGCACCTGGAGCAATACTTAATTTTCCGGAAGGAAATTATCTATTTGACAATAGATTAGATATTCCGAGTAATGTTATTTTGAAGGGAAAAGGAGTAGATAATACTGTTTTTACGTTTAGCTTAGGAGGAACAGGGCATTCGATTAAAATTCAAGGGTCATTGATTTCTTCAGTAACTACGTCTATAATAGAGTCTGGAATAAAGGATAGTAGATCTATTGTTGTATCTAACGCAGGAAGCTTTTTACCTGGAGATTGGGTGCGAATCGTACAAAATGATACTGATCTAGTCACTTCTTCATGGGCAGAAAATAGTGTAGGTCAAATTATTCAAATCAACAGTATTTCGGATAATGAAATTATATTCGAATCTCCATTACGTATAAATTTTGATACGGCTCGTGCTCCGTATATAATAAAGTTTGTTCCAGTAGAAAACGTTGGTATAGAATGTCTTAAAATTAAACGAACTGATAATACTGCTCCAGAACAATCAAGCAATATTGATTTTAATTATGCAGTCAATTGCTGGGTAGAAGGTGTAGAGTTTGAAAACTGTACATTTAGCCATATAAGCGCATCACGTTCTTCAAATCTTTATATTTCCAAATCTTATTTTCACCATGCATTTGAATATGGCGTTGGTGGTCGAGCTTACGGTGTGATGCTTCAAGCTACTTCGAATGAATGTCTAGTTGAGAATAATATTTTCGAACACTTGAGGCATGCAATGATTCTTCAGAGTGGAGCTAATGGCAACGTATTCGCGTACAATTATTCTTTTGACCCATATTGGCCGTCAGATCCAAATGACTCAGCCGGAGATATGGTTCTGCATGGAAATTATCCATTCTCTAATTTATTTGAACAAAACATTTGTCAGAATATAGTTATTGATGATTCACACGGCCCCAATGGTCCTTACAATACTATTTTTAGGAATAGAGCAGAGAGCTTTGGCATATTCTTTAGTAATAATAATTCGCCTAGTCAAAATATATTGGGCAATGAGATACCAAACCTTAGCTTTCCATATAGCATAGTGAATTATACTCTAAAAGGAAGTGACCATTTTGTATTTGGTAATAACAACAAGTGGATAATTCTTCCTTTTGGAACGGAAGGATTAGTCGAATCAAGTTATGCCTACTTAGAAAAGCCTGACTTTATACCGATTGACCAATGGGCTGGAATTGGTACTCCAAACATTATGCTTGATTTTTCAATTCCTGCTTACAATAGATACAATTCTGGAAATAGTTTTGATAATATATGTACTGACATTTCTTTAGACCTTGAAGAAATTATAAACAATAGAAAATCTGTTGTAATTTTTCCTAATCCTGTACAATCTGAAATGTCGGTAGAAAGCACTTATTTTATAAGAGAATTGAAAGTGTTTAATTCAATAGGGCAACAGGTTGATTACCAAAGAAATGTTGGAATGGAAACTCTTTTAAATACAGGAACTTGGAAAAATGGAATTTACTCGGTACATATTGTTTTCTCCGATAATAGTTTTAGTGTAGAGACAATCGTGAAAACGAATTAGTTTTTATTGAGTGGTAAGAAATACGCTTGACAGTCAATAAGCAGGAATCATCTAGCAAAAAATCATTTGTAATTTTAGTGCTATCGTTTGGGTGTTTGAAAATAGAGTGTCGATGTATTTGGATGAATAAGATCAGAAACCTGAGCCTGTGCATCAGAGTCTATGTTTACTTTGGAAAATGGAAAGCGTCGAATATTTGCAAAGTTTTCAAAAGAATTTTTAGAATCTTTTTGTGATTGTAACGTGAAGGTATCTACTAAATAAGATTACTGAACGATCACCTTCTTAGATTGTCTACTATCGCCAGATCTTACTGATACAACGTACGCTCCTTTGGGTAGACTCGCAACATCGATTACAATAGAGCTAGATTCAGATTCTATATATCTAATAGGTTTGCCAGATATCGAATATAAAGTATAAATATATGGTGCTGCCCAATCGTCGTCTGCATGTACTTTAATCCAATCTGTAGCTGGATTGGGATAGACTATCAGGTCATGATATTTGTAGTCTTCTGGATCGATATTATCTATCCATTTAGCGAGAGAGTCTACATATATCTGATCTACTATGTTGCGCCCTATAGGTGGCATCCGATTGTCTTCAGTGCTAACGTCACGCACCCAAAGTTCTGAGTCGGCATGATCACCAGGCTTAACTATTACTGAGTTAGAAGTGGACGCATGACTCTGTGACTGTAGATCAAATATTGATTGAATATTCTCTGTGCTTTTATATCGGAAATCTAGATATAAAGAAGGTATTCCTCCTTCTCTATGACAAGACGAACAGTTAGAATCTAGGTAAGATCTTATTCTGTTTTGTAAAGTAGATTCGTCACTATCTACTCGGACCAATTTATTGTAAGTGCCAGGATTAGAAACACTGTTAGCAAATAAACCAAGCTCATTGAAATAATCGATCTGATTGATACTAGATCCATTATGTTCATATGGTTTATTTAGCTGGAGCGTGTTGACACCTAATACATATTCGGCATTAGGATTATGACAGGTAATACATTGAGTTCTACTAGGAAAATCCCAAACTTGGGTATGTGAAAATTGACCATTATCAAAAATGTCTATCTCCCTCTGATCAGTAATTGTTAGTAATTCTGCATCGGTACCTTCATCATTCCATCTGTAAGTAATACCATAAGGTCTACCATCTTCTGTGATGACGAAAAACCTTGTTTCTAATTTGGTCACTGGACCTTCTGTGTCCGTTGTGGTAGGTAACTCAAAATGTTTAATAAAAACGGTTCCTTTTGGGAATTTCCAAGGGTCGTTAGAATTAAATTGTATTTGTTCCGATGGATTATCATATTGACCATCATTGGGTAGTGATATCCATCTTCGTTTCTGTGCACCATCCGACCAAAGCGGTGAATTGACGCCATAAGGAATCAAACCAGGAATTACTTCTAAGGATTGGAGATCAGAAAATACACCTAATTGAGAAAGGAATTTCGGAGGATCTTCCACAACGGTATTTCGCTCAAGCTCTAATATGGCACCATCGGTTTCATGATTTTCACCCATTACAGTTACGAGTATTCTTCCATCTCTGAGTTCATGTAATCCTGTTATTCCTGGTTTAGTAGGAAGGGTAGTAGGTTGAGTTGCGATATTAGATATCATTACTTTGTTGGTCACCGTTTCAGTAGGCCCTTCTGTTGTGATTGCGGCAATTTTATTCGCTGTAAAATCCCCATATACATAATGATTGTATAGGGTTGGAAATTTCACATTTCTATATAAAGTACCACCGACGATGCAAGTACCATAAGACCTTTCATATTCGAAGTAAGGGGGCTTTTCATTACCAATAACATTGTCTGGTTTGTCATGGTCGTCTGATTCTCTAGTTCCTTCTCGGTAGGGCCATTGTAGATTATCTCCTTTTAGTACTCGGTTGATTTCTTCTCTCTTATCGGATCCAGTATCTATCAACCAGATTTCATCAGACTCTTTATCATAATTGATCGTAAATGGACTACGTGCTCCCAAAGCATAAAACTCTTCTAGTACATCACCATCTTCACTAAGCCACGGATTTTCATTAGGTATAGAATATCCTTGACTAAATGTACCTTCCCAACCTTCTGGAGGGTTAGCATTACTAAGAGGCTGTCTTCGGATAGGGTGGCTTCTTGTAGGATCATTGTCTATGTCGATACGAAAAACTCCATTAAAGAACCCACCATCAAGCCTTTGTGTCGATATCACCTGAAATTCATCTTTGCCTTCATCACCTACACTAAAGTATAGAAAACCATCTGGCCCAAACACCATAGGGCCTCCATTATGCCATGGGTAACGGTCGTATTGCTGGATTAGTTTTTCTTCGGAGTCCAAATCGAACTCTTTTGTATTGCTATCCCAACTAAACTTAGAAAGTACGCTAAATCCTTTTTCGTCCCAGACACTTGCATTTGGTTTTGTCTTATAATAAATGAAGAGTAATTGCTTATCTGGAAATAAAGGATCTCCGAATAATGGATGTAATACGATACCAAGAGCTCCAGCATCAGACAGATTGAATGTTTTATTACTAATGTCTAATACTATTCTTTTAGATGATCCATCTGCAGGGACTAGCCAAATTTCTCCTCTCTTTGATAATATCAGAAGATCATCACTATCAGGCATTTGTAGGATACCAACAGGTGCGGAGATATGTATTTGACCAAAGTCCTTTAATGCCCAAGATCCTTCTTCACCAGGTACAGTAGACGGAAGTATACCATTGAGATACTTACCGATAGCACCAGGAGGGACAGGAGGTGATACTGTCAATGCAGACCCAAGGAGCAATATGATAGTTGCTATAAAGATTGGTACGAGTGATCTAAGTTTGATCAAAAAATGGCTTGATTTAAGATTTGAAATAAAAATAATTCTAAGATCTAATAAATATAGCAGTTTCAGCTTGATTATATAGCGATCAAGAATTACAACGTACGAATGGATGTAAATGCTAATGGCTTCTATGAGGTTGTTTGTTAATTGGATTTCCAGTGATATGGTCATTCGTGTGTTTTAACCTACGATTATTTATCATAATGACACTGGGAATACACCATTGTAAGCGGAAAAGACGTTGAAGATCTAACAATAGACTTATCAATAATTGGCACTGCCTAGATTACGGAAAGTCATTGCAGCTAAGAATGCGTAAACAAACCTATACCGACACACTATTATATCACCTTACTTCCCTACATTTGCATGTAATATGGAATTTATATATCCTTCATTTTTGTGGGCGCTTTTGGCCCTAGCCTTACCGATTATCATCCACTTATTCTACTTCCGTAGATTTAAGAAAGTAGAGTTCACTAATGTGAGGTTTCTCAAGGAAATCAAAGAGGAGACTGCATCTCGTAGTAAGTTAAAGAATCTATTGGTACTGTTATCAAGACTGCTAGCTATTGCATTTTTAGTATTTGCATTTGCTCAGCCTTTTTTAAGTGATGGTCAAAATATCAAGAAAGGGGACAGCGCGATATCTGTCTTTGTTGATAATAGCTTTAGTATGAATGCTTTGAGCAGTGATACACCTCTACTCGATATAGCCAAAGAGAAGGCGAGACAAGTTGTAAATGCATACTCCGAATCAGATCAATATCAGATATTAACTCATGACTTCGAGGGAAGACACCAAAGATTAGTAAGTAAAGAAGATGCTCTTGGGCTCATAGATGAGATCCAGATTACCCCGGAGGTAAAGACCTTAGATAAGGTGATCAATCGACAAATGCAAGTCATGGATCTAGGTGAAGAGAACAAAGTGTCCTATGTATTATCCGATTTTCAGAAGTCTATTAGTGGAGTAACGATGTTGCCAGATACATCATATGAGCTCAATCTTGTACCGATCCAATCAGTACAAGAAGCTAATATATCGATAGATAGCGCATGGTTTGATTCTCCAGTACCGATGCCCAATCAAAATAATAAGCTGGTTGTAGAAATCACGAATCACAGTGATGAGGCTTCAGAAGGAGTTCGATTGAGTATGAATCAAGATGGAGAAGAGAAGCCTGTAGGTTCATTCAATATAGCGGCGAGAAGCACTATAGTAGATACAGTGAATGTAAGTTTTATTAAGACAGGTTATCAAGATGCTATCCTTAAGGTATCTGACTATCCTGTTCAGTTTGATGATGAGTACTATCTCACATTCTACGCTAAGGAAAATATCAAAGTACTCTCTATTAACAATGGAGGGCAAAATAGATATCTGACTGCAGTATTCAACGGATTGAATAATTTTGAATTGACGAATCAAGCTATAAACAAATTACAATTTGATAGATTACCGGAGTATGATCTAATCGTACTTAATGATCTGACTTCTATAAGTTCAGGTTTATCATCAGAGCTTCAGAGTTATGTGATGGATGGTGGCAATACACTTGTATTTCCTTCGGCCAATGCAGATAAAGAAAATTATAATAGCTTTCTAGGTTCTCTAGCTGTAGATAGACTAGAAGGGTGGACTCAAGAGCAAAGGGAAGTAAGTCGAGTGAATACTGATGAATTTATTTTCAGTGATGTCTTTCTTTCAAATAATAAGAACAATCTAAAATTACCAATCACTCAAGGAAACTATGCATTGACTAACTATCAATCACGTGGGCAAGAAAAACTATTGAGTTATAGAGATGGAAAAGTATACCTTGCTAAATATGCTAAGGGAAGAGGAAATGTATATTTATCAGCGGCGCCTTTGGCTACCGACTATAACGATATTGCGATCAATGCAGAAGTTTTCGTGCCTATGCTTTATAAGATGGCATTGGCAAGTGGACTAAGACAAGAGATTGCGTATACCATTGGAAGCGATGAAGTTGTATCTGTAGAGTACAGTGGACGATCGGATGATATCGTGTATAAGATAGATGGCCCAAGTGAGTTTATCCCAGCCCAGACTAATACAGGAAACACTACTTTTCTAAGTATGAACGATCAGATCAAGAAAGCGGGATTCTATAGTGTGAAGTTAGATCAGGAAGAAAAGAGTAGATTGGCTTTTAACTATGATCGGATCGAATCAGATTTGGGTTATTTTAATTCGGATCAATTAGAAGCTCAATTTGAAGGGTTGAATCTTAATATATTGGATACTCAATTAGATGCAGATATAGGAGCAAGTGTAAGCGAGAAAGACAAAGGAATACCACTTTGGAGGTGGTGTATAATATTGACTTTGATCTTTCTAGCTATTGAGCAATTGCTACTAAGATTTTGGACTTAATATTATTTATAGTTTATTGTACACTCTCATGGATATACTACTAAAGCGAGCAAAGATCATAGCACCTGGAGATAAGAATCATCTACAGACTAAGGACATTCTCGTCAGTAAAGGTAAAATCGAAAAGATAGCCAATTCGGTATCCGCACCCAAAGCAAAAGTCATAGAAAGTGATGATCTACATGTGTCCATAGGATGGATGGATATAGGTACGCATATAGGCGAACCTGGATTAGAACATAGAGAAACAATCGACTCAGCGGCTAAGGCAGCTGCAGCCGGAGGATATACTGATATTGCTGTGATGCCAACTGTAGATCCAGTGACTCACTCCAAGTCAGAGGTGAGTTATATAGCCAATAATCAACCCAGTAATGGTGTAAGAATACACTCTATCGGAGCAGTAAGTAGAGATGCCAAAGGAGAAGATCTTACCGAGATGATAGATATGTCCAGAGCAGGAGCAATAGCTTTTGGTGATGGACTAAGATCTATAAAAGATAGCGGCATGATGATGAGAGCACTTCAATATGCCAAAGCAATCAATAAACCAATAATCAACTATTCATTGGATAAATCCTTGGCTCATGAAGGTCAGATGCACGAAGGTGAAGTAAGTGTAAGTCTAGGAATGCAAGGGATTCCAGCATTAGCAGAACAAGTAGCAATACAGCGAGATATCTATCTTGCTAAGTATACAGAATCAGAACTAGTACTTCACTGTGTATCGACAGACGAGGGATGTGATCTGATCCAAAAGGCGATTAAGGATGAGATTAATGTTAGTGCCACAGTATCTTATGTCAATTTGATCCATACAGATCAAGACCTGAAATCATTTAACTCTAACCTCAAAGTCAGACCACCTGTAAGGTCCAATACTGACAGAAAAGCCCTAGTCAAATCAGTAAGAAAGGGTATCATTCGATCAATCGTGAGCAATCATGTTCCATTAGAAGACGAGCAGAAGAAACTCGAATTTAGTTATGCAGGATTTGGTGCAACGGGATTAGAGACCTGCTTTGCGGCAGTGAATACTTACTTATCGGAAGATCTGTCGCTGGAGCAAATTATATCTGCCCTTACACTAGGTCCACGTATTCAGATGAAAGAAGTTATTCCTGTAATAAAATCTGGAGAGTCGGCTTGTCTGACGATATTTGATCCGAGTCTGGAATGGACGTACGAGAGGAAAAATAAAAAATCAATCTCGGCCAATAATAACTACATATCTACGATACTTACCGGAAAAGTGTTAGCTACCATTGTAGGCTCCAAAATCAACATGTAATTTTTTATGTCGAAAGTGCTATTTGCTTTTGAACGTAACCAATTTGAGTATTGACTATCTATAGCTATAAGTTGTTAGTCTAAAAATCTATCTCAGTTGATTGATTTTTTATATATTGGATAAGTATATATATAAGCGAGTTTTATTTAATTTGCTGATGGTATCAATTTTTTTTTAATCAAAACTAACCAATTATGACTAATATGATGGATGAGGAGCAAGTGACTCCTATGCAAACTGCTTTGAAATGGGGTGTCTATACAGGGATAGCATTAATAATATTTGATCTGGTACTCTATGTACTAGGAATGAAATCTGCTGATGGGAGCAACCCAGTTCAGTATTTGGGCTTTCTATTTTTTATTGGCTTCGTGGTTATGGCAATAAAATCACATGTGCAATCTAATGGATACATGTCCTATGGACAGGGTCTTGGTGCAGGACTGTTGACATCTTTAATTGCAGGAGCACTAATAGGAGTATATGTTTATCTATTTGCTACAGTGATCGCACCAGAATTTATGGATGGAGCTATGGATGGAATAAAAGACCAATGGGAAGCACAAGGAATGAGTGACGAACAGATCGAACAAGCTGAAGGCTTTGCAGGGATGTTTATGAGCCCAGGAGTAATGGCTATATCGTCGATATTTTCTTATGGATTTATTGGATTAATTATATCTCTAATCGCTGCTGCGGTATTCAAAAGAGATTAGTAAGATATTTCGCAATTTGATATTGCGATAAAAAGTTTAATGCTGATTACAATCCAAATGAGCGGCCTGCATCCTCCCAAAGGTGCAGGCTTTTTTATTAGATTAGTGGTTAGAATTATAGTTTTGTTTTAAAAGACCAAGTACACTAAATATGAATAATTTATACGTTAAAAATGGAGTTGCTTTAGGAGTTGTCCTTGTAATTATGTCTTCAATACTTCATGCTATAGATCCACGTTTTTTTCTTAATTGGTCTTCTTGGATTGGATATTTGTTTATGATCATATTTATGTATAAAACTGCAATATCCGTTCGCAAAGAAGAAGGTGTTCTTTCCTTTGGTGATGCATTTATTGCAGCATTGATACCTATGACGATAGGGGTGCTAATTCTATCGGTCTATACTTATGCTTTAAATAATTGGATCAATCCAGACCTTAATTTGATCGTCAAAGAAATAGCTATAGAATCAACCACAATGGTTATGGAAAAAATGTCAGAAATGTTTGATATGGATGTCAATATCGATCAATCGCTCAAGGAATTAGAGAATGTTGATTATGGCTTTGGATTGGGTAAGATGATCTTATCTTGGGTACTTACATCTATAATGGGCTGTATCCCTGCGTTGATAATAGCGGCCATCGCGAAGAAGGGAGAATAGCATTATGGAGTTTAATGTTTGCTTGTTATGGTTTGTTTATTCGTAAAATTCATTTAAGTCTAGAGAGTATAAATATCCTCCTTCGTTACTTTCTGATTCTGCACCTAATAAGTACTTGTGGTCTTCGGTGCGTACTATGGCCTCTATCTGTGTAGTGGGAGCGATTGCTATACTTTTTTTGAGTACATAGATTCCATCAGAAGGAGTAAGGATGCTTACTTTGTTAGCGAAAGTATCGCCATCTAGAGTGAAGTAACTCAGTAGAATTACATCGCCTGATGGGTCTTCTGCAGCATCAGTGGCTAGTCCGCTTATACTTATACTTTCACCTTTTGTAATGACTTCTGTTGTAAGATCAAGACGATAGATGTTGGTTTTTAGATCACTTCTATTTTTAGTGAAAAAGGTAGCTACGTTGCCTTCGACAATCATAGATTCGCAATCATATGGATGAAAATTACTTGTTCCAAAATCTGTTTGGTCAGGCCAAATAAAATTGATGGTATCTGTACATAATATCTCTGAACCCAATTGATATGGAATAGTGTAAAGGCTTAAAGTTTCTCTATCTCCTTCATTATTACCAGTGTCTGCGATATAGATTTTTAGGTTGTCATATTGAAGTGATTCCCAATCTACATTGGACGTATTTGCCACATTGATAGTTGATAATACTTCTGCATTATTAGGATTGATTTCTTGGAGTAATGTGTGTGTGCTTCCATCATTCATAGCTATGATTTTGGAATTTATTTTGATCAGGCCAGAGCATTCGTTGATCACATTTGGAAACTGGCCAATCTCTGTGATATATGCATTGGGTATTGGCTCTTCCATGCCTGAGTTCATGGTGTCGTCGACGTCTGTCTTAGTATTACAGTTGATCAATAATATAGAACAACAAAGAAGAAGAAAAAGTGATTTTATCATCTGGCTATTGTGATTGGATATGATTGATCGAGATTATCGTTTTTGATATTAAATATATAGTATCCTGCTACTAACTCTGGAAGTGATAATATATTTTGTCCAGGATATAGTGTGTTGTTTTTTTGTTGATATACTTTGGAGCCGTCACTAGTGTAAAGACTCACTACGCCATTGGAGTTATTGATAAGATCCAAGTTATATAAAAGGTCGGTACCATTGATGATTACTTTTTGTATTAATTTATCTTCTTGCTTTGCGATAAATATTGCAATGATCTCATCACCATCTTTGATCGATAGTTGATCTTGATTGCGGTATGATCTTGTCGTAATACCTCCACCTGATATTTTCCAATGGTCAAATATTAGATCTGTATTATTGGAGGTTGTAGATAACTCAATAGGAATACCTTGGAAATAATATCCTTCGAATGGCTGTGTGATTTCATCAAGAGAATTGAGAGTGATCTGCGTATCATTGGGATGACTGCTAGAGATTGTAATTTTAGCTTCGCCACCTAATTGAAAGTAATCATCCATAAACGTTCTCGCATAATATGGTCGCTCTTGTATATAAGTATGCATACGATCGATATAGTAATTGAGCCAATCGTCATAAGTGCCAGGATAGGTATCGAATTGTCTTGGCATTTCCGGATCTAAGATGTCTACCATATTATCTAACTCTTCGGCAAACTGTGTTTGTCCAAGTAGGGTATTGAATAGATCCTGATGACGGTTAGAGTATTTTTGTCGAAACGATTGATTATCCATCAAACTTTTCAGGATATTGACATGCTTATTAGTGTCGGCATATTCTACCATTTTGAGGCCTAGTAAGTCTTGATCATACTTGGTCCATGGCCATCTGTACATTGCGATATCCATATCATACAATATATATCGCCACTTGCCTCCATCCGTATCTGGTTTCCAAAATCTGATGTTGTGTTGAGGCCAAGCCTTATTATTGAGACCCATCTCCATCACAAAGTAATCTATGAAACTATTGATATCTAGTAATTCGGCTGCTTGGGTATAATTGTCACTATTGGCCATATCGTTATTCCAGATGAAATCATGCATATCTACAAAATCGCTAGATGATCCATGTACGGCAGCGGTGTCCACATCTATTACACTAAATGTATTGAGATCCAGTCCATAGTTTTGATTGATGTAATATTCGTCAGCTTTTTCTCTGAGTCCCATCACTCCAAAGTACTGTCCATTAAGATAGCATACTACCGGTTGGTACCCCAGAGCATCTATGTCTAGATGGTTAACTGTTGCTAATTTAGATAGAAAACCATCACGCAAGTGAGCCGCATTAAAGTCTCCACTGGCATTACGGACTACTATCTTTTTTACGGATTGGAGGTCTGGTTTACTACTGTAGAAAGGGAAATTAAATCTCTGATCGGCATATTGGTTGGCTACCATTCTAAATGATCTCGCAGGACTTGTCCTAGACTCTCGACCACCATGGATTTGTAAAGCGGCATCTTCTTCGTATACAATCGTACCATCTAGGTAATATTGAAAATGAACTTGCTTTTCATCATCGCTCCAAAAGTTAGCTCCCCAATGAGGCCATTCTTCCTCAGCGTTAGGTCCAAATTCGAAGATTCCTTCCTCAAAACTAAAAAGCTCGGTACTATCGCCCACAACAGAAAGCAATGGGAGACTATGATTGACGTCTATGAAGTAAGTTTCGCATTGAATAGGAGAATCCAAAAAATCATCTTTATCAGCCCAATAGCAAACCACTGTTGTTTCCGTTATTTGTATTGATTCGTTTGTATAGATGAATTCATCTTTTTTAGACCTGTTGTTGAATTTGTAATGGACCAGCCCTTCGGAATTGAAATCCAGAGTAACAGAGTTGTTGTAGATCCCTCCAGTCACAGTTGGAGTAGGGATTGGGAGCCTATTTTGTATATCATTAACTTGATTAGCCGCTAGCGGTGATGGAGTTAGGTACTCTAAGTTTCCATTGACTCTACCGTAGCTGACATCTGACTTAAGCTGTGGTATGATCATATGGTCTACGAGTTCTTTGTCTGGAGATTTTAGGGATACTTCTTCTCCGAGTTTAGCCAGTTTGAATGAAGTCCTTAGTTCTTCAGGATTATCTAGTCCATCAGCGATAATGATTAGATATTCATCTGCACCTATGGATACATTAGGCATTCTCCACTTGTAAGAGTAATCTAGATTATCGGATATAAAGTAACCTTCTAGAGAAATGGCATTGCTAGTATTGTTGTATAATTCTATCCAATCTGGCGAATCGCCATTGTTATCGATGTAAGATTCATCATTGCTAGAGCAGACTTCATTGATCACTAGCTGAGCGTCAGTGTTATAGCTACTAATAAGCAGTATAAAAGCAAGTAGACAGTATCTTGTTATCAATCTATGACTCATACCGGTAAAGATATGATATTATGCTGTAGCGAGTGGTGTGTAAGCAGACATACTAGAGTGTGATGAGGTATATGGCTTGTTAGGCTATGTATTCGCCATTATCACTGTTTTTACCTACTTTTGCAGCTTCAATTTTGATAGAATATGAGCTTACAAATATCAGTAGCGATACCTTTACTTAATGAGGAAGAATCACTTCCAGAGCTAACGCAATGGATAGATAAAGTGATGAAGGCTAATAACTTTAGCTATGAGATCATATTTGTAGATGATGGTAGTACGGATGGTTCTTGGAAACTGATTCAGGAGCTTAGCCAGAAATTTGATACGGTTAGAGCTATCAAGTTTCGCCGAAACTATGGAAAATCACCAGGATTACAAAAAGCATTCGAAGCGGCGAAGGGAGATGTAGTGATCACCATGGATGCAGATCTACAAGATAGCCCTGAGGAGATACCTGAGCTTTATCGTATGATCAAAGAAGACGGTTACGATCTAGTATCTGGATGGAAACAGAAGCGATACGATCCTATCACTAAGACTATCCCAACCAAACTGTATAATGGAGTCACTAGGTTGATGTCTGGCATCAAGCTACATGATATGAACTGCGGACTCAAGGCTTATAAAAATGAAGTAGTAAAGAATATCGAAGTCTACGGTGATATGCATAGGTATATACCTGTGATCGCTAAGTGGGCTGGATATGGTAAGATAGGAGAGAAGGTAGTGCAGCATCAAGCTAGAAAATATGGTAGTTCTAAGTTTGGGATCAACAGATTTATCAGAGGTCCTTTGGATCTAGCGTCTATTATGTTTGTCAGTAAATATGGTAAGCGTCCGATGCACTTTTTTGGAATGATAGGAATATTGCTTCTAAGTATTGGATTTTTGCTACTAGCGTATCTCAGTGTCAAAAAAATATTCTTTGATCAAGTTGGGATTGCCAGTCTACCATCCTTTTATCTAGGCATGTTATCTATTATCGTCGGTGTGCAATTGTTTATTGCTGGATTTTTGGCAGAGCTAATATCACGAAATGCTCCAGAGCGAAATAAATACGTGATCGAAGAGACAATTTAAAGAATCATAATGAAAGCATCGAAGGATATTAAGTTTTCGAATAAAGACAGAAAAAGTAGATTATCCGAAGCTTCAAAAACGGATTATGATCTAATCGTAATTGGTGGAGGTATTACTGGGGCGGGTATAGCCTTAGATGCAGCATTGCGCGGAGTCAATACATTACTTCTTGAGAAAAGAGATTACGCATCAGGGACAAGTAGTAAATCTACTAAGCTTATACATGGAGGACTCAGATATCTCAAGCAATTAGATTTTAAATTGGTAAGAGAGTCAGGATTGGAGCGTGCTGTAGCACACTATAATGCTCCCCATCTTGTACACCCTGAGAAGATGCTTTTGCCTATAGTCGAATCAGGAACTTTCAATAAATATTCTGCTTCATTGGCCATATCAGTATATGATTTATTAGCTAAAGTAGAGAAGGTAGATCGTAAACAATCCTTATCTAAATCTAAGACACTTGAATATGAGCCTTTGCTCAATCAAGATATACTGAAGTCAGGAATCACCTATTCGGAATATAGAACAGATGATGCTCGACTGACTATTGAGGTATTGAAATCTGCAAGAAGAGCTGGAGCGGAATCTTTTAACTATATGAAAGTGGAAGATTTTGTATATACAGATGATACGATCTCTGGAGTGAGGTGTACCGATAGGGTAGAAGGTAAAGAAGTGAGATTCAGTGCGACAAATATAGTATCAGCAGCAGGTCCATGGGTAGATCAATTGAGATTAAAAGATGGAGCCCTTAATAATAAATCGCTTCACTTGACTAAAGGTGTACATATAGTTGTACCCAAAGAGAAACTGAATATTAACTCAGCTGTATATTTTGATGCCTTTGATGGTCGGATGATATTTGCAGTGCCTAGAGGTAAGGTGACCTACATCGGAACATCAGATACTAATTATAATAAAGATCTAGATCGCGTCTTATGTACAGAAGAAGACGTGGACTATCTGTTGCAGAAGACGAATCATATGTTTGAGGTTGCTTTTCTCAATAAAGAAGATGTAATCTCTTCATGGGCAGGATTGCGTCCGCTTATACATGAAGATGGAAAATCGCCATCTGAGTTATCTCGAAAAGATGAAATATTCGTATCAGATCGAGGGCTTATTTCTATTGCTGGCGGCAAGCTTACAGGTTATAGAAAGATGGCCAAGAGAATAGTAGACTTAGTGCAGAAAAAAGATGATAACCTTAGGAAGTCAAAATGTAAGACCAAAAGACATCTCCTACATTCAGATCCTTTTTCTAGCTATCAAGAATTTAAACAATACTATACTAGGCTGTGGAAGGAAACGAACCTTGCGGAATTGACCGAACATGATTGCTGGTATCTTACAAGTACGTATGGAAAAAATGCAGGTGCAGTGATCAACAATGCGTTATCAATGCCAGACCATTCTATAGGAAAAGCAATAATCAAATCTGAAATTGAATTTGCGATTGATCACGAGTCAGTTATATATCCAGATGATTATTTTAATCGAAGGTCAGGAAGGATTTATTTTAATGTAGAATCTGTGCATGATAATTTTGACTTTATCATAGATGAATTTGCAGATCATTTTCAATGGACAGAAACATTTAAAAGCGATCAATGGAAAAAGTGTAGAGCGCTATTGGATGACGTTACTAAAATCCAAAAAGAAGCTTTAGCTAAGTGATCCCATCTGTGCCCATTACATCCAAATCTCAAATCGTTCCCAATTATTCTTGGTTAGAAGATCCTTCGGTTTTTTCTGTTGGACAAAGAAGAGCTCATGCATTTATGATGCCTCACTCATCCTCAAAAGAGGCATTGAAAGATAATTTTTTATCTTCTTCATTTTGTAAGTTGTTGAATGGTGATTGGCATTTTCAATGGAAAAAGAACAGAGGAGAATTAGGTGCTGGATTTGAACAATTAGACTACGATTACTCTAAATGGAATCAATTGGCAGTGCCTGCTCACTGGGAACTCAATGGATATGGCCAACCGATCTATGTCAATGATAGATATGAGTTTGAAAAGAATCCACCATTCGTTCCTACAGATAATGAAGTGGGAGTATATAAAAATAAATTTACTGTCCCTAATGAATGGGATCAGCGAAAAGTCTTCTTAGTATTTGAAGGAGTGAGAGCAGCTTCTTATTATTGGATCAACGGAAATTTTGTAGCATATAATCAAGATAGTAAAACTGCGGTAGAGATTGATATTACAGAATATCTGGTAAAGGGAGATAATGAAATAACTGTACAAGTCTTTCGCTGGTGCGATGGATCTTATTTGGAGTGCCAAGACTATTGGAGGTTATCAGGGATCGAGAGGGATGTATTTCTATGGTCCCCTAGCGAAGTACATCTAAGAGATTATAAAGTAGTCGCTGATTATAAAGATCATGTTGGAAGTCTTTCGGTAGATATAGATTTGGAACATTTTGTGAGTCAACCTCAGGTGGGTTGTAAGGTGGAAGTGCAGGTCGAGTTGCAAGATGGAGAGACGGTACTATGGAGTGATATGCAAGATAGATTTGTGTATGAAAAAGTAAATTGTCAATATGCAATCAACGACTTAGACATCAAGCCATGGTCGCACGAAGATCCATACTTATATCAATTGCTGATTTCAATCACTCTCAATGGAAAGACCGAATATTATAAATCTAATGTAGGGTTTCGTAATGTTGAAATAGAGAATGGTAAACTACTACTCAATGGAAAATCACTTCTTATCAAAGGAGTGAATCGACATGAGCATGACGAACGAACAGGAAGAATAATCGATGAGTCAAGTATGTTGAAAGACATATATCTTATGAAAGCCGCTAATATCAATGCGGTAAGATGTAGCCATTATCCTAACGTAAGGAGATGGTACGAACTCTGTGACGAACATGGATTATTAGTAGTCGATGAAGCCAATATCGAGAGTCATGGTATGGGATATGAAGAGGAGAGTCTTGCGAAACAACCTGAATGGTTGGCAGCACATATGGAGAGGGTAGAGCGCATGTATCATCGATCAAAGAATCATAGCTGCATCATCACATGGTCGCTTGGGAATGAAGGTGGTCCAGGAGAAAATTTTCGACAAGCTTACCAGTGGCTCAAGGCTCAAGACGATACAAGACCGATACAGTATGAGCAAGCAGCACTAGATGACTACACAGATATCTACTGTCCAATGTATCCTACTCCAACCGTGATCGAAAATTACGCAAAGACTAATCCTGATCGACCATTGATCATGTGTGAGTATGCTCACGCGATGGGAAATAGTCTCGGTAACTTTAAAGATTATTGGGATTTGATTAGGAAACATGATGCACTGCAAGGAGGCTTTGTATGGGATTGGGTGGACCAAGGATTACTATTAGATGAAGCTCAAGAAAAGGACTGGAGTCATGGAGGGTATTACCCAAGTCAAGAAGTGCCTAGCGATACTAATTTTTGTCTCAATGGAGTTACGCTCCCAGACAGAACACCATTGCCGAGTTATTATGAATTACAACAACTGTATCAAAATTTTGTAATCTCGATTAATGAGAGTAAATCCCTAATAGCAGTTGAAAGTGAATTTTTATTTATCACTAATAATGTAATTGTAGAAGTAAGAGTGTGGGATCGAAAATCTCAATTATCTACAGCTGAATTTACTTTGCAAATAGAGCCACAAGCGAAAGTGGAAATCAATATTCCTGAGTGGGAAAGTCAAGATGTAGATGGCGTATATCTAGAAATCAATATCAAAGATGCAACTGGATTATTGGCTTCAGATCAATATGTGTTAGTACAACCTCGTAAATCGGAGACTGAAATAAAAAAGCGCGTTTGGTTTGAAGATGATCATGTCTATCAAGTGAATTTAGGTGATCAAGAATATAAAATATCTAAGAAATCTGGATTACTCATTAGTATTGGAGATGGATCTAGTAATATATTAAATTCACCAGTTGAGTTGAATTTTTGGAAAGCTCCAAATGATAATGACTTTGGTTATGATTACTTTAGTAAATATGGGGCATGCCAATCTGCAGGTAAAGAAGCAGTATTAATATCATTGGAATGCAAAGATAGCACTAGACTATTAGCAAGGATATCAATGGATAGTATTGCGGTAGATGTGTTAGTGGTGTACGAGATTACTTCTGACGGATCGTTAAAGATCACCACACAAGTAGAAGGGAGAAATGATAGTTATGTTATGTTACCGAGAATAGGGTACATGTGTAGCCTAGCTTATAATTATGATAACATCAATTACTTTGGTAGAGGGCCAGGAGAAAACTATATAGACAGAAATAGTTGTAGTCCATTTGGTACTTACGAAGTAGGAGCCCATGAGTTCCAAGAAAATTATATAAGTCCACAAGAATGTGGATATAGATCAGAAAACTTATCTTTAGTATTGTCCAGTTCTAATTTGGCATTGGCGATTACGGCCAATGAGCATTTTGGATTTAGCTATTTGAGATATACACCTACGCAATTGACTCAGAGAAGTAGAGGAGAGATGTATTGGAAAGATATCGCTTCGGGTGAAGACTGGAATCTATGCTTAGATCAATTTATGATGGGCGTAGGAGGAGTAGATTCTTGGATGTCTACTCCATTGGACAAATACTTGATGAGAGAGAAAAAGGTGGTGTTTGAATTGATAATAAAGTCTCATAAAATATAATGAGAATTATAAATAGCAATTAACGCTATTGAATTTGTACAATGGAAAGAGTCTAAGTGAATGGCTCGACCTACAGAATATAAAAAACGAAAAGCAAGAATATGTTTAATTCAACCATAGCACCTTTAGATATTGGAATTGTTATTTCATATTTCGTTATCGTATTATTTATAGGACTATGGATTTCGCGAAAGACCAAAACTGGTGAAGAACTTTTTCTTGGAGGTAGATCTTTCGGTTGGGGATTAGTAGGACTTTCTTTATTTGCGAGTAATATATCTAGTTCGACGATTATCGGATTGACTGGTGCGGCATATACTACAGGTATAGTCAACTCTGTGTATGAGTGGATGTCTGGATTGCCCATGATTATTGCGGCGCTGATATTTGTACCATTATACTTGAAGAATCAGATTACGACTATCCCAGAATTTTTAGAAAAAAGATTTGATAGACGTTCACAATTGTTCTTCTCTTTCCTATCGATCTTCAGTACGATTATGATCGAAACGGCCGGAGCGTTATATGCAGGAACATTAGTATTGCAGGCTTTCTTTCCTGATCTAGTGATGTGGCAGACTGCCATAGTATTAGCCGCCATAGCAGGAATATATACTGCCTTTGGTGGGCTCAAAGCGGTGGTCTACACGGATGCTATCCAGGCAGTAATATTGATTATAGGGTGCTCGATTATGTCATGGATTATATTTGGTAAGATGGATTACTCTTGGTCCAATGTAATCGCAAGTGTACCAGAAGGTCACTTCTCGATAGTACGTCCGTTAGATGATCCAGGAATCCCTTGGCCAGGATTGATTTTGGGTGTTCCGTTTTTAGGGTTCTGGTATTGGTCGACTAATCAGTATATCGTTCAGCGTATTCTAGGTGCTCGATCACTTAACGATGCTAGGTGGGGAGTTATATTGGCAGGATTCTTAAAGATATTACCCTTGTTCATAATGGTATTTCCTGGTGCGATGGCGATTAGTCTATTTCCAGACCTTCCTAATGGAGATGCAGTATTTCCTAAGATGGTTACAGAGCTATTGCCAACGGGATTAGTAGGACTAGTTTTGGCTGGATTAGTTTCAGCTATCATGTCTAGTGTTGATTCGGCTTTGAATTCTAGTTCTACATTAGTAGTGATAGATTTTATCAAGCCTAATAAACCTAATCTTACAGAACAAGAAATTGCTAAGTATGGTAGAATCACTACAATTGTGCTGATGGTAGTAGCTGCATTATGGGCGCCTCAGATTCAAAGGTTTACAGGATTGTGGGATTATCTCCAACAGATGTTTAGCATAATGGTGCCACCAGTTGCAGTTTTATTTTTGGTTGGAGTATTTTACAAGCGAGGAAATGGAGATGGAGCTTTCTGGACATTGGTAATAGGTACACTAGGAGGTATTCTTGCTTTTGCGCTTAATGAGTTGGATGTTATCAATATCCACTATACTATAATGGTAGGTATCATGGTAGCTATAAGTACAATTGTATTTATAGTCGTGAGTAGAATGACACCGCCACCTACTAATGAACAATTGAATATGCTGACTTATAATCGTGCCCATCTAAAAGAAGGTACCGTAAATATGCCTTGGTATGCTAATTACCAATATCAGATGGTTGCGTTGGCTGCATTGATAGGGGTGATATTTATTTGGCTTTGGTAGCGAAGAAAGTATAAATGTAGATAAGTACTGTTAATGATAGATAAAGTAAAAAATAGCTTCAAAAAAATATACGCTAGAGAGGCAGACTTCTTAGTCAAAGCGCCAGGTAGAATCAATTTGATAGGAGAGCACACCGACTATAACGGTGGACTAGTATTCCCTGCGGCAATAGACAAATGTATGTATTTTGCATTTGCGAAGAATGACTCTAAAGTGGGTAATGTGTACGCCGTAGACCTTGAAGAAAAAGCTACGATTGACTTGGAGGATTTGCAGAAAACGAATTCGATATGGCTTAACTACATCGTTGGACTTTTGCTAGAGTTTCAAAACAAGGGATTAGAATTGAATGGTTTTGATTGTGTGTTTTCTAGTGATATTCCCATGGGGGCAGGTATGAGTTCTTCTGCGGCATTGGAATGTGGATTCGCAATGGGAATGGATCATATTATCGGTGCGGATCTTGGCAATTGGGAGATGATAGATATGAGTCATCATTCCAACCACACATTCATGAATATACAAGGAGGTATCATGGATCAATTTTCTTCTCTGTTTGGGAAGAAGGATAAGTGTTTGCTTTTGAATTGTTCAGATCGATCCTTTGGGTATCACGATATAGATTTAAAAGATTATACGATTGTATTGTTCAATACTAATTTAAAGCATGAACATACTTCATCAGGATATAATAATCGTGCCTCAGAATGTAAGCAGATAGAAGAGCTATTGCAAGTGCATGATCCTCAGATCAAAAGTATAAGTGAAGCTAATGAGGATATGATTGAAAAGATCGGAAGCGATTGGCCTCAGAATCTTAAAGACAGAGCCAATTTTGTAATTGCGGAAAACAAGAGGGTAGTAGCGTTTAGTAAAGTCATGAAACATGGAAATGTAGATGCCTTAGGAGAACTATTATATCAGTCGCATCACGGATTACAGCATCTCTATAAGGTAAGCTGTCCTGAGCTTGATCTATTGGTTGATCTTACAAGAGATATCAAAGAGGTATTGGGTGCGCGTATGATGGGCGGAGGATTTGGTGGATGCACTATTAACCTTATCAAGTCAGATAGAGTAGAAGCTATTACACAGGATATTATGTCTATGTATAAAGATGCTTTGGGGATAGATGCGGAATCTTACCTTGTTAAGATTTCAGAAGGTGCGAAAGTATTGCTTTTTTGATGTTATTCATTTACAATAATTATGTACCCACTTCATAGAATAATATTCGCATTATCATTTGGGGGGAAAGGCATCGATTTAACCTTGAGTTACATTTTGAAATTTAGAAAAAAAAAGAACCTATCAGTAACCTTTCGATTACTAATAGATTCTTAAAACTAGGGTTTAATTATGACCTTATCGATCAATTATTACTTTTAATCTTTAACTACTCTACAGGTCTGACGTATATAATCAGATTCGATAGTTACTAAGTACACACCATTACTTAAATTAGAAATGTCTAAAGGTAATTGATGATTTCCTTCAGTCAGTGATTGCTTATTTACGATTATGGTCTTACCAGAAATATCAGTTAGCGTAATAGTAAGATTATCATCTGCTTCAGAATATACATTAAGATTAACTACGTCACTAGTAGGTATTGGGCTAGCACCTAAGAATTCACTTGCAGCATTAGCATCTCTGGCAACACTAACTATTGGAGAGTAAGATGTAGATCCATCTATATCGGTAGTCATTATCTGATAATATGTAGTGTTATTTGGATTAATATCTACCATTTCATAATCTAAGTTAGATGTGCTGTTGGCCTGACCATAAGTAATGCCTAATATCTCCCAATTAGTAGCATCACTAGATTTCAAAATAGTATGATCTTGAACATTGATTTCGGATGATGTAGTCCATTCTATCATATTATGTCTTCCATCCGCTTTAGCAGTAAAGCTCTTAAGTTTGATAGGTAATGCTGCACTTCCTTCCGAAGCTTGAAATCCAGAAAAAGAAGTAACCGTAAGTTCTACTTCCCACCCACCAGGAGCATATGCTGTAGCGCCAACAAAAGTAGCAGTAACTCCAGATAGATCTTGAGGATTTACCATGTCTGCACATAAGTCTGTAGGAAATTTCGTGAAAGTCAAATCCGCAAATGTAGTAGCCGTAGTGTTATCTCCATCAGAGTTAGCAAATATTTCATTAGCTTCTGCATCAGTATAATAAAGGAAAATAGTAACCGCACTACTAGGTTGTGTAGCTGGAGTGATCACTATACTTCTGTCTATCAAATCGTATCCATCACCTGCAGCACCATCATTGCTATAATCTCTCGAACCAGCAGATCCATATATGAAAACACTAGCATCTACATTACCCATGGCTTCTGAATCCATGAAGGCAGCTATCACACCACCCGCATTGTCAGTGATCAATACTTTGTTACCGCTACCAGTACTGTTCACAGAAGGTGCGCTTTCGCAAGATCCAACTAATCCATCTGAGATTGCTGGCGTTGCAGGGACATCCTTATAGAAATAAAAGTTGTCAAACCATACATCACCAGTTCCATCAACCTTAAATTGGAAAACATCAGCTAAATTGACAGGCCCAACAAAAGCACTTAAAGGAATGTCTACGCTGTTCCATTGATCAGCTACGATTGTAAGAGGGTATGCAATCTCGTTACCAGGACTTATTACATAGAAATTTATATTAGTTGAGTTGCTAGTCCAAAAGTCTAAATGGATATAGTCTAAGCCAGATACATCTTGGCTTGCATATTGGGTTCCTTGATAGTTAAGGTTGCCATATTTTAATGCGTTGTCTCCAGCGATTACTTCTGCAGATACAACTGTGTTTTGACCCCAGTTAGGATTGAAATCTGTACCTGTTACATCAGTGTAAGCATCACTATAGATAGATATTACACAATTGTCCGTAGGATCATGTGTCGGTGTTGGAGCGGCAACAAGTGGCATAGGACCAGCTGGAGGTATAATACATACCATACCACAATCTTCCCATCCATACGTATAACTTTCAGTTACTCCTTCTACCACGGTAACTAATCTATTGGTAAACCCAGATGTTGTAATTGTACAAGCATCGTCTTCTGGTGATAGCATATCTTCTGGGCCTTCCTCTTGGAAGAAAAATTTATATTCTTGAGGGCCTGCTAAGAAAGATACAACCGCACAATAGATGCCATTATTATTATCATCTACAACTGGATTTGCACCTGCATTCCATCCATTGAAAGCACCAAATACAGTAGGTGCGGTTACAGAAGCATGACAAGATAAGTCTACACAAAGTGTGATATCCGTTCCAGTTGGTGGAGTAGTACAAGTCGTACCGCAGCTTTCCCATCCATAATCATAACTATCGGTTACACCTTCGGTAACTGTTATGAGTCTGTTAGTAAATCCAGATGTAGTAATTGTACAGGCATCATCCTCTGGAGTAAGCATATCCTCCGGACCTTCTTCTTGGAAGAAAAACTTAAATTCTTGAGGACCAGGATCAAAAGCAACAATAGTACAGTATATGCCATCACTATCTGGATCTGTTATTGGATTAGCACCAGCGTTCCATCCGTTAAATGCTCCAAATACTGTTGGAGCAGTGATCGAACCAAAACAAGATAAGTCTACACACAGCGTTATGTCTGTTGTAATAACTGCATTATCATCATCAATTAGACCACTAGATAATTCAGTTCTATTAGATTCTGCAGATAATTTAGGATTCAATCCCATACTTATTAGCATACAAAGTAGTAGAAGTTTTTTCATTATATAATTATTTAAATTTAGGTTTGTTAATCTTTACAAGTATAACCTGAATTTTAGTGACTTAAGACAACATGAGGTACATCATAAGTACATCTTATTCATATATATTTATTTTATAATATGATTTAACGATGGCTGCAAACTATTGTACTGTAAGTGTTTCTATTGTTTTTTCTTTTCGAAATTGAAAGAAAAATCCCATTTTAGGACTACATCAAAGTATTTTGAAACTATCTCATGAAGTATTGAGTAATTTTGGCCAATACTGGCATTGAACGGAGAACCGTGCAAGATAAAACCTAGTAGAATAAAGTAATTTCGAAATTTAGAGCGCTAAAAGATGTCTTGAATTGTAAATAGAAAACGAGATGGACTGTGCCAGAGGTGATGAGAATTGTTAGGATTGAGTTTCAATCCTCCATCGAAATCCTAACTGCTTTTCTGAGAAGTGCTATTTTCTTGTTGCTCTTAGATCTAATATTAAACTTAACATACATTCTGCGAAGTGATGAACTTACACCCTCTAGAGAAAGGAAGATTTCTTTTGCTATTTCTTTATTACTCAACGAAGGGTTAGCAAGTAGCAATTGAAGTATGGCCCACGATGAATCTCCTATTTTTGACTGGATGGCCTGCTCTATTTTCGATTTGTTGAGTGTATTACTATCTGCATCACTGATAGTAGATATTGTTTTTGTGCTTAGCTTTTCTTTAAGGGAATTAATAGTTGTATACAGCTTATTCTTTTCACTTTTGAGTTGATTAACGCGTCTTCTAGCTAAAAATAATACAAGGCCAATTAGGCCAAGGGTTATTAGGCTTAACCATAAAAAGGAATAGTTGCTCCTTATGGTTGAAATATATTGAGCTTCTACAGCTAAGGGAGACGAATTCTTATGCTTGTATTGATTTTCTACACTAAGAATTGATTTTATATCTTCTGTATTCAGTATACTGTCCTCGAGATTTTGATAATATTTATGTGCTTCCAAAGATTCCTTGTATCTACTGGTTTTTTCTAATGCAAAATATAGTATTTCGAATGCATCCTTCGTTTCTGCTATGTAATCTGTGTTTTGGGTGAGATTTATAGCTTTTTGAGCGTATAGAATAGAGGAATCCGAATTAGATTCGAGATGCGTACGAGCGATATGAATCCAACTATTTGCGATTCCTTTTTTGTCTTTTAATTTACTATGAATCTTATTGCTTTTTCTAAATTGCACTAAAGCTTTTTTCTGCTTTCCTTGGGCTAGATATACAGCGCCGATATTGCTGTAACAAGTGGCTAAGCCGTAGTTTGTCTGTCTTCCTTCTAATACCGATAATCCTCGCGTGTAATATTCGAGTGCAATTTTATATTTTTTTTGAGCTCGATATACTGACCCAAGATTAGTCAATGAATTGGCTTCGCTAATTTCATCACCATCTTCTCTCGATATTTCAAGTCCAATATTTAAGTTTTCAATAGACTTATTATATTCTTTAAGATCATAATATAATAAACCAATGTTATTACAAACCTTTCCAAGCCCACTTTTATCCTCTATATTTAATGATATGTCTTTTGCTTTTAAGTAAGATTTCAATGCTTTGTCATATTCACTTTTTTTGAGGTAGGTGTTACCGAGGCTATTATAGTTTTTTGACATCGACTTCAGATTACCCAAATCGGTATTAATAGAAATACCTTGTAACTGTAAATCTATCGCTAGATCTAATTGGTCAAGATATCGATATGCAACAGCCATACAATAAATGGACTGGGCCATCCCTTCGTAGTATTTTATATCTTTAGATAAGTCAGAAGCTTGTGTCGCTAACAGAAGGGTGGTGTCAGGATGATTGTATATGAATTCATTATCTAGAACAAGTAAAAGCGCATTTATTCTGGTTGTATCTTCTATAGAAGTATTTGACCAGATGGAAATACCCTTATAATTGTCAGACTGTGCCGACAGTGAGGCATAATTAACAGCAAACAGAAAGAAGTAAACGAAATATTTCACGTAAAGTTATAATATCATAAACCCGAATATAAAGAAAAGTTTGATTGGCAATAAGAAGGAATGAAAGTTCTTGCGAATAACTTTTTAGCGCAAGTCTCTTAGAAGATCGAGCTAAGGAGCTATTGCGTCACTTATAAAGTTGTTTTCGTTAATATATATTCTTGGCACAAACGTTTTTTTTGAATTAAATGAAAGGCTTGAATAAATAATATTTGTGATTCTAAAAATCTGATTTAAATAAAAAGATTGCGCAATAAAACATTAAGTATTATTTTTCGTTTTATACACAATTGCCAACCTTAAAATCAACTTCGATGAAGAATACTTACTTTATTTTAATAATGGTATTTTTTAGTTTTACACAGAATGCAACTGGCCAATCCAATATAAATAAAACAGTTCACTTTAATGTAGATGAGTATACCTTATCAAAATCAGCTGAAGATGATTTACTCAACCTCATTCATATACTTAAGGGTAGCAATGAAAGTGACTTAAAGATAGTCGGTCATACGGATCAAGATGGTTCTGTCGAGTATAATATGAATCTATCTCAAAAAAGAGCTGAAGCAGTGCAACAGTTTATCGTAAATGAGGGATACCCTTCAGTAGACATACAATTAAATTTTCTTGGTGAATCTAATCTTTTAGCGGATGCTAATGATCAGCAATCAATGCAGAAAAATAGAAGAGTGACCGTCGTTGCCAATATGTATAATTATGATTCGGTATCTGAGTTTGTATCTCTATTAGAGTCAAATGGTCCTGATAAAGTAACGATAGATCAGAAACAGCCAGACGAAATTAATCTGTCCAATGGAACACTTGTTAAACTTCCTGCACAAGCTTTCTGTAATATGGATGGTTCACCGCTGGAGAATGATAAGGTCGAAATGATTTTTAAAGAAGCATTTGATTATACGCAAATGTTAGACGAGCGATTATCTACTCAGACCGCTGATTATATTTTGGAGACAGGAGGGATGGTTTATATTGAGGCTAGTCAAAATGGAATTCCTGTGAAGTTGAAAGATGGTAAAGAAATAGAGTTGATCTTTCCTAAGCAAAACAGGAAAGATGGTATGGAATTATTTACTGGAGTTAGTACGGATGAGGGAGTGATATGGGAAGAAACAGGAAAAAAAATTGATATAGTAAAGGAGGAGCCATTTATACAAGTGGATATATCTCCAATAACTGATTATAAATTCAATTTTCAGGATACAATAGCAATCCCTTACGAAAGTATGTCTCCATACCCAAAAGCCCAAAGAAAACCCTATCCACCTGCGAAGATTAGGTATTCTGAAGACAAGTATACAGAAGTCTATCAAAAATATGAAGATGTATTAGCTAAATATTATAGCGATAAAATTGAGATGCCAGAGCGATTGAAAGTTTGGAAGAAGGAGTTGGTAACAAGAAAGGATTTGCTTATCCGACATAAGAAACAATATACAAAAAAGCATGTTCAGAGATGGTTGAAATACAATATTGAGAAAATAACTTCTAGTAGTGAGACGGTCTCTCATATAAAGATATTAGGTGAACTAAATAGTTTTTTAGATAGAGAAGTTGGGGAAACAAATTACGATGATCTTTTTTATAGAAACAAAATGTTTAAAGGTGTTTCAAGAGAGATTTTAAATAAGTATAATGTATATCAACCTCATTTGGATGACGAACCACTTCGAGACTTCTGTGCAGAATTTACAAGCGCTATGTATGTAGTGAATAGAAGAATATTAGATAAAAAAATGGAGTTGGGTTATGTTGATCAAAAGTTATCATCGAGATATATTGTTAGTACGTCAAGATTGGGATGGATTAATTGTGATCGGTTTTTAAAAATGGAAGAAGAAGAGAAGATGGAACTCAATTTCGCTGATACCTATAAGGGGAAAGATTATTATTTGGTATTCAAAGATATCAAGTCGCTAATAAGACCACGAAAAGAAAATGGAAGAATCATTTTTGGAGGAATGCCTATTGGAGCAGAAGTGAAACTTGTAAGTTTGGAAGTTAAGAATAACGAATGTTTCCTAGCATCCCAAGACCTAACTTTGGGCTCTAATAATGAAATAGATTTGCAACACAGAAAGGTAGGGTTGACCGAAGTTCGTGAGTTTTTAGAGGATATATAAATAAGGTTTTACAGTTAGTGTTTGGTATTTTTTGCACTAGACTTCGTTGGTAAAATGGTATTATAATTTTACCCAACCCCGTGTTCGACTTACAGCATCGGCCCATCGATCTAGTTTAAGGGCTCGTACTTCGTTACTCATGTTGGGATTAAATTCACGATCGACTTTTCTATTTTGAATGACATGATCTTTAGTCCAAATACCGATTTGGATACCCGCTAAATATGCTGCACCTAATGCAGTAGTTTCTACTTGTAGCGGGCGCTCTACAGGAACATCGAGTAAGTCAGATTGTATCTGCATGAGATAGTTATTGGTGCAAGCTCCACCATCTACCTGTAGGGATTTTACTTGTATACCAGAGTCACGTTCCATAGCCTTAATCACATCGCAAGTCTGATAGGCGAGAGAGTCCAATGTAGCTTTGACGATCTGATTACTATCCGCACTTCTGGTTAATCCAAATATGGCACCACGTGCAGACATATCCCAATAGGGTGCCCCTAATCCAGCAAAAGCAGGCACTACTACTACATCATCTTCTTCTACGGAAAGTGCTATTTTTTCGGTTTCCTTACTATCCGTAATTATTGATATTCCATCACGTAGCCATTGTATCGCAGCGCCAGCAATGAACACACTTCCTTCGAGTGCATATTCAGGCTTGTCGCTATTGGAGCAAGTAAGAGTAGTAAGTAATCCATTTTTAGATTGAATAGGATTCGAACCAATATTCATCAACATAAAGCAGCCTGTACCGTAGGTGTTCTTAGCCATGCCTTTATCAAAACATGCTTGGCCAAATAATGCTGATTGTTGATCTCCAGCTACGCCATTGATCGGTATTTGATAACCATCTATAATAGTGTAACCAAAGTCTGCCATCGAAGGTAGTACTGTAGGTAATACGTCGTTTGGTATATTCATGAGATCAAGTAATCGCTGGTCCCATTGCAATCTTTTGATGTTGAATAGCATGGTACGGCTAGCATTAGTGTGATCCGTAAAGTGTGACCTTCCTTCTGTTAATTTCCATATGAGCCATGTATCTATTGTTCCGCAGATAAGGTTACGAGATCTATTATCTTCTTGATCCAAAATCCATTTAAGTTTGGTCCCTGAGAAGTAAGCATCTGGTATAAGCCCAGTATTCTCTATGATATAATCCCCATTAGTCGTATCTCTAAATGATTGTGCATATTCTGCGGTACGTTTATCTTGCCATACTATTGCATTATATACAGGGATTCCGGTTTGTTTATCCCATACTACTATCGTTTCTCTTTGATTTGTGATTCCGATAGATAAGATTTGATAAGCAGATACCTTAGCTTCAGAAAGTAGGTTAGTCATCATCCGAGACTGTGTTTCCCAAATGGTCAGAGCATCATGTTCTACCCATCCAGCTTTAGGGAATATCTGTGAAAATTCTTCCTGAGTGGTATGTAATATATTTCCATTTAGATCTACTAAAAGTGCTCTACAGCTAGTAGTTCCTTGATCTAAAGCTATGATGTATTTTGGCATATGACGTGTTGGATAATTAAAGTTCAAAGTACGAATCTAAGAGTAGTTATAGGTAGCTATAGGTTGATATTATTCTATTAAACATATTTCTAGGTTATTTTAGATTTTCTCAATCGGACAATTAAGTCTGTTGCTTTCTCAGGATCACCAAAGATTGATTAGCTTTATATCTCAGAATATAACTGCGGATATAAAGCTCTACTATTATGAAATATATGATTAATCTACAAAGATATTTTACAGCGGTATTAGTTGTAAGCTGTATAGCTACTACGATAGGACAAGATGGTCTAAGATTATTCGATAATAGGGCAATGGAAGGCTATACATTATATCAAACAGGAAGTACTAATAAAGCGATCTTAGTCAATAACTGTGGAAACCTTATTCACGAATGGTTATTAGTGGCATCACGTTATCATCCTAAGCTTCTACCTAATGGAAATATTGTTTATATAGAAGATTTTTCGAGAAGAGTAATCGAGAAAAATTGGAATGGTAATTTAGTTAATGAAATCACTATAGACGATACTGACATTAGACTTAATTATGAAGTAATTGTTCTACCTAACGGAAATTATTTATGTCTGGCACGAAGAGAATTTAGTGTGTCGCAATTCGAAGCACTAGGTTATAATTATGGATTTGCTGTGGGTACCTCTATTGGCACTCCATCTCAAGTGGACATTGTTGTGGAGATTGATCGTAATAGTGGTGAAATCATTTGGCAATGGGATATATCGGATCATGTCATACAAGAACGTGATCCTTCTAAAGGAAATTTTGGAGTGGTAGCAAACCATCCAGAACTTTTAAATATGGATGGCATTTCGACTTTTGATTGGACATCAACGGAATCATTTATGATCAATGGGTTTGATTATAACCCAGAGCTTGATCAGATTGCTTTAAGTGTTCGTAAGATGAGTGAAGTCGTTATCATAGATCATTCTACTACGACGGAGCAAGCTGCTGGACATTCTGGCGGTAACTCAGGCAAAGGCGGTGATATATTGTATCGCTGGGGAAATCCTCAAAATTATGGTAGAGGGACGAATAATGATCGATACCTTTATTTTCAGCATAATCCGAATTGGATAAAGAATGGACCACATGCCGGAAAATTGATTATGTATAACAATGGTCTCAATAGACCTAATACAAATTCATCAAATGACTATTCTACTATACCTATCATCGATACTGGAGTAGATGGTAACGGAAATTATTCACTACCGAGTACTGCGCCTTATGGTCCATCTAGTCCAGACGAAGATTATAGTAAAGTGACTACGGGTAATGATTTTTTCTCAGGATATACCTCTGCGGGTAGAGTCCTTGCAAATGGAAATGTATTAGTAACTGTTGGTGGTAGCGATCGTGCGTTTGAGATGTTACCAGATGGTACAGTTGTGTGGGATTATGGATTAGTTGGTACGGGATTGACTTTTAGAGTAGAAAAATATGCTTTAGATTATTCCGCTTTCATAGGTAGAGATTTGACACCTGGTGATGTTTTGGAATCTCCGCCAAGCACAGTTAATTGTGTACTGTTGGATGTAGTCGATACATATTTTGATAATAGCCAAGTTTGGATTACAGAGAACCAATTAAGATGGTCTACCGATCTTACTGAAGATTTGGCATTGAGGATATACACCTTGGATGGAAAATTATTGATGGACCGAGAGTTTCGAGGAAATCAATCTTTAGATTTTAGTGATTTTACAAACGGTATCTATTTTGTCAATATTAAAGTCGAAGGAAACAATCAATCAATAACTTACAAAGTCATTAAATAAGTTATTGTTTAGATTCGTAGTTATTCCATATTCTATCTAGTACAGAGATAAAAGTGTTATAGTCTTTTTGATTAATATCTTTTACTCCTACTGCTCGCAATCGATACATAATCGGCTCAACCGTTTCGATAGTTTGATGCCCTGTTTTAGTCACTGTCAATTTATATCTTTTAGAATCTCCGTCAAATCTATCTTTAGTAATCATCCCCTTTATTACCAATCCAGCAATGACCCTAGAGGTAGTAGCGCGATTGCGATAGTTGGTCTTAGTGATTTCTGATTGGGAAGCTTCATCGCCCAATACATAGATGCGATGTAGGATCGCCCACTGCTCTATAGTCAGATCAATACCATGTTCCTTAAAGGCTTTTAAGTAAATGGACTGAAGTTTTTTAAGCGTCTTATCTATTAAAAATCCATAACCAGTGGGCTGTTTCATGATACATAGATAGTCATTTCCCTTCAGAAAAATTATAACTCTTTCTATTTTGTTGCAGGTGCAACAAAATAATAATTATATTTGTAACCTATCCGGTTGGGATTTCTTCTAACTTGGAGATACTATTCACAAATCAAACATTCTACGATGTCAAATGCAACTATAGACCTTCCAAAATTATATGACGCTGCGGCGGACTTCATGCCTTTATTAGGTACTGATTACCTTGAGCTCTATGTGAGTAATGCTAAGCAAGCAGCGCACTTCTATAAAGCGGCTTTTGGATTTCAATCATACGCATACAAAGGATTAGAAACAGGAAGTAGAGAGTTAGAATCTTATGTAGTGATCCAAGATAAAATTAGATTGATATTGACTTCTCCATTGAAAAGTGGAACTGATGTAGGAAAGCATATAGACAAGCATGGTGATGGTGTGAAGGTGATTGCTCTATGGGTAGATGATGCTACTTACGCTTACGAGGAAGCAATGAAGCGTGGCGCAACGCATTATATGAAACCTACTGTCGAAGAAGATGAAGGCGGAAGAGTAGTGCGATCAGGAATCTATACTTACGGTGAGACGGTTCATGTTTTTGTAGAGAGAAAAGATTACAACGGATTATTTTTACCTGGATATAGAAAGTGGGAAACGCCAAGCTATAATCCTGAGCCTACGGGTCTCAAATATGTCGATCACATGGTTGGTAATGTAGAGTTAGGTCGAATGAATCATTGGGTAAAATTCTATCAAGAAGTATTAGGTTTTGCACAGATACTTTCGTTTGATGATAAAGATATATCAACAGAGTATACAGCTCTTATGAGTAAGGTCATGAGTAATGGAAATGGCCGAATCAAGTTTCCAATCAATGAACCTGCAGAAGGAAAGAAGAAATCTCAGATCGACGAATATCTTGACTTCTATGAAGGAGAAGGGGTACAGCATATCGCAGTAGCAACTGATGATATTATAGGTACGATCAAGGAACTGACAAGTAGAGGAATCGAATTCCTTAGGGTGCCAGATTCGTATTACGATATGCTTGCTGAGCGTGTAGGTAATATAGATGAAGATATCGAAGCCTTACGTCCATTAGGCATACTTGTGGATAGAGATGATGAAGGGTATCTACTTCAGATATTTACTAAGCCAGTAGAGCCAAGACCAACAATGTTTTTTGAAATAATCCAACGTAAAGGAGCCACTTCATTTGGTAAAGGAAACTTCAAAGCATTATTCGAAGCCATAGAAAGAGAACAAGAACTGAGAGGAACTCTGTAAAAGTTAAATTACAAAGGATTTAAATTCCAAACTCCAAAGCGATATACGAAGAGATTTTCTTCACTAGCTTTGAAGTTTGGATTTTTTATTTAAAACGATATTAAATTGCTTTACCTCACTTTTTCAAACAGGTACATGTTACCATCAGATGGGGTAGAATCTCCATACATGTATTGATCACAAAAAGTCGTAATACCCATCCTAATACTAAGGTCGGGCGTAGTATTAATTCTATGAGAAAAAGATGCGGGAGTATTAATCAAGCTTGTTTCTATATCCCAAATATGAGTAGTCATGGTATCTAAATGACCATCATTGTAATTAAAGATGAGCTCAAATTCCGTAATTGTAAAAGAGATACAAGGCTGAGATACCTTAGGAACCCATCCTTCTCCATGTCCTATTAATTTCCATTCTCCGATAAGGTTGTTTCTAACGTCCGAAGCATCTGATAATCTCGTAGCAAAACAATCATCCATTATATTACGTTCCTCTTCGCTGATGTATCCATCATTACTATCGTCATCTTGTACAAAATTACAGTCCAATGAGAGTAAATGATCATCGCTCTTGGCACAAGACAATATGGATATACTAATAGCAATAATAATTACCATTGAAGGAGAAATAAATGAATTTATCATCTTAATAGATTTGTTGTTTATTACTAAGACGCAATTGTAATAATTTTGGTTGGTATCTAGGCTATTTGTTTTTTTTAGACAAAAAAATATTAAGTATTAAAACAACTTGAGCAATCAGAAATAGACCAATGCCCAATGCAATAACAGAATCAATATTCCAAGAAGCTTCTTGAAAACAAGTCATATAGAAAGTACCCATTATCGCGAGAGTCAATAAGCTATGAAAGTTAGTCATCCACTTGGTGAGTGAGTTACTTCTCTGAGACCAATAAATGAATCCAAACACTAAAGATAAAATGCTTATAGTTACCACTAAATAATGAAACATAATTACATAGGTACTATTATTCCATTGTAAATCTACGGTGCCATGCTTCACAAACATAGACGAAGCTATAACAACCATAATTGCAAAGAACCAATAACTATGAATAGGAATAGTAGTTTGATTTTTAATGGGAATAGTATTTTCCGATAACTGTTCTTGTCTATTGAATGTCTTTTTATTTTTCACAGTATTCTTTTAGTCTATTTAGAAAATAATTCCATCCTCCTTCACAGCTCTCACGTTCAAATTCTGGAATGTCAGATGGGAATGATTCTAGTCCAGTACAAATAACACTTAGGTCCGAACCTTGTTCATTGCCTTCTATCGTAAATTGAGAGTAGGATAGGCCTGCGTATTCTGCATATTGCCAAGAGTACGTTATTGATTTTTTATCAGTGATTTCGGTTACTTCCCATTGGTGGGTAAACGTCTTTCCTTCATTTCGAATAATGAAAGAAGTAGAGAAACCGATTTTTGCTTGAAAGTCTGGTATATCTGTGAAGTACCATTGTTTCATTTCACTTGGAAGAGTGATAGCGTCCCATATTTTTTGAATGGGCGCATTAATATTTCTACTAACTACTATGGGCTTACGATTCATTAGACTATCATTTTTTATACCAATTACAGATGATATCATCTCCTGGAAATTTTTCTGTTTTATAATGTTCCATGCCTAATTTCTGTAAGACTCTACATGATGCTATATTCTCAGGGTAGGCGAGTCCTACGATTTGTTTCAGACCAAGATCTTTGAAACCAAATTCCATAACAGGAATACATGACTCTGTGGCGATCCCTTTACCCCAATATTCAGGTAGAAATCTATAGCCTATATCTGTTTCGCCAATAGCTGCTTCCCACTTGAGCCCAGAGAATCCTATTACTTTGTTGTCTGGTTTGTAGATGACAGCAAATCGCCCATATCCGTGCACCTCGTAATCTCTATGCCAGATAGTTGTAATAATCTTCTGTGCGTCTTGTAAGCTTGTGATTTGTGTATCGCCAGTATATCGCATCACTTCCGGGTGTGAGTTGAAGGCAAGGACTTCTTCGACGTCACTATCTACAAATGCACGAAGTATTAACCTATCGGTTTCTATTACTTTTTTCATGTAAGCTCTCTTTGGCTAAGATGTTATCTTGTTATTTAGATTAAATGCAGTTTTTAGCAGATGAGTCCATATAGTAGACTTGTACTATTGTTATACATTTAGAAAATCTAAAACATAAAGATACAATGAAAAATATATTCTCAATACTGCTGATCATTTGCTTTTGTAGCACCAGTATCATGGCTCAGACAACTTCATCTGAGGTATTACCCAAGTATATACCAACTGATCAAAATTTACATAATACTATCGTAGAATTGGACAAGAAGTTTTTTGATTCTTATAATACTTGTGATCTAATCGTACAAGAGAAATTGATTGCAGAAGATTTAGAATTTTATCACGACCAAGGAGGATTACTTACTTCTAAGCCTCAACTCATACAAGCATTAAAAGATAATATCTGTAATAAAGTAACGAGAGAACTGATAGAAGGAACGATCGAAGTTTATCCAATTCCTGGATACGGTGCGATACAAATGGGCTGGCATCAATTCCATAATAGCCAAGAGCCAAATAGTAAGCCTAAGCCTAGTAAATTTGTCACGTTATGGAAACAAGACGGTTCGGAATGGCAAATTACAAGAGTGATAAGCTTACATTAAAATCGTACTTTAAATTCAGTCCACGTAGTTTTAGGATTTGTCTGTAGGCTAAAGTCAGTATTGTGGGAGGTCAGTATGTCTCGGATCAACATTAGACCAACACCTTGACCTGTTGGTTTTGTACTGAAGAAAGGAGTAAATATTTTGTGAGCTATTTTATTAGGAATTCCTTCACCATTGTCAGATATAATTACAGTTGTTGGATATTCAGTACAACTGATTTTTATATCTCCATCTTCATGTATGGCTTCTATAGCATTTTTGATTATGTTGGACAATGCCTGTTCTAGTAACAGTTTGTCACCAGTGATGGTGACAGGATGCTTAGGTAAATCAAATTCGATTGAGATATCTAGCTCTTTCGCTTTTGGGATAAACAGTTGCCCACTTTTTTTGAGCAATAATGTAAGATCCATTTTTTGCATCTGTGGTTCTGGTAATCTTAATATCGATGCATAGTTGGCCATGAATTTTCCTAGGCCTAAATTTCTATCTCTCGCGATTTCTAGTGACTCTTTGAGCAACGGATCATCACCTTCTTTAAACCCATATTCCACGACAGTATCTAGTATTGAATTAACAGCTCCCATACTGTTATTTACTTCGTGTGCCATCATGCGTATTATCTTTCCGAAAGCATCCTTTTGGGTTTTTAGCATTTCGGTAGAGAGATCATCAATCAGGATAAATTTTCTTTTAAATCCTTTATGGACCACTTCATTGATTTGTACTTTATATTTATCTATTCCATTCACCTCAATAAGTGTAGGATCGTTATTCGCTATCTTTTGTATTCTAGGTATAAGCTCACTGGTGTATTGGTCTAGTCGCTTGTCAGTCCAGTTGTCTGTGATATCAAGAATCTCGGCAGCAGATGGATTTACATTAGATAGCTTACCATCGTAATCCATGATAATGATACCAAGGGGAGTAACTTCTATTAAGTTTTGTAGAAAATAACTTTGACCAGTCATGAGCGTTCGCTCTTCCCTGAGTCGATCGATCATCTGATTGTAAGTCTCAATAAGGTTATTGATTTCAAAGGATCCAGTCTTGGTATACTTGATACTGAAATCAGCATCGGCAATAGCATCTACACCAGATTGCATAAGTTGAATCGGTTTGATAAATCCTTTGTACAATTCATAGCTTAGAAATAAACTAAAGACTACTAATAATTCAGTCCCTAAGAATAACCATTTGTTATCTTCTAATAATTGATAGATCACAAGGATGAGTACCGTATGAATGATTGCTATGAAGAGAATATATTTAAATCTTAGGCTCATGCGGAATACCGTATTTTTCTAATCTGCGATAAAGAGAACTTCGAGTAATTCCTAATGCTCTCGATGCGCTACTTATACTATGGTTATGTTTCGCCAAAGCTTTTTTAATGGTTTGTATTTCCATCTCTTGTAGATTTAATTCACTGGATTGATCGACACTTTGAGAAGGGAAATTGAAGCAAGGCATAAAGTCTTTGATCGTCAGATCTTTCTTCTTCATATTGAGAAGGAATGTACGCTCAGTTATATTTTTGAGCTGACGTATATTACCTTTGTACTCTTGCTGTGATATCCATCTGAAAGTATCATCATCAATATACGGAATATCTGCATCATACAAAGCGGCTATATTCTTAATAAAATGCTTTACTAATGCTGGAATATCTGATCGCCTTTCTCGTAGGGGAGGAAGATGAATGTTTAAGAGATTGATACGATAATATAAATCTTCTCTAAAGTCACCAGTATTAGCCATAATAGCAAGATCACGATTAGTAGCACTGATTACTCTTACGTCACTCCTTATGGTGTTACTTGATCCTAATGGTTCGAATGTTCGCTCTTGGAGTACTCTGAGCATCTTTACTTGATTGCTTAGTGGAAGCTCACCGATCTCATCTAGAAATATGGTACCTCTATTGGCTTTACTAAATCTTCCTTCTCTATCGTCATACGCACCAGTAAATGCTCCTTTTTTATGACCAAACATCTCACTTTCAAATAACTCAGTAGGAATCCCTCCGAGATTAACTTTTACAAACTCTTCTTCAGATCTATGACTTTGATTATGAATAGCCTCAGCTACTAATTCTTTACCAGTGCCACTTTCTCCAGTGATCAGTACACTCGCTTCCGTCGCTGCAACACGATTGACCAGTTCCATGATTTGACTCATCTCCTCACTGTTTCCAATGATATTATAGTCGTTTGAGATGTTTCCTCTCGATTGTGTTATTGAAGCGGATTGATCGTGATGAAGTGAGAGAATACTCTTGATAGAATCTACCAGATCTTTGTTATCCCAAGGCTTAGCCATAAAATCCTTGGCTCCTATTTTCATACCTTCCACGGCCAGCTGCACAGTAGCCCAGCCAGTCATCAATATTACAGAGATATGAGGATATTCTTCCCTGATCATTCTAAGCAACTTAAGACCTTGCTTACCTGAAGTATCAATAGTAAAATTCATGTCTAATAGAATAAGCTTAGGGTCAAACTCTTCTATAGTTTCGAGAGCGATAGTCGGATGATGGATCGCTGCAGTCTCGTAATTCTTTTTATTAAGTAATAATCTAAGGCTCGTACAGACTGTGCGGTCGTCGTCTATGATTAGTATTTTGGTTTTGGCGTTGGTCATAATATAAAGACTAAGTTAATCAATGTAGCGTTGCAAATTCGAAATATTTATTTTATCATATCTCAACGAAATAGGGCGGAATGAGCAATGGTAGACCCATTCCGCCACTTTGTATATGGGGTTTTGTAATTAGTCTTCATGTAGCGAGTTAGCAGGAGTAATCCTTGCGGCTTGGATCGCAGGAAATAGAGCACATAACATGACTAATGCTAACATGATTAGTGATGAATAGGCTACAGCTCTATAGAACAAGGAATCATCATATTCCGTAACATCGAGCAAAGGAATCTGTATGACAAAGAAAATACCTACTACTAATGCAAAACCAGTTAATATTAGCATTTCGATAATAAACTGCTTAGTGATATCAAAGCCATCTGCACCTAATGCTTGCCTCAATCCGATCTCTGCTTTTCGCTTGTTGATGTTGTACCACAATACTCCGAATAAACCTAAGGCAACATTGAGACATAAGAATATACAAACACCCATCAACCCATACAATAACATCCAACTTTCATCACTCGAGTCTTTTTTTCTCTTGTCAAGAGTTTGGATACTACTTCCTGTAGTTTTAGTAGTATTGTTGACAAGGTGAGATAGTTTCTCAGCGTATGCCATTGTAGTGCCTGGACGTAGTTTGATTATGGCATTAGACGTTAACTCTGTATATGGTTCTGGATCGAATCTTATATTATGAGCTTCTTCAAATTCTCCACCATAACGGTACTCATCTACTACGCCAATCAATCTTCGCTCACCGTGGAATAATATAATACTATCTATCATTGACTTATCAGGATAGTAAGCAGTCATGAAGTTTTGATTGACTATCATCGGCCTGATGACCGCGTCTAGATCTTCTTCAGTAAACCATCGACCTTCTGTGATATTCATATCCATCAGTTCTCCAAAGTCTTTATCTGCAGGAACGATTTGAGTTCGCATTGGGAATCCTCCTTCACTAGTGCCATCGATCCATTGATTATTAGTAAACGGTGCGATACTATTAGTAAATGTTACACTTTCTATTTCTTCTTCAGCAAGAAGATTACTTTTGAGATTCTGCATAGTAGTCAGCGCATCGAGTGAGTCTTTGGCATCTATGTCATCTAGATTAATCATCCACCTATCCGCAGTTGCAAAGCCAAGAGGTTGAGATGTCTTGTCTATATTGAAAAACATATAAGCCAGTACAAAAAAGAGTACAACAAAGGCCAGTAATATCTCGATCAACATGAGTGCGTTAGATCTCTTCTTATTCCATATCAATTTTAATATATGCTTGATCATAACTTGTTTTCTTTTAGAGCGTTGACAATATTGAGTTTTGACATTCTATAAGCGGGTAAAAATCCTGATACCGCACCAAACACTATTGTAATTAGGAAGCTGTATATGAAGAATTTGGTATTGAACACCATTGTACTAGATCCTAAGAACCCACTGTTGTTAAATATTTTGATATATGCAATTGCGATACCTAATCCGATCAATCCACCTAGTGTCGTTTGAATAATATTCTCTATTACAAATTGTAAAACTATGTTTCCTTGGCTAGCACCAAATGCTTTTCTTACACCAATCTCGGAAGATCTTTCCATGATTCTACTCACATTGAGATTGATAAGATTAAGTGTTGGTAGTACAATGAAAAAGGATAATAGACCTAAGAGAACCCACTTCATAACGGAGAGACTTTTAGAAGCATCTTCATCACCATAAATACCTTGTGCATACATCTCGTTATATGTCTTAGACATAAAAATCAATTCGTTGTACCCATCAGGTTTAGTTGGGTGATCCATGGGTACCAATGTAGCTGCGGTTTCAATCTCTTTTTTCAAAACATCAGGATCAGCACCAGGTTCTTTTTGTAATACCATGTTGAAGTAACCATGATAATAACTGTCTTGGTTAGCTAGAGTCATATTACTATATGGAATTACTAAGTCAGGTGAAATAAAAGGAATGATTTTTCCTTTGTCTTCGTACAAGCCTATCACTTTAAAATTTTTACCATCTAACTCGATCTCTCTATCTACGACATTTTCTGTAGTACCAAAATACTCTTTTGCGGTTTTGGTTGAGATCACCATTACTTGATCCGCTTGTTCCATTTCCACTTTATCGAATACACGACCTTCTAGTATGTCATGATCAAATACTTCCCAATAGTTGGCATCTGCATACAATGTTTCTAAACTCACTTTTACGCCATTGACATATACATCATACTCTGCGTTGGTGAACAAGGTTTGATTGATTGATGAGGGTAGGTCACTTAGAAATTCTTCACCGATTCCATTATTCATACTACTATTCCATCTTGACGAACCTCGGCTTCTTGTTTCCATGGTCGTATCAAATACTTCTACACCATTCACCATAACAGTATCTATGACAGGAATCGTATCGAGATGTACTCTTTGTAATCTTAATGTTTCTATTAAGATCAAATCATCCTTGTTGGAGTTTGGCGAGTTGTTACCTAATTCGCCCTGAAGGAAAGAGAAGATGATCATCAAGATACCAAGTGTAAAGCTGATTCCGAACAGAGAGATGAAAGTGAAAAACTTTCGGCGAGCTAACACTCTCCATGCTAGTTTTATATAATTACTTATCATTATTTTTAATTTTTTAGAGTTTTAACCTTAAAGTTTTAAACCTTAGAATGAACTTTTAAATCTAAACTTGGATTTAAGCTTTATTAGGCTACTTGAGTTCCATCATAGAGTCTTACCAATCTATCAGTCTTCTTAGCCATTCGTTCGTCGTGAGTAACCATTACGATGGTAGTTTTACTTTCTTTGTTGAGTCTGATTAAAATGTCCATTACCTCATCGCCCATTACACTATCAAGATTACCAGTAGGTTCATCTGCTAGGATGATATCTGGCTTGCCAACGATGGCTCTTGCGATTGCTACTCTTTGCTTTTGTCCACCAGAAAGTTGATTTGGGAAGTGAGATTTTCTATTTGCTAGACCTACAGATTCTAATGCCGCTGCAGCTAGTTCTCTTCTTTCTTTTCCTGAGATATTACTTCGATATAGTAACGGTAGTTCTACGTTATCGATAACACTTAGATCTGGTATCAAATGAAACGATTGAAATATAAATCCAAGCTTTTCATTTCTAAATTTGGCCAGTTGTTTTCCACTAAATTTTGTCAGTGATTGACCATCTACTAATATATTGCCAGTGCTTGGAAGGTCAAGTAGGCCCATGATATTAAGTAGGGTAGACTTGCCGCATCCAGACGGTCCCATGATACTCAAAAACTCTCCTTTGGGTACATGTAAATCGATCTCGTTAAGTGCTGTAGTTTCGATCGTTTTGGTTTTGTAGATTTTGCTGATGTTATCTAGTTTGATCATAATGGTATATTTATAGATGTTGAGTGTTATTGTTGAATTAATACGTAATGTCACTTTTGGTAATAATATCATATCCAGTCATCAGTCTCAGTTGATAGTATGATACCCAATAAGATTTGAGTGAATTGATATAATTTCTTTTTGCTTGATCCTTTTCTCTCTGAGCTAAAGTGAGGTTAGTAATAGAGATGTTACCGAGTACATATCGCTCATTTGATATGGTAAATCTTTCGTCCGCCTTATCCATTATCTCTTTAAGTAAGCCGATATCACGCTGTAATCTTTCAAAGGCAAGACCTAGTTGATTGATATTGTTCTCTAATACTAGGATCTGTTGATCATAGCTGGCATTCAGATTTTCTTGGCGTAGCTGTGCTTGAGCTACGGCTGATTTTTTCTTTCCCCAATCAAGGATAGGTACTTGCAGAGACAAATTAAATTGTTGCTCATCAAATGGATCACTATAGATTTCACTTGGAACTTCAGAGCCTCTGGCTAATCCTATTGATGCATTGATATTGGCTTGGAATCCAAAGTTTGCTTTAGTCTGTGCTATCTCTTGATTCGATTCAGCAAGTGATCTTTGATAGGCAGTAATCTCTGGTCTATTTTTCTGATAAGATTGAAGCAGTTGTGTGTAATCTATAGTTGTTTGAGAAAGCAGATTAGGTTCGCTGTATTCTTGATCTGTACTATCTAAAGCGCCCAGAAATGTATTGAGTCTTGCCTTGGTTTGTACCAGTTCGTTAGTAGCTTGTGATACTGCTAGTTTTGCATTGTTAAGTTCTATTTCTAATTGTAGCTTTTCATCCTTACTGACTTTACCTAGAGTTAGTCGCTCTTCTGTTATTCTTAGTAGATCTTGGTTTACTCTTTCGTTAGTTCTTGCGATCTCTAGATTTTGGTTGGCGATTAGGATATCGAAGTACAATCCTGTGGCTTCGCTCAATGCAGATTCTACTGCTGTATTAAAGTTCTTTTGTGCCTCTTGTATTAGTAATGGCTGAATATCTTTTTCATACTTCCATGGGTTATAACCGAACAGTGGTTGACTGATACCCACTCTAATCGGAATGCCATTGTAAGTCTTATACTCTGATGAAAGGTCATCGAATCTCTGTAGGTCTGTATTGACAAATAGAGTACCTCCTGTCTTAGTGATGGCCTGTGTAGCAAATAAAGAGAAGGAGCTATTGGCTTGTCTGATGGACTGGAATGCTATAGTACCATCTGGTTGGATAATAGGAGATGATGTTTTGTTGAAGTTAGGTAATGTCGCCTGTAAAGTTAAAGTCGGCTTCAATAAGCTTTTGTAAAATTTATGACCTTCTTCTGCGATAGCGACATTGGTTTTGGCAGATTGAATTGAGAAGCTTTTTTCTCTTACTGTATTCAGTACATCCTCTAATGTAAGTTTAGATTGTGCCTGACTAGAACATACTACAAGTCCTATTAATATTATTGTCGTGATTATATGTTGTATGGTTTTCATTATTTCTTTTTTTCTATGATGAATGAATCCATATGATCGAAATCTTCTGTCTCAGATACAATAACTTTATCTCCTGCTTTTAGTCCAGCTGTAATCTCAAAATACTCTGAACTCACGAGTCCTTTTGTTATTCTTGTTTTAGTGGCTTGATCTCCATTCACACTATATAGAAACTGCGTCTTGGTTCCTTTAAGCCCTGTACCTCTTTTGGCTCTCAGCACATCTTTCTTTTCGTTTTGGATTACATAGATTTCAGTTCGTAGGCTTGGACGGAGTGAAGCATGATCATCTTCATCAAGAGCAATAAAGAATCTTACAGTATTATTTACGATTTCAGGAAGTATACGATCTATTTTTCCTGATAGTCGATCGTTTCCGATACGTACTTCTACAGGTAATCCTATTTGTAGTTTTTCACTGTTACGATCAGAAGTGGTTGCTTCTACTTTGAATCTATTGAGATTGGCGATTTTTACTAATGGTTCGCCCTCTGCCACAGTCTTTCCTATATCCTCATTGATCCAAGTGATTACACCACTTTGAGGAGATTTTACTTGTGTCTCGCTCAGCTTTCTTTTGAGTTCTGTGAGTCTCTTTACTTGTATATTGTACTCTAGTTGGAGGTTGTTTTTATCAGTAGCATTCACAGATCTTCTGAATGACAGTTCATTCTCTAATACTTTCTTTTCGATTTTGGATATACTTAATTGAAGATTTGCAGCTTCTACATCTTCTGCAGTCGCCCCCCCAATACTCAATAACCTTTCTTGATCACTGAGTTGCGCTTTGAGCTTTGCTAGTTGTAATGCTTTGATCTGATCTTGGTAATCAATATCGCGAAGATCTTTGTCGTATTGCAGTTTGAGTTTGTCTATGTTGTTACGACGTAGCGATAGCTCATCATTGAGTCTGTCGTATTCTAGTTTTGTATATTCTTGATCGAGTTTGAGTATGAGGTCTCCTGCTTTTACTGCGGAGCCAGTAGATATTAATACCTCTTCGATCTCTGTGGATACCGGAGCATTAATTACTCGTTCGGATGCAGCGACTACTACACCAGCTGCGGATAGAGTTTGTCTGATATCACCTTTCTCGACTTGTACGATATGAAAATCCTTAGAGTTGGCGGTCTTTGTAAATACTTTACGCATTCCGTAATACATGCCGAGTAGTACGAGTATACCTATTATCCAAGGCGTGTAGCTCTTGAGTCGGTTCTTCTTTTGATCTGATTGTGATATCTGTTTGTCCATGTTGGCCTCTTTTGCTTCTATAAAGCCAATGCCTATGCCAAACATTAAGTGTCAGATAATCAGTCGTTAATATATATTATAATATTTAATATTGTTCGATATCGAACAGGTGGTGTGCGTTTTGTGCGGTGACGAAAGAATAAAGTTAGCCTGCCTTTTGATGTAGAGCTATATCTCCATACTCCCACCAATCTCCAACAAAATCAATTCTGCTCCACTATCTTTAAATGCTTTCTGAGCTGCATCATGATCGATCTCTATATAAGGGAAGGTATCATAATGATATCCTAATACTTTACTGCAATTGACAAATTCACTAGCGATTACCGCATCATCGTAACCCATAGTAAAGTTATCACCGATAGGAAGTATAGCAAGATCCAAATCTGGGCAAGTCATTGGTATGAGTTTCATATCCCAAGTAAGAGCAGTATCTCCAGCGATGTATATGCATTCGTTATCGTTCCAGATTACAAATCCTCCAGGATTACCTCCGTATCGACCATCAGGATATGAGCTAGAGTGTATAGCATTGACATACTTAACTGTACCGAAGTCAAATTTCCACTTGCCACCATGATTCATAGGATGAGTATTGAATCCTTTATTTCCATATTCGGTAGCGATCTCATAGTTAGTGACTAGGGTAGCGCCAGTCTGAGTAAGAATAGTTTCTAGATCTGCTAAGTGATCTCCATGTGCGTGAGTCTGGAGGATATAATCAGCTTCTAGTGTACTGATATCTATATTGCTTGCCTTAGGATTGAGACTGATAAAAGGGTCAACGAGGATGTTTTTATCGCCAAAATTTATATGAAGGCATCCATGCCCAAGGAATGTAATTTTTGCCATTGTAGTCTATTGTTAATGTTAGTTTGGTAAAGGAAAGGGAACAGGTTAGTACTTTAAAACGAGACTGTGCCTATTTGTCTTTTACTAGAGAACAAGCCTCCTAAGTATGATGTAAACATATATTCCGAATTGCTTACCGCATGAAAGTCAGACATCGATAAATCAAAGTTATCCTCTTCGTCTCTATTCTTTAGAAAACTACGATAGTATTTACCTTGGTTATCTATATTGGCGAGAATCAAACTTGAGCGAATAGGATTTCTCATCGTTTTAGGTCTCTCATCATCTTCACGATCTAGGTTTTTGTAGTAGTCAGTATAAAGTAAATAAATCTGATCATCGACAATCAATGTTTTTGCAAATAGACTTCCATAAGTAGATAGATCATTTGATCTTCGAGGTATTCTAGTATAAGTAACATTGTTTTCAGCGACCTGAGCAACGATAGTGGAATAAACATCGTATCCTGACAGAACATTGTTAAGACCATTATTTCTTATGCCATTACCTACAAAACGTTCTTCAAATTTATAGGGTTGTATAATATAAACTATGTCACCATTTTTTTTGAATTCGATATTAGTTTCTACGGTTCTTATTTCTACTCCAGGATCTTTGTCTTTCGTTTGCCCAAATCCATCTTTATCAATAAGCTCGATTAATTTTTTGTCAAATTTGTAATATGAGTTTTGTTCCGTTGTCATTGCAGTCGGATCTATATCTGCTACAAATACACCGGATAGATTTCCTCCATCTTTGATACTATAAGTACCAACAGCTTGTATTTTATTTTTAATAGAATTGAAGATTAAATTGCATTTTCTTATATATCGATCCTGATCTTTAAGAGATACATACGCTTCAGTTTCATCTATCCCAAATGTGATAATGCGAGTTTCATATGCAGGGACTCTGTCGCCATTTTTATTTTTCTTACTTCTCTCATTACTGTACTTATCAAATAGCTTGTAGCTTACGTAGATGTTACCCGTATTGTCTACTGCGGCATCAGTAATCGATACTTTTTCGGATGCAGCATTTAAGTATACAGGATCAGACCATATGGGTGTTCCTTGTATGTTGAATAGTGCAATGTCTAGCTTTACTTCATCTTTATTACCCAACCATCTTTCGGATATAAAGGCCAATTTGGTACTATCCGGAGACACGACTAATCTAGTTGCGGGGACTCCATCACGATACTTTATGGTATGGATTTTTCGAGATACATTTTTCTTTAGATTTGCGATATCTATATTCATTGAGTAGATGTAAACTTCATCATTGAAATTTTTTCTCTGCGAATAGTAGAGCGTAGTCTTGCCTTCATAATTATACATTCCGTAGATGTTGATATCATGTGCATCGTCAAAGGTAAGTTTGGTTTCTGCAACTATGTTAAGATCCATATCTAATTTAGCGATGAAGACATTATCCTCGTCAGATATATAATTATAGTTAAATTCCTTATTGAATATTGATGAAGGATTCATCTTTGGATCATCCCAACTTTCTGTTTTATATTCTACGATTAGTGATAGATATCCATTGTCTATTTTGACAGGTGCGATATTCACCATGTTGTCGTCATATTTTTCACTTTCGTATAATGTTACATCTTGAGCTGTTATAGTGAAGCTTGTAAGTATCAAAAGTGAGGTGATCAAAAATGAATGAAATTTCATGATGTTTATATTTAGGGCTACGGCTAATTCAAATTAAAAATAATCCATTGTAATTACACAAGAAATACCATTTAAGGTTTAATAGTCACTTTAGATTTACATAAACATAAACATAAACATATGTGACTGTTTCAAGCAGATATGGTATAACAGAATCTTACAGGACGATCGAAAATCCATGATCTCTATATAATAACTCACAAAATGGTACTTTTTGTTTTACTGCAAGAAAAAATCTGCGTTAATTATCTGTGAAATTGTCCTTCGGATTAAAGTATTGGAGAATCAAGGTAAGCCTTCAGCATCGCTTGTTCACTACTTTTATGAGCTACGATAATGCTTGTATTGGACAGTTTAGTAGCAATAGCATAGGTAGTAGGTCCAATACATACAATGCGTTTTAGAGCGCTAATATCACAACAGGATAATGCGGCTTCCAGATTCATCGGACTAGTAGCTAGTATAGTATGAATCTCTTCTTTAACTTCGACGAACAAAGGTTGTGTATTATATGATATTGCTTCAGAATATTTACTCGGCCAAAGCTTCTGTATAGATCGAGTAGATTGATCGGCACGAACAAAACATATGGATGAGTTAGCGTATTTTCTGATTAGTGATTGTGCAATTTTTGCGGGTGTATCTGTACCCACGAAAGAGGGTGTAATGCCGTGTGATTCTAATATTTGTGCTGTACCATTACCCATGGCCGCATGATCTGATTTCGATATATCTTGCTGTAAAGAAGAAGCGGAAAGCAAGAAGTACTTTGCAGCATTCTTACTGTAGTAAAAATAAACATCTGCCACTGGAATCTGGGTAATCAAAATGGGTTTAATTTCCAAAAACGATTGAGCGATCACCTGATGACCATCATTAGATAGTTGCCAAATGGGGCTCTCTTTGCCTAGAGTCCTAGTGATAAGGATGTTTTCCTTACTCTTCTTCATCAAACAGATCTTCGAGTTGACCGATTTTCATCAATTTGATAAAGCACCTTGCTGTAGCGATTACATCTGCACGAGCATTGTTAGCAGGTGAGTATCTTTGTTGAAAGCATATCGCATGCAACTCTGTTAATGATGGCCACTTATAACTACCTCTGCGATTTGGTATTTTACAATAGTAAGTCCCTTCTTGCATCAAACAGATTCGCTCTGTTCGAAACATCGGATTGTCCATTCCCGTTCTGATATATTCGGCAGCGACTACACTCTCATTCATCTTGAGATTATGAGCGATCATAAATTCTACTTTCTCTACACTTGCAGAAAATTTGGCTAATACATCTTCCAATGGTGCCGCTTTTTTTGTAAAATCTTCTTCGTCTATTTTGACTCTTTTTTGAATAGTCTTTGTTAATTTAAAACCATTAGGATCTATAATACAGTCAAAATCCTCTTTAGGTTTGAAGTCTTTATCCAATACGATCCAACTCAAATGAATCAGCCTTGGCCAAGCATTTGTATCTGAGAATAGAGCTTTATAGTCTTTCGGCTTATCTATTGGTGAGCAATCAAAAATTAGGTATTTCATCTGTATTCTTTGTTCTATAAGTTTTAATTGATTCTAAGTTAATTTAGTTCATTGATTATACTTCTGATTATACCTCATCAGTCATCAATTGATTATAGATTCTTTGGGCCATATCGTTAGTCGTGCTAAGTGATAGACTTATTTTCTTTCCTTTTCCATCTTCATTAGCAGAGTAGTAAGCTTCAGCATGATAGTATCCCATTTCATCTCTACGGCAATACACCCCAAGAGGTAAGTGACATCCGCCATCCATCATATTGAGTACTTTACGCTCTACATTAGTAAGTTCTGCTACATCTTGATTATGGATCTGCATTAGTAGTTTTCTTACCCTGATATCATCAACTTTACATTGGTATGCCAGTACAGCTTGCGCTGGTGCCGGAACAAACTCTCTAGGATGTAATCTGATCACTTCGAGATCATCGAGTTTTAGAGCGAGTCTATTGAGTCCTGCTTGTGCAAGCAGAATAGCGTCAAATTCACCATTTCTAAGTTTTTCTATGCGTGTCGGTACATTACCTCTGATATCTTTCATCGTCACATCTGGCCTTAAACTTAGCATCTGTGATTTGCGACGGGCGGAGGAGCTACCTACTATAGCACCTTCTTTCAAACGAAAATCTGCAGTCATGTCCACTTTGTCTTTCTGTATGATTAACGTATCTGCTGGATCATCTCTATAAGATAATGCGGTGAGACAAAGACCTGCTGGGCTTTCTGTCGGCATATCTTTCATCGAATGGACTGCCATATCAATATCTCCTGCTATAAGAGCATCTTCTAATTCTTTGGTGAAGAAGCCTTTACCTTCTAGCTTATCGAATCCAAGGTGCTGTATCTTATCACCCTGAGTCTTGATAATAATCACTTCAGAGTCTATTCCTTTATCATTTAGGAGTCCTTGTAGATAGTGTGCCTGCCACAGAGCGAGCTTGCTTCCACGGGATCCTATTTTGATGAATGGTCTTGTGTTTTCCATATTTGACAAAGGTAATGCTTAGTCAGGTCTATTCCTTAAGACCAGTGTTTGATGATTGTAATTATTTGAATCAAAAGCTAATAATAGGAAGTAATCTACCAAATCACAATTTTCAGCTATGAATAATAGACAAAGGATAAGACTAAGTCGTTAAATACTCGATATCTTTGCCAAAAGAAACCGAATGATCTGGATACAAGCCTTTTAGAAGTTTGATTCATGTATACTGGTACTTTTTAGCATATTAAAAGAAGAAATTACGAATAACCGATAACAATGCAAGTTACAGCACAAGACGTTGCCAATATATTAGATGGCGAAGTAGTGGGAGATCCATCTACAATTATTACAGGGCCTGGAAAGATAGAAGAAGCTGTCCATGGCAATATCTCTTTTCTATCTAATCAGAAGTATACACATCACGTATATACGACCGGTGCTTCGGCAATACTGGTAAGTCAAGATTTTGTTCCAGAGCACGAAGTGAAAGCCACGCTAATCAAAGTGAAAGATGTATATACTTCATTAGCAATCTTATTACAGAAATTTGGTCAGGTAGATCATGGATTTTCCGGAGTATCGGATCAGGCAATAGTAGATCCGAGCGCTAGAATAGGTGATAATGTAAGTATAGCAGCTGGAGCAGTAATAGCCGCAGATGCCATAATAGATACAGGATCTGTAATCTATCCACAGGTTTACATAGGTAAAGGTTCTAAGATCGGTGCAGGCACAATCTTACATGCAGGCGTCAAAGTGATGTTTGGTTGTACCATCGGTGCTAATTGCATCATATGGCCCAATACGGTGATTGGAAGTGATGGGTTTGGTTTTAGTCCAGATGCGGATCGCAAGTATACTAAGATACCTCAGATAGGGAATGTGATTATAGAGGATGATGTAGAGATCGGAGCCAATTGTGCAGTAGATAGAGCGACTATGGGATCTACTATCATTCGCCAAGGAGTCAAACTAGATAATCTTATACAAGTTGCACATAATGTAGAAATAGGAGCGCATACAGTTATGGCTGGTCAATCTGGTATCGCAGGAAGCTCTAAAATAGGAAAACATGTTGTAGTAGGAGGCCAAGTAGCCATCGCAGGTCATTTGACAATAGCCAATGGCGCCATGATTCAAGGACAAAGTGGAATAGGAGGGAATATCACCGAAGAGAATTCTAAATGGTACGGAACTCCAGCAATAGGCTATCGCAATTACCTTAGATCATATGCGCACTTTCGCAATCTGCCAGATTTAGCGCAAAAAATGAAAACGCTAGAAAAAGAGCTCGAAGCACTTAAGAAATCGTTGGGTACAGATGAAGCATAAGAAATTTATCAATCGTTGGAAAGAAAAGAAAAGAAGCGGCTTCAAAAAACATTTGATTTCGGTCTCTTTAATTTGGACTCTAATTGTGTTTCCTTTATTGCGAGCAATCCATTGGTATTTTAATGACATTGATCCATTCAATTGTTCTAATCTCTGGTGGGAGTTACCCATGTTTTTTATGTCAGGTATTTGCTACGCACTTATTATTTGGATAATCAATAATTATCTTTACGCTAAATACACAGGAGAGTTTACTCCGGAAAATCATCATCACGGTCATGACTAATACTGAAAATAAAATTTCATTTACTTCTCACCTCATTAGTGGATTTGCAACTGCTCTAGCTGGATGGACGTTCTTAAAGATATTCAAGATATTAACGTCTAGCGTCGATGTGCAGTTTACTCCAGAGCGACTCAAAATGGAAGCAATGATTTGGATTCCAGCGATATTCTTTTTCGCGATATTTAGCAAGTGGAGAGAGAATAAGAAAAGAGTGTAATGGTACTTGTAGATTCTATCCTCAAAAATTGGTGATTGAATCTTATCCTTTGAGACTATAAATTGGAATGGTAAAGCACCAAGGGAATTAGGAGGGGAGAAGTAGACTTGAATCAGTTATATTTATGACTAGACCTTTTTCTATATGTAAATTCAGTTACAGGTCTTATGGAATAGGTGCATTGGATTGCAATGCTTGTTTTTATTGTGCTTTTTTGGGTGATAAGGCAATTTTCCTCAATTTACTATATCTTGTAGAGCGTAGATAATTTCACAGAAGGCAAACATCAGATCGATTATGGAAAACGAATCAGATAAATTAAAATCTTATATAGATAGAATAGATAAATTGCAAGAGGCTCAAAAGGCGATCTCAGAAGAGATGCTTGAGATCAAAAAAGTTATCAGAGCTGAATGGTACAAGAAAACCATTGCTAAAGGTTCTGATAACCATCCTTTGATAGAAGATTTTACGCCTTCAAAAGATCCAATCTTCGAAGAAGAAACTACTGAAACATTTATAGAAACGATTCATAAGAAATACCAATCTTCTTTGGAGCCAATCGTTTCCGCTCAGACTCAAAACACGAAGTCTGATTTAGATCAAGAGGATCCTCCAGTTAAGGATTCTAAGCCATCGTTCAATTGGGAAAAATTTGTCGGTGAAAATCTAATTAGTAAGTTAGGTGTTTTGATAATATTGATAGGAGTAGTAATTGGGGCTAAGTATTCCATAGAAAATGATTTGATCAATCCTACTACACGAATAGCATTAGGGTATCTATCAGGATTGGTAATGTTATGCGCGGGTATTTGGAGTAAAGCAAAGTATACTAATTATAGTGCAGTATTAGTTTCTGGAGCTATGGCGATTATGTTTTTCATTACATTTTTCGCATACAGTTTTTACCAATTGATCTCGATGGAAGTGGCATTTGGTTTGATGGTATTGTTTACCATATTTACCGTCATAGCCGCGCTCAAGTATAATAGGCAAGTGATAGCGATCATAGGACTTGTTGGGGCATATGCGGTACCATTTTTATTGAGTAATGATTCTGGAGCATATGAGATATTTTTTGCGTACATCACGTTAGTCAATATCGGAATTTTATTCATTGCCTTTAAAATGGATTGGAAATATCTATATTATATCACATTCACATTGACATGGTTGATCTATTTAAGTTGGTTTGGATTTAATGCAGGTGATTCTTCTAATTATAATATTGCATTCGTTTTTCTTACTGTGTTCTTTGTATTGTTCTATGCACTTATATTGGCGTATAAGTTGTTCCATAGTGATTCAATTGATGTAGGTGAGGTTATATTTTTATTTGTTAATGCGTCAATATTTTTTCTGGCTGGATATCTTTTATTAGAAGATAGTTCGCATGAAGGTTTTCAAGGATTATTTACATTAGGTAATGGTGTGATTCATTTTGTAGTAGCGTCTTTTGTTTATAAAAGGGTAGGAGCCAAAGGAGATATGTTCTACTTGCTGGCTATTCTAGTTCTAGTGTTTATCACGATAACTATTCCTATCCAATTAGAAGGTAATGTTGTATCGATTCTTTGGATTGCAGAAGCTTCAATTTTGTTTTGGGTGGGAAGGACTAAGAGAATAGATGTGATAGAATGCTTTTCGTACCCTCTAATTGTTTTAGCTAGTTTGAGTGTCGTAAATAGTTGGTCACATGGATATGGATCCTATGTTCCTCATTATGGATTGATTAATCATCTAGATGAAAGTAGTTTAACACCTATATTTAATTCTTATTTCTTGACTAGTATTATAGCTGCTATTGGCTTTGGTTGGATGTGGAAAGTCAATTCGGATAATTCCTTGATTAATAGAAAAATATTAGGATATCCGGTATCTCAATTGTTGTCAGTCGTATTCGCTTTTTTGTCGATATTCTTAATATACATGACGTTTAAAAATGAAATTACGACCTATTGGAATATTAAGTATTTGATCAATATGGAAGTAGTTAGGAGTAGCAATAAGGTTGCAAATTTATATAATTATGCTCACGATATGAGTAGATTCAAAAACGTATGGTTAATTATATATACCATGTTGTTTTTGACTGGAGTTTCATGGCTTACTATGAGTAAAGTGAGGCATTATTTAGTCGGACGAATTAATATAGGATTTAATGCAATTTCAATTTTTATATTTCTATCGAGTGGCCTTTTAATTTTAAGTGAATTGAGAAGTAGCTATTTAGATCCGGATGGTTTTCTTCTAGGACATATGAGTATTGTCATTAGATATTTGGCGATTCTTTCGGCCGGCGTTCTCATGTATATTACATATAAATATCAGCAACAACAATTTATAGATTTTAAGCTCCAGAAGTATTTTAGTATATTTTTTCATATTTGCCTTCTTTGGACGATAACCAGTGAGTATATCCATTGGGCAGATATATTTGGTATGGACGCTAATTATAAATTGAGCTTAAGTATTCTTTGGGGGATATACTCAGTAATACTCGTTTCTTATGGAATATGGCGAAATAGAAAACATCTTAGGATTATGGCCATAGCTCTATTTGCTGTTACTTTAGTGAAGCTGTTTGTCTATGACATTGCCCATCTCAACACGATATCAAAAACAATCGTTTTCGTCTCTCTTGGAGTGTTATTGTTGATTATATCTTTTCTTTATAATAAATATACAATTAGAATCAACGATGAAGATTAAAAATATTTCGGCAATCATAGCGCTGCTTCTTTTGACTACGACTTTGTTTGGTCAAGTTGAGAATTATCTATACAAAAGACCTATTGAAGGTGTCAGTGAAAAATGGCATTCGATACCTCTTTCGAGAGAAGTATTAGATCTAACGAATGCTCAAAATACAGATATAAGAATAGTAGGGTATGATAGTTTGGGTCAAGAAATTAAAGTGCCATATGTCATAAAATCTCAAAAGGATCAAGAAGATGTTGTAAGACATAATGTGAATGTTATTAATGAATCAACTCAAGGTGGTGCATATGTTTATGTTATTGAAACGGCTGATTTAGGTCAAATTAATGAGTTTGAATTAGGTATAGGTAATATCAATTTTGATGGGCGTGTAAAACTTGAGGGAAGGGACGGTGATACCTGGTTTACTATACTTGATGATTATAGAATTTTTGCATTTAGTAAGCCCAGTGGAAGTTATGAATACACTAGTCTAGAATTGCCTACGTCAGATTACAATTCCTATAGGATAAGCTTATCCAATATTGTCGATCCGAAATTGAACTGGGTTTCAGTATTACAAAGGACTGTGACTGAAGGGAAGTATTACAATACCAATGTTACGATTAGACATATAGAAGACAACGCTCAAAGAAAAACATCAAAATACTTAATTGAATTGGAATCTAAAGCTCGTATATCGGAGTTATCATTTGATATAGAAGGTGATTTTGATTATTATAGAAGTATAAAGCTTAGCGCTATTGGTGACTCCATAAAATCAAAAAAAGGATGGAAAACGCTTAAAAAGTCATTGTTTAGTGGCTCACTTATATCTTATGAGAATGAAGAAATTTCTTTTAATGAAACTGTTGTGAGTACTTTCGAAATGATAGTGTATAATCTGGACGATCAACCTCTCAAGATTAACTCGGTCACAGCTAGAACACCAGAATATTCTCTCGTAGCTAGATTCCTGTCAAATTCAAATTTTTATCTTTTTTATGGACATCCAAAAGCAGCTCAACCACGATATGATCTTACTAATTTTGAAGAGAAGATACCGGATAGACTCAAACCATTGCAGTTAGGTAAACTCATGCAAAACCGACGTATTGGAACAATAGTTAACTTTTTCATTCCTTCATATGTTTTATGGGCTATTATGGCCATAATCATAGCAGTTATAGGTTGGTTTACTATTCAGATGTTATCTTCAGAAAGGGTAGCAGAAAAGTAGAAACCCAATATAGTGTACTTGACAACACCTATCCAATTAATAACTTCGGTGGAATAGAAAATTTATATTCCCAATTCTCTGTAAGGCGAATTCAAAACTAAGTTTTAGGATTTTTTTCTTTCGATAAATATAAATGCTAGTTCATTAGTTTCAAAGCTTCACTCACTTCCGTTACAGGGAATTTACAAACCTTATTTTGACAAACATAAATCATAGTTTCTCCTTCCTGCAATTTGTCTTTGAGTAGTGCAAGAGTCCCTTCATCTGTCCCCCCTAATATAATGGCATTAGAAAGATAATTAGTATTGAGTGCTTTTGCTTTAGCTACAGCATCAGGTCCTATAATAGCTACTTCATAGGTTGGTTTGATAAGGTCCGCATGTAACTGTAACCAGTTAGAATAATAGTTTGGTGAGTTTGTACCTTCTATCTGCGGAAGCATATTGTTAAGCATTTGCTTCGCCTGTGCTTTATATTCTTTATTGTTAAAATACAATCCTATAGCATGTAGATTACGAGCCATCATGGAATTAGATCCTGGAATTACATTGTCGGCTAACTCTTTCTTACGAGCGACTAAGTGAGCATCAAGATTAGAAGTATAATGGAACATTTGATTCTCAGGATCTACAAAGTGCATGTTAGTATATTCTGTAAGTTGTCTAGCCAACTGTAGATATGATTCATCTAATGTCACTTGATACAGATTGGTAGCAGCTTTGATAACTGTTGCATAATCGTCTAAGAATGCATTGATTGCAGAATTTCCATCTTTGTAATTCCGATATAGGCTACTATCTTTTTTGATTTGTTTATCTTGAATAAACTTCATTGTTCTCACTGCTTTATCTAAGTATGATTGATCACCAAAAGCTTTGTAAGCTTCTACCAATCCATCAATCATAAGACCATTCCAACTGGTCAAGACTTTGTCATCTGTTCCAGGTCTAATACGTGTGTCTCTATGAGCCATCAACAGAGGATGATAAAGTTGTATTATATTATCTAGCTCCTTTTGAGTAATGTTGTACCTAGATAGTATTTTCTCTATATCATCCGATACAAACAGTATGTTAGTATGTTCCCAGTTTCCACTAGACGTTATGGTATAATATTCACTAAATATATCTGCATGAGTTGTATCTGTAATGAGACTATCGATCTCTTCTTTACTCCACACATAGAATTTCCCTTCTTCACCTTCGCTGTCTGCATCGATTGATGAGTAATAAGCTCCTGTCTCATCAAGTAATTCTCTTTCTGCAAATGCTACAGTTTGTTTTACTACTCTTTTGTACAAAGGATTTTTGGTTACTTTATAAGCATTAGCATACAAGCTGATTAATTGACCATTATCATATAGCATTTTTTCAAAGTGAGGAGCTAACCATTCTGGATCCACGGAGTACCTTGAAAATCCTCCACCTAATTGGTCATATATTCCACCTGCAGCCATTTTATCCAATGTTATCGTTGTTCCATCTAAAGCCTCAATATCACCTGTCATTGAATGATATTTGAGTAAGAGATCAAAATTATTGGGCATTGGGAATTTTGGTGCTCCCTTACGTCCACCATTAGTCCAGTCAATTTTAGCAATAAGGCTTTTGGCGCTTTCAGCAAATGCTTCTATATCGTACTGTTGTTCGTTACTATTTATTTTTATTGCATCTCTAGAAGCGACACCCTTGGTGATATCATATGCTGAATCTTCTAGTCTGGCTCTCTTATCTTCATAGAGTGTAGTAAATCTAATCAAGATATCTTTCCATTTATCTTTAGGGAAATATGTACCTGCCCAAGCCGGACGACCATCCGACATAGCAAAAGCATTTAATGGCCATCCACCACTACCATTGATCAGTTGGCATGCAGTCATATATACATCGTCGACATCAGGACGCTCTTCTCTATCTACCTTTACAGGTATGAAGTTTTCGTTCATTAAGCGTGCTATCGTTGTATCTTCAAATGATTCATGCTCCATAACATGGCACCAATGGCAAGCTGAATATCCAATACTGATAATCATCATTTTATCTTCTGCTTTAGCTTTGGCTAGAGTCTCATCATTCCATGGGTGCCAGTCAACAGGATTGTGAGCGTGCTGTAGCAAATATGGACTACTCTCATTGATCAAATGATTAGTATACTCATGTTCTCCACCCGAATTTTTATTCTTTGAAGAAGAGCAAGAGAATATGAATAGAGAAATAATAATGATAGCTAGGTACCTCAACATGGTTTAAGTTTGGCTGATTATAAGTTGCAAATGTAGCTATTTCTTATAACAGAGTAAATAGTTGAGTATCAATTTACTCTTAATAGAAAAGGTAACTTGAATTTATTGATTTTCGCGTTGGATTATTATATATTCGATTGGAGAATGTCCTATTAATTAGTCGTACCTTCCTCAAATGAAAAAATTATTATTCCCAATAGAACTTACTTTTAAGATCGGAACGCTTGCCAATGATTTTATCGCTAAAGATGCTAATGGTGATACTGTTGGTTATATACGCCAAAAAATGTTTAAGCTTAAAGAAGATGTCGAGGTTTTTACTGATGAAAGTAAAACAAGTTTACTCTATAAAATTCAAGCAGATCAGTGGTTGGACTGGTCTGCTGCCTATAGTTTTGAGAATGCACTCGGCAGGAATATTGGGAAAGTAGCTCGAAAAGGTTGGAATTCGATATGGAAAGCGCATTATGATGTTATAGATCAAAATGATAATCTTCAATACCATATTAGAGAGGAAAATGGATGGGTAAAAGTGATCGATAGTTTGGTGGGTGAAGTACCATTGTTAGGTATGCTTACAGGTTATCTTTTTAATCCAACTTACCTTTTAACAGATATGCAGAATAATCCAATCACTAGGCTCAAAAAAGAACCTTCGTTTTGGGGAAGAAAATTCTCAATAATTCAATTAGGCGATATTGACAATGACGATGATGATAGGATAATGTTAAGTCTTATGATGATGTTATTACTAGAAAGAAGAAGAGGGTAGTGAGTGAAATAATACATATCGGATATGGTGATTCTGCTGCCGGAAGCTTAAGACAAGCAATAGATCTTGGTATGCCAGGAGATCAAGTAGTCGTCAGTAGAGATGATTTTACTCAAGGTCCTATTTCTGATTGTTTACAAGATGGTGGATTAGTTCAAAGATCAGAATATTGGTCTTCACTAAAGACTATGCATACCCCAATTAAAAATGTTTATGATCATTACGCTTCATTTATCAAGAGGATTAGTGGAATAGAAGAGAAAAGTAGAGTAGTGTTATGGATTGGAGATTCCGCCCATGATAGGTTGGCTACGTCATGGGTCATAACATATCTTAGGGATAAGAATATTGATTGGCATTATATAGATTTGAAAGCAGCAAGATATCGAGACATACCCGTGGTGTTCAATCTAGCCATGCTTACTACAGAACGAGTTAAAAATGAGTTTGAAAAAATTAGCCCTATTTCTGATAAATCAATAGATAAATATAAAGAATTTTGGTTCAGAATTTCTAAAGAAAATACTCAATATCGAATACAAACAGAAGGCGATGTCTTATCAGTAAATGAAATGTACCATGATTCTTTTATTTTATCTCATATCAATAATAAAGATCAATTTTTAGGGAAACTCTTGGCTACAATCATGAAGAAATCAGAGCATAGACTCACTGATACAACGATAGAATCAAGATTAGTTGTTTTGCAATCTCAAAGAAAAATTAAGATTGAACCCAACTTAACAAGGATATTTCTTTCTAAGGTAAAGTTGCTTTAGTGTTACGTATTTTATTACATTGGTATTCATATGTAATTATAAATAAATAATATAATTATGATGTCAAAATTACAATTAGAAGAATTAGGACGACAGATAGTAGATGCAGCATATCAAGTGCATTACGAACTAGGGCCAGGCCTCTTAGAGAGTGCGTATCAAAAATGTCTAGTTTATGAATTGCGTAGTAGAGGCATAGAAGTCATAGAAGAAGTAGAGATGCCTGTTAATTACAAAGAAGTGGAAATCGATGTGGGATATAGAGTAGATTTATTAGTAGCCAACGAGGTTATAGTCGAGTTGAAAGCTGTAATCGAAATGAAACCTGTGTTTATGGCTCAGATTATTACGTATCTAAGATTATCAGAGAATAGCTTAGGTTACTTGATAAATTTTAATGTAAAAAAGATTAAAGACGGAATCAAAAGAGTTGTAAATGACTTATAATATCGATTGAAGCCCATATTGTTTTTAATTCAAAAGCAAAGAACAAAAATTGAAAGACCTAAGCCGTACTTAATCTTCGCGCTCTTATTTTTCTTAGCGGTTAACATTAAGCATAACGAGAGAAACTCTAATCTATATCTGTGGTAAAGCCGCAAAGAATCAAAGTAAAATTGAAAGTCCTAAATTGTATTTAATCTTATCGCTCTTATTTTTCTTAGCAGTTAACATGAAGAATAACGAGAGAAATTGTAATCTATATCTGTGGTGCAGCCGCAAAGAATCAAAGTAAAATTGAAAGACCTAAATTATACTTAATCTAAGCGTTCTTATTTTTCTTAGCAGTTGACATTAAGAATAACGAGAGAAATTCTAATCTATATCTGTGGTACAGCCGCAAAGAATCAAAGTGAAATTGAAAGTCCTAAATTGTATTTAATCTTATCGCTCTTATTTTTCTTAGCAGTTAACATTAAGAATAACGTGAGCGATTATGATCTATATCTGTGGTACAGCCGCAAAGAATCAAAGCAAAAATGAAAGACCTAAATTGTACTTAATCTTAGCGCTCTTATTAATCTTAGCGCTCTTATTAATCTTAGCGGTTGACATTAAGAATAACGAGAGAGATTGTAATCTATATCTGTGGTACAGCCACAAAGAAGCAAAGTAAAATTGGAAGACCTAAATCGTACTTAATCTTAGCGCTCTTATTTTTCTTAGCGGTTGAGATTAAGAATAACGAGAGAAATTCTAATCTATATCTGTGGCACAGCCGCAAAGAATCAAAGCAAAATTGAAAGACCTAAATTGTACTTAATCTTCGCGCTCTTATTTTTCTTAGCGGTTTACATTAAGAATAACAAGAAAAATTCTAATCTATATCTGTAGTGCAGCCGTAAAGAATCAAAGTGAAATTGGAAGACCTAAATCGTACTTAATCTTAGCGTTCTTATTTTTCTTAGCGGTTAACCTAAAGCATACAGAGTAATTGTACTTTACTATATCGTTTTTCTTATCCCGTATACCAAAGCAGTTCCAATCAATATCTTGATCACTCCTCCAGTCCAAAAGGGTAGAACTCCTAAATTAAATGCTGAATTGGCTCCAATATGAAAAGCCAATACAGCAAATCCAGAAAGTAAAATAATAACAGTTCCAACTATATTACCTTTTAGTACATGAATTAGAGAAAGGTTATCTCTGAATCCACGAGTGGTGCTTACATACAATGTCGCTAATAAGAACCCCCAAAGATATCCAGCTCCACTTCCTGTTAGTTTGTCCATACCATATTCACCATCAGCGAATACCGGCTGTCCCCAAGCACCAAGTCCTAAATAGGCTATTATGGCTAATAAAGCCTCCCATCTTGGAAGAAGTAAGGCTGAAACTAGCACAGCTAAAGTTTGACCAGTAATAGGCACTACCTGATCTGCGATGTTGAGATCGAAAGATACTCTTCCAGCTCCTATCATTATTCCGATAGCAAGCGTAATTCTTAATATAGATTTCATTTTATAAATTTATTTGAAACAATAAAATGATTGACTTTGATTGATTACGGAACAATTTATATATCTCTTTTATTAAAGCTATTCCAAGCTATACCTAGGAATAGTGCAATGTATATTGCGCTACCAATCATTGCTCCATTATCAGAAAGTAACAACCCAAAATCGTATTCGTTTTTGATAAATTGATCTCCAAGTCGAAAGAATGGATTAGGCATTAAATCTTCTATTACATTCATAGGCCACCACTTCATCGCTTCATGCGGCCATGCCCATACTTGTAGATACCGTATTACAACCTCAAGCATCATTACGTACACTAAATAGAAAAATATGGCTAATCCTGATTTACGCATTGTAAAACCAATAAGTAAAGCGAAACTCATATAACCCATGCACATTAGGAAATACCTTAAAGGAGCCCAATTGCTATCCATGATTAACTCCATATCGTAACCGTCGGTATGTACTATTCCGATGATAACTGTCGATATTATATATATGATAGTAGCGAATACACTAAATATTAATATCGTATATAATTTTCCTAAAAAATAATCTTTTCGATTGAGTCCATTAATAATACTCTGACGCATCGTCTTGGAGGCTACTTCACTAGTTACCATATAAATTACAACGAACCCTAAGAAAAATGATGTGAGCCAATTACCGATGTATCCCATGTAATCCCAGACTGTTGGAAATTCAAAAAACACATTGCTGCTGGGTAAGAAGTCAGGAGTGGATTTAAAAATCTCCTTTGCGACTAATATCAGTGTTGGGGCAAGTATAATGTAGAATAATGTGAGAATACTTACAACACTATTTTTTCTAAATTTTTTATATTCTAATGATAATAATCTAAACATATCATGTTAGTTTTTACTCAATTGAAATTTGGTTTTGTCATTGTACTCTCAAGAACTATAGCTCTTTTGTTATCTCCAAGAATTCATCTTCAAGACTTTGTTTTTTACTGACAAGATGCGTAAGTAATAAGCCTTCTTGAAATGCTTTAGCATTCAGTTCGGAAACATTTTTATCCTGAGAGACATTGCATTCTATAATATGGTCGCGCTTGACTACATTGCTTATATACGGTAAGCTGAGTAGCATGTTTTCAAGACCCAACATATCCTCTGCGGCAATATGTACTTGTGCATCATTATTGAGCAAAGCGCCTACTTGTCCTGTTTTTCGTAATACACCATCTTTTATAATAGCCACATGACTACATATTTTTTCTACTTCATCGAGTAGATGGCTGGCCATGATTACCGTATTTCCGTTGCTGGCTACTCTAGTCAGTACATCTCTTACCTCTGATATACCTTGAGGATCAAGGCCATTAGTAGGTTCATCAAATATCAACACCTTTGGGTTTCCGATAAGCGTAGCTGCTATGGCTAATCTCTGCTTCATACCTAGTGAATATGAATGAAATTTTGAGGTCTTTCTATGTGCTAGATTTACCTGTTCAAGTATTTCATCGAAGTTAGATTGCTTGACATTTTTAATGCGTGCTACAATATCTAAGTTGTCTACAGCATCAAGGTATGGATAGAAGTTAGGTGTCTCTAATATCGCACCAATATGCATCCTATGCTGATTACCATATTCTCCATCAAACCATTCATAAGTACCGTTATCTTTACCTAATATTCCAAGTATAATTCCGAGGGTAGTAGTCTTACCACTTCCATTAGGGCCAAGGAGTCCGTAGATGTTACCAGCTTCTATTTCAAGATTGAGATTATTTAAAGCTCTTACCTTTCCATAGGATTTAGTTAAATTTTTAATTGATAATACTGACATAAGTTGTTTTTGGATGGTTTTGCTCTTGTAAGCTAGTAATATTTGTAGAGTTGTTATTCCAATTGCGACCAATTATAAGTTTTGATAGACGAAAGAAAAGAGATCCTTTCCAGATATTAACGATCTCATACTATAATATTGCTATCTTTCTGATATGGATAGACAAAAGAAAGTAAAGCTGAGATCAGAGCTATTTAGACATTTGGATGGAATCGTCACTATACCTACTGTATATTTACTTCATAGCAAAGGTATTTTGGATTTTTTGCGAAGTGAGCGTAATACAACTCTAAAGTCTATAGCAAGTAATTTCAGCGCTAATGAAGGATATCTTAATGTTGCTCTTAGGGTACTTGCATCTCAAGGGTGGTTATTACATGAGACTGTGGGTGATACGATCTCGATATCAACTAATGATCGCAGTGATATCGCTTTTGGATTAATACCTCTTTATGCGGATGCTGCAGAATTGATCAATATATCTGGACATTTCCATCCCAGAAAATTTGAAGAAGAGCCATTAAAGTATCTGGATAGACTGTTCCAAAATTATAAGAATAGATACGAGATGGAAACATCCAACAATCCAATAGTCACTGAGATTCAAAATCAGATATTGAGTCATATTGAAGGTGTAATTGTCGGTCCATCGATAGTTTCATTAGGAATGGGAGGAATGTTTCACAAGTATTTTATGAAAGCATCATTTAGACATGATGAGTTTCATAACAATGGACGAAACTTTGAAAGGTTACTCGATATCTTTACAGAGCTTGGATGGTTCGATAAAAAGAATGATACTTATACCTTCACAGATAAAGGTTTGTTCTTTGCTCGACGTGCAAGTGCATATGGCGTTACCGTTTCATACATTCCTGCGTTCCGAAAACTAAATGAATTGCTATTTGGAGATCCTACAATATTTTGGAATCTCCCTAAAGGTGCGAAAGAAATACATGTAGATAGAGAAATGAATGTATGGGGGAGTGGAGGTGCCCATTCTACATACTTCAAAAAAATAGATGAAATCATAATAGATATATTTAATAAGCCTATAGAAGATCAGCCTAAGGGAATAGTAGATATGGGCTGTGGAAATGGAGCATTCTTGATTCACCTTTTTGATGTAATCGAAAATAGAACTTTACGTGGTAAGATGTTAGAGGAGCATCCTTTGTTTTTGGTTGGTGCAGATTATAATAAGGCAGCATTGGATGTAACGAGATCCAATATAGTAATGGCCAATATCTGGGCGAAAGTAATTTGGGGAGATATAGGAAGGCCAGATTTATTGGCAGATAATCTTCAAGAGAATTATGGGATTCATCTGAGCGAATTACTCAATGTAAGAACTTTTCTAGATCATAATCGTATTTGGTCCGACCCTATAAGTAAAGAAGCTCAAAAAGATAGCTTATCCTCAGGGGCATTTGCATTTAGAGGAAAACGATTAAGTAATGAATTGGTAGAAGAGAACTTGAAAGAGCACTTCTCTAAATGGGCGCCATATGTACAAAAGTATGGTTTGTTGGTGATTGAGCTGCATACTATCTCTCCGAGTATCACTGCTCAAAATTTGGGCAAAACAGCGGCGACAGCATATGATGCGACACATGGTTTTTCTGACCAATACATTGTAGAGGTAGATATATTTAATGATGTAGCTAGCAGGGCAGGACTATTTCCGGTAGAAGAATACTTTACAAAATTTCCGGATTCTGAACTCGCTACAGTATCTATTAATTTGCTGAAGGCTAAAAATTAAAGTAGATGCGATTATTGATTTTTGGTTTGACGATTTTTGTGTTACTATATGTTTCGTGTACCCAAAACAGTTTTCCTAAAGAAAACAACGTTTTTGGACAAATAAGAATCATTGAAGATCGCGAATACAGTATCGCCGAATTACAAAGTGGATATAAAGATGGTACCCTAACTATAGAATCGGTAGTCCACTTTTATCTGCAAAGAATAGAACGTATAGATGACAATGGACCTAAGCTTAATGCAGTAATAGTTACTAATCCTAATGCGCTATCCAGAGCGAAGCAATTAGATAAGGAATTAGGGCAAGGAGCTTATCGTGGCCCTATGCATGGCATACCAGTATTACTTAAGGATAACATAGATACACACGATATGCCTACGACGGCGGGTAGTCTTGCATTGGCTAATAGTTATCCATTGTCTGATGCACATATAGTCAAAAAGTTAAGAGGTGCAGGAGCCATCATATTAGGAAAAGCTAATCTTAGTGAATGGGCAAATTTTCGTGGAGAGAAATCTAGTAGTGGATGGAGTGGCGTAGGAGGTCAAACGAAAAATCCTTATGTATTGGATCGTAATCCTTGTGGTTCTAGTTCTGGATCAGCAGCAGCAGTGGCCGCTAATCTCTGCGTTGTTGCTATAGGTACAGAAACTAATGGTTCGATAGTTTGTCCATCACAAGCCAATGGTGTCGTAGGAATCAAACCAACAGTAGGTCTAGTGTCACGTAATGGTATTATTCCGATCTCATGGAATCAAGATACCGCAGGACCTATTGCTAGATCGATTGAAGATGCTGCTATCTGTCTGGGTGTGCTTACAGGTCTTGATCCAGATGATGGTAAGACTATATTAAGCGATGGTCATGCTTATAATAATTACATTCAGCTAATCAGATCCAAAAACCTAGGTCGGATGAGGATAGGATACTTTACTGGCGCAGATGGTAAAGATTCGGATGTTGACATACTATCAAAAGTAGCAGTCGAGGACATGAAAAAGCTAGGTGCGAAAATCATAGAAGTAGATCAAATATTTTTAAATGATGAGATAGGTTTTAACGCGTTTCAAGTGATGCTGCATGAGTACAAAGATGGACTCAATAAATATTTTGCTTCGCTAGGTTCTGACTCACCTATTAGAAACCTAGAAGAGTTGATTGCATTTAATAAGGAAGATAAAATCGAAATGGAATTCTTTAATCAGGAATATCTTGAGATGGCAGCAGCGATGGATGGAATGGAATCAGTAGATTATCTAAAGCATATTGAAGCAGCTAATCTTGGATCACGTATCAACGGAATTGATAGAGTAATGGATTCACTTAATCTCGATGCTATCATCGCACCAACAGGATCTCCTGCATGGAAAACTGATCATGCCAATGGAGATACATTTACTTTAGGAAGTTCTTCTCCTGCAGCCATATCGGGTTACCCAAGTATTACTGTTCCTATGGGATATGTAGGTGAGTTGCCAGTAGGTATATCTATATTTGGTCGCCAATGGAGTGAAGGTACGTTGTTGGATATTGCTTATCTTTTTGAGAAAGCCACTAAACATAGAAGAGAGCCTAAGTATTTGGAGAAGTAGATCAACTCATTATTCTTAATCTTAGAATCGGATATCAGTATTGAATAACTTGATCATAAATCACGAAAATTAAATTTCATTCAACTTAGTAGGTGCTTTAATATTTTTACATACATTTACACCATCTTATAATCCTTAAAGGATATAATTATGTCAGTACTCAACACACATATCGTCCAAGTAGATCGTGTCAGATCAATAAGCTAATTACTTAATAGTAATCCTGTATTTATTTTGACTGCCGATTCCTATCGGTTTTTTTATGCCCAATACTCAAGTAATGTATTGGGGTAGGATACTATTGTTCTTAAGCGAATCTCACTTCATTTTATATCAAATATTACATTTTGCTTTGCGCAGAATAATATTCATTTTTCCAACAAGGTATTCTTGTTGGACAGACACGGCTTTGTCTAATGCGAAGCGAATAATCCAAAATAATGGGAAATAATAAATTAAGAGGCAAAGACCTCAGGAAAATAAATTTTACAAATAATACAGCGATATCACTTGCAATCGATATCACATCCAAATATTTTAAACACAGTAACAAACAAGAAAAATTACAGACACTAACTAATGTGATGAATGAACCAGAAAGTTATATAAATGACCCAATATTTCAACTGCTAGCAGAAGAATTGATGGACTATGTAGAAGTAGAAAAGCAACAAGAAATTAGTTTGCTTGACGAAAGCATTCCTTTTAGTCATTTTGGTAGATCGCTAATTGATGATGCAGCTTTTGATCAGATGTCTTTGGCAATGAAGCTTCCTATCGCAAGGAGAGGAGCTCTAATGCCTGATGCGCATCACGGTTACGGCTTGCCGATAGGAGGAGTTTTGGCCACTCAGAATAAAGTTATTCCATATGCAGTCGGATTAGATATTGGATGCCGTATGAGTTTGACATTGTATGATATCGATGCTCGGTATCTCAAGAAAAATTCTTATGCCTTCACCAAATCTATTAAAGACAATACGAATTTTGGTACTGGCGGAATACTTAATATCAAACAAGCACATTCGATTATTGATAGAGAAGAATTTAATATTATTCCTGTCCTCAAAAATCTTAGAGGAAAAGCTGCAAAGCAATTAGGTACTTCTGGCTCAGGTAATCACTTTGTTGAGTTTGGTATTGTTCATATGGAGGAAGAAAATGGTCTAGCTATTCCTGCTGGTGAATACGTCGGCTTATTGGCTCATTCTGGATCTAGAGGAATAGGTGCAACTATAGCTCAGACCTATACTGACTTTGCGATGGATACTTGCTTCTTGCCAAGACGTGCGAGGAATCTTGCTTGGTTAGATATGGATCATGAGCTAGGGCAAGAGTATTGGAAGGCTATGAATTTTGCCGGTGATTATGCTACTGCTTGTCATGATCGTATTCATAAAAATGTATCCGCTCCATTGGGGATTAAGCCTATCGCAAAGATTGAGAATCATCACAATTTTGCATGGAAAGAAATGCATGGTAATGAAGAATTGATAGTACATAGAAAAGGAGCGACTCCTGCTGCTAAGACTGATTACGGAATAATTCCTGGATCTATGATAAGCCCGGCATTCTTAGTGAGAGGTAAAGGAAATGAGAGATCATTATGTAGTGCTTCTCATGGAGCGGGTAGACGTCTTTCAAGATCAAAATCAAAGCAATCGTATACAATGAGTGAATTGAGGAAAACCCTAGTCAATGAGAAAATAACACTACTGGGAGGTGGGGTAGATGAAGCACCTATCGCGTATAAGGATATTGAGAAAGTAATGTCTTACCAAAATGATCTGGTAGATGTCATAGGAAAATTTTATCCGCAAATAGTAAGAATGGACAAACCATAAAATAAAAATAGAATGAACAAACAAGAAAAGATATTATATATCTCCGCTGGCAAAGGGCCAGCGGAATGCGAATGGGTAGTAATGATGTTATTGAGCAGATTAACTACATATCTGGATACTGAAAAAATGCGTTTTGAAATTGTATTCGCTTCGAATGGAAGATATGAGAATACGTATAAATCCATACAACTGAAAATACAAGGGGAAGACTTAATCGATAAACTATCTCCATGGGTAGGTACGATCAAGTGGATGGGTAAAAGTAAATATAGACCAAATCATAAAAGGACGAACTGGTTTGTTAGTATTGATCTAATGGATGCAGAAGTGGGATTGATAATCAATGAAAAGGATCTATTGTATTCTACATATAAAGCTTCTGGTCCTGGTGGTCAACATAGAAATAAAGTAGAGTCAGCGGTAAGAGTAGTACATGGACCTACTGGATTAGAGGCTATTAGCAGTGATAGTAGATCGCAATATCAAAATAGGGTCATTGCTAAAAAACGATTGCTTGATAAAGTTGAATTGATGAAAAAATCTTCAAAGTTAGACTTGAGTAGAGCTAAAAATCAAATGAATAATCTTTTGGTTAGAGGTAATCCGGTTAAGGTATTTAGTGGTGATAAGTTTAAGGAGGTATGAGGAAAAGAAATATAATCGAGAGAAGCGAATCCGAAGTAAATGATTTGGAAAAAGAGTATAATGAATTATATGAGGCTCAAAGGAATTTGGGGTTTATTCCGTTATTAAAGCCTGTTAGAAACGGATGGACAAGGTCTCTAATTCTTAGAGAAGACATAGGAAGGAGTAATGGAGCTTGTATTGTACAAGAAGCACTAACCGCATGCCAATACTCTATTTGGGGTAGAGATCATAACCATGTGGATCGAAACTGGAAGAAAAGATTGAAAAATAACTTAAGAATTGTATTTCCAGGAGTTGAGCTGCTAGATTCTAACGCTTATGGAAAATTATCAAACAAAGCGCAAAAACACTTTGTAGCCGTAAATTATTCTTGGTCAAGATGGAGTGAGTATGATAGATACTTCTTATGTCTGATACCAAAGTATAGTTTTGTATCTATCTACACTAGATCATACTTGACAAAGCAAAAGGTAACAGACAATGTTATTGAGAGTAGAATGCAAGAAATCAATGAAATATTACTCTCCAATAAATACTATAAATATTCTTGGAATGCTTTTTCAAATCGAAATCGATGGAATGAAAGAGATAAGTATCATTTATTCACCACAGCGAATGATGAAAAATTGAGAGATACCTTAGCTGCATACAATAGCATAAGGTGAGAGAATGTAAATTTAAGCCTAATCCTTCTTAGGTCCATTTCCACCGCTCTTAGGCTTACCACTGTTGCCTCTTGGTCCCCGCTTTTTGTTGCCGCCAGATCTATTAGATCCACCGCCTTTACCTCTATTATTGCCTCCACTTCCAGAACCTCCACGACCACGACCACCACCGCCGCCATGTCTACCACGGCCTCCTCCGCCACCTCTTTGCTTAGGTCGAAACTTAGGATCCCACTTAGGACTTTGGCCGATCTCTTTTGGTATTTCTAGTTTATGGATAACAGTATCGATTAGTTCTTCGATCTTACTGAAATCATGCATACCTTCCTCACTGATCAGTGTGATGGCTACACCGGTTGTATCAGCTCTAGCAGTACGACCGACTCTGTGTACATAATCTGCAGCCTCACCTGGTACATCATAGTTGACTACTAAGTTGATATCCGCGATATCGATACCTCTACTAATTACATCAGTTCCTACGAGTATACGAGTCCGCTTAGATCTAAAGTTAGATAATACCTTTTCTCTGGTATCTTGGGTAAGATCGGAGGAGATACTCTCTACATTATGTCCTTGTCGCTTGAGTGCTCTATGTATATCAGCTACCTTTCTCTTAGTCGACGAGAATACGATTATTGACTTATATGCTGGCTTATCTTTGATGAGCTTATCTAGAAGCATCGTTTTATGCGCATCATTTACAAGGTATGCCGCTTGGAGTACTCCTGCTGCAGGCTTGCCTATAGCTACATTGACTTCTTTAGGGCTGTTAAGTATTTTTTTTGCAAACTCACGGATCTTAGGTGCCATAGTCGCCGAGAACATAAGTGTCTGACGATCTTTGGGTAACATATCAATAACTTTCTGTATGTCTTCACGGAATCCCATGTCGAGCATACGATCGGCTTCATCTAATATTAGATATTTTAGGTCTTTCAGATTAATGAATCCCATATTAAGGTGAGACATCAACTTACCTGGAGTAGCGATGATAATATCTGTTTGTTGCTTTAGGGCTTTCTTTTGTTGTTCCCAATCTGCTCCGGAGCCCCCTCCATATACAGGAATAGAGGTTACAGGTGCAAAATATCCAAAACCTTGAAACTGTTGATCTATCTGTAGCGCTAACTCTCTAGTAGGCACTATGATTAGTGTACTAGTATTTTTGGACTTATTACGGATAACCTTATGCATGATAGGCAATAGAAAGGCAGCAGTCTTTCCTGTACCAGTCTGTGCACAACCAATGATATCATTACCTTCCATGATGAGTGGGATCGCTTTTTCTTGTATTTCTGTTGCTTCTTCAAATCCCATATAAGATATCGCTTCCAATATCCCGTCATCTAACCCTAATTCTGTAAACTTCATGTGCTTTTCCTTCTATAAGCTGCTAAGGTACTTAATATTATAGTAGTGTCAGTGTAAAGGGAGTCTTGCTGCCAAATGGAAGAATCTGAAGCGAGTTTACCAAAAGACAATCTTCGCGTTCGACATACTAGTCATTGACTAAAAATATCATTGAAAGATGATAGTTTATCTATCTTTTCTAAGAGTATTCAAATGCTCTCAACGAGACTTAAAAAAAATGATCAAACATATTATAATTTTTTAAATATTAAATGTTCGTCAACGAATAAAACACATATTCGAATGGATTGATAATTTTTAGTCCAGGGATTAAGAGGGGTTTTAAAACTAAAAAGAGTAAGAATAAAAAAAAAGGCCCTACTACATAAATGTAATAGAGCCAATAGGTTTTAAAACCTAAATATGTGCAATGTAAAAGTAATAATATATTTTACTATTTGCTTTAATTTGGCTCAATTTCTTCTAAAATTAAAGGGGTTTTGCTAGTAACTGTCATTTAATTAGTGCCTATTGATTCATAATATTAAAATCAATAATGTTTTAATTGTTCCTTACAAAAGTACCTACAAGAAAGTCTATTTCGCTTTTGGTTGTTAGGGTAGTATATATAGCGCCCACTTTAGTAAAAGCCGAGTTTAAATATTGATTCTGTATATTCCTAAAATCAATAGAAGTGACCTGACCCGCTTTAAATTTTTCTTCAGTCATCTCTAAGTTTTTTCTTGCTAGAGTGATCTGTTTATCTGCAATAGCTAGAATTTGTAATTGATTCTTATAATTATCGATCAGTATATCTAGCTGATTGTTGATTTCTACCTTGGCTTGAAGTATCGAAAGGTTATCTAATTGTTCGACTAGTTTGGCATTTTCGATATTATCATTGCGTACACCGCCATCGTAAAGATTATAACTTATGATGGCACTTAGATTACCAGTATATCTATTGCTTTCTTGAAAAGGAAATGCTTCTCCAGTTTGCGGATTATCAGCAAAGAACTTAAATCCGTTTTCTGCGAAACCTAAAGATCCTGATAGACTTATTACTGGCTTTGTTGAAGCTTTTGCGATTCCTGTATTTAATCTATTAAGTGCGGCGATCATTTCTAAGCTCTTCAGAGTATAGTTTTCTTCGCTCATAATTTCTTTAAGTTTTTCTTCGTCAATGTCTTCAGGGTTGATACTTAGTCTTTCACCGAATTTGTAATTGACCGATCTATCAATGTCGAGTATTTGATAGAGGTTGCGTTTTGCTATTTCGACAGATTGTATTTGACTAATCACAGTATTGCTATCAGCCATTACTGCAGACTCAAATTGGATAAGATTAAAACTATTGGATGCTCCATAATCTCGTTTTGCATTTTCGTAGGCTAACCTATCTTTACTCAAAGCAAAAACTTGATTGAGTACTTCCAACTGTTCTTTCTGAAATATCACTTCGTAGTATCCTTGATAAATCGATCTGAATAAAGAATTGATACCTGTAGATTTATTTAATTTTTGCTGATCTACGGCTAACATAAGTTGCTCCTTGTTGAGTTGGATTCGTCCTCCATTATAAAGTACCCAGTTTGCATTGGCAGACACCGCGAGACTTCCGTTATAATATGTACCTTGAAGAAAACTCGCTGGATTATTATCTCGAACTAGATTATTGTTAAACGAACCTTGTAGATCGATAGTAGGCGATTTTCCGGCTCTAGCCCAAGTATTGCTATTCTCTGCGATCTGTATATCTATATCTGCGATTTTGATATCAAAGTTGTTTTCTAATCCAAGAGCTAATGCTTTTTCAAGGCTTAGATTTTCTTGAGCACTTAGTGTCAGGCTTAAGAAAAATGATATGATGATATAATATATTTTCATGTTGTGTATGTCTCTTTTAAAATCAATTTTCAATTCTTGAATGATAATGTAAAATCAAAAAAATATGTTCATCGATCCTGCGATCTGGTTTGATTATTTTTGAATTACTTGTGTTTACTACTCAAGCTATTATTTGCCGGATTATTCGCAGATTAAACTAGAAAACCTGTGATGGTCATTAGTAATCTTGCCAGCAAACCAAACCCAATTAGTGCAACCGAAGCTGCAAATAAGTATAATTTAAAATCAGACTTTTTATTTACTTTATAGGGTTGTTGTTCAGTTTCGTTAAGCAATTCAATATTGAAATTATGTGCTATATCATCTGTGAAATTCTTGTACTCTAATTTGTCTGTTTCAGTCCAATTCGCAGGCCATACCATATGACCTGCAAATGCCGGTTCGATTTCTTCTGCAGTAATTGCTTCACCTTCATAGAAGGACATAGCTGTACGCTTGATCCTATTAGAGATCATGAGTAGGGCAGGGATGAGTACCAATAGAATAAATGTACCAATCAATAGTCCATAAGCTACAGATATAGCCATCGGTATTAAAAACTGAGCTTGGAAACTCTTCTCAAGTATCAATGGAGCCAATCCTGCTATCGTCGTTATGGATGTAAGAAGTATTGGACGGAATCTTGATTTTCCAGTTTCTATTACAGCTTCTTGTAATGGTACTCCTGCTCTTATTTTATCATTGAATGTAGTGATGAATACTAAGGCATCGTTGACAAAAATACCTATCAGTGCAATCACACCTAGTATGGAAAACAAACTAATCGGTAATCCTTGAACGTAATGTCCAAGACCCACACCAATAAATCCAAATGGAATAAGAGCAAATACGATGAGTGCTTGACTTACAGATTTGAATGTTAGTATGATTACGAAAAGCATCAACAAGAAGATCATAGGCATTACGATCTGTATACTGCTTTGTGTCTTTTTTTGTTCTCGTTCTTCACCTTCATAACTGGCTCTTACTCCAGGGAAATCTTTCAAGACTTCCGGTACTATGAGTGTTTTTATATCTGATGTAATATCACTCACGCTTACTTTATCATTTAGTAAGTCAGCTTCTATTCTTACTTCGCGTTCACCTTCTAAGTGATAGATATCTATCACTCCTCTTTTGGTTTCAAATGTTGCCAATTCGCTTAGTGGAATAGAAAGGCCTTCTGTGGACCTGATACGCATGTCGGCCAAATCTGAAATGTCAGATCGATCTTCTAGATCATATCGTACCCATACCCTCACTTCATCTTCTCCACGTTGTATTCTCTGGGCTTCTGCACCGAAGAATCCCTGTCTCACTTGAGTGATAATGTCACCTAATGTAAATCCTAAGTTGTACGCTTTTGGAGTCAAATTAAGACTCACTTCTTTGAGCCCTTCTTGATTATTATCGACGACATCCTTGAGGTCAGGAATTTTGGTGAGATTAGCTTTTACGGCTTCTACGGCTGCAGCTACTTCATCTCCATCGTTACCTAATAATGAAATTGAAACTGGCTTACCAAATGTGTTTCCTCCTCCAAATGTCAGAGTCTCAGCCTCTGGTACCGGACCAAGTCGTTCACGTATTTTGGAGATTATCATTCTTGCGGATAGTGCATCGCCTCTAGTTTCTCCATCTAGTAGTTGGATGTTCATCGTTCCTTGATAAGTCGAAGGCCCTACATTTTTACGTATGTTTTCTATGATTTGATATTCATTTTCAAATGCTGATTCAGATAACTCTTGATTGACTTCTACTATCGCTGTTTCTATTTTGTTGAGTATAGCAAGAGTTTGGTCTTCTCTAGTTCCTGCAGCTAATTTGAGATCTACTTGAAAAGACTCTCTAGGAATTACTGGGAAGAAAGTACTTTTGATTAATCCACCTTGTAATGCACCCACAGTCAAAAATAATCCAGCGACACAAATGGCTACTGTAGGCCAATTGTACTTAACTGCCCAGCTTAGTACTGGTCCGTACATGTTGTCCCTCATATAGGACATGATCTTATCTAGTCCTCTCTGAATTTTGTTGGGTTTGCTGTCTCTTTGTAATGCTTTAGAGTGTGCAATATGGGCAGGTAATATTAATGCTCCTTCCACTAGTGAAAAGACTAATGAGAAGATAACAACTATAGCCATCTCTCTAAAGAAATCTCCGAGTCGACCGTCGATAAAGAAGAAAGCTGAAAAGGCAATCACCGTAGTAATGATGGCTGCAAATACAGCAGGCAATACTTCCATTGTTCCATTCAGTGTGGCTTTGAATGCCGACTGCCCTTCTTCGTAACGCTGATATATATTCTCTGCAATGACAACTCCATCATCTACCAATATTCCAATTACGACGATCATACCGAATAATGATATTACATTTAATGTAACACCCATAATAGAAGCGATCACAAACATACCCGCAAAGGAAATTGGAATCGCTAGTGCTACCCAAAATGCTAATCGGTAATGTAAGAACATGGATAGTAAAAGTAGCACGATTAAAAATCCGATGATACCATTACTTGTTAATAGTTCTATCCGTTGAGTCAGAGTAACAGATGAGTCATTGATTACTTTAGCTTGTACGACTTCATTCTTTTGATTGAATTCAGTGATGTATTTTTTTACAGCATCGGAGATAGTCAATAGATCTTCTTCTAATGTGTTTTGTACAGTTACAATGACGGCTAGCTTACCATCTACATAAGATCTTGTGGGTACATCTTTCCATTGATCTTTGATGTCAGCTACTTGATGCAATCTAACTACTCCGCCATCACTATTTGATTTGATTACGATATCTTGAAAGTCTCTCGCTAGATACTCTTTGTTATCGGCTCTAATCAGTAACTCCTCAGTTTTGGTTTTGATTGTACCACCAGTAGATTCTAGATTGGAGTTTCGGATTGCTGTAGCTGCTTCTGCGAAAGTAATGTTATAGGTTCTTAGATCACTTTCTCTAAATGTGATTTCGATTTCTTCATCTGGAAATCCACTCAATTCTAATTTGGATAAACCATCGATGGCTAGTAAGTCATCTTCTGTCTTTCTACTTATTTTTTTTAGGGATTTGAGTGGCATGTCACCATAGATAGCAAAGGTTAATACTCTACCAAGATTTTCTCTTTTGAAGATGGTTAGTGGTTCCATGGATACAGGAAAAGAGCTGACCCTATCTACCGCATTTTTAACATCTTGGAGTACAATGTCAGTATCATATCCTTTGAGTACTTCGACGGTTATACTCGCACTATTTTCACTTGATATAGAAGTGACTCTTTCTAGTCCAGTGAGGCCTTTAAGATTCTCTTCTATTTTGGATACTATACCTTCTTCTATTTCCTGTGGTGATGCTCCTGGGTATATCGCTTGTATCGATATATTGCGACTTTCTACTTCAGGGAAGAAAGTGGTTTTCATCTGACTCAGACCAAATAGTCCGAGGATGACTAGTAAAATCATCAGGATGTTTCCTGCGATCTCATTTTTTATAAAATATTCTATTATTCCTTTCATGATTGTTTTCTACTAAAAGCATTTTAGTTAAGGTTACATTATCAACTGTCCAATATTGATTGTCAATTAATAAGTCACTTTTTGTCCTTCAAATAATCCGGCTAAAGAGCCTGTGATTACTTGTTCATTTGGAGCTAGTCCTCTAACTAAAACATATTCAGATCCTCGTTTGATAGGCTCGATAGTTTTAGTGGTTACAGTAGAATCTTTGACAACGTAAATGCTGTTAGGTGAAAGAAATATATTTTTCGGAAGCTTGATTACTTCGGTAAGTGCATTGCCGTTAAGTGATCCTTTGAGGTACATCCCATCTTTAAGACCTGATCCACTGAGTGTAATAAATAGTGGGATGTTTTGAGTGGCATTGTCAATTTGTGTTCCTATTCGACTCACTTTTCCCGTCCATTCTTTATCTAGTTCTTCTGATCGGAGTTGTACTTTTTGACCAGTCCTGACATGCTTAAGGTCTTGTAATGCTACAGGAGCTTGTATCTCATAGTAACTTGTATTAATCATATTGCAAAGGGTCTGACCTGGGCTGATAAGTGCTCCAGCATATACATTAGCTGCAGTAACCACTCCTGAAAAAGGAGCGTAAATGTTATAGTCCGCCAATCTTGTTTCTAGACTTTTGATTTGATAATATTGGTTCTGTAGGTTTCGTCCAGCAACAAAGTATTTTTCTTGATCTGTTGTAGGTGAGGGTAGAGTTTGTATTGGTCTGTCTACGTCATATGCATCCAGATATTGTTGCCAATTTCCAAGAGATTGCGGATAATCAAATTTGATATCTGGCATCATCTGAGTGATGGCGGTCAATAAACTTGATTTCTGTGCTTTGAGATTGTAACCAGCTTCTCTACTATCGATGGTATAAAGTAGGTCACCTTTTTTAAAGTATTTGCCTTGCTTGACACTTGTACCTGGTTGCATAATACCTTGTACTTTAGATGTAACCGCCACCCGCTCGTGAGCATTGAGCCTGCCATCTATCTCGATTGAATTGACCGCCTCTTCCATTGTAAAGGTTGAGAGTTGTACTTTCCTCCTTTCGTTCTTTGTTACCTTGTCAGATACTGTGGATTTTTTCTGCGAAGCCATTTTTTGTGACCCATAAAATCCTGCAAAGAGTATAGCTGCTGTGATCAGTGTCGAGATAATATTTTTTCTAGTGTTCTTTTCCATTATATATTGGGATTGGTCTTATTGGTTAATGTCATTATTGGTTTGTAGCAACAGCATTTCATAGTATTTACCAAGCACACGTTTGGTAGTTTTGAGATCTTCCTCGCTTACTTGTTTTAGTATATTTTGATCACAACAGGTACTAGCGGCTTGTATAGTTTCTTGCATCTTCTTGCCTTTCATTGTGAGATAGATTAGCTTACCACGCTTATCATTAGGATCATTCTCTTTAGTGATCATATTGTCAGCCTCTAGTGCTGCTAGCATTTTATTGATGCTACTTTTGGTTTTGATCAATGATATACCTAAGTCTTTTTGGTTGACACCATCTTCTGCCCATAGGTCAGCCAATACACCGATGCATGAAGATGGAAAATGCATACCGTCAACTTCCATGGTATTAGACATATGATTGGCCAATAAGCGGCCAATTCTATTGGTCAGAAAACCCATGTGATCATATGGGTCAAAGGGTCGTATGGTATCTTTCTTAATTTTCACGCCGCTAAATTAGTCTAAAAGTGAACTAATAAGACATTTGGTTGGGGAAAAGGTTGAAAAGTGAACTAATTATTTTAGTTAAATTTATTGGGTCTACTTCTATTTATTTCTAAAGTTGAATATTTAGACTTAATTATTATTGTTAGTTCTAGGGTAACTAGTAATATGGCAAGTTTTAAACTTAGTACAGAATATGGATACTATGGATGGTAAAATTGGTTTGGGAACTGCGGCTATAGGACGCCCATTATATATCAATGTAAACAACAACAACCATAAGAAGGAATTTTCTTATATGGACTTTGTAAGGGACGGAAGAGCTGTTCTTGATCTTGCCTATCAACATGGAGTAAGGTATTTTGATACAGCACCAGGTTATGGCATGGCGGAGCAACTGTTGGTAGATTGGAGTAGTGCAAAGAAAGAGGGAACTATTCAAGTGGCGACAAAATGGGGTTATACTTATGTAGCAGATTATAGTCCCCAAGCAGTCCAACATGAGATTAAAGAGCATTCATTAGCTAAACTCAACGAACAGTGGGAAACTTCTATCAAATTGTTACCTCATCTATCGACTTATCAAATTCATTCTGCTACTTTGGAAACAGGCGTATTAGATAATGAAAAAATACTCAATAGATTGGCCGAATTAAAAGATACACATTCTCTGACCCTAGGAATTTCTTCTACTGGCGCCAATCAAGTTGAAGTGTTAACTAAAGCAAGTAAGCTTAATGTAAATGGGGTAGAGCTGTTTGATCTATTTCAAGTAACGTATAATGTTTTTGATCAAAGTCTACAATCGATCGTTATGAACGATTCATTAAGAGGTAAGAGATTAGTCATTAAAGAGGCATTGGCCAATGGCCGAGTATTTCCTAATGATAAGTATTCGCATTATGAAGCGGTTTACAATAGGCTTAGTGAATTATCAGTAAAGTATAAAGTTGGAATGGATGCTATCGCATTAAGATTTTGTATCGATAGTATTCCATCTTATCTGGTATTGAGTGGAGCTTCAAATGAGCAACATTTAATATCCAATCTGAAAGCAAATGATATTGCATTGGAAGAGGATGATATCAATTCATTAAAAGAGTTATCCATTGATCCAATTCATTACTGGTATGAAAGAAAAAAGCTAGACTGGAATTAGAATGATGAGTAACGATCCAATCAAATACAATTTAACGATAAGTCCGCAGTACTATACAACCTTGTTTCCGATCAATATGAGTTTAGAGTTGGGACACTTTAGAGTTATGTCTATCGGTTAATGTAGTGCAGGCGGCATTGAAAAATCGACTTCATTCTTTTATTTTCATCCAGATGACGGAGTTATACAGTTTGTATTATTTAATCCCGTATAAATAATCTAGTTCAAATTGTCTAAGTGCAAGGCGAAAAACGCAGGCGGGGCCGTAGTCACGAAAAGTATTTTTAACGTAGAAATTAGATAATCGAGACAGATAATATGCGGCATTAAGTTGTACAATCTGTATTAAAAGGACCTATAGTTTTTGATATGAAATACTCAATAGCGCTAGATCACTATGAAGCCCTATAAAATGAAAAACTGAATTCGATTTTATATCAGAACTCAGTTTTTCATTTTTAAAATTGTAAAGCTATTTAAGGATGAATGACTCCAAAAAAGTCAATTATATCCAAAAAATTAATTCAGTTTATATCTCAGTCCAATCTTCCAAATTGGATTTCTTACATAATAAGAATTTAAATTCCGCGTATCGTCTCCAATATATCTTCGAGTATCTACACCCGTAAGGTTGTTTACACCTATGTTGGCCTTTAGGCTCTTTGTAATTTTATAGTTTGCACTCATACCAAGAACGGTCTGTCCATTAGTGTAATGTGCCTCATCCGCACGTGTAGATCCTACACCACCCAAATTACTTAGATAATTACTTCTATAAGCTAAAGTAAATCTTAGAGATAGACCATATTTCTCATAGTACATTGTTGAATTAAAATTATGTTTTGATGTGCCAGGAAAACCATTGGTTGCATCTCCTACTGCACCGTCAAATGAACTTTCAACGAATGCGTAATTTGCTTTTAAACCAAATCCTTTTGCAAAGCCAGGTAAAAATGTAAAATGTTGATTGAATCCTAACTCAAAACCATAAAGTTGAGCATTTGTTATATTTGTTGGGGTTGAAATTTCAAACAACAAGTTTTCTTGACCTGCAGGTAAAGCTATACCCAATTCCTCTATTCCTGGATAAGCTTGATCAAATAATGTTGTTCGCCCTATATAATTCTTAATGTCTTTATAGAAAATACTCGTTACAAAAGAACCTCCATTTTTAACGTAATACTCAAATGTATTATCGTACATCCATGCAGAATATGGCTCTAAGTTGGGGTTTCCAGATCTTATGGTTCCTCTTATTAGACTTGAGTCTAAATGTGTAATATATTCTGGTGAACTGGGATCAAATATTTCAGATGCTGGATTTAAATATTCAACCTCATTATCTGGAAGCATATCTCTAAACCTAGGCCTCGAAGCCCCTCTTGCAACACTGAAACGGTAAGTGAAATTTTTCTTTATTTTAAAATTAGCATTAAAGCTTGGTAATATATCCCAACGAGAATTGTCTACTTCATGATAGATTGCCTCATTAACAAGCGTAGTAGTACCGTCAATTGGATCATTTTGTTCCACACCTGTAAATGCTCTTGATTCATTTATTGTATTAATCGCTCGTACTCCAAAGTTTAAAAATACTGGTATGTTAAATAATTCTACTTTGGTATCAACTTGTGCATAAGATGCAAAACTTGATTCTTTAACGGCATAAGATCTAGAAGAGCGTAAAATGAAATTACCATCTTCACCCATCACCTCACTTAGCGGCGTATTAAAATCAAAAAGGCTTCCGCCATCTAAAGCTGCGAATTCAGGAGTGAAGTCTAATATTTCTTGACCAGGTGTATTTATCCATTGGGAAAAACCAATATCACCAGTCAAGAATCCTTCAGGAGTAAAATTATTTTCTCCAGATCGAAGGGCAAGGAATTCAGCCTTTTGCTCATCAGTATATTCTGTTGTTAAACCTCCCTCTCTTGTCTCAAAATCAGTGATTGCAAGTCTTGAACCTATAGAAATTTTTGTCTTTTTGTTTAAGTCATAATTTAAGTCTACTCTTCCAGCAACGTTGTCTCCTTTGGTTCTAATATGTCTCGTTGTTGTATTTCTTAGAGTATATGCATTTGGGTCAAAAGCCTCATCTGGCAAAGTATAAAAAGGACGTACATCTCGTAAATCAAAACTAAAAGTGCTTTGGTCGTAATCTCTTCCATCTAATCGACTTCCACCGATATTTTTTAAATTTTGAAAGAAATCTAAATTGGAATAAGAAAAATCAAGATTTACTGTCAGTTTACTTGTTGCATAATATTTAGTATTTAACCCTGCAATGTTATTGGTAGTGTAATTGTCATAAAAGGTATTTCGATTTTGAATATTTACTCTAGATTTGGTAGCTCCACCGGCATCAATATATACTAAATTATTTCCATTAAGATCAAAGCTTCCTGGGCTAAAAAAGTTGTCATCGGTTTCTCCTAACAAGCCATTGTTACCTCCTGAAGCTGCTGACATTTGAAAAAATTGTCTATCAGAATCATTCTTCACTCGGGTTAAATTATAATCCAATAAAAACTCTAATTTCTCACTTGGTTTATATTGGATAGCTGTTGCTATTCCAGTATGTTCTCTATTTTCATTTATATATGAATGATTATGAGTTGCAGGGACTAGGATATCTTCAAAAAATTGATCTCCGTCAGCTGTATTAAAAACACCATCATTATTGGTATCTTCTCTAAAATCCACAGATCTATATCCTCTCATTGCAGCCTCTTCACGAAAGAACTTTTCATCTGCATATAATATTGAAACAGCAGCACCGATCTTATCATTAATCTTACCTCCAAAAACACCGGTTAACCTAGGATTAAAGCTGATGTCTTCAAATTCGGTATTACTTCCTCCTCTAACATTTATACTCGCAAAATAATTTTTATCATTTTTATACCTTTGGTTAAGAGGCCTTATGGTTTGGAAATCTACGGTTCCACCAATATCTGTTGCTATTTCTTTTGCCTGAGTTGTTTTATGAATTCTAGCTCCAGATATAATTTCGGTGGGTATCATGTTTAAATTAAATTTTCGCATATCGGATCTTCCTTCATTACCTGCAGAGATAGGAGTACGACCATTCATGGTGATTTTAACAAACTGAGGTCCGATACCTCTAATAGAAACTCTGTCGCCAGAAACACCATCAACATTTCTTTCTATTTGAACGCCAGAAACTCGTTGCAAAGCATCGGCAACATTATCATCCGAAAAACTTCCAATATCTACAGGGGTGATTGCTTCAATAACTGTAGCCGCATTTCGTTTTATTGACGCTTCACGTAGTTGAGCACCTCTAATACCTGTTACGATGATTTCATCGAAAGTAGTAGCATTTATAGCTAATTGGATATCAATAGCTGCATTGCTAGCTACAATTTCTTGAGACTTATACCCAGTATAAGAAAATACCAATACAGCATTAGCCGCGCTTAATTCTAATGTGTAGAATCCATCCAAATCTGTAGTGGTTCCATTGCCTGTGCCCTTTTCTAATATAGTCGCACCGATTAATGCCAAGCCAGTTTCGTCGGTTAGGGTACCTGTTACAGTATTTGTTTGAGCAAACAATACTGTGGTCTGAATAATTAAGAGCATTATCCATAAACTCTTTGTAAAAGGACCTTTCATGAGTTGTTGTTTAAGTAATTAAAATATATGCGTTATAGAAGTTCATATAAAAACTCCATATTTTTTTGAGGTTGTCTTTTTATCAGTTCCAAAGCTTATTCTAGCAAATTAAATTCTGTCGATTTAATTAATATAGCTAAGCTACACATTCATGAAAGAGATTCGATCAAATGAGTAATCTCTTTTTAATAGCTGTTTTTTTTAAGGTACTAAACAATCTGACAATTTTCAAGAAATGTGAGATTGATCTGACGAGCAATTCCATTTGCAAATTAGTCCTTTTTACTCTTTTATTCAATTTTATTGTTTCAGCTCAAGTTTAAAAACTAGTATCTTTTGTTCCTGTAAATCCTTAGGGTGATTAATTAATAAAGATTCTGAATCGCGTGACCATTTAATACACTCCTTGTTGCCAAGTAATGTAATGTTTTTTATTTTTTCATTCAACAATCCTCCTTTTTTCAAGGTCGTAATATAAATGTCATCCGTTGGTTTAGCTAAGACAAATGCGAACAATGTATTTTCTTTTTGTGTAAACCGAATATCTTTCTCTGAATATTCTTTCAAATTTTCGCCCCCTCTTTTTGACAAAATTTCTAATGGACCTTCACCGTAGACACGCCAAGGTCGTGTGTCGTAAATGCCTTCTGCATTGACTTTGACCCAATCACCGAATTCCTTTAAGACTTTAGCCTGATTTTCGGGTAGCGTACCATCTCCTTTCAAAGCTACATTTATCATTACAACACCGTTTTTGCTGATAGCGTCAATAGCATTGCCAATCAAAACTGATGTTGACATCTTGGTGAATCCATTTTTTCTATAAAACCAATTTCCTGAAAGGTCAGTTGCCCACATCCAAGGATGCGTCTGTATCTCACCAAACATTCCACGCTCTAGATTATAGGTAAATGCAGCTTTGTTTTGTTTTGGGTTTTTAAAAGAAAGTACGGTCGTTTGCTGACCATCATTTTCCTTTAAATCTCGATTAATGAAATCTGAGAAAAGTTTGACACCGAGACCCTTACCTTTTTTGTCACCTATAAGCGGATAAGGCGAATCGTTATTAAACATATCAGGGTCGTATTTTTCAATTAATTCCCAACAACGCTGATACCAATGCTCATTCCAAGTGTCTTGACTGCTAAAATTTTGAGGGTCGTAATCCATATTAAAAAGACTCCATTCGGGTGTACCTTCTGTTTGATGCTTTCGAGCACCGTTGAAAAATCCAGGTGACCAATATAGGTGAGTAGAGACTCCGAACTTCAAACCATGTTTATAGGCAGCATCTTTCCATTCTTGTAAGATATCCCTTTTGGGGCCCATATCCACAGCATTCCAAGGAAAGGAAGAATCATACATGTCGAAGTTGTCATGGTGTGTTGCTACAGGCATGATGAATCGAGCGCCGCATTCTTTTGCGAATTTTACTATATCATCTGCATCAAAATTTTCGGCTTTAAAATCTTTAATGAAATTTTCATATCCGAATTCTGACAAGGGGCCATTGTTTTCAATATGCCAAGTTTTTAAATGATCAACAGCTTCAGTTACTCTATCATTTTTTGCTGGTGGCATTAAGCTTTCACTACCGTACATCCACCTTCCATAATGCGAACCGTCTCGTGGTCTATTTTCGTCGATAGCTGACGAAACACCCCAGTGCATCCATACACCTATTTTTCCGTCTTGAAACCATTCTGGAATTTGATAATTTTCGGCCATTGACTCCCAGTTGGGATCTATTCTTATAGGATTATCATTTACAGTTGGAATGAACAATTCATACTGCTTATCCGCAAATCCCAATAGCTTCATTTCTTGTAATTGACCATCATACGGTAGATCCGAAAAATAATATTGATTACAGGTGATCGCCCTTCTTCCGTCGTTTGATTTCATGAAAAATAAAGGATAACTGTCTTCGTAAGGCTGTGCTCGTAAGGTTAGAGCGCCTGTAGGTGAATTAGTGGGAGAGATCTCTAGGATTCCGTTTTTTTGCGATACTTGATAATGAACTTCGGGTACATCTTTCTTGCTCGGTGTATCGGTGTTCTCGATAATCAAGCTATTTAATTTGTTTTCTAAAATAGTTTTTTTGACTTCATCGGTGGTTGCCCCAACTACATAGAAATATCTAAACCGAGCTGATTTTCCAAAACTTATTGGATTGTTATTAAACTTACGTGCGATTGTAAAAACATTGTAATCGCGCGGATTATTTTCAATTCGTCGTCCTGCATGTCCATATCGATAAATGACTTCGTTCTTTGTTTCGCTATTGCCAAATACCATTCCCAATGCAGGTGTGTTACCTCTTTTGTCGCCAGAGTATATCATCCATCCAGCTGTATTCGCGAGTTTATCTTTCGCAGATTTACTACCGAAACGATCAATTTTTTCAGTGTAGGAACCGTCTGGATTAGAAACGAAAAAATGTTCCAAGCTTGAAATACGAACCCCTCCCCATGGCATATTGATGTGGTTGATATTGTCATCACCAAAATTATAGATCATCGCATCGACCTGAATAATTCCATCTCCTAGATTGGTGTAAGACGTATAATAAATTATGTCAGTGGTATGTTTTGCTGTAAGATTTTTGACGGTATGTGCTTGTTGTCCCCAATTAACTACGGAATACGATTGCTTTTTCTTGTCGTGAAAATTTGCTAGTAAAGGAGAATAGAATGGAGCGCTTTGTTTTTCGGATTTTGAATATACACCGGCTTGATGGATGAAATAGTGTTCTTTCTTTTTTCGTTTATTTTGTTTAGTATCGACTGCTACCATTTGCCAAACTTCGTCAATCCACGGTGCAGAGATATTGACAATAGTAGCACCATCGACGTGTTTGGGTTTGCGCCACTGCGGTGGTATTGATTCTCCAAAAGCACCTCGCAGTGAGTAAATTTGACCGCCTTTGCCAATACGTAATTGGTAAGATTTCGTTGAGTCGGTGGGGTGCTGATATTTCATTTCTGCTTGAAAGACAATGGAATCAGAAAGGATTTCCGAAATCGCCCAAGTTGAAGCGTTGGAGCTGTAATCTTTAGTGAAAGTATAATTGTTTTTATCTGCTAAAGCTAACTTATTTGCAGAAAAAACAGAGGTAAGTAAACTGTCTGTGTTTTGAGCACATAGGATAGGGGAGAAGAGTAAGACGAGAAGATATATTATATTTTTCAGTATGATCATTAATGATTTTTTAAATAAATCAAGGGAAAATTCTTTTGTGTCCGTAGGTTTTCTGTAATCGTAGTAAGAACTATTTTTTACAATATTGTAAGTATCACCTTTTGTATAGTGGCTAATTTCATTTATCTCACAACTGTTATATCACCTACAATAGATTGCGTTGTACCATTGAGAAATTGTATTTCTACTACATATATAAATACTCCAGGATTAACATGCTTACCTTTGAATGTTCCACTCCATCCATAAGCCGGATCACTAGCGGAATGGTTTTCTGATACAAATACTAGTTCTCCCCACCTGTCGTAAATTTTCATACTTAGAACTGCTTCGACATTTTCGCTATTGACATAGAATACTTCATTATTACTACCATTGTTAGGTGAGAATATATTAGGAAGTATTACATCTACAACACAATTAGGTGAACTAATCTCTACTGTTTTTATACAATTATTTAGCGCCAGGGTTATGGTCAATTTTTCGCCTTTTAGAATATTACTAATTGTAATAGTACCGTCAGTATTGTCTGTTACATCTCCATTAGACACTACAATATCTGTTGCATCCGTTTGGATGGTAACGAAGTAGCTTTCTAGATCTTCGTTGCAATTTTTCTCAAGTTCAACAAAAGTTGGTTGCGGATTGATAGTTAATAAAAATGCTGTTCTTAAACTCGTACATCCTGTTGCAAAATCAATTGCTTCGGCATAATATGTTCCCGTAGCAATCGGAGTGAAATTCGCAGAGTTTTCTTCTAGAAGATTTCCACCAGATGGAGCATCGTACCAATTTATTTGCAAATTAGCAGTAGCACTTGCACTGAAAGTAGGTATAGTTTCGCCTTCGCAAATAACTTCATTGTTTCCTGTTGGAGGATCTATCATTGTACAGTCACAATTAGGTGCTATACTTTCCGCAGTTATTTCGCAACCATTTAGAATTAGAGTGATAGTAAGGTTTTCATCTTCTGGAATATTAGCAACACTAAAAGTGCCGTCAGTGTTATCTGTTACATTTCCGTTAGAAGCTAAGACATCTGTTGCATCCGTTTGGATTATGACATAGTAGCTTTCTGAATCTTCGTGGCAGTTTTTCTCAATTTCTACAAAAGTCGGAAGTGGATTGATAGTTAAAACTACATTGTCAATTGCCACATCACATGGTCCCATTCCATCCGGATCGTCCGTGATAACCATTAGGTTTACTGTTCCATTGATTATATCTGTTGTTCCAGGAGTGTATACTGGCGTCAAAGATGTCACATCATCAAACATACCATCTCCTGATGTTGTCCAGGAAATCATAGTAACATCTCCACCCAAGACTGCGTTGAGATCTAAGGTTTCATTTTCGCATATTGGTGAAATCATATCTACAGTCACAGAAGGTGGATTGGGACAATCACAAGCTTCCACGTCGATATTCATCGTGGTTGGTGAAGCGCATTCCCCAAAATCAGGAGTAAAGTTATAAGTGATGGTTCCAGCAGTAGATGTAACAATTGGACCGTTCCAAGTTCCCATGATTCCGTTCAAAGAATTGAGCGGTAAAACATCTGGCACCTCATCAATACAGTAAGTATTTAATTGCGTA
>CALLPN010000007.1 GCA_938015435.1 uncultured Saprospiraceae bacterium
AGGAGGATTATACATTTCGCAAGGAAACAAATTATGGTACTTACCAGTTAGTGGCGGTACTCCAGGAACGATGCAAGAGGTAACTGTTGCAGGTTTAGATGCTATCGATGCAGATGGTATTTCTTGGGATGATGCTAACAATGCATTGTACTATGCCACTAACGATACAGGAGATCCTGCTAATGTAGGTACAGTATACGAGTTAGTCTTTTCGGATGCAACGACTGCTTCAGGAAGAGAAGTAGCAACGGGTTTGGATGATTCGTCTGGACTATGGTATTATGAAAATGACGGAAAACGTTATGTATATGTATTGGAATCTCAATTCGGTGCTCTATTCGGAATCAATGGATTTGAGCCGCCTTTCAATATTGCGATCATTGAGCTAGGAGAAATTATTTCAAGTGTTGGCAATTTATTAGAAGAGACTTCTAATATTATTGTTTCCCCAAATCCGTTTAATCAGATCACTAATTTTGAAATTGAACTTACTGAAGGTGGTGATTTTCAACTACAGGTTTTCAATTTGAAAGGAGAGCTAGTCTCCAACCAAAAAGTGAAAATGAGCCAAGGAATCAATAGCATTTATTTTGATGGGACGGCACTTAATTCAGGAATTTATAATTATCGATTAGTTAACAATACAGGCTTTAAATCTGGAAAAATTGTAATAGTAAGATAATTTAAACCATATAAGTTAGTATAAAGAAAGGGCCGTACCGGATACGGTATGTGCCTTTTCTTTTTTCTATAAAAATCCAATTCTAAAAACCTATAATTATGAGATTTAAGACATTTTTATCAACGCTATTCATTATGGTTTCCGTGTTCACAATACAGGCGCAAAAAATACAATCCTTAGGTACTTTGACATTCAGTCCTGAAGGCGTATTGTTTGCTGGAGACAAGGTATCCGGAGCCATTCATGCATTAGACTTAAGTGCGGAAATTCGATCATCAGAAAAATTTGAAATCAATGCCTATAATATCGATGCACAGGTCGCAGCGACAATAGGTACTTCCGCAGCGAATACAAAAATTAATGATATGGCAGTTCATCCAATTAGTGGTGAAATATTCATCTCTGTTACTCGTGGCCATGGCTTAGAAGCAATACCTGCTTTGATTAAAGTAGATGCATCGAGTCACTTGCATGTGATAGATTTATCTATGATAAAGTCTACGTCACAATCGTTAAACAAACTTCCTGATGGTAGTCAAAGCTTCGTTGCTAGAGGTACAATGGCACCAGCTACAATCAAAGAAAAGGAAAAGGCTAAGTTGCCAATGCGTACTATGTCAATAATGGACATACAGTATCATAAAGGAGAAGTATTCGTGGCGGGTATCACTAATGAAGATTTCTGTTCAGCATTACGTCGTATGCCTTACCCATTCAATGGGAAAGAAAGTATCAGTAATATCAAAATGTTCCACATCGCACATGACGAATATGAAACTCGTGCTCCAATTCGATCTTTTGTAATTAACAATATTGATGGTATAGATCAGATTGTAGCGTCATATACATGTAGCCCATTGGTACTGATCCCATTAGATCAGCTAAAGGATGGTGCTAAAGTAACCGCAAAAACATTAGGTGATATGGGGAATGGACAACCAATGGAAATGGTTTCATTCAGCATGCAAGGAGACGATATGATATTCGTTATCAGTAATAGTAGAACACCAAGAGTAATCCCTGTAGCAGGACTGAGTAATGCTAAGTCATATAGCAAAGATGATTTTGAGAGAGGTGGAAAATCAGACATGGGTATTTTGCCAGTAGGACCTATGGGAAAACCAGTGATGTTCACTGGGTCAGCATTACATGTAGATCTACTTAACCCGATGAACTTCGCAACGATAAGAAGAGATCCTGAGACTGGAAGTTTAGATTTAGAAACAGTTTCTATATTCTTCCCTAATAAGCTGAATAACGTAATGGCTGAAATGGATTTTCCGCAATATGTAAAAGAGCATAAAGACGATAAAAAGAAGTAATCTCATGGTGAATATTGGATATACCTTTTTATTTATATTGTTAAATACTTTAGGAGTAGTCGAACAGACTACTCCTAATTTGCGGTTACCAGATGATATAGATGGCTATATTCAATTAGATATATCAGACTTAGCTGAAGATCATAATTTAGGCTACGATCTTTTGTCTGTCTATGTTGCTCATGATCACAATACTTATGCCTTAGTACCAGCTGTGCAGGGCAGATTCACTATGGTGGATAATAGCTTGATATTTAAACCATTTTTTCCTTTTGAAAAAGGATTGCCTTATGTAGTTAAGATTAATACAGGCATGGAACATGAGCCTGCCTTAATCCCATTTCTAATAGGTGAAAAAAATATAGTTAACCAAGCTAAAGTATTAAGCATATTTCCTACTTCCGATTTACTGCCAGAAAATGTACTGCGATTTTATATCTACTTCCAAACGCCTATGAAGCAAGAGGAGGCACTACAACATATAAAGTTGATAGATAAGGATGGTAACGTAGACAATCACGCATTTATGAAATTCAAAGAAGAATTATGGAGTATTGATGGAAAGAGGCTTACTATTCTATTTGATCCAGGTCGGATCAAAAGAGGTGTTTCTACAAATATGGTGCAAGGTCCGGCTCTAGAAGATGGCCATCAGTATAAACTTCGAATCGCTAATGAATGGCAAGACGTATACGGTCAACAACTAGTGGATGTCGAAGTGAAAGATATCATGGTTGTCGAGGCATATCGAGATAAGATCGTCGTCGGAGATTGGGTATTAGATAGCCCCCAATACAATACGCTAGACAAATTGACTATCGTATTTGATAGGATTATGGATCATGCTCTTATACAAACAATGGTGCAAGTAAGGGATGAGAATCAGAATCTAGTAAATGGACATTGGGAGATTCTGGAGAGTCAAAAAATAATGCAATTCATCCCTAATAACAAATGGAAAATTGGCAACTATGCCATACGTTTTGATACTCGTATAGAAGATGTAGCAGGAAATAATTTGCAAAATCTTCTAGATCATAATTCAAAGGATCAAGATCTAGAAGAGAGATATCAGTTTATAAATTTTATAATTTAAAACATTAAACCAATTCTTAAATAAATAATCAAATAATGACAAATTCATTAAAGTACTTAATAGTAGTAACCATAGTTTTGAGTAGTCTCAAAATGGAAGCACAGAAAGCGTTAACGGTAGCTTTTGATCCATTAACGACTGTCGCTTTAGGAGGATATGAAGTGGAGTTAGGAATCAACTTGAATAAAAATAGAATAACAGCTTCTTATCTAAGCGGAGATTTATCACCGTGGTTTGGAGATGTTACTGAATACAATAGTGCTAATCACGATGTTTTGGAATTCGCTTGGAGTCGTTTCGTAAGTGACAATCATAGAGGGGTGACATACGGCCTTGCATATGCATACTATACTGACTTTTCGGTAGAAGATGAGCAAGGAGAAAGCATTAGTAAAAACCCATCAAGAATTTCTTTAAAACTATCTTATGCATGGTTTCCATTTAAATCTATTCCATTGTATCTGGAGCCAGTAATGACCTTTGGATTCATGATTGGTGATGAAGATATAGATTTTTCTTCTGGTCAGACTTTTGAAAAGAAATCATTTATAGGCAATGGTCCACTATTCAACGTTGGGTATAAATTCGATTTATAGAATTATGATCATTTCAATTTTTATTAGTTAATTAAATCAAAACATCATGACAAACGAAACAACTTCAACTCCAAAGTGGATTACAATTTATCTTTGGGTCACATTTGTAATTACATTGGGAGCAAGTCTTGCAGGTTACTTTAAGCCGGACGCTCTTCTAGGAACATGGGAAGCATTGCCAGCCGCAGGAGCATTGTCATTAGCGGGCCCACTAGGTTTATTTCTTTCAAGAAATATGGCAACCGCAATTGTGACTGCTTTCGCCTTGGTAAAAAATAATACATCTATGATAAAGATAGTATTACTTCTTAGAATTGCTAGTGACGGATTAGATTTGGTAAATAATCTAATTGCTGGAAATATGCAAGTGGCTATAATGGGTGGGGTGATGTGTGCGATAGAGATATTCGCTTTCACAAAAGTCAAAGGTTAATTCATTCATTTGTAAAGAACCAAGAGTTCAGTAATTTAGATGGGTATCTGTGAAAATGGATATTCATCTTTTTTATTTGAGTTAATTCAATTGAATGACTGAATTGGATTTTTAAACTTGTTTATTATTTAAAATGAATTTTGTAAGTATGGTGTTCCTTCTTAGGGATTTTGGTTTATAAACTCAAAATGAGTTTAAATGTTAACGTAGATTTCTAAAACGATACATCTTTCTCTTTTCTACACTACATTGGCCTAAAAGGATAGTTGGAAGCACTTGCTTTGCATTTATCTTTGGAGGGATATAAAAGCATTCATTTTTTATATCATTAATATTAAGTATAATTTTTAAAAAAAAATAAAATGCAAAATATTCAAATAGAAAGAACTATTGCACACCTGTACGAAGATTCTAAGAATGACTACATGCGAATGTTTAAAGTTATGGCAAAGAGTATTTTTAGACCGATGCAACCTGCTGATTTCAAAGATGCTTATCTATCAATTTCAAAAGAACAAGGAAAGGGATTGGTGAATTTAATAAAGCGAAACAACATTAAAAACGTTGTGGAATTTGGAACGTCATTTGGTATTTCAACCTTATTTTTGGCGCAAGGGATTGCTGAAACGAAAGGAAGTATTATTACAACAGAATTAATCAAATCTAAAGCACTTAAAGCCGTTGAGAATTTTAAATCTGCTGGTGTTAATCAACTAATTGAAGTTAGAGTTGGCGATGCTTTGGTGACATTGCAAAATCATAGTACACCAATAGATCTCTTATTGTTAGATGGTTGGAAAGATGCTTATTTGCCTTTATTTCAATTGCTTGAGCCAAATTATCACGCAAGCAGTATTATTTATGTTGATAATGCTGATATGGCTGACAGTCGAGCGTTCTTAGAAACGGTAAGTAAGAATTCCAATTATCATATAAAATATGAGCATAATGGTAAAGTAGCCATAATTAAAATGAAGTAAGAGTTTTATTTAAGTGTATATGTAAAGGATATAGCAAGTATATTACTCTTAAAATTGATAATGCATATGTTAGCATCGTAACTGATCCGTATCACTTTGAGAAGTTGCTTGATGCTTGTTGTGTTGTATGGAAGGCAATGTTAGAGGCTTATCATGTAGAAATAAATATGGATGAGTGTAAAAATCAATAGGAAGATATGTAGGAAAGCATGAACGAAATTAGAACACGACGAATATTCAGTAGGAAGTATTTCTTATCGATATAAAAGACATTAGCAATCAATACGATACATCTATTTCTGTTCTGCGCTAGAGCTTAGGTTACTGAAATCGATATGCTGAGTATCATATAGTTCGCAAGGAAGATCAGAGATCTAATTGCGATTATATCTATATCAGACGTCTCTAAGCTTCTGATCAAACTCAGTATAGAAAGTCGGATATGAGCCGAGTAAGTAGAAAGGGAAGGTGCTTTTGCTAGTAGAATGTGGATTCGTGAGAAGAATGTAGGTTGATAAGAGATTGCATTGCTTCGTATTTTTATATAGTGCTACATAGACTATTTGGTTAGAATGTCTTAGTTGCAAATTGGTTCATTTTAGGCTAGCTTCCTAGAGTGGGCTATTTAGTGATATTAAGTTTGTATATTTAGCTCTAAGTTAGGCATTACTATTGTAAGAATGTAACTCTAATTATTTGTGATTGTTGATAAACATTTGTTTCGCATTTGGCAGAGTCATTGTTTAATATTAATGTTGTTCAAGTTTAGAATGCTAAAGAATGATTAAATTTCAGGGTTTCAATTTTATTTGCAAAAATTGAAAAGGAAGTGTAGTTTTAGAATCGGAAGTTATGATGCCCGTAGTTGAGGTTTATTTAAATATGATAAAAGGAAGATCGAATATGCTATTCAATAATAATTGATGCAGAATTAGCATTTTTAGGATGGAATAATCAAGTAACTGTCAAAAAATAGAACATAAAATTTTTAGTAAATACTAAATGTAAAGAGTCGCGCTAAAGATTTAATTACATTTGATTATTTCAAAGTTCTTAGATTTTCCGATAGAATCACGGATATATTAATATTAGAATTATAGCTGAACTGTTGTAAACTAAGAAAATTGATATTTGAATAAATTAATTATTAACTAAGACGAATAATATTGACATGAGAATTATATGCACTTTTCTGATATTGGCCTTTTTTACTTCAATTAACTACGGTCAATTTTGTTCTGGAACTACCGTTTTGACTGATTGTGAAGGAGAGTTCGATGATGGAAGTGGGAATAGTGACTATTCGGATGATAGTGATTGTGCTTGGCTTATTCAAGTGCCAATGGACAGCACGATCACTTTATTCTTCAACAGTTTTGATACTGAGTCTTGCTGCGATAGGGTCAGAGTCTATAACGGAGCAAACGACAACGCACCTCTTTTTGGAGAGTATGTTGGTAGTACTATACCAAGTATCATACAATCATCTACAAACGAAATTTTAATAGAATTTGTTACTGATGGTAGTGTTACAGCAGATGGTTGGTCAGTCAGTTATACCTGCAATAATATATCTTTTATCGATTTGGGATATGCCGAACCTCAATTTTCTCCGTTACTCTCTGTAGAAGGGAGTATCTTGGAATATGAGTTCGAGATCCAGAATAATGGAAACTTGGATTCAGGACCTTTTGAGGTTGGATTCTACGCAAGCGAAGATAGTGGAATCTCTCTTTCTGATTCTTTATTGTTTTCTATTTCAATCGATAGCTTATCCGCTAATAGTAGTATTTCCGTTAATGGAATGAATGATCTTCGAGAATCAATTTCCGCAGGAGTGTATAATGGGGTAGGATTTATAATAGACCCTAGTAATGAAGTCGAAGAAATAGGAGAGGAAAACAATATATATGACAGTAATTTCGAAGTACTCTATGTACCTTATTGTTTGGAATTGACATCAGTAATCGGATGTCAAGGGACTATCTCTGATGGTAGTGGATCTAATAATGTAGTAAGAGAAACAGAATGTTCATGGTTATTAGAATCTGAAAATAATGAAACTATTTTTCTGGATTTTTTAAGCGTAGAGCTTAGTTCGTCAGACCTTATTCGACTTTACGATGGTGAAAATCAAAATGCACCATTGATACATGAGTTTAGAGGGAATGACGTTTTCTATCCTATCGTTTCCAGTGGTAACTCAATATTCATTGAGTTTGATGTCTCATTTTTTGGTGATGAAGGCTGGAGTGCAGATTACTCTTGTATCGATACGAGTATTTCCAATCTAATATTGGAGACGTCAAGTAATGCTTTTAGTACTGGAAGTGTCATTGATTTTGACATTGATGTACGCAATAACGGAAATTCTCTTTCTCCTGCTAGTAAAATCTACTTTTTCGGCAGTGTAGATAATACTTTCAATATTACTCAAGACTTTCTAATTGATTCTATAGAGATTGGACCTATTGCTACGCTTGAACAAATGCAAGTTAGTTATACAATGAATGCAAAAAATAAGCTTCCTTCAGGTGAATATCGACCTATTGCCGTTATTGATGCATTTGATGACATAGCAGAACTTAATGAAGAAGACAATCACCAAATTTTCTTTGATGAGTTTTATATACCTTATTGTCCGGATACGACAACTGTTTTTGGTAATTGTTCAGGAATTTTATCTGATGGAAGTGGTGATTCAGATTTTACCGAAGGAACCGACTGTAGTTGGCTTATTACGAGTGGCCCTGGAGAATATGTTTCTATTAGTCCTCTGAATGTGGATCTAGGATCTAGTTCCAATAGCCTTAAAATATATGATGGAGAAAACAATTTTGGTCAACTAATAGCTGAGTATAATGGTTTTGAAGGTAATACGATCCCTTCGAACATATTGTCTACTGGAGAAAATATGTATATAGAATTTGTTACCTCAGAGTTTTCCACTTTTGGCTCTGGCTGGGATTTTCAATATTCGTGTGTTGAAAATACTCAAGTAAATTTTGATTATTATGTAAATTATATAAACGAAAATAATTTCAATAATAACATAGAATACAATTTTGTTGTAAGGAATTTTGGAAATGCTTCAACTCCGGAAACAAAAGTGTATTTATTATTATCCACAAATCAGTCTATAAGTTCGAGTAATATTATTTTAGATTCTATTACTCTTCCTTCCTTGCAACCATACGAAATGTTTCCTGTAAATATGATTGTCAATCCACTTATGCAAGATGTTTTGGTTCCTGGAGGTAGTTATTATGCAGGATTCCATATAGATCCATTAGATGAGGTCGATGAGCTTAACGAAAATGATAATAGCTTTATTGATAACGGAGTTTTTGATGTTCCGTATTGTAGCGGAACGGAGATTTTAGATGACTGTATGGGCGAATTTAGTGATGGCAGTAGTACTAGTGACTATGCTGATTACTCCAATTGCAGCTGGCTTGTCGAAGGCCCAATAGGATCTAATATTCGTTTGGAGTTTAATGAATTCGAAACTGAATCATGTTGTGATTTTGTTCGTATTTACGATGGTACCAGTATTGATGCTCCATTACTAGGAAATTTTTCTGGCTCTAGTTTGCCTCCAACCATACAAACGTCTCAACCTAATGCATATGTTGTGTTTGATACAGACGGTAGTTCTACAAGATCGGGTTGGGAAATTGAGTACGAATGCATTGAATTCTTTGGTGACCTACAGTATAAAAATGGGTCGACACAATTTCAGATTACAAATAACATTTTGAATTTTTCAACGATAATTGAAAACGATGGAGCTCTGCCAACGGACGTATTTGAGATTGGTTTTATCTTGTCTGAGGATGAGGTGCCTTCATTGACAGATTTTCTAATATCAACTGAGGTAATCACTAGTCTTGAGCCAGGCGAGGAAGTCGTCCATGAGTCTATGATTGATTTTGATGGTCTCAGTATTTCGTCTGGCCAGTATTTTTTGATTGTCAAATTGGATGTAGGCGAGATCATAGAAGAAAACGATGAAATTGATAATAATTTTATTTCTACCTTTCCAATAGATATAATTACTAGTACCGATGATCTGAATAGTGAGGCTGGAATAATTATTTTTAGCTCTAATCAAAAATTAGTTATTAAAAATGATTTTCACCATTATTTGAGTAGGATGAAAGTCCTAACCGCTCGTGGTGAAGTAGTTTTAGACAAAGAAATCAATAATGGAAATCCTGAACATAGATTTGATGTCATAGACTTCCCAACAGGAATATATTTTATTTCATTAGAACTAGACAATCAATTTGTAGTTCAAAAAATATTTATTCCATAACTAAGGTTTTTTATAGCTAGATTTTTTTTGACGATATGGAATGGTTTAATGTTTGTTATAAGAATGAAGTGATGGGACGCGTAAATTAGTTGAAATATATTAATTTCAATTTTGAATGTGACTGAGAAAGAGGTGAATATTGCGCAGGACTTTTTACTTAAACATGTCGAGTAATCTGATCTTCATTTTGGATATCAATAAAAGGGCCGACAAAATAAATTGCTAGCCCAGGGTAATAGTATTTTTCATGAATTGTAATTTCCTGTCATCTACACGGAAATTTCATTATTTTAGTTCCTTCCAGCCCTTACTCCACCATCAATATCCCAGATCGCTCCTGTAGTCCACGATGACTTATCCGAAAGTAGAAATACAATTGAGTCTGCTACTTCTTGAGGGTCACCAATTTTTCCGATGGGATGAAATGCATTGAATCCGACTAGTGCTTCAGCGGCTTCAGATTTACCACCGAACACACCGTGATATACTGGAGTATTTACTACTGCCGGTGATACAGCATTGACGCGGATATTATAATCCGCAAGTTCCATTGCTAAGTGCTGAGTAAGAGAGTGTAGCCCTGCTTTTTGCATAGAGTATGCAGTAGATGGAGTGGCTTTTACTGCTTGTTTGGCCCACATAGATCCTACGTTCACTATGGATCCACCTTTAGTATCTTTCATTTTGTTTGCTACTGCCTGTGTGATAAAGAAGAAGCCTCTATTGAGGTCTTGGTAAGAGTCATAATCCTGTACTGTATGATCAAGGAATGGCTTAGGCCCAAAAATCCCAGAAGCATTGACTAGATAATCTAGATTGTCTAAACCACCGATAGTATTTATCAAAGCATTCACTTGAGCTTGATCTGTGATATCTGCAGAGTGCTTAGTTAGTCTTGCTGTATCTTCTACTTTGACAGTATTGCGACCTACAATATGTACGTGAGCACCAGCCTCCAGTAATGTGTTAGCAGTCGCTCTTCCTATTCCGCTTGTCCCTCCGATTACGAGAGCATTTTTTCCATGTAATGATTTCATTGTATGTATTTATTTATGAAGAATTGAATATGTCAAACAGTTATTATCCTGTGGTTAACAGATGCAAAATTCAATGAATAGCAACGAAATAAATGGTATTATAAGGAAGTATAATGGTAAGATTAAGTCAACTGAGATTTAAATTCCTTAGGCGTGAGGTTTGTATGTTTTTTAAAATACTTAGTAAAGTATGTAGCCTGATCAAAACCTAAAGCAAAGGCAACCTCTTTTATAGAGATATTATAGTTGGATAACATTCTTTTGGCTTCAAGGATCTTTCGTTCGGATATGGCTTGAGAAGGAGTGGTGAATAGATATTTTTTACTTGCAGAACTAAGTTTTTTAGTATTTACATTGAGTAAGTTGGCATATTGTTGAAGAGATAAAAACTCATCCATATTTTTCTCTATGAGTCTCTTAAATTGCATTGCTATATCCAGGTCGCCATCTAATTTTTCGACCTGCTTAGCTGACGAATTTTTTAATCTTTCGATTTTCAGAATGATTGTTTGAAGCAAGCTGAATATAATTTCTCTATATCCGTATTTCCTTTCCTTGATCTCTGCTTGCAGTAAGGGAGTAATGGTCTCGAGTATACTGATTGTATCTCCATCCAGTATGAGAAAAGGAACCCCTATTTCTGAAAATAACGTATACTGGATTCTATTGTTGATCGATTCATTTCCTCTGAGCAGAAAGATTTCGTCGAAGTGAAAGAGTGTAGCATTATTAACTGATCGATCACAGAAATGATGTACTTGGCCTTTGTTAAGTAAGAAAACTGAATTTGCTGGGTGCTTATGAAGTTGGTAATCTACATAGTGGTAACCAGACTCAATAAACCAGATGATCTGATAGAAAGTATGGCGATGTGATTTGTATACATGTTGAAAATGTTTCACAATATGGGTGCGAGCGTCTTTGATTTCAAAGTGAAGCTTTGAGTCTTCGTCTTTATGAAGGTGATATTGGTTAATATGGTCTGACACTATGTAAAGGTATCAACTTGTATGTATCCTTTTGTGTAGGTTTTGGTTATAAAGTTTTAGTAATTGAGCCTTTTGTCTTTATACGGATAGACTAGAAAATCGATTGACGTTCTATGTTGTTATCATTCATTAGCTCTATATTTGAGATCGATTATGTTAGACAATAGAACAGATGATCAATTATTAGCAGATGTCCGAGAGGACAGTCAGCAAGCTTTCAAAGTGTTATTTGATAGGTACTATAAGAAGATGTGCTATGCGGGCTATCGAACATATTCAGATCAACATAAGGTCAAGGATTTTGCACAAGAAATATTCTGTGATATATGGAAAAAGAGAAAAGTGCTTAACATTACATCTTCGCTTAATGCATTTCTTACGCGTGCAATGCGGAACAAAGCAATAGATTATATCCGATCACAGAGGTTAAATTTTGACGAAGGAGCCGCCTTGCAACATTTACAAACTAATGAGGATCCGACGTCATTTACAGAATTGCAAGATATAGTGAAAGCAACGGTAGATAGTCTTCCTGAGCGATGTCGAATCATATTTAATTTGAGTAGAACAGATGGTCTTTCTCATAAGGAAATAGCGCAACAATTAGACATCTCTACCAAAACGATAGAAAATCAGATTACGAAGGCTCTAAAGGCACTTCGACTTAGCATTGCGAAATATAATGGTGAATTGGAAAGTGCATTATTAATAATAATCTCCCTAATAGGGGATACGATACTTTGATACGACTAATGATTAATAACACAGAACAAGATAAATGAGTCAAGACAGATACACATACCTTATCTACAAAGAGCTTCAACAAACTCTTACTGATAATGAGCGCTCTGAATTACAGACTTGGCTTGATACCTCATCTGATCACTTATTGCAAAAAGAGCAGATATTATTAGGTATCAATACCTTGGATCACAATTCTCCTTCTTTTGATGTAGATGTAGAAGGGGATTATGCAAAAGTAGCCTCTAGGTTAAATCTTGATTTGGATAATGTAATTGCCAAAGAGCCAAGCAATACGTGGGTAAAATGGATGCTTTTAACATTGATGTTATTGGCTGTGGCCTTGGCTGGCTATTATTATCTAAGTAAGCAAGAGGCTGTGCCTGTTCTTCGAGCTATGAACTCTGTAGATGAGATCCAAGAAATACAGTTGGCGGATGGCTCTCTTATCAAGCTTAATATTGGTAGTTCATTACGCTATCCAGAATCGTTTGATAATGACACAAGAGAAGTCGAGTTGACTGGAGAAGCCTATTTTGATATTACAAGAGACGAAGCAAGACCATTTATTATCACTACCTCACAGTCCAAAGTAGAGGTATTAGGAACGTCCTTTAATGTCAGAGAAAGTGATGTAGAAAAGAATACTTCCGTCGCAGTTATTTCAGGTAAAGTAAGGATGACAAGTATAGCAAATGGTGAGTTTGTAATACTCAATCAAGATCAGAAGGGAATTGTCGATGCCGACCAAAGCATTAGAAAAGAAGATAATGAAAATCTTAATGCTATGGCATGGGAATCTGGGATACTCAGATTTAAAAGTACTCCTGTAATGGACGTTTTTGGGGATATCGAAGCCTTCTATGATATATCTATTCGTAACAATAGCAAAGAACTAGATGATTGTACTTTTAGTATGAGCTCTCAGGTCATATCACTGGAGAATTTACTCGAAAACTTAAACAAGTTATTTCATTTCGATATCGAGCGAAAAGGAGACAATCTTATCATTGTAAGTGGGGGCGACTGTAATTGATCTCAGTCAATGCAACGTTTTCACTATTTGTGATAGCGTTTGTATTTACTTTCCAAATTAATGTACCATAGTGTCATGATTATTGCTTCTTACTACCTATTATAGGCTGGATTGTCTGATATTTCTACTTTCTTTACCTTGATTATCAAAGCGAAGTTTAATTGTCATTAACTACATTAATCAAGAGACTTGCTATCGTTAAGCAAAAAACGATAGCCTTTTTGGGCTGTTTTCTTATAGTCCTTTGCTTTAGTATATCCGGTATCTCACAAAATAAACTATCGCAGAAAGTCGATTTCCATATTACAGATAGTCCACTAGCAGATTGCCTCTGGCAGTTGGCGGAGATCACAAAGATTCCTGTTGCTTATAGTGATAATGATTTACCCGATTCTCTACTAAGTTTTTCTTTTGACAATAAATCCATTAAGCATATCTTGATTGAGATGCTATCTGAAGCTAATTTGGAGTATAATTTTAGTGGTAATCAGATTGTAATTTTCAAATCCCAAAGCTTTCAGATAAGTGGTTATGTAGAAGATGCTAGTAGTGGCGAACGACTAATCGGTGCATCAGTGTTTAGTACTGCAGTTAATGAGGGTACAGTAACTAACGTATATGGATTCTTTACCATTAAAGTAGATGCGAATACGCCTACATTGAAGTTTTCTTATATAGGGTATGAATCTAAATCTATCGAGGCTTCCTCTAAGTCCAATCAAAAATTCATCGTTCCATTAGAACCCAATCTAACTATACAAGAGGTCGTAGTTACGGAGAGATCTGATTATGACAGTAATACTTACGACAGTTTTTTGTCTGATCAGAATTTGGCCAAAGATATTACGAAGATGCCCGCTTTGGGAGGTGAACTTGACTATATGAGGCTCCTACAGCAATTGCCAGGAGTGCAGAGTGGTACAGATGGTCTTGGAGGCCTTTATGTTCGTGGTGGCAATGCAGATCAAAATTTAGTATTGTTGGATGGTGTACCTATTTATAATCCTTATCACGCACTAGGATTAGTATCAATATTCGATGAGCAAGTAATTAAAAAGGTGACTTATCATAGGGGGCAGTTTCCTTCGAGATACGGTGGTATGATCTCATCAGTTGTAGATGTAAGAACTAAGGAAGGGAATAATAAAAACTTTAAGCTTAATGCGGGTGTGGGACTCATAGCGAGTAAGATAAAAGCAGAAGGTCCAATCGCTGGTGGTAAAGGATCATTTCTAATTAGTGGTAGACGTACACACATAGATCCATTCCTGAGAAAATTCTCTAGAGATAAAAGGGCTGAAGAGAATCAAGAAGGGTATTACGATTATAGTTTTGGAGAAGTAATGGCCAAGGTCAATTACGGAATTTCTCCTAAGACCAAATTCTTTTTAAGTTTTTATAAAGGAAGTGATTCTTATGAAAATGAATTGAAGATAAATGAAATAGAAGGTGATTTTATTTTGAAAGACGAAGAATACCAAGATCTGAATTGGGGAAATAATATTGGTTCCATGAGATTGAATTATCAAATTACAAACAAGTTGTTTTGCAATTTTACAACTACGTTTAGCAAGTTCTTTTTTCAATCTAATGAGAATAGATATTTTGAATTTGATGATGGTTTCGACCTTAATCAGCAATCAAGATATAAAGAAACTTACTTCTCTAATATTACTAACGTAGCCTTTAAAACTGATTTTGATTATGTGCCTAATTCATCACATTACTTTAGAGGAGGATTAGAATATTCTCGGAGTACTTTTCAACCAGGCGTCTTGACGACACAAGACAGTTTATTTTTTGGATTCGAACAGCTTACCGAAGAACTACTAACAGGGAAAGGGGAGATCGTTTCAGAAGTAAATCTATATCTAGAAGATGAATGGCTGATTCATAAAAATTTTGGTATCAACGCAGGCATATACTCTTCATTATTTAAAGTAGAGGGTAAGAATTACTTATTACTAGATCCACGCTTATCTATAAATTGGCAAGCGATCAGGCCGATATCATTTCATCTTTCTTTGAATAGATTAAATCAACCTTTGCATTTATTGACTCGGACAGGTTCAGGATTTCCTAATGATTTATGGGTGCCGGCTACGAGCAAAGTCAAACCCCAGCAGGCATGGATATATGATTTGGAAACCAGGTTTAGATTAAGTAAACAATGGAATGCTGAAGCGCATATCTACTATAAGAAGATGAATAACCTGATCAATTATATAGACGGAGCAGATTTTTCTACCAGTAGTAATACACTTTCAGCGTTTAATTGGGAAGAAAAAGTTACAGTCGGTCAAGGTGAATCCAAAGGAGTAGAGCTGTTAATTAAGAAAGATAAGGGCAGATTTCAAGGATGGATGTCCTATACATTGTCAGAGACCACTCGCCAATTTGATCAACTCAATGGAGGTGAAGTTTTTCCTTTTAGATTTGATCTACGGCATGTATTTAGTATAATCGGCTCCATGGATGTCAATGAGCATTGGACGCTTAGTAGTAGCTGGAATTATCGTTCTGGTTCCAATATAAGTTTGGCTTATAGTGATTGGCAATACATACGACAAGACGGTACGCCGGACATTATTTTCTTTGATTTGGAAGATCGTAACAGTTTTAAATTGCCAGCGTATCATAGATTAGATATAGCAGCCAAATACAATAAATCGACGAAATGGGGTAAGTGGTCTTTAGATATTGGAGTGTATAATGTCTATAATCAAACGAATATATTCTATGTTAGACCAGAATATGATCCTATAACTGAGGTGCAAAAATATAAAAGTACCAGTTTGATCTCCATTTTACCATATTTTAGCTTTATTATTGAGATATGAAAAAAGGCGTCTACATATATATATGGGCAATATTGCTGTCATGGACGACAATGTCGTGCGAGCATGACTTTGATATAGACGTACCTAGAGCGACCAAAAATGTCGTGCTGTCTAACTTTAGTCCAGATAATGCCCTGAAAGTGTATGTATCTAGTACAGTACCTGTAGGTGAAGTGGACACTGAATTACTTAAGTATCCGACGGATGCAAAAGTAGCTTTGACCGAAGATGGGGTACTTATAGGTAACTTAACGTTAGTCGAGGATATTATAAACGAACGACCATATTATAGATCTGATTTGAAAGTTCAAGCGGGACTATTGTATGAAATAGAAGTATCGGTAAATGGAAAGCCTATTTCTACAGCTAGAAATTTAGTGCCTAAGGATTTGGCGGATGTAAATGTTCAATTGATTTCTCTTGTGGAGAAGGCAGATCCTAATTATCCTGAAATGGTAACCGTAACGGCAAGAGTAAGAGTCGAGATCGAAGATTATTCTACCAAAGGATTCTATTATCATGTCAATGGATCCGCTTATGGAGAATGGTTGACTGATCTAAAAGTGGTGAATAATGTTGACCACTTACGTATTTTGCATGAAGATGGTATTCTGGTAAGACTTCCAGATGAGGACTCTTCACCGAAATTTATCAATCTAGAATTGAAATTTCCTTATTATCCTAATTCTGAAACACGGGAACCTTTCCAGATAGAAATACGAAATTGTTCTGAAGATTATTACCTTTTTCATCGTTCAGTTGGTGAGCAAGAAGTATCAAATTTTAGAGATGGATTCTTATCTACTCAATCCGTTCAGATTCATAATAATATCAATAATGGCGTAGGGAACTTCAGCTCATTTAATAGTCGTGAGTTTGATGTGAATTGGTAGTATTTAAACATTCTCTTTTTTAAGTATCTTTTTTTTGGGCTAGACATATATCTTCAAACAAATTTAGTCCTTTCAGCACATTTGATCTACAGTCAATGAGCTTAAAGAATATATTTCTAACGATTTATTAGTTTCAGTGTAAGGGTACTTTTGGATAAGTATCCAATTTCGTAATCGATTATTTGATTTTCTTGTTGAATTCTCAATTTATTGTAACCTATTAATTTCCATGTCCCTTTGATGGTTGGGATGATATTTCTTCCACTGATCTTTCCTGAAATCGAATTGTCTTTTTCAAAAAATATTACTTTCTTCTCATTAGTCATTTGCCGTAGATCTGAGTGTCTCAATAGATAAATTGATCCGTCTAGATTTCTTGAAATTAACCAAGGACCTTTTAAATCCTGATTTATCTTCGCCCTTTTTTTGTAGAGCAACAGATTTACGAATTCAGTCTTTGTAAGTATGTTTTTTTCGAAATGATAAATTTTATCGATGATGTATTCCGTTGTGTTGTAATTGTACCATTTACCTTCTTTTCCATTTTTTGAATATAAGCCAGTCATGCTGCGTTGACCATTTTCATAATAGAAATTCCATCGACCAATAGGAATCATTAGGTTATCAATAGATATCTGTTTTTCATAATTGTCAGGATTATATGTAATAACAGTATCGCCTACAGTTTGATTAGTAATGTATAATAAGCCTTCTCTTTTTTTACCATGAATTGTTATAGAATCAGTTTTTTGGAAATTGTAAAATTCAGTAAATAGAAAAGTAGAATCAGATCCTTTTATATATTCTCTTGAGGTATTCCCATTTTGATATTCTTCTTGAAGCATATAGCTGTGCTTTAAATAGCTTACATGTCTTTTTATATTTTTAGATTTAATATTCAAGAAGCCTTGATTGTACAGAGCTAGTGTATCCTCTAGTATAGGAAACTCTTGTGCATAGTTGATTAATGGAAAGATGAGCAGTGAAGCGAATATCAAATAAATTTTCATCGTTGTTTTATCTAAAAACGAAAGTAAAATTGAAGTAGTATCTATTTTTTTAAAATTCAAAATAAATATGACCCATTTTCTCAGTGAGATTCTTCACAATTTGGACAGCTTACTAATTTATAGACAGCTTCAACTAATGCAAATAGTCCAATTGTTAGATTAAATTTCTTTTTCAGGTTATAATTTTTTGTTGAAAGATAAAGGAATTAATTATATCGGATGGTTTCTAATTGGATTTCTAATTCAGATACCCCCATACTCGGTCCACTAAAATAGTAAGAATCAATAATTGTAACGATAAGCATTTCATCGTAGAGCTCCGATGGTTTTAGAAAAAACGTTTATGAGGTAATGAATTCTATCACCGTTGTAGAAATCAGATAAGATTCTAATCAAACAATAATGGGCACCTCCCAGCGAAGAGAGATGCCCAAACGAATAGTAATGTTAGCATGTTTACTAAAAAAAAAATAGTCAACTACAAATAACTTATTTGCAATGTGTTAAATGGGGCGTGGACTACTATATTTTATTTAATTAAATTCACTTTAAATGTTCGTTCTTCTTTGTCGATTCTTACTTTCAATAAGTAAAGACCTGTAGTAATTTCTATATCAGTCAAATCAAGTTTTTCAGTGTAAGTACCTGTAGATCTTGTTCCTGAATTGTTAGTGAAGTTTTGAATTTTTGTACCAACAACATTATGTAGTGATATATTTACATCAGCGGTTTGACCTAACTCATATTCGAAGGTGAGGTAGTCTTTAGCTGGGTTAGGGTAGAGCGATAGATCATATTTCTGATCTATATCATTTACTCCTGTGATCGTCTGGAATACAGCGACAAGTGTATCTGTACTAGTAAGAGTGATTGCAGCTTTACGAGTATTGACATCAGGGAATATCATGTTACCCGATCTACTTTCCCAATGACTAAATTCATAATCATCTTCAAAGTCATTTAGCGCTTTCGCTTTGATCTTATTCTCCATACCTCCAAAGTAACTTCCTGTCCAGGGCAGATCTTCTCTATCTAGTGTGTTAAAGTCAATCTCACCTACACCCGCAGGCTCTGTCATCAAAGTAATTTCATACGGTCCAGTAAGTTCATCGTAGCAGTTGAGCATACCGTCATCTAGTAACTCGCATCTTTCATTGATGAAGGTCCTAAGTCTTTCTACATTGGATTCCCATTCTTCCATAGTACCTCCCCATCTTGCGATTTGCTTTGGCATTTCTGGTCTGATATCTCCTAACATTCTATCAAGAGTACTAATCATGTTTTCACATGAGAAAGTTGTATTCATCATATCTGCATATCTCGAATAATATAATTGTTTAAACTCCGCGTTTTCAGCTAAAAGCTTCAATAATATCTTTTCATGCTTACCTACATCTCCTTCAGGATTGAGACCACCTCCGCCACCAGGGTTACCTCCACCTCCTGTACCAGAGGATGCTGCATTATATGCATCTTGACAAGTTTGATCCCAATCAGTGTCACAGCAAAATCCATCTTGATTGATGATAGTAATAAAGAATGGATCATCAGCAGGGTATGGGCTAGAGCCGTTAGTTATAGTGAGGCAAGATGAAGGATCGTCGATGTCTCCACCGCCGTCGCCTCCGCCTCCATTGCCAAAGAACCCATCCATGAAATCTGCAATTTCTTCCAGATCGCATGGTTGAGCATCCGGACTAATATTTGGTACTCCGCTGTAATTTATATAGTAGTCAAATGTGGCATCAAGATCCCATAAGATATAGCCCCATTTTTTGTGGTCGCCTTCTGGGTTAGTTCCTCTCCACCATCCTGTATTATAGTTGATCCAATCAGAAGCTACAACTGTAAGATTGACTAAGAAGTAATCTATCATACTTACCATATTTAGACTGTCTTCTGCCACACGATAATTTTCATCAATACTCATATCATTCTCTAGAATGAAGTTTCTAAGTTTAATCCAATCGTCTTGTGCTTCTATTCCTCCATATTCGATATCAGTATTTCCCCAAGTTCCTAAGTATTGGAGGTCGTATTTTCCTTGGTCATAATATTCGTTCGTATAATCATGATCTACTACTTTTTCTCTCATTCCGTAGATACCCCAGTATTGACCATTTAGAAATAAGTGTACTCTTTGTACTGTCCGATGATCCAGTTTCATTCCTCCTTCTACAGCAAGTGTCTGCACATATTCATCTCTGATGTGCGTGCTGAATTCGTGCTGTCCATCATCGATAGCAGGATAGTTATCATCACCACTATTTCTAAACATAAATTTCTGATATTCATCTCGATCTGATGCATCGAATATAGGTGCATTTACAGCTTTGCTATAACCCATTTCGTCTCTACTGATCCAGTCCAGACTCCTATGGTCTAATACCCAGGAGTCTTGACCATGTCTGTTAAGACTACCAAAAGAAGTAGCTTCTCTTTCATCATCTTTATTAAAATACTCAATAGATCCAATAGGAATAAGTGGACCATCTCCATTAGCCAATTCGATTACTTGATTTGCGGCTACAGAGAAAACAGGTAAGTCATATTCATCATCGATAAAGTATGTATTAAAATCCATTTTTCCCAGTAAGATATTAGCATCAAGACTAAAAGCTTGGGCCTTTAATACTTGAGTTTGACTTATATCGATAGGGTCCGTATAAACGGGAGAATCAACCGTTGGATTAGTACCATCCAACGTATATCGCATCGTTGAGTTAGGTTCATTATTAGTAATCGTAACGGTCTGTGCACCACTATAAAATCCCGCTTCAAGATCCATACTTGGAGCAACCGTATACCGATCATATTTGGTAGATCCATTATTGCTAGACGCTGGAGAAGCTGAAGTACATATCTTCCATGATTCGCCTCCATCAGATTCTCGACAATTAGAATGCTCTGTCAAAGTAAGTGATAATGGGAAATTTTCTACAATCTCACCGTTTGGCATAGATAATAATACCTGATCACTACCTTGGGTTTGTGTAAGCTTAAAGTTAGTATGTAATTCTCCATTGATAGCTAGATCTCTACCAGAACAAAGGAAAAGTAAGTGGCCATTAGCAGGAATACTCGTTCCAGCAGGTATAGCCCACTTTTCTGGCTTAGACTCTTTATCAGATAAATGCCATCCAGATATATCTACTTCAGAATCACTGCTATTATAAAGCTCGATCCAATCTTCTGTCTTTAAAAAACTATCCGTATAAGACTGAAGATTCGAAGCTGAATATTCATTGATCGTAATCTGTGCCGAAAGTGACATCGTTAGAGATGTACAGATCGCAATTACAATAAGGTGTTTTATGTTTATATTCAAAATCATTTCTATATCTACAGGTTTTATATGCATCGAATAACTGGTTGTATTCGCTGTTGTACCTATAAGTCGTATACATCAGTAGATTCCCCTATCTGAAGTATAATTATATTTAGAAATGTTTTTTCGGTTGAATTAAAGTGGCAACTTCAATTAAGATTAGTCTTTTGTATTAATCAATTCTTTCGCTTTCATATGATTCCAACTATTAGATTCCATTATATCTTGGAATAGTTTTTCTGATTTATCTGTATCGCTTGTTTTCATATACGATAAGGCAAGGTACCATTTGGCTTCTTCTGTATACAAACTATTGTTATCGATTAATTTATTAAAAAGAGTAATCGCTCCATCGTAATTTGGAGGATTTGAGTAAAGATGACTCAGACCTGCATAAAGCATAGCTTGGTCCTTTTTTCCTTCTATTTTAATCGCTTCAGTAAAGGAAACTGCAGATTCATTAAAGGTCGCTTTATTATATAGAGCAATGGAATTGGTCCATAATTCATCATCAGTTTGGTTACCCATCAGTACAGGAGGAGCCGCATGTCTATCAGCTAAATAATTGTCTGCTATATATACATGTGATTTTGATTTATTGTTAGAGATGAAAGATTTAATACAGTAGCCAGCGGCAGCTAATCCCAAGACAAGAAAGAGAATAGGCAAAAGACCTAACTTTGACTTTTTAGTGATGTTGTTTGTGTGATTAAGTAATTCCGCCTTCAAATTTGCAGAGCGTTCAGCATAATAAACACTTTGTATTTCTAGTTCATTGGCAAAGTCCTCGTCAGATAACCTAAGGCGCTCAAGCTCCTTGGTTTCATCAGGATTCAATTCTCCATGAAGGTATTTTTTAATTAACTCTTCTTTTAGCATCATCTTTATTTTTGATGTTGTTGCATTAATGTAGCAACCTTACTCTTTAGTGTTCTCATGCATCTAGACTTGGTAGATTTGATCGAATCATAATTACTGAATCCGAGAATTTCTACTAGCTCTTTTAATTTATAACCCAGATCAAAGTTCATTTCTAATAACTTTTGACAAGAAGGACCTAATTCATGCCTAGCTTTTAATATGAAGTCTACTTTTCTTTCTTGCTCTGTACTTAGGTTAGAAGCCAATCCGTCCATGGTTGTTCTTTTTTTATGTAAGTACCTTTCAACCGCATCTACTTCTAGATCTATCGTTTTTCGATCCCTTTTTAGTTTATTGCGAAGTTTGTTCTTGGCAGTTACTATAAGGAACCCCCTTAAGTTGGTATGTTGAAAATCTTTACTTATCACTTTGTCTCTAAGAACCTGGATCGCATCCATGAAGGTGTCTTCGGCTTCATGAGGCGAACAATTACTCATACTACCCAGTATTTCGGTGCAATATGTGAAATGGCTCTCAAAAACTCTTCCTAAAGGTTCGTTATTTCCTTCGATGATCTTGGTCTTATCTATATTCGTTAAACTATTCAAGACATATGTATTTGTAGGGGCATAAGGTAAACATGCTATCTATTTCGGTCGAAATTTAGGGATTTCAATTTAGAGAACAGCATTATTACTTGGTTTCTCTTTGACCAATAGGTGTTTAGATGTACGGTCATACTAATTTACCATCTTTTTATTACATTGTGAGGAGTAATGCAATCTTTGGATGAGTTAAAACTATGATTTTGAAACCTATGATTTGCTCCATAACCTACAATAATCAGAATCCTTCCGCATAATGTATTTGAAATTGCTAAGATTATTTCTTTTTTGTACGATTTCACTTCTTACCATAGTTATATCTTTTGGACAATCAATGGACAGCTTGGAGGTGTTCCATCTAATAGAGAATTATGATAGCTTATCTGTAGATCAGCGATTACAATAGAAAAAGACGAAAATTGTCGTAATAATCTTTATATCTAAACTTCATAAGTAAATAGCTTGAATTCACATGAGTGTCTATCATTTAGAATAAAAAGTACCAGTAATTATGCGTGCTATTCTATCTTGACTGTGACTTTCTTTTATTGAATACAGAAAACAATACCAATCCTAATGCAGCTAGTGCCAGTAAGTATATCCAATTCTTTCCAGAGTTGTGAAATACGATAGGGTCCATATTACCTGATATAGTAAATCCTGACCAGAACATTGGGTGAGCCGTGCTTCTAGGAGTATTTTTTAGATACTGTAATTTGGCTTTTCGAAGTGCTGCATTTTTGGCGTCTCCATTTTTTAGATTTTCAAAAAACATCTTGGTAATCTCTGAAGTCTGTACATCCGGCACACTCCAAAGACTCATCATTAGGCTAGGACTTCCAGCATATCCAAAGGCTCTTGAAAGACTCATCACTCCCTCACCTCTTTTTAATTTTCCAACACCAGTATTACAAGCAGTTAAGACACTTAGCTGATTGTCTAGTTGTAGATTATATATTTCTGAAGCATTCAGCCAATAAGAAGTACTATCTTGGCTGTCTTTGGTAAATACAAGTTTGGAATTCATTGGGTTTTCGTGATCTACGATTCCATGCATGGCTAGATGTAATATTGCTGCTGAGCTATTGTGGTTTAAGAAATTAACCTTATTTGCTTCTTTTGCCAGATAGGAGTCTCCTTTAAAAAGTATAGAAGAGTTTTCTACAGATTTTCTTGCGTAAGGTAGATCTGCTAATCCATCTCTCAAAGCAATCAAGAAAGACGGATTTGCGGAGAGATCATCTTCATATATTGATTCTGTATCATTGTAGGAAGGGCCAAAGCCTACGTAGTTTTTATCATTTTCATTTTTAATATATTTGGATTCGACCCATATTGTAGATGACGGAGCATAGCTGATGTTGAATCTGTTCAATAGGTAACTTAATTTTCTGTAATCTCTAGTATTACTATTTTTATCGTTTTCAATTAGAGATTCGAAAGAAATAAAATTTAAATCTCCGTCTGGAATTATAGTTAAAGCATCAACCTTAGTTGGTAATCGTTTAATTACATCTTTTAATATAATATTATATATTTTGTTTGAACAAGTTAGCGTATTGTCGAATTCTTCTTCAATCGTACCTTCAGTTTTTAAATTTTGAAACCTAGTATTTGTTTTTCTATATGCATTAGTAATAGTATTCCAGTCTTTATTCTTAGCGGATCTTTCAAGTAATGCCTTATCTTGTGTTGCGCACAAATAGTAAATGTAGTCTTGGCCGTCAAAATAACTAATGTTGGCTTCATTTTCTTTAAGTAAATTTGACACTTCATCTAAGGAGGAATTTTTGGGCCCAAATTTCATTGAGCTAAATTTTGGGTATTCTCTCGTTATTTCTTCTGTTAGCTTCGAGTAGGTTTCCCTGTAATTTACTAGAGTTAATCTGTCTTCTGCCAATACAGTAGAATCATTGAAGCTTTGACTGATTTTGAGTTCAAGGTATTTTATTCTATTTCTTTGGTTTAGTTCCTGATCGATGATCTCTCTTGGAATCTCTTTTGGGTAAATGGTGCTCTTTAATCTGAGGTTTTGAAGTAATGCGAACCCTTTGCTTTCTTCGATAATTTTAAAAGCCCAATTCATTTTATCCTTTTCTCTTCCATGCGTATATATGAAATCGAGCGCATTTTCACAGAATGAGAATATTTTTTCTTGATAGATAAATCGTTCCTTTTGAGTTAGGTACTTAAGCTTAGATAATTGAATTTTATCAATACCTTTTGTTATCCAGGAATAACAAGAATCGGCAACCATCAAATTGTTAGTGTCATTATCGAGATGATGTACTCCAGAATTTAACTTTAGACTGTAAAAGGTCAAAAGGTCAGGAATTTCACCAGAATTTATTTCTTCAGGAATGACATAATAATCAATTACTTTTTTGTATTCTTTTTCTAAGTTAAGTAGTTCAATATAGTAGTTGTGTTTATTAAGTATTGTATGATGCCCTTTTGGTAGTATTTTGATGCTGTTGTGCAATCCTATTAATAAGTTTTCTTTAGCTTCTATATATCTACCAGCCTTTTTATATGCAAGCCCTAGATTGCCATATAGGTCACCTAATACTGGTGAGTTGGGCGAAAATTCATTTTGTCTGACAATACTGCTTTTTATCCTTGTGATTGCTTCTTCCGTTTTATCTATTTTTAAGTAGGCAAGCCCTAGACTTGATTCAAGTTTGGCTAGCTGTTGGAAGTTTTCAATTTTGCTAGCAAGGTTGAATGCTTTTAAGAGAGTGTCAACCGCATCTTTGTGTTTACCGATGGCTTTTAAGCTTAAGCCGTAATTGAGAAGTATGTTGGGGTATTCGATATGGTTGATAAATGTACTCATATCTTGCTCAGAGAGAATATAATCAAGAACTTCAATGCTTCTTTGATCGTAACCCATAGAAGCAAGTAAAGAGGCTTTGTTTTTAAATGTATTAATATTGGTGATATGTGTTTTGTCGAACAATGATGAATTTAGAGAAATGAGGTTTTTGAAATTTAATAAAGCATTGTCATAATCTCCCATCATCGAATAAATCATTGAAATGTTGTTATAACAATCACCAAAAGATTTATGATTCTTATGTAAGTTAGCCGTTCTTATAGCTAATGATTTTTTTGCGCATTCCAATGCTTTGTCAAGTTCATATAATCTCGCATACATTCCTGATAGGTTATTATAACTATTAGATATGCTCAAAGGCTGGGCATTGGAATATGCTTCTTCTAGTTCAAGTGCTTCTTCTGCGAATTTAGCTGCGTTTTTGACCTCACCTAGATAGTAACAAGCATATGATTTAACTTGTATGATGTCAGCGATCATCGTCGTGTCTGAAGGGTCATGCTTTTGCTTTAGTTCAATCGCCTTAGTAGCATCCGATTTACAATTTTCAAACTGCCTTAGGAAGTTTTTAGATTTCGCGTGATGATGCAGTATTCGAGCGAGTAATAATGGTTCCTTTAGTTCTAATTTGTCTAGTTCTAATTGGTTTATAGTGAATAGATCTTCTGTGGGCTGGAAGGAATACAATTTTTGTTGTACTTCGATTATATTAAGTATGCTCTTATCATATAGATCCCAAATATTGTGTCCCTTATAGATTAAAGCAGATTGATTGAATTTGTCTCCAGCTTGTTGAATTTGATTATTTTGTAGTAGGCTGTTACCTTCCCTTAACCATTCATTAGCTAGTAGAGTATCTCTTTCTATATCTTGAGATTGTACTGATAATGTTTGTATCAAGATCACGATTATGATAAAAAATAGCTTGTCTAATTTCATTGTTTTGGTTTTTGTGTTCTTCTGACTTTACAATTGGTTTGGTGGTTCTATTGTTTCGATTTGTGTACCATCATTCTAGCCCTATTGCAACATAGTTGGGGTGTCACATTGTGTTTGAAGTTTGTTTTTTGAAGACTTAAATATACCTCTGTTTTTGTTGAATCCAAATAAAAAATTAGAAAGTAAATTTCGTAATTCTTAGTATTTGACTGGTAGGATATTTTTATTTATTGGAATGTTTACTTTTTATTCATCCCAGTACATGTAACCTGAAGCTCTGTTGTTTGATTAGATCTAAAGTGTTTCTAATGGGTTGGTATCTAATAAGTTGTATAGTAAATACTGAGTAGTAAATTAAGCAGTAGATATATGATGCGTTTTTTTTTTCTTATCAATATGCTATATACAGATATCATCTTAACTGTTGAATGAATATTAAATTATTCAATAGATCAAACACTAAAACACCAAAATATTAAAATACATATTATGCAATACATTAATTCTAACTCTCTTAACTCTGAATCGAAGATAAAATTGAATGGATTATTTATGATTCTCTTTTTTTATTTTCAAATAAATTGTGTGCAAGCTCAATATGATACACCAGTTTATTTGTATCCTGGAGATAATCTTCAGCAAGTAGTAAATGCAAATCCTGAAGGAACATTGTATATATTTAAGGAAGGAACTCACAGAATGCAAAAGATCATACCAAAATCAGATGATATATTTATTGGAGAACCTGGTGCAGTGATGAACGGAAGTTTAGTCTTAGATGATTGGACACAACGGGGAGAATATTGGGTGCATGATATTCCAGCAGAATATGCCTCACCTAGCCCTACATTCGGCGGTACAGCTTGCCATTGTGAAAAAGAGTATCCTATTCAAGTGGACACTACCTTTTGTCAAGATACAAAACGGTATACGGGCTGTTTATATTTTCATAGTATTTTCATGGACGACAAACCACTTTGGAGAGAGACTTCAATGTCAGGGCTAAACAATCTTCCAGATACTTTAACAGCTGGAGCTATGGTAATGAAACCATTTTACGGAGATTGGTATTTCGATACAGAGACTTTGGAAGTTTATTTATCTTTTGATCCGACAGGTCATAAAATTGAATCCACAGTAAATTTCCAAAATTCAGCTGACTATGCATTTTTTAATGGATACGCTGAAGTTCAACCTGATAACGTAACGATCAAGGGATTGCTTATAGAAAAGTATGCTCCAACTTGGGCTGCTATTTTTGCAGGCAGCGATAGTACTATTTATTGGACGATAGAAAACAATGATGTACGATTGAATCATACTCAAGGAATATTCTTTAACTCTAATGCCTTAGTACGAAGTAATTATATTCATCATAATGGACAAGTTGGTTTTGGCGGAAGAGGAAAGAAACTCGATGATGGTACGCATTCTGTGGTAGACAATAATCAAGTAGCGTTTAATAACTATGCGGGTTTCGATCCTAATTGGCATGCTGGAGCTTCTAAGTTTTTAAGTTCTAACGGAATCGTAATGCGAAACAATTATGTCCACAATAATAGAGGACATGGTCTTTGGATGGATTATCAGAATTACAATAGTACCTATGAAGGCAACGTAATCGAAAACAACGGTGGTGCAGGTATATTTCATGAAATTAGTGGTTCAGCTAGTATTAGATGCAATCAATTGATTAATAATAGAAGTAGACTAAAAGATCCGACAATTGGAGCAATTGATTTTACTCAAAATTTATACATATCTACCAGTTCAGACGTATTGATCGAGAATAACTACATAAGAAATGATACTTCGGGTAGGGCAGTGGTTATAGTACAAAATATTAGAAATGGATTCTGTGGGTCTCCAGTAGAATTTAGAAATAACGATGTAGTGTATTCTTACTTTCCAGGAACGATGAGTGTAGTAGGAGCTGGAGTGACTCTTGAGTCTATTCCACTTTGTGGTGGTGTAATTCCTAGTCATGAGTTACAGGATAATAGATACCATTTATTCGACTTCAATCCTGCGAGTAAAAATTTCTCTCACTTTGATGCCGAAGGTAATGGAAGAAATAATACTTGGGAGGAATTACAAGCTCTAGGCTTTGAACTAAACGGTACTGTCGATAGTAATATCATTGATGTACCTGAGTATGCGGAATGTGCTGATATTCCTAAGCAAATGTTAGTGAAGGTGAATTTATTGTTGGATTGTTTTATGGAAGAAGGCGTTTCTGAAATGAAGATTCCTGATCCTGAATCAAGAAAACATTTTCAACCTTTTTCTGGTGCTCCTTGGAATTATAGCGGTTTGGATATCTGTCCAAAATTCTATGAGAATATTATAGATTGGGTAATGCTGGAGATTAGAGACACAGAAGACCCTCAAAATATATATACTAGAAAAGCAGCAATCCTATTAAGTGATGGCCGTATCGTAGATGCTTACCCTGCATTACAAGGCGTAGCGCAACCAGGAGATATGTTAGATGGGGTAGTCATTTACGATCTCATACCTAATCAAGAATACTTGATATCAGTGACTACAAGACAGCAAAGAACTGCTTGGGCTAATCAAGCGTTCATGTTGCCTAACCAAGCATCCTTAGATTTGACTAATTCTGACAATGTAGCATCATTGAATCAGTATAATTTTATTGCTGAGAATCAAGTTGCATTTAATGGAATCAATGTTGAGGTGGAAGCATCGGCATTACAAATTTGCTTAGGTGATAGTATATCTATAATTGCATCTTCCAATCTTAGTTCTTCGGAGCTAGATTTTGCATGGATTACCTCTACAGAACAGAGCAATACCTTATCCGTAACTCCTTTAGAATCTAATACTTATCAAGTAATTGCAACGGATGTGTATGGTTGCACAGATAGTGATGACATAGCCATATTGGTTACACCAATACCAAATAAGCCCTCTGTTTCAGGAGCATTGGAAGTCACCACCAACGTAGAAGAACTTTATACGATCGAATCAGTTGAGGCTAATGGAAATTATCAATGGACGATAATAGGAGGAGATATTATTAGCAATCAGAATAACGAAGTGAGTGTCATTTGGAGTGATACATTTTCATTATCTATTTGCGTTTCTGTAATTAGTGAATTGGGTTGTGAGAGTCTATCCGAATGTTTGACTGTCGCTTATTTGGATTTGGATCAAGATGATGACGGATTCGAAAATGATGTGGATTGCGATGATTCTAATTCTGAGGTGAATCCAGGAATGGAGGAGATTATATATAATGGTATAGATGACGATTGTAATCCAGAAACTCTAGATGATGATTTGGATCAAGATGGCTTTCTCTTGATAGACGATTGTGATGATACAAATTCTGAGATAAATCCGAATCAAACAGAAGTCACATATAATGGTATAGATGACGATTGTAATCCAGAAACTCTAGACGACGACTTAGATCAAGATGGATTTATCATAGCAGACGACTGTGACGACATTAATCCTGAAGTAAATACTGACGAAACGGAAATTCCATACAATGGCTTAGATGACGATTGTAACCCAGAGACTCTAGATGATGATCTAGATCAAGATGGTTTCATATTAGTGAATGATTGTGATGATTTGAATGCAACTATTAATCCTAATCAAATAGAAGAACCTTATAATGGTTTAGATGACGATTGCAATCCAGAAACTCTAGACGACGATTTAGATCAAGATGGTTTTATTTTGGAAGATGATTGCGACGATACTAATTTTGATATCAATCCTACTGCTATAGAAATTGCGAATAATGATATCGACGAAGATTGTGATGGAATGGATTTAGTATCTTCTATACATGAACTTTCAAGCGCTCGAGTTAAGATTTATCCTAACCCGGTGATTGATGTCATCAATATAGAAGTTGCTGGTGTTTTAGATTTTCGAGTATCCCTTTTTGATCTCACTGGGAAGCTAATCCTTTCCGATAGGGGTATAGAATTTATTCATGTCAATACATTACCTCAAGGAACATATTTACTTGAATTAGAAGATATAAAAACAGGAAATAAGGTTATTGAGAAGATCATTGTAGGCATGTAATCAAGGTTTTCTTTAGCTTAATTACATTTTTTTTCATAAAAGTGTTTACCATTTCGAGAGCCCAATACATATATGGTATTACATAGTAATAGATCCTTAGTAGAGATCATTATTTTTTTGAAAAAGCTAACCTGAAACCATATGACTTCAAAAGAAATTCAAGGCACAATTGCCCCTTACGTTCATAGCGCCTCGGCTCCATGGAATAAGGATAGGGTAAAGCACCTATATAATCGCCTAGGAAGTGGATGCAGTATCACAGAATTGAATCAAGGTTTGGATCTTCAGCCAGATGAACTTGTGGACCAATTAATAGATGAAGCTCTGTTAGTGCCCACTCCAGATCATGAAGTTTTTCCTTGGGCGTTGCATCCTGTGATTTTACCTGATGATCCGTACGAGCATTTTGATTTTGTAAATAGAATGCATCATGTAAAGGAACATCTAGCAGCTAACTTAGTACTCAATCCTGTCAAATATAAGTTGGTCTTATTTTGGTCTAATCACTTTGTGACCGAAAATTATCCTAATGCTGTACATAGTACGATACCTACTTATTTGTACTATCATGAACTCTGCAAACACTCTATAGGAAACTTTGAGAAGTTTGTAGAGAAGATGAGCCTTACTCCTATGATGCTTATGTATCTAAATGGAAATTCCAATACAGTAGAAAAACCAAATGAAAATTTTGCAAGAGAGTTATTGGAGCTTTTTACAGTAGGAGAAGGTAATTATTCTCAAACAGATATAGAAAATGTAGCAAGAGGATATACAGGCTGGAAAGCAGGTAGTCATCTTGGGTATTACAATATTGGTCAGTATGTCTTTAGTCCAGATGAATACATCTTAGTAAAGGAACATCACGATTGGACGACTATAGAGCTTTTTGATGAAAGCTTTACGCCACAGCAGCCAGGAACAGACGAAGAAGCGGTGGAAATTGCTTATCAACAATTTCAATGGATCGTAACTACAATACTTTCAAAAAGAACAGATGAGGTAGCTAACTTTATTTGCGGAAAGCTCTATAAATTTTACGTTTATGAAGAGCCAAATGCAGATATCGTAGCCGCTATGGCTGATGTATTTAAGCAAAACTGGGAAATAGCAGATGTACTTAGATTGCTATTCAAAAGTGAACACTTCTTTGATCAAAATGCTATAGGTGCTCAGATCAAATCTAGTGTAGAGATGTATGCTCAATATGTCAGAAAAGTGGGTTATGTACATAATGTACATTGGTACAGTAGTGAGTATGCCCTTCATCCTGACTTTGATCCTGAACACCCATTAGATGTTGGTGACCTTGGTCAGACCTGTCACAATCATGCTACATGGTGGGCCTTCCAATCTATGAATCAGCACTTACTTTGGCCACCTAATGTAGCAGGGTGGAAAGGCGGAAGATTTTGGCTTACAGAAACCAATTTACTAGGAAGGTGGTCAACATTCCCTCCTCAGGTAGCTCAGCTGTTAGGTTTTGCTGGTTGGTCAGATGAAGCTAAGATGGACAGACCTCTAAATCAAAGTTATATAGTCGAACATCTCAAGGAGCTTACTAACGATTCGTCTGACGTAGAAGTGGTCGTAAGAGCGATTATTACCTACCATTTTAGTTGCCTCATAAGCGAAGAAGCTATTCTTGCTGGTATAGAAGTATTTAAAGGTAATGCGTATCCATCAAACTATTATACCGATGGGATTTGGCAATTGGATATTGGACTGGTTTGGAATCAATATGGCAGGCTGATATCATATTTAGCTAAACTACCAGAATATCAATTAACCTAACCCATTTCTCAAAAATCAAATAATAACATTATGTCTGAGAATAAATCGAATCATGATAATGAGCACAAACGTTGGTCTAGACGCCAATTTTTAACTACGGGTACTTTTGCTTCTTTGGGTGGGTTGATGCTAGGGAGTACTCCACTTTCAGCATTTGCTTCTAGTCCACTTTCATTTGCATTAAATAATGCGGATTCTGATAGAATTTTAGTGCTAATATATCTAAGTGGAGGAAATGATGGATTGAATACCGTCATCCCATATTCCATAGATGCAGGAGTTGATTTCTATAAAGAGAATAGGCCTGTACTCAAGCAAGAACATGGTAATCATTACAACGATAATAATCTACTCAGTAATTTCGGAGATACCAATTTTGCTTTGAATCAAAACATGGAACCGCTGATGGATTTTTGGAATAATGATAATATGCATGTAGTCCATAAGGTAGGTTATCCAGAAATGAATCTTTCACATTTTATTTCGCAGCAGCACTGGTGGTCAGGAACGGATGTAAAGGCAGATCCTAAGTATAAGAACGGATGGGTAGGAAGAGGTTTGGAAGAGCTTTATCCATCATTTTTGCAAGCACCTCCAGAAGTACCATTAGCCATGAATATCGGTAGAGGAACACCTGATACTTTTGTCAATACCAATGGTAACTCTATGTCATTATCTATCAGTGATCCGGTTAGATTTAGAAACCAAGCATTACAAGGCCAAACTTATGGTGTAGATGGATTTGAAGATACTATACATAATGATCAAAATATTTTTGTTAGACGACTTATCAATAATTCGTTAGGCTTTTCTAAAGTGATTTTGGATGCTTACAATTCTTCCGAAAATACGGAAACTGTAAGTTATTCTAATAACAGTTCGCTTGCTCAAAACTTACAGCTTGTCGCTCGTTTGATTAAAGGCGGATTAGATACCAAGGTTTATTCAATTAGTTATGGTTCATTCGATACGCATAGTAGTCAAGCAGCAAAGCATGCAAGTGAATTAGGTATCGTCGCTAGCGCTATTACTGATTTTCATAATGATCTATCTAAGACAGGTCAAGATGAGCGAGTAGTGAGTTTTCCATATTCGGAATTTGGACGTACACTCAAAGAAAATGGTGGACCTTCAGACGCAGGAACAGATCACGGTACAGTTTCTGATTTGATGCTTTTTGGAAAAGGAATAAATGGTGGTTTTTCAGGAACACCAATAGATTTTGAAGGCGAAGATGTTGCCGCAACAAATGGCTATAGAGCTTCTTTTGAGAGTCAAGAGGGGAGTATCGATTTTAGATCAATATATGCCACACTTCTGCAAGATTGGTTATGTATCAAAGATGTCATTGTTGATTTTGCACTAGGTGATAGTTATCCCAGATTACAGGGCTTAATCAAGGACCCTTGTACCACGGATAACGAACTTCATCCAGATGTATTACTTGGGCATAATATATTAAAAGATCAAGGAAATGCAATTAGTATTCGTTATGCGATTAAGACTCCAGGACAAGTTATTATAGAGATATTAAGTACATCTGGTAGTGTATTGACGACAGTAGTTAGCGATCATCATACTCCAGGAAGCTATAATAAAACACTTCCATCCTCTTCATTTCATTTGGCTGCTGGAAAGTATTTATACAGAATGAAATTTGCAGGAAAAGAGTACTCCAGAAAATTAGCTATTAAGTAATTCATATCGTTTCATCAAGGATTTATAGTCCTATTAATCAGTAACTAATGAGGCATCTACTTCTCTTAATTCTCATTCTTCAGTGTGGCTTTGCGTTTTCTCAAAGTGAAGAAAATTTTTCTTGTGAACTTGCAATCGACTTAAGTTTAGGCGATAATTGTTTTGTACATTCTAATTCTGAATCCACTACAGAAAGCGTTTCTTCATGTAGCGAAAATTTATCAAAAGATATCTGGTATCATTTTGAAGCTACTCAAAATTCTTTAGTGAGTTTAGAAGCCAAGCTATCAGTAATGGATAGTATGTATAATAATGTAATCACTGTATATTCGGGTACTTGCGGGGGCTTAATAGAAGTATTATGTATCAATAATGATGAACACGGTTTTGTAGGTGAAATGGGATATTGGACAACAACCCAGTCTACGAATTACTATATTAGACTAAGCGGTATTGATGATGAGTTTGGCCGAGTGTCAGGCCTGAGTTGCATCGCTCTTAATCCAGAGGATGATACACCAGAGGTTCCAGCTAATGATCTATGTGATTCGGCAACAGAACTTATTTTCAACGGCGAATGGGAAACATATAATAACAATGATGCCACTCACGATGGTCAATATATTTCATCTTTAGGAAGGAATAGAGCTGACGTTTGGTTCTCTTTTGACTCCAATGTAGATGCAGACATCAATATAGAAACTATTGCTAGTTTTTCTCATACGGTAGCGCTTTATCAGGGGAGTTGTGATAATCTCTCATTGATAGGCAGTAATTTGAATGGATCAGATTTGGCAGTCAATAATATTTTGGCAGAACAACAATATTACATTCAAGTAAGTGGAGCATTTGCTAGTTTAGAAGGAGATGTTGACATAAGAGTTTCTTCTGTGCAAAATGAAAATATAGATAATGAAAATTGCGTATCTAGTGAATCTTATCTTGGTAGTTGTCATACATTTTCAACCTTGTCTTCAAGTTTTAGTGGACAGTACCCAAGTTGCATGTTTTATCCACAAAACGATATTTGGTTCGACTATATTCCTACTCAATCTGGGACTCATATGTTGAGTGTCAAAACAGATTTCTTAACTGCAGTAGCGATCTATAGAAACAATTGTGATGACCTAGAGGAGATTACTTGCGGTAGTGCTTCTGCATGTGATGGAGCTTTGGAAGTAAATAACCTTATCGCCAATCAGCAATACTTAATTCAAATACTAACTAGCAATGAGTATTTTATAAATCAAGGAGGGCAGGGGTGTCTGGAGATAGAGCATATTAGTGACTACTCGTTTGCTCCATTAGATCTCGAAGTATCTACCATATGTATCTCTGAGGAAGTTGCCAAATTAAAAGTTGAAATTAAAAATGGAGATGGAAATTATATATATAACGGGAATGTAGATGGAGAAGAATTATTCATAGGGGCTACTTATTTTGTGCAAGTGACGGATCAAAGTGGATGCCAGCGGATCGAGCAAGGTATTGTATCCTGCAGTCAAGCCAATAACGAATGCGAATTGTTTTATGATGTAGAGTTAACGGAATTTAATTGTAGTACACAGACGGGAGGCTCGGCTTTACTAACCGTCTACAGTGACCAAGATTACTCTGCATCATGGTCTTCTGGATCGACAACTAACGGAGAATCGAACTTACAACCTGGACAATATTTAGTAGATATTATCAATAATACAACAGGGGTTAGCTGTGTTCATGCTTTTGAGATCTTAGAGCAAGTGGAATCATATCAGATCTATTATGAAGATCAAGATAATGACGGTTTTGGCGATCCTGCTAGTTTTGTGGAAACTTGTACTCAACCAGAAAATTATGTACTCGACTTCAGTGATTGCGATGATACTAATCCAGCAATAAATTTTAGCGAAACAGAAATACCTTACAATGGAATAGATGACGATTGTGACGCTAGTACATTAGATGATGATCTAGATCAAGATGGATATGCCTTGGCGGACGATTGTGATGATGGGAATGCAGAAATTAACTCTAGCGAAATAGAAATACCATACAACGGCATCGATGATGACTGCGACGCTAGTACGTTAGATGATGACTTAGATCAAGATGGTTTTGTCTTTGCAGAAGATTGTGATGATGCTAATGCAGAAATCAACTCTAGTCAAACAGAAATACCTTACAATGGAATAGATGACGATTGTGACGCTAATACATTAGATGATGATCTAGATCAAGATGGATATGCCTTGGCGGACGATTGTGATGATGAGAATGCAGAAATCAACTCCAGCGAAACAGAAATACCATATAACGGCATTGATGATGACTGCGACGCAAATACCCTAGATGATGATCTAGATCAAGATGGTTATATATTAGCAGATGACTGCGATGATGCTAATGCAGAAGTCAACTCTAACCAAACAGAAATACCATATAATGGCATCGATGATGATTGTGATGCTCTTACACTAGACGATGATTTAGATCAAGATGGCTTTCTTTTGGTTGATGACTGTGATGACTCAGACTCAGAAATTAATCCTGATGCAGAAGAAATTCCTGATAATGACATTGATGAAAATTGTGATGGTGATGTCATTTTAACTTCAACAACAGATTTCATCAATGGGAATATTAATGTATATCCAAACCCTACTTCTGATAGATTAACGGTATCAGGTGTTGAAGATTACAATTTCAAAATGAACCTATATAATCTCACTGGAGAACTAGTTATCGAAAATATTAATACACGCACTTTCTCAGTGGGTCATCTAGTAAGTGGTACTTACCTCTTGAGGGTAGCTGATCTAGACACAGGTACATTCATTGTAGAAAAAATATTTGTACTCTAGAACATAATTGAAGATATAACTCAGTACTATGTAAAGCTTCTTTTATTATTGTTTTAAGAAAACCAATTTTATTATGAAATACATACTTATTAATTGTTTTTTGACTTGTATTGCGTTAGTTTTTGGACAACAACATTCGGATTACTTTGGAGCAGGAAACTAGTACAACATCATTGTTACTTCTTCCATAAATAGATGATTTTTGCGATCAGAGTTCATTCGATGATGACTTAGACCAAGATGGATTTGTTCTTGGAGACGATTGTAATGATGATAATTTTGAGATTAATCCTAATGCAGAGGATATACCAAATAATGATATTGATGAAGATTGTGACGGTTCTGATTTAGTGACCTCTACTAAAGAATTGTCAAGTTCTACGATTACTATTTTTCCTAATCCCACTTCGGATAATATTGTTATTAAATTCGAAAAGTCTATACAATATTCAATTGAAGTTTATAATCTTCTTAGAGTTTTGATCTTAACTGAAAACAACGAAAGTGAAGTGTCAGTATCAAATTTTCAATGTGGTCAATATTTTATAGTGATAAAGGATACTAGGTCTGGAGAAAAAGTAACTCGTAAAATTATTGTAACAAGATAGAATATATGATAAGGCTATAGCCCTTATAAGTACCATAATTTATGAATTAAATACTGTTCTGGGTTTATTTGAATAATCCTAGTTTAACTTACTTTATATGAGATATTTTTTATTAATATATTTTTTTATTCTGTCTTCAAGTGTTGAATTGAATGCACAGATCTATCATGATTATTTTGGTACTGGTAATGAAGTAGGAATCAGCACAACAAGTAGTCCAAGTGAAAGTGGAGATTCGTTGATTAATACCCTTAATGGTACTGGTTACTTGATTGACAGAGTAGGAGCATATCGCTTATTAACACAAGCAAGTTTTGGAGCTAGCGTTGATGATGTAGATACACTAATAGAACTGGGTGTGGAAAATTGGATCGACTGGCAGATAAATATACCACACAGATCCTTTTTTGATCATTACAAGGAGATTTTTGATACTGTATCTGTATGGTCGCTTGCAGTCGATAGTGAGTTCAATCCTAATAGTTACCGTAGATCGGATCTTGTGACATATACTTTTTTTGATAAAATGTTTTCGGATTCTGATCGATTACGCCAAAAGGCCGCTTTTGCATTGACTCAGATTTTTGTCATCAATAGAATGGACGGTATTAATGGACTAGCCTTTGGTATTGCTGACTATTATGATATATTTTATAGTGGTGCTTTTGGTAATTATAGAGAGATGATTGAAGAGATGGCCTATCATCCAATAATGGGGCGTTATTTGAGTCACTTTAAAAATCAAAAAACTAATAATGAAGGTGCAAGACCAGATGAAAATTTTGCTCGTGAAATCATGCAATTATTTACTATAGGTCTTCATGAGTTAAATAATGATGGCACTCTTAAATTAGATTCAGGAGGTAAGACAATCCCAACATACAATATACACGATGTAGAAGAAATGGCCAAGGTGTTTACTGGTTTGTCAGGTGGCGCATTAGCCTTTTATTCACCAGTTCCAAATGGAGTGCCTGCATTTAATATGAATGATTCGCACGTCGATTATACTGCTCGGATGGCTATGTATACTGAACATCATGAGACTAGCGGAAAAAATATTTTTGACAATGATCTTATTATTCCAGCGAATCAATCAGGAGAACAAGATATTGAAGATGTTCTTGATTACTTGTTTAATCATCCAAATGTAGGTCCGTTTATATCTCTTAGACTCATTCAGCAATTGGTGAAATCTAATCCAAGCCCTCAATACATCAATAGAGTAGCTACTGTATTTAATGATAATGGCAACGGTGTGAGAGGAGATATGGGAGCGGTCTTTAAAGTCATATTAACGGATAAAGAAGCACGTGATTGTGAATTATTAAATGCTACTTCTGGTAGGATGTTGCAGCCAATAGAAAGACTTACTAATTTGATGTTCGCTCTAGATATGAAAACGCCTTCTGGGAAATTTTGGTTTGACGATAGAAGCTATTATTTTTATCTTCATACTGATCAAGCATTTCTCAGTTCACCTTCGGTTTTTAATTTTTTCTCTCCTTTCTATGTGCATGATGATTGTGTAGCGGACAATGATATGTATTCTCCAGAGTTTCAGCTTTTAACTAGTAGAACAGCCATATCTTATATTAATATGCTCAATGGTTTTATACATGGTTTCCTTTTCAAATATTCAAATCATACAAAAGTAGAAACGGTATCACAAGTTATTAGGACTAACGGAAACACGGATGATACCCCATATCTAAATTATGACCCTTTAGTTGATGTTTTAATTGCTGATGGTACAAATGGACTAATGGATTATTTGAATTTAATTTTTTGTAGAGGTCAATTATCTGACATAAGTAAAACGATCATTGTGAATACGCTTAATGATTATCAACAATTGGATGGATTAGATAATATTAAATTGGTCAAAGAAGCAATCTACTTCATTATGCTAACTCCAGATTATCTTATTTTAAAATAAAAAATTACTATAATGGATCGAAGACGAAATTTTTTAAAACAAATGTTGGGTTTAGGTTGTGGTTCATTGACACTTACTCCATTTTTATCAAGTGTCACTAATTTGCAAGCCATAAACGCATTAGCTTTAAATAATAGTACTGTGATGGCAACTAGTAATTCATCATATAAAGCTTTAGTGTGTATCATGCAATCAGGAGGGAATGATAGTTATAATATGCTTGTGCCTAATGAGGACGATTCATATTTGAATTATAAATCCCTTAGAGGCTCACTTGCAATTAATCAAGAAGAGTTACTTAATATCACTCCATCAAACTTAAATGTTGAATATGGATTGCACCCTAGTTTGACTAATTTGCAATCAATGTTTAATGCAGGAAATGCTTCTTTTGTGGCTAACGTAGGTACTTTGGTTGAGCCCATAGCGAATGCCTCACAATTGGAAAATAGGTCATTGCCGATTGGTTTGTATTCACATTCTGATCAAGCATTGCATTGGCAAACTTCTTTTCCACAAAGTAGAACACAATTGGGATGGGGCGGAAAGCTTATAGACTTATTATCTTCTTCACCAAACATTCCTTACTCGTCTCATATATCTTTAAGTGGTAACAATACGTTCCAAAGAGGGGTAAATCTGCAAGGCTTTACAGTCGATCCTGCGGCTACCTATGGAAGTAAAAATATTACAGAAGGAGCAAATGGAGTTCCTTTTCTGAGAAGAATTAGTACTGTAAATTCATTAATGGAAGCAAATTACACCAATATATTAGAGAAGTCTTACGCAAATACAATTTCAAATTCTGTGGAATATTCAGATGGATTTAATTCTTCAATACAAAATATTAGTGAAACGGATAGTTCTCTGATAGAAGCAAGTGGTTTTAGTAACACGAATCTATCAGCTCAATTAAAAATGGTTGCTAAAACAATCGCAGCAAGAGGAGAACTGGGGGCTTGTCGTCAAACTTTTTATGTGGTACAGTCAGGTTATGATACTCATGATGATATGAAAAATCGTCATGAAAAATTAATGATGGATTTGGATGAGGCTTTAGGTTCTTTTAATACAGCTTTAAATGGATTAGGTGTAAATAACGATGTGACAACTTTTACTATTTCCGATTTTGCAAGAGGTCTGACTTCTAATGGAGATGGAACTGATCATGGATGGGGAGGGCATGCCTTAGTTATGGGAGGAGATGTGCAAGGAGGTAAAGTGTTAGGTGATTATCCTGACCTTAATAATACGGACATAAGATTAAGTGGAGGTCGTTTTATTCCCACTACTTCTTGTGACGAATATTTTGCTGATCTTGCCTTATGGTTTGGAGCATCAGCTTCGGATCTCGATACCATATTGCCAAACATATCAAGTTTCGATTATAATATAAATCAAGGCTTAGGATTGTTTTCTTAAAAAAAAAGAGCTTGCCAGTATCAGTATTTTTTTGCTCAGATATACATTGATAACGGGTTGTTTTCATAAATGATTAAAACTGATTTGAAATGAAATATTTTATTTTCATAGTGTCTTTCGTATCTGGTATCATGTCATTAAATGCACAATGTGTAGATAATGGAAACTACTGGAATAATAGTTGGACGTCATGCCAAACAAGCCCTAATCCTAATACGGTGCATGATAATTCTTTTTGGCTTTTGTACGAGTTTCACGAACCGCACTCTATCGATTCTACTCATATATGGAATGCCAATCGAGTGGGCGAAACAGAATCAGGGATCAATCAAGTAATAGTCGAATATGTTATTGACTCAAGCGAAAGTTGGAATCTTTTGGATACGTTTAATTTTCCACAGGCTGATGGGTTATCTACCTATGAAGGTTTTGTAGGTCCAAGTTTCGATAGTCTCTCAGTAAGTAAAATTTTGTTTACTGTAATTTCTACTCATGAAAATACAATGAATTGTGTTTCACTTGCAGAAGTACAATTTCAAACTGTATGTACTAATGTTTGGTATGAAGATGTTGACGGTGATGGCCTTGGCGATCCTAATAGTACTTTGATTGATTGTAATGCGCCAGATAATTATGTTTACAATAATGTTGATACTTGTGATGCTATGTCTTGGCTAGATGTCTACAGTATATTTGATCAAAGTAAATGTACAGATTGTCATGGAAATTCTGGAGGCTTGGATTTATCAACATATGATTCCTTTTTACAAGGAGGGAATAGTTGTAATCTATTAGGCGGTAGTACTTTAGTTAATATTATCAAACTTGGATCAAGTTGTGATATGTCTTCATTTGATGCTATGAATAGTTACACTTCTTTACCTATTTCTGATGAACAATTGGAGATGATCCAGCTTTGGATAGATGGAGGAGCAAAAGAGTATTGTTCCGATTATTGTTCAGATCCAGAGATTGCTTACAATGGCATAGATGACGATTGTGATCCGAGTACTTTAGATGATGACTTAGATCAAGATGGTTTTGCATTGGCTGATGATTGTGATGATACAGATGCAAGTATCAATTCGATTCAAGAAGAACTCATATACAATGGCATAGATGACGATTGCGATCCAAGTACCTTAGATGATGATTTAGATCAAGATGGTTTTGCATTAGCTGATGATTGCGATGATAACAATTTCAATATTAATGCAAGTCAAGAAGAAGTCGTATACAATGGAATAGATGACGATTGTGATCCAGATACATTGGATGACGACCTAGATCAAGATGGCTTCGTATTAGCAGATGACTGTGATGATAACAATCCGAATATAAATGCGAATCAGGTAGAAGTCGTATACAATGGCATTGATGACGATTGCGATCCAAGTACATTAGATGATGACTTAGATCAAGATGGTTTTGTATTGGCTGATGATTGTGATGATAACAATCCCAATATTAATTCGAGTCAAGAAGAAGTTGTATATAATGGCATTGATGACGATTGCGATGCTAGTACTTTAGATGATGACTTAGATCAAGATGGTTTTGTATTGGCTGATGATTGCGATGATAACAATCCAAATGTCAATACGAATCAAGATGAAGTCGTATATAATGGAATAGATGATGATTGCGATGCTAGTACTTTAGATGATGACTTAGATCAAGATGGCTTTGTATTAGCAGATGACTGTGATGATGACAATGCGAGTATCAATTCTAGTCAAGAAGAAGTCGTATACAATGGCATAGATGACGATTGTGATCCAGATACTTTGGATGATGATCTTGATCAAGATGGGTTCAATTCTGAAGATGATTGTGATGATGAAAATTCAGATATCAACCCTATAGCAGATGAAATTCCTAATAATGAAATAGACGAAGATTGTGATGGTGAAGATTTGGTGACATCCACACATGACTTAGCGGACGTTTCGATTAACGTTTTCCCCAATCCTACTATGGATATCATTAATATAGAAATTGTGGGTAACCTAAATTACAGTGCTTCACTTTTTGAATTAAATGGTAAGCTTATCAAATACGCAGATAACCCTAATTTTATTGATGTGAATAATCTTCAACAAGGTACTTATTTGCTAGAAATCAAGGATGAAATCTCGAGTCAAAAAGTAGTTGTGAAAATTGTGAAAGTAAACTAATTGAAAATAATAATTCATTGTGTTTAGTTTAGCAAATCGTAGTTTTCGATTCTAACATTTATTGCAACGTCAGGCCAAACGAATCCTTCATGAAAAATACCGCAGACTTCATTTAATTTGACAAAAGCTTTTTGTGCGCCAAAAACCATCAAATTTTCAATGCCTCCAGATATTACTAAATTTCTTTTCTCTTTATCTATTTCTACTTCGAAAATGTAATGTCTTGTAATGCCATTAATTGATATTGAAATCTCTGCATTTTTATGATCTATATTTATGATTTGGCAGTCAATATGTGAAGTGAAATAAGAGAAAAAATGTAAGTTGACATTGGATGTTTTCGTGTCACTATTTCCTATATTAACAGAGTTAGTAGAAATGGTAAGTTGTGATTTGTTCAATTGATCAAGAATGTTGTCTGTGTTTTGAGTTAGACGATACTCAAAAGAATCGAATGAACCAGTAACGCCTACACGATCTTCAAAAGAAGGGAACTTGAAGGCCGTCCATTCAATAGATATTATTGAATTTTGTTTGATTTCTAAATATGGAATTTCTTCAATTTGATCTCTGGTGCAAGATGTAATGCTGATTAATAGGGTAATAAATAGTAGAGAAATTATTCTTCTGTAGCTATTCTTCTTGATTTTACTTAATTGTTTCTTTATTGTAAAAACGGAATTTGTATTTTTTATTTGGTACATAGTGTATTCAATTTTGTGGTTGTAATGGTCTAGTTGTATATGGAACAACGATGATTTAGATTTCCCTACCACATCATCATCTTTATTTCAATAATTTCCGAATAATGAAGTTGTGATTAATAGGCGGTGTAGAGTGGCTTGAGTAGCAAACGCTCGTTGACTTAGTATAATATGGTTTGCAAAGCAAAAACATGGATTAGGTAGAGACGTATAGTTTCTTACGCTAAGTGAATTGAGAGATCGCCTCGTTTCTGATAGAGTGGTTAGTAAGGGTAATTCAGTAGTACATTCAATTTAAGCTTAACGACGTATTGAAGATTTAATCAGTTATGGTGTTTTGCTGCTATTTTGATGTGTATATTTTGAATATTCCTAAATAGTTGAACCAAAAATCTAAATCAATTTTCAATGCATGGTGGGTTCAAAATCGAATTTGACTGAAGCTCCGAAATGATTTAGGATACTCTTTTTTCAATTATTTTTGGTTGTAAATCATTCCACAAAATTTTCTATACTCTTTGCATTATCAAAGGGACGACAGGATCATTTAGTCTATTTTTCTGAAAATCATTTTATTATAGTACAAATCGATGGTAGGGTTTTTCCAAAGACGATTGTTTTAGTAGTGATCAGTTTAATCTTTTCAAAAGATGAAACTTTCATTTTTCTAATGCAATCTAATTATGATGAAAAACAATAGATACTTACAACTTCAATCCTTACTTTTTATTATTATTTTATTTATATCTACTATTGTAATTGCTCAAGACGTAGATCGAAATAATTTATGCCATTGTAGTAAACATAATTCCGCATGTAAGGTGAATGCGGCACCTCAAAAAAATGCAAATTCGAGTAGTAACAATAGTCTTGGAATCATCCAAGCCAATACTAATCAAGCGCTTCCAGCTTCATATAACTTCATGGAATATGTATATGCCGAACCTAATGACCAAGGGGCATGTGATGGTTCTACTAATAGTAGTGCAGTAATCGAGGATGTTTTCCTGTCTCAAACGCATCGTCATGCCATAGGACATTCGTTATTATTTACAATAGGAGAGAGACCTGTATTTTTTCAAGTTGCAGTTACAGGTAGCGGCACGTCACCAGATATCCAAGTGTCGGGTACATTGAACGGTAACTCACTCGGTACTTTGTGCTTGAATGGTCCTGCTATCCTAAGTGCCAGTATCGATCTTACTCAACCTAATATGGATGATTATTTTTCTGTCACATTGCCTAAGTCATGGATCAAAATTGGATTGGAACTTACGATTAGTTCAGGCAACCAAACACAAGTACTTTCCCAGTCTGATTTGAAAATTAGACCATATACCGAGCTCAACTTAGTGAATGTTGATATGGATCTTATGGATTATAATCATTTGCCGCATCGCACACCAATATTTGATGATTTTCTGGAAGAATTAGCCTCGGCGGTTCCAGTGAGTGTAGTAAGATTCGGATATTTTCCAGAAGTAGTCAAAATTCCAACTGTAGCAGCAAACAGCTGGCAAGGGGTACCAACCGTAGTTTCGTTTGATTCAGAATTGGATGAATCGATTATTGGTCAAGGTAATATTAATGCTGCAGCACATTCTTTACTTGGTAAAGTCCAACAAGCTGCGGGTGATTTTCCTAATACTATATATTTTGGAAATACACTTAATCTTGCTCCAGGCGGTTGGGGAACTGATGGTTATTTTGTTGGATATGAATATACCGATGTGTTTATACATGAACTAGGTCATGCTTTTTCACTGCTTCATTGGGAAAACGAATACAATTTAATTAACCCAGAACCTGACCAACATAATTACCCTTACAGTGGAGAGTCTGGATCTGCTGGAGGAAGAGGTGAAGCATGGAATTTTATACAGGATTCTTATGAATTTGTAAGCCCTTATTGTCAAGATGCATCAGGTAATCAGGGAATTGAACGCAGTGATTGTATGCAAAGAGAGCATCCATGTATTGAGACAAGACCTAGTGGTCCAGGACCTTGGGATGGATATGGTGACTTTACTGCAATTGCTATTAGTGATTACATATTAGGATCAGGAGTTACGGCAGGTCAAGTGGAATACAAAGGTGGTATGGTAGACTATCAATTAAAAGAAAACCCTGGATATCCTCGAGTAAGTTTAGTGAATGGGCAACGAGTTTTTAGTAGAGTACCATCACAACCTCAGAATACTTTTGCAGAAGATTTTATCAAACTCCCTGGAATGGAAGTTGTGGAGCAAGATGTATTTATGATATCTGGAAGTGCACACGTAACTGATATGTCATTTAATGTCATCTACCAACCACTCCAGTACACAGGTACACTTTTGCCAACGCTTGATCCTACTGATCCAACCATGTTCGCAACACTTCAAAATCTTGATCCTAGTGATGCTCCTGAATTATACGATCAAGAAAGAGATATTACTCTTAAGGTGACTTATATCGATGGAACGATCAATCATGTATTAGTTCCATTTCATACTAGTGATAGAGTAAACGATGACGAGCCTAATGAACCAGTTTGGGTAGATTATTTTTCTGTAGTTGTGCCAGGTGATCAACCTATATGTAATATTGAGATGTACCGTAGAGAATTTCTTATTAGTAATGAGGACAATCCGACATCAGGAAATATAAATGACCCAGCGCAAAATATAACGGCGGCCAACTTTATGGACGCTGCTATCTTGATGTCTACTTTGGATTACTCTTGTAACTGTCCAGGTTCGCCAGGTTACATAGAGCCAGGAACATTATGTGATGATGGCAATCCATATACGATTAATGATGTGGAAGATGGGTTTTGCAACTGTGAAGGAACTGTCATTCCAGTCTGTGGTTTAATCAATAATTCGGAATTTACACAAACATTATCTGGATGGAAAAATTGGGGAAGCGAAGTGGCAAGCCTAAATGACGAAGCGGCAGTCACAGTTTTAAATATTGGTGATGCTGGGTTTGGATTTGATTTAGTAAAAGTTGACGAAGGTGAAAGTTACACAGTAACCTTTGAAGCCTATGCTACTCAAAATAGGCCTTTAACATTGATTCATAGAGCGCAATATGATTTTGATAATGATCAAGAAGGTACAGAATTCTTGAATACAAATTTTAATATTACTACAGCGAAAACAAAATATGAAATAACATTTCCAGTCACTGAGAACGGTGATAATTCACTCTTGGAATTTAATTTTTCTGGTAGTGAAGTAGGTATCTTTCTGGATAATGTTTGCTTTGATATTGCCTGTGGTTCTGCAGAAAATCCTTGTGACAGCAGCGATGCGCAATTAGCGGCTAAGATATTCCTGCAAGGACCCTATCAGGCTTCCAAAGATTTAATGGAAGACCAACTAAGAATTAGATCTCTAATTCCTCTAACAGAGCCATACTCAGATATGGAGGGATTTACGCATGTCAGCGGCGGTGGAGAATCAGTAGAAGCACTCGCAAATTTCGATTATGCACTAGAAAATGATGATATAGTAGATTGGGTGTTTATAGAAATACGTGATAATATGGATGTAATCGTGGCCACCAGATCTGCACTTCTTCAAAGAGATGGGGATATAGTAGATGTCGATGGCAATAACTCTGCAGTAAGTTTCGTAGGTCTAACACTCGGAGATTATAATATTGTGATCAGACACAGAAACCACTTAGGTATTAAATCTGCCGCAACTCTATCAATGAGTCCAGGGGCAACTGCAGTATATAATTTTACCACTGCTTCTAGTCAAACTTTTGGAAATGAGGTTCCAGAATTAGAGAATGGCATTTTTGGAATGTATTGCGGCGATACTAATGGTGATAATAAAGTAAGATATTTGTTTTCCTCACTTCCGTTTCCAGTTGGAACTGCTTCGGATGCAGATGCTATTCTTTTTGGACCGCTCAACAATGTTCCAAATTCATGGACTGAAATGTATAGTCCTTTTGATGTAAATATGGATGGACTCGTCAGGTATTTGTTTTCATCATTACCATTCCCAGTTGGAACGGCTTCGGATGCAGATGCTATTCTTTTTGGTCCACTAGACAATGTTCCAAATTCTTCAAAAACAGGTAATTATTAATCACGCAATTTAAATTACAATAAAATGAAAACGTATAACATATTAATCTGCATTTTACTTAGTGTTCAACTTTCCGCACAGATTGATTGTGGGAATGGCATTAATGATTTTTCTGATGTGATCACAGTTTCATACAATGAGACTTCCTCAGTATCTAATCATAAAATAGATTTTACTGCGGCCTCTGAAATTCCAGAAACTACTGGTGGCTTAATACTATGGTTGAGAATTCCTAACAAAGTAACGCCTGCACCCGTTGTAATTTCTGTAGCTGGTGAGGTATTAGAAAATGAATCTTTTACCGGAGGGGAATTTGGGGATAATTACTATTATTATTCTTTTACTAAAACGAATATTAATCCTAACACTTTGTTTCCAGTGGGTGAGGCTGTAACTATTGCAGAAATTGATTTTGACATAGATCTAGAGCCAAGAGATTTAGAAATAGTCCTTGCTTCCCCTTTCGGATCAGATGCTTTTTTTAATGGTACCTCTTGGACTTATTACAGATCTACTCTTACTGTATGTAGTGGTAATGAGGACAGTTATTCTTTAGCTTCCAATAATCTATTACCAATAGAACTAAAGTCATTTACTGCGGTGCCTTTCCAAAACAAAGGTACAAAAATCGAATGGGTAACGGCTACAGAGTTGAATGGAAGTCACTTTGAGATAGAGCGTTCCGATAATGGAGAAAACTTCAGGCAAGTAGGTAGAATAATGGCAGCCGGTGTCAGTAATGATGACCAAGTATACAAATATTTTGATCAAGAAATAAACATGCATAGAAATGAGCTGGTTCAATACTATCGAATCAAAATGGTAGATATTGATGGTGAGTATAAATACTCTGGAATAAGAGCTGTGAATTTCACTAGATCGGATATCGAATTTGAAATCAAGACATATCCTAATCCTACTACGGATTTTGTAATTTTAGAGCTTACTGGATTAGATGAAATCAGTATTAAGAGACCTACACTCAGTATTTTCAGCAATACCGGCGAATTGGTAAAATCGCAAGTACTCAATTCTGATATCGACAAGATTGAGACGACAGATCTACCATTAAGTCTCTATTACTTCATAATCGAATATCGAGGACAGAAATACAATCAAAAAATTGTTCTTCTAAAATAATGCAGACAATGAATGGATAGATAAGAAAAAATTAAATAATGGTAGGGTTTTTCAATAGGTAGTTGTTTTATTATAGAGAAGTATAAATCAACATTAATATTCAACTGGGCATTATCTCAATAAAAACAATTTTGATCAGTCCATTTTCTTCACGGCTAGTTGTGAAACACTGGTTTTTGTTGGCTTTGCACAGTTATAACAGTAATTTGGACATGTTCGTTTATTATCTTAGTTCTGTGCTTGTGTTTCTTGTAAGGAGAGTCTAAGTAGTTAGATAATCTTAATCATCAGGTTATTGGCTGCATATTTTTGAATAAGTAAATTTTTTTCTGTTATGAAATCAAATAAATTTAAAATTTCTAATTATTCATCTTTAAGAATGAGTATCAATTTTCAATTCTTGATATTGGTTTTGGTGACTATTTTTTCAAGTGTTACACATGAATCTGACGCTCAGATAGTCGATGCTAATAGGAGTGGTTTTACATGGATCAATACCGAAAGTGTTACAGATAATTCTTTTGGATCTGGATTTACTTTGTATAGTGCTGGATGGTCAGTTTTCGAAAATTATCCAGGTACACCTGGCTTTCAGATGGGCCTTGCAGGATCATGGCTTACTACTCAACGAACAGGAAATGAGCCTATCGACTTTTATACAACAATCGAAGGTGGTCTAGGCTGGTGGGGTGATACAAGATTTGGAAAAGAAGCTCCAAAATTTATTATGGGAGGTGTATCTCATAATTTTTTTGCTTGGGCAAATGGTCCTGGCGCTGGTCAATCGGATAACTTGTCAAACGGACAAAGAGATTGGAGTACGCCAGGAGGAAAGTACGGAGTAGCCCAATTGTCAAATAGATTACTTTGGGCGCCGGATGGTCTCAATATGGCTCAAGGTTTAAATGGTGAATTACTTGGGTATGGCTATTCACCTCTACCAATTTCAGACCCTTTGACACAAACAGCAGGTATAGATATCGAGACAGGTAATCAATGCTGGACTCTTTTTATTAATTCAACAAATTTTAAAGGTCCTGCAACTTTTTTCTTACCTACCTTTTGGACAAAACCAGTATTGGAGGATCCATCGTTAGAAGGTTTGTTTTTAGATAGCAGACCGTCGGATCCTAACGTAGGTTTAGGGCTTGAACATGCAGATTCGCCAGCAATAATTTCTAATGATAATAATGGTGTTCCTTACGCTAAAACCGCACATATGCAAATGCCCATTTGTGGCGAAAATAATTCTATGTTGATGAATGGATTTAGAGTCTATAATCAAGATGCACTATGGAATAATATGGAGTCTTGGTTCGATGGTGGTGATGTCGTTGCAACCGAATTCAGCGCAGTAGGAACTAATGAAGTGCCTTTCGTAAATAATGGTGGAGATATGATAGGTGAGATCTCTTATAATGAAACAGAAAATGATATCGATTTGGCCTTTATGGATAATGTACAGCAATCTTCAAATAGTATGGGGTATGTGTTTGATCGAAATGTGGTTGAAAAAAGTGAAGATTATTTTCTTTTACCAGATTATTATAGGTTAGACTCAGATGACAATTGGCATGCGGTTAAGGCAGAAGATGTACCATTATCTACTAATTTACTTTCTACAGATGTGCCTGTCAATCCAAGAAGTGAAATTACTTATTTGACACCTCTCGAACCAGATTGCGCTTGGCAAGACTCTAATGGCGCTTGGAATAACCCAGGCCCTTCGGCAGGACCTTACTACGCAGATTTGGGAGATGGTAGTACAGTCACTTATTATTGGTATCGTTTTGTGGATCAACCCGCTATAGTACAAGCTAATCTTCCTGAAGAAGTACGTCAAAATATGCAAGCAAGAGTTGAGTTGATGCATTCCAATTGGAGCCATACTGATGAATATTTAGCTGCTCCTCCAGTTGGTAATTTGGCAACAATCGATCCAGAGATAATTGTAAATCCACCATCAGGTTTCGAAGTGGGCTATGTACCAATTGTAACTAGGCAACAAAAGACTCTTAGTAAATTGAGAGTTTTTGTACTGGCAGGTCAATCCAATATGGAAGGACAAGGTACTATAGTTGATCCTGAAAATGATCCTGGAAGTTTACAATATGTTATAGAAAATGATGTGGACGGAATATGGTCTGATCTAGGAACTGCAGATAACTGGAATACAATGGAAAATGCATTTTTATACTATGAAAATAATAATACGACTATAAAAACAAATGTGACTGTTGGTCAAGGTGCCAATCCAAATTTAATTGGTCCTGAGTTAATGTTTGCTCAGCAGTTAGATGAATACTATGATGATCCAATTCTAATTATTAAAACAGCTTGGGGAGGAAAAAATCTTGCGGAAGATTTTCGTCCTCCCTCGGCTGGGGGTACTACTGGTGAGTTTTATGATTTGATGATAGAAAAAGTGAACTTTGTAACTCAAAATTTGGATACAGAATTTCCAAGTATTGATGAAACTGAGATTGAGATTTCTGGCTTTGCTTGGTTTCAAGGTTGGAATGATGGTGCAACTGATGATTTCTTAAATGAATATGAAAGCAACTTAACCCATTTAGTAAGTGATGTGAGAAATGATTTGGGCATTTCTGATCTTCCTTTTGTAGTGGCGAGTGCTGGTCATGGTGGGTATGCGACTACCAATGATGGTTGGGTGCAGAGTATGCAAAATATAGTGGCAGAAGCTCAGCAAAATGTGGGATGCGATGATGAAACTTATAAAGGAAAAGTGGGATTTGTAGATACTAAGCAATACTACATAGGATTAGATGAATCACCGTTGGATGCCATTCACCATTATAATAATAATGCACTTACTTTTTTGAATGTTGGGAAAGCAATGGGTAATGAAATGATAATGGCAATCAATGACATGTCATATTGCTCATCTAATTGTGATGCGGAATTAATTGAACCAGATTTGGTGTCCATAGGGAACCGAGTTTGGAATGATTATAATAGAGATGGATTCAATGATCCTAATGAACCTGGGATTGCTGGTGTATCTGTTCTCTTATGGTATGATTCAAATGGCGATGATATTCCTGATGCGGAGGGCTTTGGTGGGATTCAGATTACCGATGCAGAAGGGTATTATCGTTTTGAGGGTTTGCTCCCTGGTAATTATGTGACGTTTGTATGGCAAGTTGATAATTGGGGACCTGGAGAACCATTGGAAAATTTTGTATCCACTAATGAATTCGAAGCAGATGCAAATAATGATATTGATTTTGATAATAATGGATCAGGAAATCCATTTCAAGATATATTCTCTGGGATAGTGACTCTCACAGTAGATGGGGAGCCGCTTAATGACGGTGATCCAGAAAATGGTTTATTCGATTTAGATCCAGCTGGAAATAATACTGTCGATTTTGGGTTTTATAATCCTACTGTTGAAGATATAGATGGAGATGGATTTTCTTCGGCGGATGATTGTGATGATTTTAATGCTAATGTTAACCCTGACCAAATTGAAGTGCCATACAATGGATTGGATGATGATTGTGATCCATCGACTTTGGATGATGATTTAGATCAAGATGGTTGGAATCTTCTTAACGATTGTGATGACAACAATCCAGATGTGCATCCTTTCCTAGAGGAAATACCATATAATGGTTTGGATGATGATTGTAACTCTAATTCTCTTGATGATGATTTGGATCAAGACGGGTTTGTCTTTGCGGATGATTGTGACGATACTAATCCAAATATCAATCCTGACGCAACAGATATTCCGAATAATAACATAGATGAAGATTGTAATGGGGTAGATGCGAATGCCATAATTGATAATGATAACGATGGATTTGATAATACAGTCGATTGTGATGATTCTAACCCTGATATTAATCCAGGAATTGTTGAAGTGGCGTACAATGGAATAGATGATGATTGCGATCCAAGTACATCGGATGACGACTTGGATCAAGATGGATTTTTATTGGCTGATGATTGTGATGATAATGATGCGAGTATCAATCTGAATCAGATAGAAGTGGCGTACAATGGAATAGATGACGATTGTAATCCGAGTACATTAGATGACGATTTGGATCAAGATGGATTTGTATTGGCAGATGATTGTGATGATACAGATGCAAGTATAAATACGAGTCAGGCAGAAGTGGCGTACAATGGAGTAGATGATGATTGCGATCCAAGTACCTTAGATGACGATCTAGATCAAGATGGATTTGATTTTGAAGATGATTGTAATGATACAGATGCTAGTATCAATCCTGATGCAGAAGAGATAGCTAATAATGATATAGACGAAGATTGTGATGGTGTAGATTTATTGACATCACTTACGGAATTGACTAATAATGATTTTACGATCTTCCCTAATCCTGCTTCTCACTTTATAATAGTTCAATTTGAAAAGCAGATAGAATATTCGATAGAGGTTTACGACCTCTTGGGTAATTTGGTTGTTTCTCAAGAAAATTTTAACAAAGTATCTGTTGCAGATTTGCAATCAGGGCAATATTTCATGGTGATAGAAGATCTGAAATCAAGAAAAACAGTTGCCAATAAAGTGATCGTGATGAGATAACATTCAAATCGCATATCTAATTTCTCAAATACTAAAAGAGTAGTACAAATAGAGTCGGATAATATCTGACTCTATTTTTTTATCCTAGATTAATAATGACAATCAGCTAACTCTTAATTTCTCTATATAAGCGAATTAAAGGCTATTGTTAATCGTTTAGAACCCTTTATATACGGTGTATTAAAGATAATATTTGATTTTAATTTTCAATTCTGTCCCCTTTTTTGATGCTGGCTACGTCATAGGGCTGAAATCAATTTTTATTAATTAAAATATTATAATCATGAAAAATTTTATCGCATTGTATTGTAACACATCAGGAGCACACCAACCAGCACCAAACTTAACACCAGAACAAATCGAGCAATTATTAGCCCCATGGATGGCTTGGAAGGAAAAATGTGGAGATAAATTAGTAGATATGGGTTCTCAATTAATACCTGCTATTGCAAGTGATAATGGTGCTGATTGGTCACCTAGTAAGAATTTTGTAACTGGGTATTCCATTGTGTCTGCCAATACTTTAGTTGAGGCTCAAGAATTGTTTGAAGGACATCCAATCTATGCTCATCCATTTCATTCTGTGGAAATAAGTGAATGTCTATCTATGTAATGGTCAATCCATTTAGGTCGATATTTCCTATCTTATCTTTTTTATCACAGCAGGGTCACTTACAATCTGAAGTTTGCTAATTTTTGGCAGGCTTCAGTTTTTTTTGATTTATGTAGACTACCAAAGAATATCAAGGATGGGGACAAGGTCATTTTGTATACTTACAGCAACATTGATAATGCTATATAAGTATTGTAAGTGACTTGTTTAGAAATGTTTATCTTGCCTCCAGTCCCTAATTGATATTTTTATGAAGATTATTCTAATTTGTCTGGTCATATTGGTCCTGTTTTTTTTAAGTGGATGTTTGACAGATCGCAAGCTTGTCAATTCGGATATATCAAAATCATATTTTAAAAAAGGGAATAATATTATTTATTGCTTAAATGGTAATGTAATAGCTTTTTCTAAAACCAAATTAGAAGGTATTGACATTCAATCTTTTGAAGTGTTAAGCAATCAGATATCAAAAGATAAGAATTTCGTTTTTTTTGGTGCCTCCAAACAATTGGAAGTTGATGTTGCTAGTTTTAGGATTGATAATGGCATACCCAAAGACAATGACCATGTATATTACAAATATAGTTCTGGGACAACCTACAAACTAAATGTAATTGAAGATGCCTTACCAGCGACCTTTCAATATATACATAAGAAAAAACCTACTTGGGCTAAAGATATTGAACATTATTTTCTGAGTGATCGCATAGTGGATGTAGATTATAATTCGTTTGAACTGCTAAATAAAAATTTTGCTAAGGACAAAGACTATTTCTACTTGCAAGTAGGGTTAGAATTGGAGAAAATTAGTACAGATACTAAACATGTGAAATTACTTTCAGAGAAATATGCACACGATAGTGATAATGTATATTGTAAAATATCGTTCAACGAAACTAAAGTTATTTCTTATCAGGAAGTAGAGAGTCTAAGAGTAGTTAATAGAAATACTATTATAATAGATTCAGATGTTTATTATGAAGCTGAATATTTTGAGTATACTGAAGTTGATGCCCAAACATTAAGAGCGACAGGTGAAAATGCAGCTTCTTTTCATGTTGCGGATAAGAATAATGCGTATTTCAAACAAAAACCTATTTCAGGTGCTGATCCTAATAGTTTTGAGGGCTTGGGCTTGTTTTATAGTGTAGATGAATGTTGCGTGTATTATAAGTACGAAAAAGTAGAGGGCGCAGATCCAAAATCTTTTGTTTTTGATCAACACACTTATCATGATGGATATGATAAGAATCACAAGTATCAACAAGGAGTGCGTGTGGTTGAGAAATGATCTTAGTGGTCTTTTTTGTAGATCAAGATGGCTTTGTATTAGCAGATGACTGCGATGGTAACAATCAAAATATAAATGCAAGCCAAGACGAAATCGTATACAATGGAATAATTGATGTTTGCGATCCAAGTACGCTAGACGATGTCCTAGATCAAGATGGTTTTGTATTGGTTGACGATTGCGATGATAACAATGCGATTATAAATCCGAATCAAGAAGTACTAGTATATTACGGAATAGATGTTGATTGTAATTAAGTGACTCTAGATGATGATGATCAGTCTGAGGATTATTATTATTAAGCCATTGAAGATGAAAAATAGATTGAAATAATAGAGTTTTATTCTATTTGACAATTCTTTTGTATAAGAAGTATTAACCTAATTGTTTGAATAATATTGTGTTACCAATAAAACCTTACAAGCAATAATGGTGTCCTTCTCAATAGTGTTTTTTTAATATAGGTAAGTGTAGGATTAGGAGCATCAATATCAAAATCTATATCATATTCGCGACTTACTACATTTTCATAGTTTAGTAGATTTATCATTGTAAATGAGATTTCAGATTTTAAATTTCCTAGGTACGGCAAGCTCGGTCGATAGTTTATATTGAAATCTAATCGCATATATGGCCTTAGTCGATTTTCATTATAATCTGAATAATCAAGAAAGAAATTGAATGGCGGATTTGCATCTGGTTCTTCTTCATTGGGTACTACTGATGGAAGTGAATAGGGTAGTCCTGAATGATATTTTGCATTAAGTGAAAATTGAATATTCTTTATTTTATAACTAGCAACCAAGCTTATATTATGCCTTATGTCATTAGGTGAGTAGAAGCGATCTTCAGAAAAGTCTAAAAAATCATTTTCATTTCGCCCTAAGGAATAATTTATCCAAGTATTAAATTTTGACCATCTTTTTTTAATTAGTAGATCAATACCTTTTGTAGAAGAGTTACCTCTAGAAAAAGGACGATCGCCAGATAGTAGCCCTAGTACAGGTGAAACGGTGCTTAGTCCAGTTGTATAATTGTAATACGCGTCGACATCTAGCAGCCATCCATTTTGACTAAAAACAAATCCGGTCGCTATTTTATTGGCTTTTTGATAGAGTTGTTCGGACGAAGTGTTTAGAATCCATAAAGGATTATCCTCAGTAATTTGATTAGTGCCAAAATCATTTAATTGGCTTACGAATTGATGATAGATTCCACCATCTACCTTTAGTTTCCAGTGATCATTGATATAGTACTGTAGATTAAGACGAGGAGATTGTACCCATTGTCCAAACTGCTCGTAGCGAGTGGATCTTGTTCCTACATCTAACTTAAATTTTACTGTGCTATAAGTCAAAGACAAAAAAAGGTTTTGAAAATCAGCCAATTCCCTACTTTGCGATTCGAAAATTGGTTCGAAACGGCTGTCGTCTCCCAGATCTAATTGAACTTCTTTTGTATTGTATTCATATCCAGTTTTTATATTTAATGCTTTTGTGGGCGTAAAAATATTCGAAACTGTATAACTTTTATCGTTTATATTATTAGTCTGTTTGTAGCCATTAAGAAATTCTCCATCTTCAGTTTCTAATCGGTTATATTCATTATTATATGAAGATCTGTAGAAAGAAATAGAGCTAGTCCATTTTTTATGAAAGTCAATATCTATTCCAGTTTTAATAGCTTGAGTGCTCACTGCGATTTTATCAGTTTCAACATACGTATCTTCAGCGGGGGAAAACGTGTAGTCAAAATCTTGTTTATTTTGATATAAACCTAGATTGACTCTTATTTGATCGTTAACTTTATAAAGTAGCTTGGTATTCCAATCGTTGTAATCCAAAACTTGCTCAGAATCTATATCGCCTGCTGGTGAATTCTGTGATCGGTCATCTATAATGGAGAACTGAAATACCTTTTTTGTGTAACTCTGTAAAGGTGGCGATTCATATATGCCTTTGATACTTTTTCTACCCGACAATACCATAGATAAATGGTCATCTATTATGGGAATATCTAAATTGGTATGAACTTCTGTCAATGTAGATCCTATACTGCCCTGAAAGATATTGTCAATCGTATCTGATAGTGAGATATCTATAATGCCTCCAACACGATTGTCGTATTTAGGATCATAGGCTCCTTTGTAGATACGTACTTGATCTACAGAAAAGGGGTTTATCGCAGATATCATTCCGAATATATGACCTGCATTATATATGGGTGCTCCTTCCCATAATATTAGGTTTTGATCCGCGCTACTTCCTCTGATTTGAAGGTTAGTTGCACTATCATCCATACTATTGATTCCAGGTAATAGTTGTGCCGTTTTTAGTATATCATGTTCAACCGTAGAGTGGTTTTTGGACAATTGATCAAAATCAAGTGCAAAGCTTCCAAATTCATCGCCTTCTAATATTCCGTCCAATATGTAATCTGTAATCAGTACTTCGCGACCCATAAGATCCTGATCAACTTCCAATTCAAATTTGGGACAATCGCTTGATTCTAGATCTTGTACCATAAAGGATAGCATCTTATAACCAATATAACTAATTTCGATCTTTTGATTTTTATAAGCAGAGACTTCAAAGTCAAAGTTTCCATTTGCATCTGATTGAGTTCCTATTAATATATTCGGAGCTACTACATTTGCTGCAATCAGAGGCTCATAAGTTTGGGCATCGAGTATCGTACCACATATCGTATAGTTACTTTGCTTCGATTGATAAACGAGGACTGTATTGTTATCTATTTCATAAGTAAACGGACTATCATATAGTACACCTGTCAACTCACCTTTGAATTCGATGATATCTATACTGCCTGAATAATAATACTCTTTAAGTAATTCAGGATCATAATTAAATATGTATTCTGATTTTTGCTCTATATTCTCAATCACTTGATCGATCGTGATATGATCAAAATTTAAGATTTGAGATTGGCAGATAGAAGTATTGCTAGTAATAGCAAGGAGTAATAGGAGTAGATATTGGCAGATATTTTTAGGAGCGTTATTCAATCACAACTAACTTTTGATCTTCGCTAATAGTAAAATTTAAACCTAATGGCTTACAAATATTTCTTATTGCATTTTCCAAATCATTATGTCGAAAAGTACCTGAGAAACTCCTGTCCATAGTTTTCAAATTGACTTTGATGTCATACTGACGCTCTAACTCTTCCAATACAATTTGAAGATTTTCATTGTAAAATCTAGATGTACCATTTTGCCACGAAGGTGTCTTATTCGTAATTATTTGTTTATCGTCCATGTTACCTTGTAGAACATTTACCGCTTCGTTTGCAATCAATATTGTCTTTTGATTGTTCACAGTTACTTCCACTTTTCCTTCATAACATTCGACATATAAGTTGGATCCCCACGCTCTGACATTAAACTGAGTACCTAATACTCTAATAACACCATTTTTTGTATTCACTACGAATGGACTCCCTTTCGTTACTTGAAAAACAGCTTCACCAGAAAGTTCAATGACTCGTTCCGATGTCCAATTTTGAGTATTATAAGTAATAGTAGAGCCATCGTTTAGCGAGATTTCAGATCCGTTCGCAAGAGTTTTCTTTTCATTATGCCCATTCTTAGCATATAATTCTTCATTTTGATTAATGAAGAATTTATTCCCTACAAATAAAAGAACCAAAAAGCTTGCAGCTAGACCACTTATCTTAAACCAATTGAGTTTTCTTATTGGAGTAGATTTATTTCGATGCTTTTCTTTGAATTTTTCATAGCCAGCAGAAGTGTCATACTTCGGCGTTGACCATTGATCTACAGTCTTGACCACAAGATCTAGATTACCTATTGCCTCAACTCCTAAGGCAGACTGCAGCTCCTCGTCGCTGATCTCTCCACTTAGCCATTTGGCATATAGTACATCTTTATTTTTCATGATACTTTATATATATAACAACCTTATTTGATAAAACCCTACAGCTTGGGCGTTATTTTTCTTAATGAAACTAAAGCTTTATGCATTCTCTTCTCGATTGCCTTTACACTTAAGCCTAGGTTATTAGCGATCTCCTTGTATTTCATCTTGTCTATTCTATTCATCAAAAATACAACTCGCTGACCTTCTGGTAAAGCTGAGATAGCTAATTCTAACTTTTGCTTAAATTCTGCCTCTTCTAACAAATATTGAGGCGTTTCAATACTTCGTTCACTTTGTCCGCGTCGCGCAAATTTGAGAACTACCTTATCATGTTTCACCTTATTTAGAAACATATTGGTCGCTACAGTGAATAAAAATGATTTAGATTTCTCTATCGATACCTTGGCGCATTCTTTCCATAACTTCCCAAAGGCCTCTTGTACTATGTCTTCAGATGCTGGATAATCACCGCATTTGTAATACATGAAATTCACTAGTGACTCAGCGTGAGTACTAAATATGGATTCAAACACCTTTTCTTGACAAACAGATTTGGACATAAATGATTAACGATTACTCTTATTACGATACATTCCAAAACTAAATATAATTATAATTATTTTCCAATCCAGTTTAATTGAGATTTTGGTTCTACATCACAATCTGTAGAAGGATTACCGAAGGCGATTAAGAAGTAGTTTTTCATTGATAGATTTATGTACGTCGGAATGTTTATTTACAGTCACTGATGCAAATGGAACGCAAGTCATAGGGTCTCAACTTATTCAAGAAACAGGACTTATTAATATGCAAAAGATAGTTTTAAAGGAATTTATTTGTGCTGAGGGTATAGGAGTGACTATTTGGGTTAGGGCCCTATATTCACAATTGGTCCAATAGTGAAACAACACCTTTAGTTTCTAACCTTGATGAAGGAGTCTATACACTGGTCGTATCAGTTGCAATTGGTTGTGACGCTCAAGATATTTATAACATATTACTGTTGCCAGGGTTACAAATATGAAGTGTTGTGACACAACCAGATTGTAATAATGGAGATATAGGATCTATTGAATTGACCGTCTCTCAAGGACAATTGCAGTATCAATATTTGTGAAGGGATGGAACAACACAGGTATCCAGAGAAGATCCCGTCGATGGAAACTATTCAGTAACAGTTACCGATATGGTGGGGTATACATAAGAAGCCAATTTCGTGCTAACAACTAATAATGATATTATTCATGAATCCAATATTATAAATGCTTCATGTGAGATAGTATCCAATGGAAGTATTTCACTTGAAGTAAGCGATGCAGATAATTTAGCACTTTCATCTGTGTACAATTTTCAAGAGTATCGATTTGCAAAGTCAGATAATCAAGGGGATTGCCAAGACGCTGTAAATTCGACTGCAGTCATCGATGATATATTTTTATCGCATGCAAATAGACATGCAATCGGACATCCATTACTATTTAATAAAGGAGAGAGGCTAGCACTGTTACAGATAGCGGTTACTGTTCAATGAGTTAGTGTAGTTCCAGTTTCTAGTTTACCTTCTGGACGGTAATTCTTGATCGTAGAATATATCAGCTCAGGAGAAAAAGTAGTCAACAAAATTATAGTAGCTCAATAGAATTGATTAATTGAAATATATATAATTGCGGTATTCTAATTTTCTAGATGCAACACCTATGTAAGTATAATCCATTATTTTTGAAAATATCTTCAAAAGACCTATTATGGATTTTATAGTTGAATACTTTTCTAATATGCCTACCTCTCACAGATCTTTACTTCTGGTTGGGGGCTTGACCATATTTTTTCTAATAGAAAATGCCTTCCCTTTCTTTAAGTTGGACTATAGTAAATGGAAGCACGCCAAGATGAATCTGTTTTTTACATTGACTACAGTAGTGGTTAATTTTAGTATGGCTTTTCTTTTGGTTGCAAGTACGATCTGGGTGACAGATAATAGTTTTGGATTGATCAATTGGTTTACGGTTCCATTATGGGCTCAAGTGATATTTGGGTTGATGCTTATGGATCTATTGGGTGCATACCTAGTGCATTGGGTACAACATAATGTGATGTGGATGTGGAAGTTTCATATTATTCACCATACGGATCAGCACTTAGATACTACCTCAGCTAATCGACATCATCCTGGAGAGAGTGTATTTAGGTTTATCTTTACGATATTGGCGGTATTCATTGTGGGAGCTCCAGTGTGGTTGATCTTCTTGTACCAGTCCGCTTCATTAGTGGCTACACAATTTAATCATAGTAATATGAATATACCAGAGAAGATAGAGACCGCCTTGGCATATGTAATAGCAACACCACGAATGCATCGTGTACACCATCATTATCGTGAGCCATATAGTAATACCAATTATGGTAATATCTTTTCCTTTTGGGATCGCATTTTTGGGACTTTTACCAAAGTTGATAATTCTAAATTAGTGTACGGCTTAGATACTCATATGGACATTAGCGAGACGGAAAGTATATGGGAGTTACTAAAGATTCCATTTATTCCATATCGTGATCGTATAGAATACGATGAAGAAGAGAAGCTTTGATTCCTTCTGTGGCTTAGTGAAGACGTATAAAGAAGTGACTGTTTCCATCAAAAACTCCAGGAGAATAAAATATAAGAGTGTCATCTTCTATCCGAAACACACCACCCACATTTCGAAGAGGATCATCAGTTTCAATATAATCGAAGTTTGCGTCTATATTATCAATACGTCGGTTTTCTAATTTGTAGGCGCTAGACTCAACAAGGCTAATAGAACCTTCTCTTGCCGATACTATATTAGCAGATGTTATACTTAATCGCCACTCGATTCCAGAGCTTTCTGGGTTACTTTGTCCCCAGCCACTGGATGTGGAATGCCATACCCATTCACCTACTAGTTGATTTTGAAGTTCATTATCCTTAGAGCAGCTGTAAAGTTGAATGAGTGCGATTATAATTATAAAGTTTTTCATAGGAAGGCATTCTTTGATAGATTAACGTAGTATTTATAATTTATGTATACCGAAGAGCTTGATATTACGGCAATTTTCTTTTTTACCCTAAATGTCAAAGCGGATTTCAGATGATCTGTAACATTACAATGAAATGAGGCGTCTTACAGATGTGTTCAGATGCCAATGATTAGTCTTAAATAAGCGTTAATTCGTCAATTTTGGCTTTCAAATTGAAACTTTAGGTCTCAGAATTCTATTTTTACACACGAAAGCCTCATTTAGAGGCTACGAAATCGAACTATAAATCAATCAATAATACAATAATGAAGAAGCACTTATTAAGTTTTCTACTACTCGTAGCTCCGATCGCACTGATCACTGTCAATGCTCAAAAGACTCTTGACAAAGGAACAATCAAGATGGAAATCACTAAAGTAGGATCGGAAGATGCTCAGTTAGCTCAACAGCTGGAAATGATGAAAGGAACATCATTCGATATCATATTTAAAGGTGAAGAAAGTATCACAAAGACTAGTATGATGGGTGGTATGATTAATATGGATATCAAAATGAACAAAGAATCCGGTAAAATGGATATGTACATGGATATGATGGGCCAAAAAATGTGGATAGAAACAGATGCCGCGGAAGCACAAAAAGGACAAGTAAAGCCTACAGTAGAATTAATGAAGTCTGATACTAAAGAAATACTTGGATACAAAACATACAAAGTAAATATTACTAATCCTGAGTCACCGGATATGAAGATATCTGCATACATATCTGAAGAGATTAAGGCTCCGGTTAATGGTATTCAAGGATTACAAGCGGTAGAATTACCAGGTTTTCCACTTTTAGTAATGATAGAATCTGCACAGATGTCTATGACTATGGAAACTAAAAACCTCTCAGGTGAAATGGATGAAGCAGCACTTAATGTTGATACTTCAGGTCACAAAAAGATGACTATGGAAGAATTTCAAAAATCCATGGGAGGCATGGGTGGAGGAATGGGATTCTAAAAGACCCTGTTTCGTTCAATAGAAATATCAATTACAATAGATATATAAGAGCTTACATCAGAGATGATGTAAGCTCTTTTTTTTGTGCTTCAAAAAGTTTTCCTGAATTATATAACTGGCTGCTTTCATTGGCAGAATCATAGATGTGATATATTACATGGTAAATGAGACTCTATGGATAGATACCAACTCAATAAAAATACATTCGACAAATTGGCGACTCAATATCAAGACCGTTTTATGGACTATGGTGGCTATTTAGAAACATATGACTTATGGATGAATGAGATCGCCAAAGAAGATGCTAAAGTCCTCGAAATAGCTTGTGGTCCAGGTATTATAACTAAGTACCTACATAAATTCAAACCCAATTATAAGATATATGGAATCGATGTCGCTCCTAAAATGATAGAGCTTGCAAGAATCAATAATCCAAAGGCTAGATACGATGTAATGGATTGCAGATATTTATCTCACTTCAATGACACTTTTGATGCTATAATGTGTGCATTTGGTTTGCCATATATTACAAAAGAAGATGCCATTAAATTGATCGATGATGGTTATAAATTACTCGAACAAAACGGCGTATTCTATATCAGTACGATGGAAGGGAATTACGAAGATTCGGAATATGTAAAATCGTCGAACTATGACGAAAGCACATTTGTCTACTATCATCAAGCATCGTATCTCAAAGAAAGATTGCTGTCGAAAAAAATGAAAATATTACATGAATTTAGAAAGCCTTATACTAATTCAGCTGGCAAAGAATTTGTAGATCTCTTTATTATAGCTAAGAAGTTGTAATCAATTAAATCTATGCTTCGTATTGTGGTATACACTTGGAAGTACTGTGCATTGAAAAGGCCTTAGAGTACCAGCCATCTTTTTCAAAAGCTATATCTATGATAAACCATCAATCCAAAAGTCTAGAAAAATAAACTAATCTTAGACAAGATTTTTAAGAGTAAATTATCTCTTTTCTTTCATCATATCTTTCATAATCAAAACAGTCTCTTGCAGGTATATATCCTTATGAAGACTCTTGATCCAATCCTTATTACGTAGAATTTTGTTGCTGTCCGCTTCGATATTTTCTATGTCCACAAGCAAGTTAGAGATAGACAATCCTTCAATAGGATCTTTCATAATGTCGTCGTATTTCTTAGCTCTTGCTTCTCTTTCTACTAGATATGCTTTATAGCCTTTGAGAGATAGGGGTACACTAGAATCATTTTCTACTTCTTTGATATATTTTGCATTGTCTTCTATAAGGTTGAATGCATCACTCGCGGCCACACGTTCATTACTTCGTTGCTTGAGTGTATTGATTTCTGGAATTTGATATACGTTTTGACCATATTGCACAGGATCTATTTTAGACCAATCTAAGGCATTGTCATATTCTTTTTCACCGACATTTACGTAACTGAAATTATCAGGCAGAATGATATCAGGTATAATTCCTTTCAGTTGATTTGATCCTCCATTAATTCTATAAAATTTCTGTGTAGTCATTTTTACTTGCCCTAAAGGCTTAAGGTCTGAAGCTCCATTATATACACGGTCAAGATCGTAAAAGCCTTGCACAGTTCCCTTACCAAATGTAGAATTACTTCCCACAATTAATGCTCTACCGTAGTCTTGTAAGGCTCCAGCTAAAATCTCTGATGCGGATGCACTGATCATATTAGTCATTACTATCATCGGACCTTTATAGGATACATTGGCATCTCTATCATTATATACACTAGCTTTTCCTTCGTTGCTTTTAACTTGTACAATGGGACCTTCTTCTATAAATAGACCTGACATGTCGATCACATCTTGCAACGATCCTCCACCATTCCAACGGAGATCTAGTATGATTCCATTCACATTTTGTGCATTCAGTTTCTCTACTTCTTTTTTGACATCAGCTGCACAACTATTAGTACCGTCGAAAGATGAGTAGAATACTGGTAATGATATAAATCCAATATTTTTCACCTCCTCAAAATCTACAATAACAGATCGAGCAAAAGACTCATCTACTATTACCTCATCACGTTCGATAGTGATGACCTCAGTCTTACCACTTTTTTTACGAATAGTGAGATGCACCTTTGTTCCTTTCTTTCCTCTGATGAGCTGAACTACATCATCTATCCGCATTCCAGTTAAGTCTACAGGTTCCTCTTCATCATCTTGTCTAACTTTCAATATTTTATCTTCTACTGCTAGTTGCTTGGCTTTCCAAGCTGGTCCACCTACGATTACGGTTGATACTTCGGTAACATCATCTTTGACAAAGAGTCTAGCTCCTATACCTTCTAATTTTCCTCCCATTCTGAGATCGAAGTCTTCCTTTGCTTTCGGACTAAAATAATCTGTATGAGGATCATAAGTATGTGTAAGTACATTAAGGTAGGCTTCAAATCTATCCGAACGACGAATTTCTTCCATTCTTTCAAACCAATCATCAAACATTTCTTTGGAGTACTTTTTTGCTTTCGCTAGCAACTCTTGATCAGTCTTTGCTTTTTCTTCAGAATCATCACTTTTATCTCTATCAGATAGGTAGCTTTCATATCTAGTCACCACATTGTAGGTAATGTAGTCTCTCCATCGGTCAGTCAATTCTGACTCCGTCTTGGCAAAGTCAATCTTCTCCCCATCTAATTCTAGTAATTTATTGGAAGTGATGGATATTTCTTCTGCGATAATCGATTCATACAATCTTTGAGCTCTTTTAGTACTACTTTCCATAAGAGTATTCGTCAGATCAAAAAACTCAAACGTGGAGGCATTTATTTGGTCATCGATACTATTTTCGAATACAGATAATTGATCTACTTCTGAACTAAGTAGAAAACGCTTACTTCGATCCATTCCATCCAAGAATTCCTTATAAATCTCCTGAGATAGAGAATCATCTACATCCTGAGGTGCAAAATGCAGTCGTTCAAGTACCGCCATTAATACCTGTAGAGTAAGACTTTCTTTATCCTTATTAGTTTTTGGAAATACTGCGGCAATTACTGCTACAGAAGCTGCGAGTGCAATGATTATGAGTAATTTGATTTTCATCTATTTGATTATCTGTATTTTAGTATAATGATTGGACCCGTTCTTAATCTTAAAGAATATCAACTTAAGAAGTTCTATTCTAAGGAACAATAGAAGCGGTCACATCGTTGCGATATATGAAGTTAAATATAAATAAGTTATGGATTTACGTAAGGGCATCTTTATTATGTTAATGTCTTGTTATATTGGTGCCTATGCACAAAACGATAGTGATAATCAAGAATCAAACTCTCAAGTAGAAGAATACAATGAAGAGGCATATATGGAAGAGGACGACTATTCCAGAGTACAATTTATCGAACTTAATCTACTACTAACAGATCCAACAAGTGCATTGAAGCGAAATTTGAATAGTAAGTATATTGGATTTGGCTTAGATTATTTGATTCAACTATCCAGTGATACTCCTGGTTTTGTAGGAATGGGATTGGACTATACATATCTCGAGAATGCTAGATTGGCCACTGTAGATCCAGTGGATGGATTTCCATTTGACCACAGTACTACTACCTCATTGGGCAGTTGGACTGCAATATATAGACATTACTTAGGGTTAAATGTAATAGGTATCCAACCATTCGTAGAGGGTAGATTTGGATTGAGCGCGATGTGGACAAGTACTTCAGTATCATCCTCAGAAGATGCTGACTTTTCAGAGTTTGACGGTAATAATTTCGATGCGTCGATTAGTTACGCTTTCAGAGTGGGACTACATTATGCAGTAGCCGAAGCGATTTACATTACTACGAAAATAGGCTACATGAGCTCATTATCGACAGAATACGATATTAAGGATGCAAAATTGGTTGGAGATACCTCTTCCTATGACTTTTACACACGAAAGAGAAGCACTTTAGATGCCATTAGATATGATCTAGGTGTTACCTTTGCGTTTTGATTCTTGCTGATGTTACAATGGACAGAAGTTAGAGATCCCAAATTTAATATAATACTAATCAGTCTTAGTAAGTCAAGAGTACTTCTGTGCTTAAGATTAGATACTAAGACTCACAGCAGCATCGATGAGCGAGACACCAGATTATAACGAACTCCACGAATTACAGACTGTCCAAGTAGACAAAGGACAGGGACCTATCAGAATCGATAAATTCCTTATGACACGAATGGAGCAGATGTCTCGTAATCGTCTTCAAAACGGTATCGATGATGGTCTGATTACGGTAAACGATAAGAGGGTCAAGAGTAACTATAAGATAAGACCTCACGATGTAATCAAAGTATACCTTACAGAAGCGCCTAGAGATCGAACAATCTTACCAGAGGAAATGGACCTTGATATCATCCACGAAGATGAAGATGTAATGGTCATCAATAAGCCCCCAGGGCTTGTGGTTCATCCAGGAGTTGGAAACTATAGTGGTACTTTGGTAAATGGTTTAGCTCACTATTTTGAAAACCATATTCTTCCATTAAAACAAGGAAACGATAATGATCGTCCAGGTCTTGTACATAGGATAGATAAAGAAACGTCAGGATTAATGGTGATTGCTAAAAATGAGAATGCAATGACTCACTTAGCTGCCCAGTTTTTTGATCATTCGATCGACAGAGAATATCTGGCGTTAGTGTGGAGCTGCCCTGATCCAGAGTCAGGTACTATAGACGAATATATAGGTAGGCATCCTAAAGATCGTATGTTGATGACCGTATCGGAGGATCAAGACTTTGGTAAGAGAGCGATCACTCATTATGAAGTGATAGAAGATCTATACTATGTATCATTGGTAAAGTGTAAGCTTGAAACTGGACGTACTCACCAGATACGTGTCCATATGAAGCATAAAGGGCACCCATTATTTAACGATAAGAGATACTCTGGAAACGTAATCCGTAAAGGAACTGTATATAGTAAATACAAGCAGTTTGTATTTAATTGTTTTGAGATTATGCCTCGTCAAGCTTTGCATGCGAGAGTATTAGGATTTACACATCCTACTTCTGGAGAGCGTCTATATTTTGAGCAGCCACTTCCAGCTGACTTTGCAGGAGTGATGGATAAATGGAGACATTACGTAGAATACAAAAAGTGATAAAGATGTTTCTGACAGTGAATAAAGCAGAACAAACAATAAGGCAGTTGTCAGAAACATTCACGATAGACGTAAATTAGTGAAGTGATAAAGATGTTTCTGACAAAATGTTTCTGACAGTGAATAAAGCAGAACAAACAATAAGGCAGTTGTCAGAAACATTCACGATAAAAGCTAATTAAGTAAAGTTAAAAATGTTTCTGACAGTGAATAAAGCAGAACAAACAATAAGGCAGTTGTCAGAAACATTCACGATAGACGTAAATTAGTGAAGTGATAAAGATGTTTCTGACAAAATGTTTCTGACAGTGAA
>CALLPN010000008.1 GCA_938015435.1 uncultured Saprospiraceae bacterium
GATCTCTTCTACAGATCTACCTGATTCATTTGCCTTAAGAGCTCTAATTATCTGACTCTCGCTAAATTTACTTTTCTTCATAACAATTCAAATTTAGTTAATTTTATAATTGTCTAGCTTTTTGGTAAGTCTACAGCTACAGTGCGGAATAAGTAAATAAGCTCATGACATATTTTTTTTAAGTGAAAATTACCGTTTTGGTGTAATTAATTTAACTCTGAGTATAGTTTTTAAAAAATGCTGTATATTTGCAAAGTGTTATAGACACAGATTAGTTTGTGATTATGACATTTGAATAGCATTATAAGTGTTTTAGGTACTTATATTTGTGGACCATTTAAATAATAGATAAATATATAATATGAAGCTGTTAGTATGTATAAGCAGAACTCCTGAGACGACTGCAAAGATCAGTTTTACAGATAACGATACTCAATTCAATACAGATGGAGTGCAATACATTCTTAATCCTTATGATGAGTGGTACGCGCTAGTGAGAGCAATAGAGCTTAAAGAAAAGCTAGGCGGTACTGTTACTGTGATTAATGTAGGTGGACCATCTAACGATATCATCATACGTAAAGCGCTTTCGATAGGCGCAGACGATGCTGTGAGAGTTGATGCCGTAGACGTTGGGTCTGCGTTTTTTGTAGCCAAGCAAATAGCTGCTCATGCAGATGGTGCCGGGTACGATATGATATTTACAGGTAAAGAAACGATCGATTATAACGGTTCTGAGGTTGGAGCTATGGTGTCAGAGCTATTGGATCTTCCATATGTATCTTATGCTTCTCATTTAGAGATGGAAGGTGATACAGCAGTGATTACTAGAGATATCGAAGGTGGAGTAGAAGTAGCTGCTGTATCTGGCCCTTGTGTAGTGTCTGCTGCCAAAGGTCTAGCTGAACAGCGTATTCCAAATATGAAAGGTATCATGATGTCTAAGCGTAAACCGCTTAACATAGTGCCAGTAGTAGATGCAAATGCTCATGTTGAGACAGTAAAATATATGCTGCCTGACGCAAAGACAGGTGTTAAATTAGTAGATCCAGAGAATATGGATGAGCTAGTAAGATTACTTCATGAGGAGGCAAAAGCTATTTAAATTATAAGAGCCTTCCGTTTTTACAACCATTTTGAATAAGATAAAACACAATATATTATGGCAGTATTAGTATTAGCCGAATCAACAAAAGGTAATTTCAAAAAGACGGCTCAAGAAGCAGTCTTTTATGCATCTAAATTAGCAGCTCAAAAGGGTAGCGATTGTGTTGCTCTCGTATTAGGTAATTGTGACAACCCTGGACAGCTTGGGAAATATGGAGCCACAAAAGTGGTCCATGATGCCAATAGTGTATTTAATAGTGTAGATAGCCAGCAATATGCTTCAGCTATTGCAGCTCAAGCTAAATCTATAGGAGCTACTCACATTGTCGTAGCTTCTACAAGTACTGGAAAGTCTATCATTGGTAGAGTTGGAGTAAAGCTAGATGCAGGAGTAGTAAGTAGTGTGAATGCATTGCCAACAGACGATAATACATTTAGTAAAGGTGTATTTTCTGGTAAAGCAACAGTTTACAATAAAGTAACTTCTGACGTAACGGTAGTTTCTCTTATGGGAAACTCAATACAGTTTTCTGCTGAAGGTAGTGATGCTACAGTAGAATCAGTAAGTATAGATGTGCCAATTTCTAAGATCGTAGTAAGAGAGCAAAAAACGGTAGATGGAATAGTGCCTTTACCAGAAGCAGAATTAGTAGTTTCTGCCGGTCGCGGTATGAAAGGTCCTGAGAATTGGGGAATAATAGAAGAACTAGCAGAAGTATTAGGTGCTACTACAGCATGCTCTAGACCTGTAGCTGATATTGGTTGGAGACCTCATCATGAGCATGTCGGACAAACAGGTGTGGCGATCAGACCTAACTTATATATAGCAGCGGGAATTTCAGGAGCAATACAGCATCTTGCAGGTGTCAATAGCTCAAAAGTAATCGTCGTAATCAATAAAGATTCAGAAGCACCATTCTTCAAAGCGGCAGACTATGGAGTCGTTGGAGATCTCTTCGAAGTTGTGCCAAAGCTTACAGAAGCTCTTAAAAAGTTTAAGCAATCTAACTAATTACGAGATTTTGCATTTACTTTGTAACCCAATTGATATATGCATATATCTTATATCAATTGGGTTTATAAGTGATCATTTAGTCCCCCTCTATGAAGAAAATAGAACTAAATATAGTAGCCCTCTCGCATAGCGTAACACAATCGCATAACTATGCAGTTGTATTAGGTGAATTGGAAGGCAAGCGTAGATTACCGATTGTTATTGGTGGTTTTGAGGCGCAAGCTATTGCCGTAGCCATGGAAAATATGACCCCTAATCGACCTCTAACGCATGATTTGTTTAAAAATGCATTTGATGGTTTCAATATAGAAGTTAAAGAGATTGTCATTAATAATCTTCTAGACGGTATTTTCTATGCTCAATTAGTCTGTGAGGGCCCATTGGGAACTGTAGAAGTTGATAGCCGTACTTCTGATGCTATAGCGATGGCAGTCAGGTATGGATGTCCTATTTTTACTTATGAATTTATAATGGAGAATGCAGGTGTTGTTCTTGAGGATCAAGACGAAGAAGGTATATCTACTGATTCTAAAACTGCAGAGACTCCAAAAGTGCAAAAGGCGGATTCTTATGAATCGTATACCGTAGGAGCTCTTAATAAGATGTTAGAAGATGTCCTTAATGAAGAAGATTACGAAAAAGCGGCTAAAATCAGAGACGAACTCAATCGCAGAAAAGCGAATTAGCCAAGTGTTTTACGCAGTAAAACACGTCGTCGGAGAGAGAATGTGGCTTTCGCAGAAAACACATGGACTCCGAAAACACATGTACTCCGAAAACACATGGACTCCGAAAACTCGTCTAATCTTCCAGTAAACTTACTATCAAACTATAACCATTCACTTTAGCGTGATCTAGTGCAGTCTTACCTTCCTTATCTTTTATATTCTTATCAGCCCCTTTTTCGATGAGATACTTTACAACTTCTTCCTTATTGTAAGTTGCTACAAATGCAAGTGCAGTTGTTCCATTTTTATTAGTGATATTCAAATCGGCACCAGCTGAAAGAAGTAAATCTGCAAACTCTTTTGATCCTTTAAAGCATACGCCCATCAATGCAGTATTACCAGAACTGTCTTGAGCATTTACATTAATATCATTTTCGAGAAGTACTTTTGTTACTTTCATCGCACCCATATATGTAGCTAAGATCAGTGGCGTAAAACCTCTAGAATCCTGAGTGTTTTTACAATTTGGATTAGAAGCAATCATTGCGTTTACCGCATCGTGATCTTCTGCTTTGATAGCATCGAATATGTTCATGTCTAACACAACGTTTTAAATAAACGAAATACTCATATAGTTAATCGAAAAAGCAAATGAATTAATTGCCTAAACAGTCTTATCTGCAAAAAAATAAATAGTATCTACTCTTTACATTCTATGGTACTAAAACCATCTAGTTGGAGTAACATATTATTATCAGATTTTACGATATTGATAATATCAATAGATATTCCTTCTAAATCCATAGAAAGTTCTCTTGAAGCATGTTTTGCATTTGGAACCATATTGAATTGACTTGCAATTTTACTGTCTTCTAATTTATAAAGATCTCCTGTGAAATCAACTAACACATCACCTCCTTCTTGATTAATAAAACACCACATCATGCAGTCTTCTGGATCTTGAGACGCGCAATTGTCCGATATTTTGGTAATCCACTGCGGTATGCTATCTCTTTGCTCAATTGCAATGTGTTCTATAATCTTGATTTTTCTGATATCCTTATCTAAGGTTACCATATACTCATTAGTTGAAAAGTTACCATGATTAGTATTGATTTCTACACATTGACCATCTCTGATAAGATCTACAAGTTGAAATTTCACTGGCGTTTGATCTATGATTTTGAGCCATAGTTCTTTAAATTGCATAATGATTGTTAGCTCATTTTCTATGAGGTCAATATCCCCTTGCTTTTCATTTTGAGTAAATAGTTGTGCTTTAGTTGGGGCTACTACTTTTTCAATGTTTGCTATTGCTTCTTTTAGTTCTGTTTGTTCCTTGATTAATAAATCATAGAATCCCTCTAAATCAGAAACATAGCTATTGGCGATCTCATTGCAATGCGGAGCCACATTATTAGGTCCAAGTACTAATATGTCATTGTATATCTTGGAAAGATATACTTGAGCCTCATTAGTTAGTGATATTAGGCATAAGAAAACCGAAAAAATAAACTTTATCATTTGTTATATATATTAGAAGTAACAAAGATACTCTATCCCTCAGAAGTATAGTGTAACTCCATTGTTATAATCATCATAAAACTTAAGCGATTGATAAGGATATTTTATACTGTAATGGGGTACATTGTTTTTATGCGAAAGACCATATCTAATCATTATTATAATATTAACCGATATATTGCATGATAGACAACCCTTACGACTCACAGAACCACGTATAATGCTAAATCAATACATAGATCATACTAATCTAAAAGCGAATGCTTCATTAGACGATATCACTAAACTTTGCCAAGAGGCAATAGATCATAATTTCTATGCTGTTTGTGTCAATGGAAGCTATTTACACCATGCTTTGGAATTGTTGAACGGTGCTAATACGCAAATAGCCGTAGTAGCTGGATTTCCTTTAGGAAGCGGAACGCTGAATGCTAAGCTCAATGAAATTAGCCTTCTTGTAGATGCTGGTGCCGATGAAATAGATATGGTACTTAATGTAGGATATATGAAATCTGGACTGATGAAAGATATCGAAGCGGAGTTAGCCATGTCTAGGGTGATTGCTGAAGATGTATGTCTCAAACTTATATTGGAGACTTGTTATCTAACGGATGCTGAAATAGTTTCTATATCTAAATTGGCAATGAAAGAAGGGTTTGACTACATCAAAACATCAACTGGATTTGGAACTGCTGGAGCAACATTACATCATGTCGAATTGATGAAAGATACAGTAGGAGAAGAAGTAAAAGTCAAAGCCTCTGGCGGTATCCGTGATAAAGAAACAGCACAACAGTTTATTGATGCTGGCGCGAGTAGGATAGGGACGAGCAGTGGTGTTAAGATTGTTGCGACTTAGATTATTTTGGTCTAATAATTTTATGTTAAACATCTTAATATGTAAAATCTGATATCAAAATTGAATTATATTACGTAGGTCTAACCTTGGCCTGATTAAGAATCAATTTAATTCAATGAGATACTTATATATATTCGTATTATTTCTAGTAGTGGTTTCATGCAAAACAGCAACAGAATTGTTAGATAATGGAAACTATGAAGACGCTTTTGATAAAGCATTAAGCGAACTTGAAAAAGGAAATAATGTAGCTCAGAATACAGATGTTATAATTAAATCATCAAATTTTATTGCGGCGAATGCAATCGATCTGGCGGACGATAAAAAATCCAATTCGAATGTTAAGAATTGGATCAAATCTCAAGGTAATCTGTATGAAGTTTTAGAGAATATAGGTCGGGCAAATATTGTTTTGGATGGTTTAATTAATGAGCCGTATGATGCTTTATGTTCTAGAAAAAAGGATGTTGATTATAAAATAGTAGATCATTATTTTGAAGAAGGAACTCAAAGTTTAAAATCATTCGAAGCCAGTGGTTTCAAGTCAGATTCTAGAAGTGCTTATTATAGTTTAGAGGATTGTGAGAAGTATGGAGGATCAGATTTTTTTCCTAGTCTAGTTGAGAAGAAAGAATATGCATATCAAAATGGAATAGTCTACTACACCACCAATCATCTCAATATTGGTTCAGGGTTGTTTTTAAAACCACTTCCTAATAATGTAGATTTTGATCCCGATTGTAAAATTAATGTGAATCATGATTTTGTATCTTTTACTACCGAAGAAACGGTTAAAGAAGATAAACAAACTAGTAAAATTGAAGATGGGCAAGAAGAGGTAGTCGATTCAACTGGAGTTAATTATATTCCTAAATATAAATATGTTAAGGCTTCTGTATTGACAAAGACTATAACAGTAACAGCCAGTGTGACTACGAATGTATGGAGTGAAAGTGTTACTGAAAACTGTAATGTATCGTCAAGAAATTTTACCACGCAATCAGTTGATTCCTATGAAGAAATAAGTGTAGAAGGTGACGAAAGGGCACTTACATTTCCGATCATCTCTAAAGGTGGTGAGCCTGCGTTTTTTAGAAGCAACTTAAAAGATGAAGTAATAAAGAAAGCTGACAAAGCAATAGGTATTTAAGGTATTCGATTTTTTTCGATATCAAATAATGGATACGGTTATTCTTAACGTAGTTCTATCCAATCTATCTCTAATGTAAACTCTTCTTGTTTTTTGTTTCCTATGAGTATAGCAAATTCATCTAACATTTCCTTTGGATAGTTTGGTTTATCCAATTCATAGCCTCGGAAAGTTGGATACATTGAAGCCATATCTACTTCGATCTCTTTCCAGTTTTCGGACACTTCTATATATTGAATGTAGGAATGTCTCTCATTGCTAGAAGATTTTGCCCTTATCTGATATTTATTAGCAGGTCCTTTACAACGGATTATTATTTTCTTATAACTCTTAATATCAATTGTCTTTGGATTATATCTCACAGAAGCAAAACCTCCATTATAATCTAATGAAATTTTTCCAGAAAATAATGCATTTCCATCCTTGTTGATTATCATTTCACTTTGAGAAACACCACCCATCACACCATCGTTGACAATAGTCCAATCAATTAGATCAGATTCTTTATTGAAATCGAAAAGTACATGTGTATCGCTCATTGTAGTTAATAATATGAATGTGATTAAGTATTTCATATCAAGGTAACCTTCAATGAGATTTATTGTTCAAGAAAAGATAGATCGCTTTTGGAGTACTTGTGCAATTAGAGGCAAGGCAGTTATTTAATCACAAAAGTACTTTTACTAATATTTCCTGAAGATTCTATTGATATCATATATTCACCTTTCAGTAAATAGACTTTTTTATTATCACTTTGCTTTACTTTCACTTTATCATTCTTAGCTTTTCCTTCATTGAAATACTTCTCCAGATCTTTAGATTTATTACTTTCAATTTCCATATTATACTCATAAGTAGCTAGTCCTTTCTTGAGATCGATAGACTTCGATAGAAGTTTCTTTCCCTTTATTGTGGATACCGTAAATTGAGCTTTAGATGCTTTTGGACTATATACATCATACTGGATCATAGCTTCATAGGCATCATTGTATTTCCTTCTTTGATTTCCTTGTCCTGAACTGTATTCAACATCATTTATGGCAAATAACTTGAGAGAGTTATCATGATCTTTCAAGGCTCTTAGATTAGTAATGTTGGATTTGTATATCGATCTACCATGTGTACCTACTAAGAGATCATGAGCTACAGGCTGTATCACGAGATCATGAACTGGTGTCTGTGGCATATCATTGAGTATGCGACTCCAATTGTTGCCATCATCAAAGCTTACATAGACACTATGATCGGTACCGACGAATAGCAATCCCGCATGTACAGGATCTTCTTTGATTACATTGACGGGTTCAGTAGGAAGTCCAGTTCCTATTTCTACCCAAGTAGCGCCATAGTCATTGGATTTATACACGTAAGAATTAAAATCATCAAAACGATAAGCATTCAGCGAAAGATAGACCGTCGCTTTGTCATGAGCAGAAGCTTGGATCCTACTCACCCAAAGATTGGCAGGTAATCCTGTATTGAGATTTTCCCATGTGTAGCCTCCATTTTTGGTGACATTGACTTGTCCATCATCGCTTCCAGTATATATAAGTCCAAACTCTAAGTCTGACTCATGGATGGCAGTAAGCGTACCATATGCAACATCACCTTTCTTTCCACCGTTAGTCAAGTCATCTGATATTTCTGTGAAGTCTTCACCTTGATTCATGGATCTATGAAGCATGTTAGATCCCATGTAAAGTATATCTTGATTGTGCTTTGATAGATATATCGGAGATTGCCAGTTCCATCTATATGGTCTATCACCTAATTCGTGCTTTGGAGTGATATATGATCTTTTACCTCGCACTTTATTGATACGAAAATAGTTGCCAAACTGATATCCTGTATAGACGGTGTTATTGTCTCTATTGTCTATCTGAATTTGCATACCGTCTCCACCCATTATCGATTTATAGGGATATTGACCAGTTGAATGCCATCTAGTACCTTCATTGTAGTCACTGCTGCCTACCCAAACACCATTATCTTGCAGACCGCCGTATACATTGTATGGGGAGGCCATATCAGCATTGATATAGTAAAACTGACCTACTGCAGGGCTATTGCATTTGATCCAATTTTCACCAGCGTCATAGCTGATGTTGATTCCGCCATCATTTCCATTGATTATGTGTCCAGGGCGATTTGGATTGAGCCATAACGCATGATGATCGGCATGTACATTGTCTCCACCGGCATTAGTCCAATTAGATCCTCCATCATCTGATCTCAATATTGGAACCCCCATAATATAAAGTTGATTAGGATTGTCTGGTGCCACTTCAATCATTCCAAAATAGTATCCGTATGAATTAAAAACGCCATCAAGATAACCTTCATGAGTTTTACCCCAAGAACTTCCTTCGTCATTAGTCACATACACTTCAGCACCGATGACTGGCGTATCAAAAAGCAATGAATTTGCAGTTTCTAGATATTCAACTAATGCTATAGGCTGCAGATTACCTTCTTTGACTCGCGCTTTCACGCTTTTTGAGGTATGCTTTTTAGGGAATCTATTATCTCTCAAGTATGTCTCTAGCTTGTCATCGTCTAATGAAATGAATTGATCAGTTGACATTCCTCTAATTTGATCTTTGTTAAGCTTAGAGTCATCTCTGTTCTTATCATCTGGTCTTCTGTTATAATTGTCCACTATAGCAAATACCTTATTTTGACCGTCAATCTTGGCTATCGTAAGACCTATTCGTCCTGTTCCTTCTCCATCAGGAAATCCACTTCCATCGGCTGAGACTTTTATCCAAGTAACACCTCCGTCTTTTGACTTGTGTATACCGGATCCTTTGCCTGATTCCTGAAAATTCCAAGCATGTCTAATTCGATCCCAAGTAGCGGCATAAAGAATTTTATTATCATCTGGATCCATAATTAAATCTATTGCTCCGCTATTATCATTTACATATAAGGTCTTAGACCAATTGTCGCCCCCATCTGTAGATTTGTAGACTCCACGCTCAGGATTAGTGGAGTAGAGGTGACCTAACACAGCTACATATACGACATTACTATCTTTAGGGTCTACTATGATTCTTGAGATATGATGACTTTCTGGTAGACCTTTCCATTGCCAAGTTTCTCCCCAGTCAGTACTCTTATATATACCAGTGCCCGCATAAGATGACCTACTACTATTCACTTCTCCTGTGCCTACCCATATTGTACCCGTCGACCAGTTGGCATGAATGTCACCTATGGTCATACTTGCTTGATCATCAAACAACGGATCAAATGAAGTACCATTATTGTCAGTCTTCCATAATCCACCAGAAGCATAGGCTACCAAGAATTTGCTTGGATCATCTGGATTTACAGCTAGATCGGTCACACGCCCACTAAATATTGTAGGTCCTATATTTTCAACGGATATATTAGCAGCCTTAGAAGCTTCAGTTAATGAAAATCTCTTTTTCACTTGTATATCTCGATCTCTGTATGAAGTAGATTCTGGAGTTTGTTGAGCATTGATCAGTATCGCTATGAGTACAAGAGGCTGGATAAGTAAATACTTGATCATAGTTGGAGTTTCATTAGATGAATTCAAATCTAATGATTTTTTCAATCTGTTTGTGTTAGTGTAGAGAATGATCACATCATATAGTCTTAATCTGATGTCAAAACGGCTGATTATTTGGTAAAAATTACATTTCAAAGTTGAGTTAAAAATACCTTACATTTGTACAACAATAAGATTTACAAAATATGTTATTCTTGTTGGCTGGTGTTAAATTATTTCGCATTTGATATCAATTAATATCATTACATTATTTCGAACTTTTCTATTATTAAAATCATAACAAATAATGAAGAAAAAAGACTTAATCATATTAATCGGAATGTGCCTTATTTACTGTTCTTGCAACACTGAAAAGAGCGCAATCATTAATCCTACTATTTCTGTGAACTACCCATCTACAACTAAGCAATTAGATACTATTGAAAATTATCATGGTACAGAGATCTCCGATCCTTACAGATGGCTGGAAGATGATACTTCGGAAGAAACTAAAGCTTGGGTTACAGAACAAAATAAAGTCACTTCTGGCTATTTATCAAAAATTCCTTTTAGAGAAGACATTACTAATAGGTTAGAGAAATTATGGAATTATGAAAAGTATTCTTCGCCTTTTAAAGAAGGTGGAAAGTATTATTATTTCAAAAATGATGGATTGCAAAATCAAAGTGTATTATATACTTCAGATGATATAAAGTCGGAAGGAACAATTGCATTAGATCCCAATAAATTTTCTGATGATGGAACGGCCTCTCTTGGTGCCCTCTCTTTTGATAAGTCAGGTAAGTATCTAGCATATGCTATATCAGAAGGAGGATCAGATTGGAGGACTGCTTATGTCAAAGACATGACTACAGGAAAGCTCTTGGATGACAAAGTAGAATGGATAAAATTTTCAGGTCTATCGTGGTACAATGATGGTTTTTTCTACAGTAAATATCCAACACCTAAAGATGGAGATGAACTTTCTGCTAAGAATGAATTTCATAAGGTATATTATCACAAATTGAATACCTCTCAGGATCAAGATCAATTAATATTTGAAAGTCCCAATTCACCTCAGAGAAATGCTTATGCTGGTACGACAGATGATGAAAAGTATTTGATTATATCAACAAGCGAATCAACTAGTGGAAATGGATTTCATATAGTTGATCTCGATAAATCAATGACAACAGTAATTCCAGTAGTGACCACTTTTGATAATGATTATTCTTTAATAGATAATGACGGCTCTAAGCTTTTAGTCATTACTAACGAAGGAGCATCAAAGCAAAAAATAATTTCAATTGATGCCAATAATCCTAATAAATCGAATTGGCAAACTGTTGTGGCCGAGAGTGATGATGCACTGCGTAGTGCGTCAATAGTTGGAGGAAAAATGTTTTGTAATTATATGCATGATGCAAGTTCATTAATAAAAGTTTATGAACCCAATGGAAAATATTTATCTGATCTTTCTCTACCTGGTATTGGAAGTTGCGGTGGCGTAGGTGGAAAGAAATCTGATGCTCAAGGATTCTACTCTTTCACTTCATTTACAAGTCCTACGACAATATATTCTTTAGATACTGAGAGTATGGAATCAGAAGTATTCCGTAAGCCTAAAGTTGATTTTGATAGTGAAGCATATGAAACCCGTCAAGAATGGTATACCTCTAAAGATGGAACGAAAGTACCTATGTTTATTACCATGAAAAAAGGATTGAAATTGGATGGTACTCATCCGACTCTTCTTTATGGATACGGTGGATTTAATATTCCTTTACTTCCTTCATTTAGTATCAGTAGGTTGCCATTATTGGAAAATGGAGGAGTATATGTAGTAGCAAATATAAGAGGAGGTGGAGAGTTTGGAAGTGACTGGCACAAAGCCGGAACTCTCGATAGAAAGCAAAATGTTTTTGACGACTTTATAGGTGCTGCAGAGCATTTGATAGCAAATAAGTATACCAGCTCAGATAAATTAGCAATACAAGGTGGATCTAACGGTGGACTTTTGGTAGGCGCATGTATGACGCAACGTCCTGATTTATTTGCAGTTGCTTTCCCTGCAGTGGGTGTGTTAGATATGTTGAGATATCACAAATTTACAATTGGATGGGCATGGGCAACGGACTATGGTAGATCTGATGATCCTGAGGCTTTTAAATATTTGAAAGCGTACTCGCCATTACATAATGTAAAGGCTGTTGATTATCCTGCTACAATGGTTACCACAGCGGATCATGATGATAGAGTAGTTCCAGCACATTCATTCAAATTTATATCAGAAGTACAAGACAAGCATACAGGCGCGAATCCAGTATTGATTAGAGTAGAAACAAGTGCAGGCCATGGTGCAGGAAAACCTACAAGTAAACAAATTGAAGAAGCTGCAGATATTCTTAGTTTTATGTTGTATAATACTGGAGAATCATTTAATCCTTCATTAAAAGGTTAATTATTTACGTTCAAATTATCAAGAGAAAATATTCGTATTGTAGATTAAGGATGCAATCAAATATTAAAAATAAAATAAAATTTAAATCAAAAATATCTAATGGGAAAAGTTCAAAATTACATTGATGACAACAGACAAAGATTTCTGGATGAGTTGTTAGATTTATTAAGAATTCCTTCAGTAAGTGCTGATCCAGCTTTTGCAGGTGACGTGAAGAAAACTGCACAAGCAGTGGCCAAATCATTAAAGGCTGCAGGTTGTAAAAATGTAAAAGTCAATAAAACTAAAGGTCACCCAATAGTGACTGGTGAGCGAATTGTAAATAGTAAGTTGCCGACGGTGTTGGTATATGGGCACTATGATGTACAACCTGCAGATCCAATTGAATTGTGGGATAGTCCTCCGTTTGAGCCAGTTATCAAAAAGGTAAGAGGGCATAAACAAGGTGCCATATTTGCAAGAGGAGCATGTGATGATAAAGGTCAGATGTATATGCATGTAAAAGCTCTCGAAGCCATGACAAAGACTAAAAACGTTCCTTGTAATATCAAGTTTATGATAGAAGGCGAAGAAGAAGTTGGTTCAGTTAATCTCGAAGGATTTATAAAGAAGAATAAAAAAGCACTTAATTGTGATGTTGTGCTAGTTTCCGATACGTCAATTATATCCAACAAAGTACCAAGTATTACTACTGGATTGAGAGGTCTAAGTTATGTGGAAGTTGAAGTGTCAGGTGCCAATAGAGATCTCCACTCTGGTGTTTATGGTGGAGCGGTTGCTAATCCACTGAATGTGCTTGCGGATATGATTTCATCTCTTAAAGGAAAGAATGGAAAAATAAAAATCCCAAATTTCTATGATGATGTTTTGGAAGTGACGAAGGAAGAAAGAAAGGCGATGAATAATGCCCCATTTGATATCAAGGCATATAAGCGAGAGTTGAAGATCAATGATACTATGGGAGAGAAAGGTTATACTGTATTAGAGCAGACATCTATAAGACCGACACTTGACGTTAATGGTATGTGGGGAGGTTATATCGGAGAAGGTGCTAAAACTGTATTGCCGGCAAAAGCATTCGCAAAGATCAGTATGAGACTAGTACCTAATCAGGATCCGGATAAGATTACTAAGCTATTTACTAAGCATTTTAAATCTTTAGCACCAGCAGGGGTCAAAGTTAAAGTAACACCGCATCATGGTGGAGAGCCAGCAGTAACACCGACTAATACGATAGAATATAAAGCGGCATCATTGGCTATGGAGAAGACATATGGAGCAGAACCGATTCCACAAAGAAGTGGAGGAAGTATTCCTATTGTTTCATTATTTGAGAATATACTGAAAGTAAAAACAATTCTTATGGGATTTGGATTGGATACAGATGATATCCATTCGCCTAATGAGCATTTTGGAATAGAAAATTACTTTAAAGGGATATCAACTATTCCATATTTCTACGAATATTATACAGCTCTTAAATCTGGTGAAAAAGTAGATTTATCTGCCTAATGATAGCTAAGATTTTAACGGATGTCATAGGAATATGCATTTTATGCTATGAAAAGTGGAGTGCTAAATCTCGTTGAACTACTAAATGTAGAAAATCAAAAAAAACAAAGGGCTAAAGATTATTTTTTTTAGCCTTTTGCTTTTTTATGGGTAATCTTTAAGATGCTACTAGATATTGACGTATTAATGGCTACCTATATATACCAAATTGTAGCCTGTAAAATTATCATCAATAGAAATTATACCTTGATCCTTAGTGTATCTTATGAATGGATTAGGTGTCGCATTGTTAGGTAATCCAGTATTCATAAGGTTAGGTTCAATAACATTATAAAAAATCTTTCCGTCAAGTTTAATGAATCATACTCTATTACAAAAGGATTATCTAGTACGCCAGATGGATTATAAGTTGAATATTCTGATAAATATCCATTTCCATTAACTACATCGGCTAAATTGAATTTTTTCGTATTGTTGCTGATGAAAACCTTCTCTATAGGTAATCATAGTTGAGTCTGATAGGCAAGGAGAGAATTCCGTATAAGGAAATAAGGAATCTACTCGATTAACAACTTCCAACAATATCGTATCGTTAATCTGATTTGTAAAATATATCGAATCGTGTTCCATATAGTTCATTAGATAGGATTCAGATTCAATATCTAAAAACGAATCAACACCACTTATAGTAGTATTGCATAGTTCCAAATCGTCATCATCACAGCAGCTTACTAGTCCAAAACAAAAGATGCAAATAAACAAAAGGGTACTGATTCTCATCGTTAGATTATAATAGATTAAGAGAAAAGATCAATCTCAAATATAGCATAATAATAGTTTAGTGATCCTAGATTACTAAATGTTGACAAGGTTCAAGAAAGCTAGATTCACCTTCTAATGGTTAATATTCCTATAACAACTTATTCATTTCTTGATCGCAAGCATTTATAATATTACATTCGCAACATCATTTAATATAACACAAATATAATATGGGTTCTAAATCTCAATTACAGGCGCTTTCAGTATGTTTACTTATGTTCTTCAGCTCTCTCATGATCGCTCAAGACCTTACTAACAAGGTGGACAGTGTTTCCTATAGTCTAGGTCTTATGTTGGGCCAAAACATCAAAAAAGATGGTATCAAAGAAGTGAATCATGAGATAATTGCCAAAGCTATAGAAGACATTATGCAAGACGATGGTGATTATAAAATCACAAGACAAGCAGCAAAAATTTACTATGCTAACCATATGACGTTAGTAAAAGAAGAAAAGACTAAAGCTGTAAGGGCTGACGGAGAAGCATATCTTCTCAAAAATGCTACTAAGAAAGGCGTAGTTACTACGAATAGTGGTTTGCAGTATGAAGTAATGAAAAAAGGAGATGGTGCAATGCCTAATGCTAAAGATAAGGTAGAGGTTCATTATCATGGAACACTTATCGACGGTACTGTTTTCGATAGTTCTGTAGATAGAGGCGAAACAATCTCATTTCCTGTAATGGGTGTCATCAAAGGATGGCAAGAAGCGCTACAACTCATGCATGTGGGCGATAAGCTTAAATTAACAATCCCTCAAGATCTTGCTTATGGTAAGAGAGGTGCTGGTGCAAGTATTCCTCCATATGCTACTCTTATATTCGAAGTAGAGCTATTTGCCATAAAATAGTCCATGCGTATAGATATCATTTCTGTTAAACCTGAATTACTTACAGGCCCTTTTGATCATAGTATCATAGCTCGAGCAAAGGACAAAGGCTTATTAGAAATCCATGTCCATAATCTTCGTGATTATGGGGTAGGAAAGCATAAGGTCATAGATGATTACCAATATGGTGGTGGTGCTGGTATGGTAATGATGTGCGGTCCATTAGACAATATTATCATTGATCTTAAGTCAGAAAGGGAATATTCCGACATCATATATCTCACACCAGATGGTGTACAATACAATCAAGGTATCGCCAATCACTTGTCATTAGGTACTAATTTGATGATGATATGTGGTCATTATAAGGGGATAGACGAACGAATCAGAGAAATGCATGTGACTAGAGAAATCTCTATTGGTGATTATGTGTTATCAGGTGGTGAGTTGGCTGCAGCTGTATTAGCAGATAGCATTGGAAGGTTATTACCTGGCGTTCTTGGTGATGAAACTTCGGCTCTTTTTGATTCACATCAAGATGGTTTGTTAGCTCCACCTGTATATACTAGGCCAGAAGATTATAAAGGTAATATAGTACCAAGTATATTACTTTCGGGTAATGACAAAGCTATAGATGATTGGCGTAATGATCAAGCCGAAAAAAGAACAGAAGATCGCAGACCAGATATGATGTAGAAGTTGATTTCCATACTTTACATTTTTGATTACATGATACCTCTTCAAAAACTAGATTAGAACACAGAATAAGTATTAGAAGCATGTCAAATAATAATCCCTTAAGAATATTCAATGATCGAGAGATTGGTCAATTATTAGTAAATGGTTTTTCGGATCTGAAGATTCGAAAACTATCAGTATTTAATGATCAATCAGAAAGTTGGGATTATAATAATCATATTGTAAGTAAAAATGAGGTTGAAAATATATTTGAACTATTAGAAAACAATCTTCTAGATACTATTGCCCTGTATAGATATCAGTCTTTGCCTAATTTTATAGATGGAGATGATATTAAGTTGTTTCAGAAGTTGCATAAGATTCCCTTTGAAGAAATGGATCCAGATATCTCTGGAAAAATGTACGATCTAATAGCAAATAAAGTAAATATACTACTACCCAAACAGATTGTATTAAAAGACCCAGATAAAGGAATTGTATCTACGATATCAACATTTTTTCAAAACCTAAGCCCAAAACACAATCACACGGCATTTAATGCAACTTATGATTCTTTAGATGCCAAAGTAGGACGCTACATTAAGAAATACCCCAAACCATTTAACAATTCATTTCTGAAAGGTAATAATCGAGAACTTTCGCAGTTTATCAAAAGTGACACCTATGAATTGCTAAAGTTGCTTCCAAATATGTTTGAGCCGATCAGATCTAAATATGGCAAATGGCTGGCCGAAGGAATGAATAAAGTTATGGTGCTGGAGGGAAGGCCACCTACGAGAAATTATGCCGCGCTATCTGCTCTTAGTGAGGCTGCGAATGTGGCCAAAGAATACAATGAGCCAGCAAAGAATACGACTAAAGCAAAGATACTTGCCAGGCAATGTATTCAGTTGAAAGGTGGGAGTAATGAAAGTAAGAGCTTTTCGAAATTTATTGTCTTCTTGGCTACGGCTTCCTTTTTTGTTGCGGCATTTTTCTGTTATAAATATTATTTTCAGAAAACTCAAAATGGAACAAATTATAGTGATACTCAAAAGATAGAAATACTCGGTCCACGACTTAAGTATATCGCGGACGCTAAGTCTTATCAAAATATGTATCCCAATCCAGATTACATTAAATTAGCTACTATTCTTGGTGATTATCTTGGTGCTCATCCAAGGGCACTCAATCCAAAATTAGTCTCGAATGAAGACAAAGGAGATTATGTCGAATTACAATTTGAAGTGGATGCGCTGCCTATTGATTATAAAAATATAGAAGAATATTTAGACACTTCAATCAGTAAAGTATATCCTGGTGAATCAAGAGATGTAATTGCTAATTTTACTGTTAGCACCGATAAATCTGTTTATAGTTCTAATACTTTGAAAGTAGAGTTTCCACGACTTCTGGATACTTGGCTGCCAAATACTAAATATGGATACGAGCCTGCAAAAGGAGGAATGAAACCAAAGTCAAAAATTAAAAAATTAAAGGCAAAGGAATTTAATTTTGAAGGATCCATTAGTCATTACTATGTTGGTGCTCACATTCCATACAAAGTTCAGGATCTTAATTTGTGGTATGAATTAGCCGCCAAAAGCTATATGTTCCGAGGGGATGATATTACACCAGGGAAGATAGATGTGGATTTGTTTAAAGAACATAAAATCAATAAAGGAGATGTAATAGATGAGTATAGATTCGCTTCTATAGTAAACAACATTAAACTTGTACAGAATAAAGTTGTGAAAAAAGGAGGGTTCTATCAATTAGCGGATGCAACGCACACGGTTTCGAATATTGGATTACAGACTGAATATCCATTAAGGGAAGTGGTGTTTGAAGATGCCCTACTAATGCTAAAAGGTACGTCGATTGCAGATGGAAATACTTATGTAAAGATCATTATGGATTATTCGCAAGTAGGGTTGATGGTAGATATTAATGGTTACATCAAACAATATCAACAAGTAACTATCGACAAAGCTAGGGGAGTGGTTGAGAAGATTGTGTTGATCAGAAAATAAAGAAATAAAAAAGCACGTAATCTAATTTAAGATTTACGCGCTCTAAAATATATTATTGTAAAATTGTCTTTTTTACTTTCCTCCAGGTCTACTAGGCCTTACTTCTATCTTACTAGGTAGTGTCCTTGGGTTCATATTTAATATGTCCATAGTAAGCTCCGCGATATCTTCTGGTTGTATCTTCCATGCATCTTCCTCACTAGGTGTATGATCATTAAAGTAAGTAGAAACGGAGCCAGGCATAATAGTACTCACCTTTACACCATATTGTCTAAGATCTAGCATTATAGCTTGCGTAAATCCTACTAATCCGAACTTACTAGCATTATAAGCAGAGCCTTTGGCAAAGAAGTTAGTTCCTGCTAACGAAGCTATAGTAATAATGTACCCCTGTGATTGTTTGATAGGCTCAACAGTTGCCTTGACTGTATTAAATACTCCAGTAAGATTAATATCTATAATATCATTCCATTGGTCGTGTGTCATCTCATCGATAGGTGCAAAATGGCCAACTCCAGCATTGGCTATTACCACATCAAGACTCCCAAACTTTGAAACTAGGTCACTAACTGCAGATTGTTGAGCGGAGTAATCTCTGACATCTGCTTCGAAGGCTATTATCTTATCGCCATACTTTGCTTTTAATTCATCAGTTACAGAATTGAGGCTGGTCATAGATCTTCCAGTGATTCCTACATTCATTCCTTTATGGAGCATCTGTTCTGCTATTGCTCTTCCTATTCCTTTTGACCCTCCAGTAATCAGTGCTGTTTTTCCTTGTAATTCCATATATACGATCTGTTGTTTTTGTTAGAGTAAAACATTACTACAAACTTTATTTAATATAGTTCTAAGTTACAATTCTAAATTCAATTTTTCTCGTTGCCTGTAGTATGGTATTAATTATGATAAAAACTAAAACGGTTAGTCCAGAATAATCTTACATCTATCGAATAATAAATATGTATATAAGTTAGTTACATTACTTTGCAGCAGCAATCAATATTACTATTTTATAAATAGACTTTATAGGTTTTGTAACCTATGCGAAAGCTTTAGTAAAAGCTAAACAGCAATTAGTCTCTAATCAAATCACTGCGTATATCGGACAAGCTCTACAATTTTTAATTTTAGAAATCACAAGCTATGTCTAACCATTCAACTATTTCGAATAATTCAAAATCGAAGCGATTGTCTTTCGAATTTTTATCTTCTTTTTTTCTATTCTGCTCTGGGATATATCCTGCATTACTTAAGCGTTGTCCATCGGATGTCCAAAAGTATATTGGTATAGGTGCTACTGTTTTCTTTACAGGTGTGTTAGCTTTTATGTCTGCAAGCTATGCGATATTCACAGTATTTAACTCTTATATAGTTTCTATTTTTTTTGGATTGATTTGGGGTGTTATGATTTTCAACCTTGATCGCTACTTAGTGTCTAGTATGCGTAAATCGGATAGTAAAGTAAAAGATTTTCTTTCCGCTACACCAAGAATATTACTAGCAGTTTTGATCGCGGTAGTTATTTCTAAACCGTTAGAAGTAAAACTCTTTGATACTGAAATACAATCTGAATTGGTTCTCATGGAACAAGAGAGATTTCTTACTCAAGAAAATGTTGCAAAGCAGAGATATACATCGGATATACAGGCAGGAAATCAGAAGGTAGCTGAGTTAGATTTTATGTTAAAATTAGAAAAATCCAAAGTTGGTGCACTATTGCAAAGCGCTATTGCTGAAGCGGATGGAACGGGTGGTTCTGGCAAGCGTAATATGGGCCCTATTTATAAAATGAAGAAATCTGAAGCCGATGCAGCGCAAGTGGCTTATGGTCGATTAAATGATTCTATACAAACTATAATTTCTACTGAAGCGGCTATAGTTAATAATCTAAAGACTCAATCCAATACAACCTTGTCCAACTTACAAGAAACTGCTTTGACAGGATTAGCATCTCGACTTAATGCTCTAGGGCGAATTTCGAATACAAACTCTACGATTTATTGGGCGTCTATTTTTATCATGTTATTATTTATTGCTGTAGAGTGTTCTCCTATATTGGTTAAGCTAATTACAAAGAAAGGCCCCTATGATTATATGCTAGAGAATTTAGAACGCAAATATCAATGTAAGGCTGAAAAAGAAATTGCGTTATTGGCACTAGAGTCAGATGTCGATCAGTCATATGCCAAAAAAACTAAATCGTTACAGAATCGAATTAGAATAGAAGCTGAGAATGAAATATATAAAGTAGCACTTACGAATACAAAGAATGAAATTTTAGGAAAAAAGCCTGTTTGGTCAGATATTAGAGATGGTGTATGGCAGGGCTCGTTAGGTAGTTATCAATAAGCGGATATCAATTTGAGTATCCGATATGCAGACACAACCTAAAATTGTAAACGCTACTTGCTAATACATAGGCTATTGCATGAACTAACTTCATTAATCAAAAGCAGTCTGCGGTACTAAGTACTGCAGACTGCTTTATTAATTCGTTTATCCCCAATGAGTATTACTCACTGGTAATATTAATTGACTTAATATCTATTCGGCAACAGTAATAGAAAATATCTGATCGCCCATCGCTATTGCATTGACAACATCTTGATCTTCATCTGATTTTACCTTACCAAATACAGAATGGTTGCCATCCAACCATGGTGTAGCTACGTGAGTTATGAAGAACTGCGAACCATTGGTAGCTGGGCCTGCATTGGCCATAGAAAGGATGCCTGGAGTATCGTGAGTAAGTTCTGAATGAAACTCATCTTCAAATTTGTACCCTGGGCCACCAGAACCTAGTCCTAGCGGACATCCTCCTTGTACCATAAAGTCTGGAATTACTCTATGAAAGAATAAATTATCATAAAATCCCTTTTTAGCTAAAATTGTGAAATTCGCTACAGTCTTTGGGCACTTCTCAGCGAAAAGTGTAAGGTTGATCTTTCCTTTAGTCGTATCGATAATCACGTCTATATCTTTATCAAAGCTTGCCGATTTGATCTGATCAAGCATTTCTTTAGCATCTATATCCTGCATAGTACTTCTGTTTTATAAGTGTTTTTATTATTGGCTGCAAAAGTAGGATTTGATACATAATATCTACTAATGAAATGAAGCTTTATTAAGCTGCAACGGCCTGAAAGGTCTTTAAGTTGTAAAATTTGAGTTATTTAGATCTTAGTTCGCTGACAATCAGTGATATATTTTGATTTATCAGATATGATTACGTAATATCGTAACGCACTTTGAAATTAACATTACAATATGAATAGAATACTTGGCCTATTATCTATCATACTCATGCTATCAAGCATAGTATCCGCACAATCTTGGACTTCTGAAGAAGAAGATAAACTGGAGCTTACCGGCATTCAAGATTTTTATCCAACCAAGTATAAAGTGGCTAAAGTCTCGGATGTTGATATCAAAAGTATTCTTTGGTCAGCACCTTATGAAGACGAATCTATAGCAATTGACAGCCCCGCTAGACTAAGACTGATGATGGCTGATGGTACGACCATGACTTTTGGTATGGTAAGGTATGATATGCAAGAGCCTCTTTTGGCGGCCAAGTTTGACGACATTAGAACTTTTAAAGGAAGGAGCCTATCTGATCAGAGAATTAGAGTAAGGCTAGATTATACAGTTCATGGGTTGAGAGCCGTGATTAATGCTCCTGGGCAACATGTATATATAGAGCATTATAAGCGTGGAAATAAGGATTATAAGATTATTTATGATAGAAAAGACTTTCCAGCGCCGGAAGCCTTCACTTGTGGAGTTACTAACGAAAAAATAGAAGATATTGTAGATTCACAAATGGCAAACGTTAGACAAGGAAACTGTGAATTAAATCTACTTCAACTTGCTAATGCTGCCAATATTGAATATTCTGCTTTTCACATATCTGATCCGAGTATTCCTGATTTGGATGAGGTACATTCAGCAGTAGTAACTGCGGTTAACAGAGTAAATGAAGTCTATGAGCAAGATTTCGGAGTTCGTATGGTGCTTGTTAATAATAATGAAAACCTTTATTACACAAGTGGTACAGATCCTTATACTAACGGTAATGGAGGTACTATGTTAGGACAAAATCAAACTAACGTTGATAATGTAATAGGAAGTGCCAACTACGATATTGGCCACGTATTCAGTACTGGAGGTGGTGGAGTAGCATACTTATCATCAGTATGTAATAACAGTCAGAAAGCAGGAGGTGTTACTGGTCAAGGATCACCAATCGGAGATCCATTCTCCATTGATTATGTTGCTCACGAAATGGGACACCAGATGGGCGCTAATCATACACAAAACAATAGTTGTAATAGAAATGGAGGAACGGCGATGGAGCCAGGAAGTGCATCTACGATTATGGGATACGCGGGTATATGTTCTCCCAATGTTCAAAATAATAGTGATCCTTACTTTCACGCAATAAGTGTACAGGAAGTAATGAATGATGCTTCGGTATTTAGTTGTGCTGAAGAAGTGACCAATTTTGGAAACACTAGTCCAGCGGTAAGTATTGCTGCCACGACTTATAACATACCTAAGTCTACTACGTTTGTATTAGATGCAAATGGAACTGATGCGGATGGCGATGATCTTACTTATTGTTGGGAGCAGATGGATAATGATGTAGCGACTATGCCACCGGCTAGTACTAATACTGGAGGTCCGGCTTTCAGGTCGTTAGAGCCTGTTGCAGATTCAAAGAGATACTTTCCTTCATTACCTGATATTATTGCTGGTAATAGTCCAACATGGGAGGTACTTCCCTCAGTAACTAGAAATATGGACTTTAGAGTAACGGTTAGAGATTGGCATGATGGGCCGGGTACTTCTGATGCTGGATGTACAGCAGAAGCAGACTTAGTCGTTTCAGTAGATGGTAATTCTGGACCGTTTGTAGTGACTAGTCAAGCCTCTAATGTCACATGGGATGCAGGAGATAGTAAGACGATTACTTGGGATGTAGCTAATACAAATGTTGCTCCGGTAAGTTGTTCTAATGTAGAGATTTGGTTTTCTGAAGACGATACATTTGGATCGCCAACTTTACTAACGACTACTGCGAATAACGGCTCTGCTTCTATATTAGCGCCTGCCATAATTACGACTACAGGAAGGGTTATGGTTAAGGGAGAGAACAATATCTTCTTTGATATCAATGAAGGTGAGATTACTATTGAGCAGTCCAATCCTACATTTGAAATGTTGTTAACTTCTACTGCTCATAGTTACTGTAACGATGTAAATACTACACAGACTAGAATTCTTACAAATTCTATTCTTGGATATAATACATCTATCAATTTGAGTATTGCTAGTGGCCTTCCTGCAGGTGCAACAGCAGCATTTAGTAATAATCCTATAGCACCAGGAGACTTTTCTTTCTTAGATATTTCTGGTTTTGCTGGAGAAGAAGGAGATTATGATATTGTAATTAATGGACAGTCTGGAGCGATCTTAAAAACTGTCGTCTATCAATTGTCGTTAGCTGGTGCTGCAATAGCTCCATTGGCTGTATCACCTATAGATGGAGCAGCCAATGTCAGCAATCAACCTACATTAATGTGGGAAGATTTGTTCGCGACTAGTTATGATTACGAAATATCAACAGCTCCAAATGGAATAGGTGTCATACAATCTGGAAATGTAACAGGTAATGAAATAGCGGTTGCCTCAATACTTGCGGAGGCTTCAACATATTATTGGAGAGTAAAGACAAACAACGGATGCGGAACATCTGAATGGTCGAACGATTATACATTTAGTACTGTGTTATGCCAGACGTATTCCAGTAATGATATACCAATGACTATTTCATCAGTGGGGAGTAATGTGATCGTAACTAGTGATCTTACAATATATGATAGAGGAATAATTAGTGATCTAAATGTTGTAAGTCTTTCAGGGACTCATACCTACGTTAGTGATCTCAATTTCTCATTAACATCTCCTGATAATACAAAAATGGAGTTTTGGGATCAACCATGTAACAACCAAAATAATTTCGACATTAACTTTGATGATGAAGCGGCTAATGGAGATTTTCCTTGCCCACCAAACGATGGGCTGACTTACAAACCAGATACTCCATTAACATTTTTTGATACAAAAGAAATGCTTGGTGAATGGCAATTGGAGATTATCGATGATGCCAATCAAGATGGTGGTGAATTACAAAATTGGGGATTGAAAGTATGTGCTGAAGACTTTTGTGATTTAACAGTTTCTAATAATGGTGTAATAGGGTATGGAAGTTTTATGGGGGCTGTAAATTGTGCGGTCTCTGGTGATACTATCAGATTGATGACTGATATAGCCAATCAAACTATTTCTCTTACACAACTAATTACAATAGATAAAGATCTTAACTTTTTAGCTGATCCAGCAGATAATATTATTCTTAGTTTCAATAACTCTATTGGTGGCTTAGATATTGGTAGTGGTAATAGTGTAAGCATAGAAGGATTTACTATCCAATCCAGCGGATCAATACCTACATTATCAAATAATGGATCACTTAAATTAATAGATGTTAATGTCTTGAATCCTGTTAATAATCAGGTAATAAATGGTAGTACAGGTACGATGGAAATAGAAGGTGCATGCAATATCCAAAAGTAATAGCATGCCTTTTCGTACTTGTAATAATTATATCCTGCGGGGAAGTAAAAAAAGATCTTGTGCCTTATGGTAATCCAGCGGCACAAGGTTTCAATGTAACTGCCTCTGATGCTAAAGCTGTAGCTATTGCTGATGAAGTGATGGACGCAATGGGAGGGCGTCAGGCATGGGATGAGACTAGATATTTGATGTGGAATTTCTTTGATGCCCGTCGACATATCTGGGACAAATCTACTGGTGATTTAATTATTGAAGGTATTCGAGATACGTTTGATATCAGAATGAACCTCAAAAGTAATATAGGTATCGTCAACTACAACGGTAATATACTCACAGATCAAGATAGCTTGCAAAAGTACCTTGACAAAGGAAAAAGTATGTGGATCAATGATGCCTATTGGGTGTTTATGCCACACAAACTGAAAGACAGTGGAGTTACCTTAAAATACGTCGAAAAAGACACGACAAATAATGGTAGATCGGCAGATGTGCTTTCACTTACTTTTGATCAAGTAGGAGATACTCCAGAAAACATGTATTATGTATACGTAGATGATAGCACGAGACTAGTATCTCAATGGAGTTTTTATAATACATCTAAAGATTCTGTAGCTAGATTTACTACACCTTGGGAAGATTACGCTCAGTTTGATAGAATAAATTTGAGCGTTAGTAGAGGAGCCGATTATATGATTACTGAAATATCAGCAAGTGATACATTGGGTAAATATTTTAATTAGTACCTAGATAATTGGTATACGCTTGATTAAGATCGGCTACTTGTTTCACTGCATATATTCCCTCGTCGGATAGAACTTCTAATTCTTCTATAATTGTAGGTTTAGCATCTACTTTAGTCGAGTTAAAAGCAAATACTTGTGGATCATGTTTATGTATCGTATGCTGATAAATACTATATACACTTAATATAGCAATACTACTCGCAGCTATTGCGATCCAGCGATACCACTTTACAGTACGTTTGTTATCTCTTAGCTGCATCTTATCGTTGATTCTATTCCATGCTCTGTCGGATGGAAGCTCTTGGTAAGATTGCATCTCTTCTTTGAATCGTTGTAAGCCTTTATTTTTCATACCTTACTATTGTTACTTTTCGGTAGTCCTGTTAGACTAATTATATTTTTTTTTTCAGCTATCTGACGAAGCTTTTTCTTCGCGAGGATCAGTTGTGATTTTGAGGTGTTAATACTTATTCCTAAGTGTTCTGCTATCTCTCTATGTTTGTATCCCTCTATTACGTATAGATTAAATACAGTCTTATACCCACGAGGCAATTGATTTACCATCTTGAGAACATCTTCAGTTTGTAGATTGTCGAGGGCAGATAGATCTTCGTTACCGATTTGCAAATCTCCCAACTCTACAGTCATATAGGATTTCTTATGTTTTCGCAGATACATAAGGCATTCATTGACCATAAGTCTTTTCATCCATCCTTCAAAACTTCCTTCATTCTTAAATGAGCCTATTTTGGAAAAAATCTTATAAAAACCTTCTATGAATACATCTTCAGCACTTTCTGGCTGCCCAATATACCGCCTACAAATACCAAAAAGTAGCCCTCTATACATATCGTACAGAGCCTTCTGGCCTCTACTTTCTTCCCTTTGACAGGAATCTATGATATGTTGGATTGACTCATTCATGCTTTTATCGGATCGAGTTACTTTAAAGATGCAGATAATTCTGTTTATGGTGTGTACGTACTAAGATAGTCATATCTTTATAAGTAATATAATAAAAATGTGGAGCCGTTAATAAAGTAACGCTAGACATCAGAACCCAATATTAATTATTCTAATTTATCATTCTCTTAGACCATGACTGAAAATCGATCCCTATATGCTGATGGAGATCAGTACTTTTTTACTGGTGATATACCTGTTAATGACATAGTTTTAAAATATGGCGCACCTGTTTATGTATATGATTTTTCACGTATCAAAACACAGTACGATAAGATTAACAATGCATTTAATACAGATCGACTAAGAATCAATTATGCTTGCAAGGCAAATACTAACATCAATGTACTCAAGTACCTAAAAACTCTTGGATCAGGTCTAGATACTGTATCTATCCAGGAAGTCCAATTAGGTCTTATGGCGGGGTATAGTCCAGAAGAGATTCTCTATACTCCTAATTGCGTTTCTATGGCAGAGCTTAGAGAAGCCGTTCGACTTCAAGTCAGTATCAACTTAGATAATCTATCTGTCCTTGAGCAGTTTGGTGATGAATTTCCTGATTATCCAATCTGTATAAGGATCAATCCGCACATCATGGGTGGTGGTAATCATAAGATATCAACGGGACACATAGATAGTAAATTTGGTATATCTATACATCAGATTCCACACATACAGCGTATTATAAAAGCGCATGGAATGAATGTTACTGGATTACACATGCATACGGGCTCGGATATTTTAGATGTAGAGACATTTTTACTTGGGGCAGACTTACTTTTAGAAGTAGCATTACAGTTTAAAAATCTAGAATACATAGATTTTGGTAGTGGATTTAAGGTGCCATATAAGGAAGGTGATGTCAGTACAGATATGAATTTATTAGGGGCTAAATTCATGGAGAGATTCAATTCTTTTTGTACTCAGTATGGTAAAGAATTAGAAATTGTATTTGAGCCAGGTAAATACCTAGTCAGCGAATCTGGATATTTTTTAGCCTCAGTAAATGTGATCAAACAAACCACTTCGACGGTATTTGCAGGATTAGATACCGGGCTTAATCATCTCATTAGACCTATGTTATACGGATCCCATCATGATATTATAAACGTCAGTAGGGTAGATGGCCCCACTAGACTATATACCATCGTCGGATACATATGTGAAACAGATACGTTTGGGGTGAATAGAAGAATAAAAGAAATACGAGAAGGTGATATTTTGGCCTTTAGTAATAGCGGTGCATACTGTTTTAGTATGTCTAGTAATTACAATAGTCGATATAGACCCGCCGAGGTTGCAATAGTTAATGGTCAGCATCATCTAATCAGAGAAAGAGAAAATATGGACGACTTACTATCGAAGCAGATACAAGTACCAAATTTATAAATCATATGCAAAAATCAATATTCATACTTTGTTTTACGATCACTGTGATCTTAATATCATGTAGCCCTAAGCAAGCGCAGACAATAACTAATGGTACCTACATTTCATCTATAAAAGAAGGAATCATATTAGATCAATTCGGTAATGAATTTGTAATTGATATTAAAGAGAATGACAAAATTTACTACTTAGTTCGCCATGCTGAAAAAGATACAGTTCCTGCTAATAATCCTATTCTTACAGATACAGGAATAGAAAGAGCTAACTACCTAGCTAATATGATGAAAGGTACTCGTATCGATGGTGTATATTCTACTATGTATACTCGGACATTATTTACTATAGATACACTAGCTTCTCGTAAAGGGCTTAAGATACTACCATATAAGCCTAGTGATCTCAAGTCTCTATATGAGACTATTTCACAAGACTCTACCAAATCTGCTGTTATTATAGCTGGACATTCTAACACTACACCAGCGTTAGCAAATGTGATCTTAGGTCGCCAAGAGTTCCCAACAGGATTCGATGAGAGTGATTATGATAATATTCTTATAGTATTAGAGAGAGCAGATGAAGAAAATGTAGTATACAAATTAAGATATAAATCTCTTGAAGAAGATTTGAAGTAACTGAATGGGTTTTGTAATTCTCGAGATAGTCATTCTACAGAATTGAATTATAATAATATTTTATTTCTTTCTTCTGGAGTAGGCATTCTGCATGCATCTCGTTTACCAAACCATTTGTAACGGTTAGTAGCGACAAGTTGATAGACTTTATTGCCAATAAAGTCAGGTATGATTCTGAATATAAGTGCAAGTTTCCATATTCCTCCGATACTCGATATAGCTTTTATAATAGCTTCGAATTCGGAATATGTTTTACCGTTTTCTTGATAGACTACAGTATTTAGATTCTGTAAAAAAGAAGGATCTAAATTTTCTTTCGCGGTCACTCCTTGTAGTGGAGCATATTGTAGCGTCTCGTTTTGGTCTTGAGACATCAAAAGGTTAATGAAACTATTGCACATGCCACAAACCCCATCAAAATAGACTATGCCTGTTTGCTTTGGTTTTGCCTTTAACCAACGAGAGTTAAATATTGACCGATTAGTCTTATTGGATGTGGATTTTTTATTCAATTCTATCTATGTTCCGTAACGATAATTTTAGGCGAACCCAAATGTAACTAATCTTATGAATAGGGCTCTATTTACTTTATATTGATATATGTATTGTAGCATATGACAGAGAGGTTTTGGAATAAAGGAATGGCCTCAATGAGAACGTGTGAAATTTCAAATCTATTAGGCTTGAAATTGTATAGATCCACTCGTAGTCTAAACAAGATGTGTGATTAAATTGTTTAGTCAAGGATAACATTAGATGCTACTCTTCTCTGTAGAATAATGTTTATGTTGAAATTGTTCTGCTACTTAAAAAAACACACACAAATAAATTGTGGTGGTCATCGAATAATTACCCATTATCATTCCCCTTCCTGCTGCATTGAAAACCTACTATCTTCTACATATGCTAGTCGTTCCATCTTGATCATCTCTATCGTATAAAATCCAAACTCCTCAACTACTTTACCTGTGAGTAAGTATATCCCTTTTCCTCTAAATGGATTCCTTGCGGCTACTGGCGGAAAATGTACGGTATCGATCCATTCACCTTCGTAGTCTAAGAAAGTCCCAAACTGCATTCGCTTCTTATTAGTCGTCGTTGTATTCTTGATGGATATGAGATAACCATAGATAGCGATTACTTTACCGTTGTATTGGGCAAAATGTCTAGCTAGAAATTTTCTTTCTGGCAACAAATCCTTGAGTAATAAGAAAGGGTGGCATAATGGAAATCCTAATAATTCTATTTCATCAAAAGCATTTTCTAGATCTTTAATATCAAATGTAGGGAGATCATATGTCTTCGTAGGTTTATGGTCAAAGAGTACTTGTTGATGTTCGTGTTTGATAGGTGTTGCTCTGAGTACAAAGTGAGCTTTCCAAAGTAAGGTTCGCTTATCTTTATTGGTAAATCGGAATGCATTGATTCTGATCAGTAGATCTAATTGCTCGATGGAGATTACCATCCGATGCAAAAAATCATCTAATGATTCGAAGTCACCGTTTTCTTTTCGTTCTTTGATGATACGCTGTGCAGTATGTACTTCTAGACCTTGGAGCATATGAAAACCTAGATAGATATCCTTACCATAAATCCACGTAGGGTAGTGACTCTTGTTGACACAAGGCGCTTGTATATTGCCGCCCAGTATACGAGCTTCTTGGACATACAATTCTGGACTGTAGAATCCACCACCATTATTAAGTACAGCTACCATATACTCCAATGGAAAGTAAGTTTTGAGATAGAGACTCTGATAACTTTCTACGGCATATGACGCACTGTGACCTTTGGCAAATGCGTATCCAGCAAAGCTTTCTACTTGATGCCACACTTCCATGATCACTTCTTTTTTGTATCCTTTATCGATACAGTTTTGGACAAATTTACTTCTGATTTTTTCGAACTCTGCTCTAGATCGATATTTGCCACTCATACCTCTACGGAGTACGTCGGATTCACCCAGATCTAACCCAGCAAAATGATGTGCAACTTTGATAACATCCTCTTGATATACCATAATGCCATAAGTGTCAGGCATGATCTTATCTAGAATGGGATGCGCTAATTTTCTTCGCTCTGGATCTTTGTGTCTCAGTATATATTCTCTCATCATACCACTCTTGGCGACGCCTGGCCTTATGATAGAACTGGCAGCCACAAGACCTTGATAAGTATCTACAGATAGCTTACGTAAAAGCATACGCATCGCTGGAGATTCTACGTAGAAGCAGCCGATACATTTTGCTTGACTTACGAGTGTATTTATTTTAGGATCTTTGAAAAATGGCTTTACATCATGAATGTCTGGTAGCTCTATATCAGGTTGATTAATCTTTACAAGTTGTATCGCGTCTTTGATCTTGCCTAGTCCACGCTGACCTAGTATATCATATTTATAAATGCCTACATCTTCGGCTACGACCATATCAAACTGTGTAGTAGCAAATCCCTTCGGCGGTAAGTCTGTAGCCGTATAATAGTGTATCGGTCTCTCGCATATAATAATCCCTGCAGAGTGTATACTCAGATAGTTAGGTTTGCCATCTAGTTGCTGTGCGTATACGATGACGAGCTGTGAAAGTTTGTCGAGCTGATTATAATTAAACTTCCCTTTGCTCAGTTTGTCTATCTCATGCTTAGGTAAACCAAATACTTTTCCGAGCTCTCGTACCGCTGCACTATGTTTGAATGTATTGTAAGTTGCCAGTAATGCTACCTGCCCTTCACTACCAAATCGCTCAAAAATATATCGGGTTACATCTTCTCTGTCTCGCCAAGAAAAATCTATATCGAAGTCAGGAGGACTTGTTCTATACAGATTCATAAATCGCTCAAAATATAAATCCAACTCTATAGGATCTACATCTGTAATCCCCAGTAGATAGGCGACGATACTATTGGCTCCACTTCCTCTACCTACATGGTAGTATCCCTTCTTCATCGCGTAATCTATGATGTCCCAATTCACTAAAAAAAACGGAACGAAGTCCATCTTTTGGATCATGTCCAATTCTTTTTTGATCCTTGTTGTAATCTCTTCAGTGACGATCGGATATCGGTTAGTGAGTCCTTTATCGCATAGGGTAGAGAGTAGTATTTCATCTTTGGTTCTACTGCCTGTATAAGTTAATTTATTTTGATGCGGTCTATTTTTAGAAAAATCAAAGTGTACACTACAGTCCTCTAATAGTTGTTTGGTGTTGACTAGTATTTGAGGGAAGTGTTGGTAGTGTTTTTCAAATTCTTGTTGAGGTAGATACACGTCTCTTTCATGAGCTTGCATCTCTGGATCGAGTTTGCTTAACAGTACATTATTATCTATCGCACGGAGTAGTCTATGAGTATTGAAATCTTTTTTGCCTCGAAATGAATACGTGTTGAGTGCTACCAACTTATCAGCATACTGAGAATAGTCAGTGAAGATCAGTTTGTTTAGTTGATATCTTGGTATACCTATGTATTCATTATCACTAAATTTTCGTCTATTGAGTAGCATCACTTGCTCAAATGGATAGATGAAAATTACATCTTCTAATTCCACTGCGATCTCAGGAAATGATTTCTTTTTGTGTTTATAATATGATAAAAAATTATTGAGTTGATGAAACCCATTATTGTTTTTAGCGAGTCCCACGTACAGCTGTTTAGCTCCATCTCTGAAGTCTATTCCTACGATTGGTTTGATATCAGCGGTCTGAGCTAATCGTATGAAATTTAGGCAGGCAGAAGTATTGTTCACGTCTGTAAGGCACACAGTGGTGGCTTGGTCTGCTATTGCAATTTCGATTAATTCTTTGTCTGATATCGTACCATACCGAATGCTGTAGTATGTATGGCAATTGATGTACACTAGCTACCAAATAAGTCTAGTTGATTATTGTCTTTTCGCTTCCTAGCCGTCGTTTCTCCCATCCCTTGTAGCTCTAGATCTTGATAGAATATATAGTCATATTCTTTGCGCAATCTCTCTCCAGTAGGTTTGAGTACATCAGGGTATTTATTGCGAGCAGATTTGATATCTGTAGAGATCGGATAAGCATTGAATCCTGTATCATCAAATGGATACAGCATAGCGGTCACCTCGTCGAGAGTAAGATCGTTACTGATCCATCTTTTTTCATCTTCTTGTGATAATACGAGTGGACTACGATGGTGTGGAATCGCTTGCATCAATGGTGTAGGTGCAGTCGTTATTATAGCGAAGCTTTTGGTTGTTTCTCCAGTAGTTTTATCTATCCATTCATCCCATATTCCTGCCATGGCGAATGGACGTTTTTTACCTCCACGATATACAAGGTATGGATCGCTCAATTTCTTTTTTGTAGTACCTTCGACGAATGCATCTGCGATGACTAGACATCGTTGTGATCGTATTGATTTACGAAACATAGGCTTGCTAATGATTCCTTTAGCGCCAGTATAATTGGTAGCGTTTTCTTTATTGTGATCCCCTTCGCTACGAGCATTGATCATATAAGTTTTCTTCTTAGCCCAATGCGGAGTAAATCCAAATTGAAATAACTGTACCGTATCCGGTGCATCATTAGTGATGACTAACGCTTCGTCACTAGGACTTACATTAGGATTAAATTCAAAACGATCTAGTATCTCCGACACATCCGCATTAAATTCTTTTTCTATTATTTTAAGTTTGCTGACTACAGCGTATCTTCCACACATGGGCTTTTATAGTATTAATGAGTGAATGGATTATTTCCGAATGGGTGAGTATTTGTATTGCTTAATGTGTTTCGACTGACTTTATTGAATAAATGAATACGGGATATTATTATTATTACACTTATTAGGTGTAATTTGCTAAACAGTACTTTTTTCTGTCAGTCTATTGACTGTCAAACAAAACCTATTTTATAGTATTTTTCTTGCCAGTATTGATATTGATGCCTCTATAAATTAGTACAACACCAGAAATGCCTAGTAAATATAAAGGGCGTCCCCAACTATCATCTAATAAGGTAAAAGCGAAAATGCTTAGCATAAATAACCCTCCGTAGACATTCCAATTTCTTTTCTCACCTGCTTCTTGATATTTCTCTTCATATCGACTGACTTGATCTTCCACTTCTTTCTGTGGATATATATCAAGCCTTACAGAGTTAAGGATATCTTTCAAGTCAAGATTATTATATAGTAACTGCTTGACCTTTATTCTTTCCTTTTGCTTTAATCTATCCCTTGCAGATTCTATTAAGTAATCAATAGTCGATGCGTGCAATTCTGGAAGTTGGTTAGCAATATTTTGGAAATTAAAATCTAACACCATCGGAATAATTTCATCCTCATACTTATCTAATAATTTACTTTTAGCTGCTCTCAATACGTTATCTATATCTAAATCATATAATCCATCTTTTTTAAGTTTAAATTTAATTTCATCAATAGATACCTTTTCTAAAAAGTGTTTAAAAGTTAGATCGATATATTTTAATTCTTCTTTGAATTTCATCTTGTATTTATACTATTGTAATATTAGATGTATTATGTTTATTCGATGTCTAAGATACTCTTCAGTAATAACTAAATGGCAAAACTATACCGCGATTTTTTAGAGCATAAAAGATTATAAAAAAAACAGACAGCTGATATAAGTCATTCACTCAGCCCAACACTAAATAATTCATCCAATAAAAAGAATACGACCTGATTAGCATATCAACTCTCAACTCTCAATTATCAATTAATTCCTACGCCGTCCTATGCGCTAATACAATTGGCGGTTCTCCATTAAATGGATTGCCGACTCCGCCTATTGTTCTTGCTCCAAAAGTAGAAGCTCTAAATACACTTCGACTTCCATATTTATTTCTAATCAAATCCATAGCTTGGTAGAGATCTGCAGTACGTTGTGTACTTTCAAACAAACTCATCTGATAATTTCCTGATACTAATCCACTGAATCGGACACCTACCAATCTAATCAATAATCGCTTACTGTACAACTTATCAAATAGCTCCAATACTTTATCGATCAGATTATGATCTGCAGAAGTATATCCAATTTTGCATTGTTTAGAATGAGTATTGAAATCGGAGTATCTGATCTTGACACTGATGCAAGAGGTAAGCTTCTGTCCATTACGCAATTGGAATGCTAGATTTTCAGCCATAGCTCTAATGATCGTCTTGAGTTTATGTACGTCGGTGGTGTCTTTTCCAAAAGTCCGTTCGCTCGAGATAGACTTACGTTCGTGATATTCTACGAGTTCGCTATTATCGATACCATTAGACTTGAGCCAGATGCCTTTGCCGTGTTTGCCAAATACGGATTCCATCATTTCGATAGGCATTTGCTGTACAGTCGAGACCTTTTTGATGCCGAGATGGCATAAGGTCTGGAATGTCTTAGTACCTACCGAAGGTATCTTCCTGATAGACAATGGAGCGAGAAATGGTTTTTCATATCCTAGATCGATTTTGATCTGATTGTTGGGCTTGGCCTCACCAGTAGCGACCTTGGATACAGTTTTGTTAGCAGATAGTCCAAATGAGATCGGTAAGCCTGTCTCCTTGATGATCTTAGTGCGCATCTCGGAGGCAAACTTATAGCAGCCCACATACTTATCCATACCTGTCAGGTCCGCATAAAACTCGTCAATGCTCGCTTTTTCCAGTAATGGCACTTCCTCTTTAAGAATGTCTGTTACCGCTTTGGAATGTTTTGTGTAAGTGCTCGCATTACCTTTGATAACGATTGCTTCTGGGCACAATTGTCTGGCCATTTTCATAGGCATGCCTGAATGTGCACCAAAAGCTCTGGATTCGTAGCTGGCTGCTGATACTACACCTCTATCTCCGGTACCTCCTACGAGGATTGGCAGTCCATTGAGGCGACTGTCTATCAGTCGCTCTACGGATACGAAGAAGGTATCTAAGTCAAGATGTAGTATTGATCTCATTTGGTATTCTTACTGTTTTATAAGTACTATCTGATAATTCATTTTTTAAGGAGAGTCGTTCCTTCGTCACCTCGAGAGTCGGCTACGCCTTCGCGAACAAGTAGGTCAATGGTTGAAGTCAAACACCTTCGCTCTATCTTCTTTATTTTCGATGTTTTTTTCAAGTATTTAATTTGCATTAATAGCTTCCTAGGGAATTGTTTTTCGCCGCTTAGAGATCCATTCGCTCGAGCCAAGTGCTCTCTCAATCTCTCAATCTCTCAATCTCTCAATCTCTCAATCTCTCAATCTCTCAATCTCTCAATCTCTCAATCTCTTAATCTCTCAATCTCATTAAGCCTCTTTTGAGATAGAGAGAGCTAGCAGATCAGGTGAACCACAATCCTTCACTATCACACTCTCTCCATACTTTATATCTCAATTCCGCAACTCTGACATCTGAAAATCTTTAATTCTTACAGGTGGACGGTTTATTTTATCTCACTTTTTATCTCGAACTCCCTCAATCTCTTTTTACCAACCATTAGTAAGAAGTACAAAGAAATGGAATTTTTACTAACAATGGTAATATTTACGAATATTTGTGAAAATTACTTATTTGAATTACTTTTACTATCAATATGGAACTATCGATACAGTATAAAAGACTAAGACAGATCAGAGAAGAGTTAAATCAAACGCAATCTTCCTTTGCAGAACAGCTAGGTGTAGGCAGTACGACGACGGAGTATGAGCGAGGTAGAACTAAGCTCACCGGTAAACTAGTGCTGCGATTACTAAGTGATTATAAGATCAATCCTCTATGGTTATATGGTGAGAGTGAGCAGAAGTATCTCGATCCTCGATCCAAAGAAGTAAGTCCAAGTGTAGTGACTGTAGATAGTGATGGCTTTGATAATATCCTTATGGTCAATGAAAAGGCTGCTGCTGGTTATACAGGTAATCTAGAGAATAATGACTTTTTTGAACAGTTGCCATCATTTTCGTTTCCGATTCCAGAGTATCGTAATGCTACATTCAGATGCTTTCAAGTAGAAGGTTATAGTATGGTGCCCACCATCTTACCTAGTGAATGGATTATCACCAAAGCAGTAGAAGATCTCAGTCAGATCAAAAACAATAAGATATACGTAGTAGTAGATAATGATGGTATCCGTATCAAGCAAGTACGTAATGAGCAACATATGCGATCCCTCACTCTTATTTCTCTCAACGAAGAGTACGCTACCGAGTTACTAGCATATGACGAAGTCAAAGAAGTATGGGAATTCCATAGTAAACTCACTAAAGAACTGGCGATCCAATCTACCAAGCAAAAGTTAGATGTGATCTATGAAGATATGAAGATCGTAAAGGCTAAGATATTGGGCAAGCAGTGATTTTCGCAGAAAATCACGCGAAGTCGGAGTGTAATGTGCTTTTCGTAGAAAACACATGGGCTCCGAGGAAAATAAATCATCACCGTACAGATCTTTAACTCCGCTTACGTTGTGTGGGCAGGAGCCCATCAACGAAAGCTAGCCAAGAAGCCAGATAAAACGAAATAGCCCTTTCATCGAAGGGCTCCTGTCCTCCGATGAAAGGAATCTCCATGACCGAGGACAGGAATCTCCATGACCGAGGATAGGAATCTCCACGACTCCTGTCTTCCGATGAAAGCAGAAGCGAATCAACCAATGTCCAGATCTATACCAAGAATCCCCAAACTTTCTTACTTTTGCGCCCTTAAATGCATATACTATGATCAGCGCAAATAACGTATCTCTACAGTACGGAAAACGAGTCCTTTTTGATGAAGTCAACATCACATTTGCAGGTAATAACTGTTTTGGTGTTATCGGTGCCAATGGGGCAGGAAAATCTACTTTCCTCAAGATATTGTCTGGAGATATAGAGCCTAATATCGGACACGTAACCCTCGAAAAAGGTAAGCGTATGGCTGTGCTTAAGCAGGATCACTTCAAATATGATGAAGAGACAGTACTAAATACTGTTATGATGGGTCATGAGATACTTTATAGTCTCATGAAAGAGAAAGATGCGATCTACATGAAGGAAGATTTCTCTGATGCAGACGGTGTAAAAGCAGGTCAGCTAGAAGAAGAATTTGCAGAAATGGATGGATGGTCAGCAGAATCTAATGCCGCATCGTTATTGAGTGGTATCGGTATCGCAGAAGATCAGCATTTTAAATTAGTGAAAGATCTCGATGGTAATCAAAAGGTGAGAGTGTTATTAGCTCAAGCATTATTTGGTGAGCCGGATATATTGATACTCGATGAGCCTACCAATGATCTAGATCTTAAGACGATTACTTGGTTAGAAGATTTCTTGTTAGACTTTAAGAATACGGTTATCGTTGTATCTCACGATAGACACTTCCTAGATACAGTATCTACACATACGGTAGATATCGACTTCAGTAAGGTCAATATGTATACAGGTAATTATACATTCTGGTACGAATCATCTCAATTAGCACTCAAGCAGAAATTGACAGCTAATAAGAAAGCTGAAGACAAGAAAGTAGAGCTACAAGCCTTCATCGATAGATTCTCAGCCAATGCGAGTAAATCTAAGCAAGCGACGGCACGTAAGAAGATGCTAGAGAAGATCAATGTAGAAGATATCAAGCCATCAAGTCGTAAGTATCCAGGTATCATCTTTACACAGGGTAGAGAAGCTGGAAAGCAAATCTTATCTGTAAATAATCTTTCTTATGTCAATAAAGAAGGGGAGACACTTTTCAAAGGGGTAAGCTTCAATGTAGAGAAAGGAGATAAGGTTGCGATCATCGGAGATAATAGTTTAGCAACCACAGCATTTCATCAAATACTCAATGGTGAACTAGAAGCCACTACTGGAGATTTTGAATTTGGACAGACCATTACTACTGCCTACTTACCTAACGAAAATGAAGAGTTTTTCGATGGTGAAGATTCACTTATGGATTGGTTGCGTCAGTATTCTGAAAATAAGGATGAAATGTTTATCCGTGGATTTTTAGGAAAAATGTTATTCTCTGGTGAAGAAGTACTCAAGAAATCTGATGTACTCTCTGGAGGTGAAAAAGTAAGGTGTATGCTCTCTCGTATGATGATGGCATCTGCGAATGTACTCATGTTAGATGAGCCAACTAACCACTTAGATCTAGAGACAATCGAAGCCCTGAATAATTCTATGAAGACATTCACGGGTACTTTGATGTTTACTTCTCGTGATCATACTTTCACACAGACTGTAGCCAATAGGATAGTGGAGTTGACTCCAAAAGGATTTATAGATAGTCTGAAGACTTTCGATGAATACATCGTGGATGGAGGAATCGCCGATCAGAAGAAAGTATTGTCTTAATAAGTTGATAACTTTTTCCAAGAAAAACAGAAACTAGGAAATTCGTATTTCAGAATTTCCAATATGCAGAAATCAACTTTTAATAAAGAAAAACAAGAACCACGAGATCCAGAATTTGTGAAATACACATATGATTTATTATATAGTAAGATAGTTTATATCTTACACTACAATATAAGCAGAATCATATGAAAGCATTTTACAAACCAACACTCGAATTAGTGAACTTTTCAAGGATAAATTATCTGCTTATTTTCCTATTGCTAAGTGCTATGGTCAGCTGCGGCGATGACATGGATGGCGGAGAAATGGGTACTCCAGTAAATGAGGAAAGAATTAGCGATTCACTGGTTCTTGTAAGTTTGTATAATAGTACAGGAGGTCCTGATTGGGACAGTAGTTGGGATCTTAGTATGTCTATGGAAACATGGTTTGGTATTACATTACGCTCGGCTGGAACGGTAGAGATAATTGAACTTCAAGGAAATGGCTTAGTGGGTTCTATCCCTGCTAACATTAATGAACTAACCGATCCTATCGCGTTAGAAATAAGATCTAGTGAATTAACAGGAGGAATTCCTGCTGGACTAGACAAACTCACAAATTTGCGATTCTTAAGACTTGATGATAACGGACTGACCGGAGGAATTCCTTCGGAGATGACTAGTTTGTCAAAATTAGAAGTCATTGATCTGGCTAGTAATAATTTGACGGGAAGTATTCCTGTAGGACTAGGCGCATTGGATAATATGAGCTTTTTGGATCTTGCTGAAAATAATTTGACAGGATCTATCCCTTCAGATTTCGGAGATTTCACAACGATATCATTTGTAATACTTAGAAACAATGATCTTTCTGGATGCTTTCCTTCGGAACTCTTAAGTCTTTGCAACGAAGTTAGTGCGTTTCCCAATCCTAAGCTTCCTTGGTTAGGTGACTTCGATATGTTTTGTGGTGGATTTCCTCAACTAGGAGCCGCTTGCGAATTAGATGGCCAAGCAGGCACTATAGACGCAGATTGTAATTGTGTAATCTGATCAGAGACATTTTTTCTTTAACTAGTTACGTCTTTTAATAGTGTAGAAGTTCATTTTGTATCATCAATTGAATATCTAAGGAGTTTTATCTTGATTTATAGAATCGCTATGATTACTATAGGTAATTGTGCGATCACAATGGGTTATACTGGCCTAAGCTGATCGCTACATTAACAATTATCTCGTTAATCATGTTTTAGATTACAGTTAATATTAACTTTGTGCTCTTATACAGAAAAACAAAGAGCATATGGAATTAAGTGCAAGATTTGAGCCGTCAGAGGCAGAAGGGAAATGGTACCAATACTGGATGGATAAAGGGTACTTTCATTCTACACCAGATGAAAGAGAAGCATACTCTATCGTAATACCTCCCCCCAATGTCACGGGAGTCCTACATATGGGACATATGCTCAATAATACCATCCAAGATGTACTAATTCGTAAAGCTAGGCTAGACGGTAAGAATGCTTGCTGGGTACCTGGTACGGATCACGCTTCTATCGCTACCGAAGCAAAGGTGGTTAAGATGCTGAGAGAAAAAGGCATTAAGAAATCGGATCTTACAAGAGAAGAATTCCTCGAGCATGCACATGCATGGAAAGATGAGTATGGTGGTATTATCCTCAAGCAACTACAGAAGCTTGGTGCATCTTGTGATTGGGAGCGAACAGCATTCACTATGGATGAGAGTCGCTCTGAGCACGTAACCAAAGCCTTCGTAGATCTATTTAACAAAGGGAAATTATATCGTGGCCTACGTATGGTCAACTGGGATCCACAGGCTCAGACAGTACTATCTAACGAAGAGGTACTCTATGAAGATGAGATGACACAACTCTATCATGTAAAATATCAAATAGAGGGGACAGAGGAATATGTTACTATAGCTACGACTAGGCCAGAGACAATCATGGGAGATTCTGCGATTGCAGTACACCCTGACGATCCTAGATATGCGCACCTCAAAGGTAAAAGAGCAATAGTGCCTATGATTGGAAGATCGATCCCTATCATATTTGATGACTATGTAGATATAGAATTTGGTACTGGAGCATTGAAAGTAACTCCAGCTCACGATATCAATGATTATGAACTTGGTAAGAAGCATGATCTAGAGACTATCGATATCCTTAACGATGATGGTACATTAAGTGAGGCTGCTCAGATATTTGTAGGGAGAGATAGAGAAGAAGTAAGAGTAGATATCAAAATCAAACTCAAAGAAGAAAACGCATTAGTTGAGATAGAAAACTACAATCATAGTGTAGGTCGCTCAGAGCGTACTCAAGCTATCGTAGAGCCAAAGTTATCACTGCAATGGTATGTAGATATGAAATCTATTGCTGAGCCAGCTTTGGAGGCGGTAATGACTGACGAGGTAGAATTCTTCCCTAAGAATCAGAAGAACTTATATAAGCACTGGATGGAAGGAATCCGTGATTGGTGTATATCACGTCAACTTTGGTGGGGACATAGAATCCCAGCATATTACTATAAGGATGAGATTTTTGTGGCGACTACTGGCGAAGAAGCATTAGCTCAAGCGCAAGCTAAGTTTGGTGCTGAAGTACAGATGAGTGATCTTAAGCAAGACGAAGATGCCTTGGATACATGGTTTAGCTCATGGTTATGGCCAATAGCTGTATTTGATGGTTGGAACAATAGAGAAGAGCTAGACTATTACTATCCGACTAATGTACTTGTGACGGGTTGGGATATCATATTCCTTTGGGTAGCACGCATGGTAATGGCTGGTTATGAATGGGAACAAAAACGTCCGTTTGACCATGTATATTTCACAGGAATGGTTCGTGATAAGCAGCGACGTAAGATGAGTAAGTCCTTAGGTAATTCACCTGATGCACTGGGACTTATAGAGAAGTTTGGTGCAGATGGCGTAAGAGTGGGAATGCTCATGAGTTCTCCAGCTGGAGGAGATTTACTATTTGATGAAAAACTATGTGACCAAGGAAGTAAATTCTGTAATAAGATATGGAATGCACTGAAGCTGATCAAAGGATTCGATACAGAAGATAGACCTGCTTCTGCAGAAGATAAATTAGCTACTCAATGGATTACGGCTAGATTTAATCAAGTACTAGATCAGCAAGAAAGCAACTTCAAAGAGTATCGTCTATCGGAAGCTCTGATGGGACTATATACGTTTGTATGGTCAGATTTTTGTTCATGGTATCTAGAGATGATCAAGCCTGAGTATAAAGGTACGATCAGCAAAGAGACGCAGCAAATGGCTGTAGATCTAATGGAGCAAATATCAATCATCCTACATCCATTTATGCCTTTCATTACAGAAGAAATGTGGCATGCGATTAAAGATAGAGAAGATGGAGAAGATTGTATCGTAAGTACTTATCCAACGAAGCAAAGTTACGATGAGAGTCTAATCAAGGACATCGATCAACTCAAAGATATCGTGTCTAATACACGTGACATTCGTAATAAGAATGGAATCAAGATGACTGATCTAGTACCATTGCACGGAGTGAAATCTGATAAGATGAATCGACTACTCAGCATCGAAGGATTGAAAGATCTAGCGGTGAAGATGGGTAAGCTAGAAGGGATACATCTTAGAGATGATAACAAGGTAAGTGGGGTAGGATTCAGTAGTGGAACCGAGTCCTTTGTATTTGGTGTATCTCTAGAGATTGATGTAGATGCTGAGGTAGCTGAACTAGAAAAGGAGATCAAGCGTCTTACAGGATTTACTTTCGGTATCGAGAAGAAGCTATCTAACGAGAGATTTGTAAATGGAGCTCCGGAGGCAGTCATCAATGCTGAACGTAAAAAATTAGCAGATGGAAAAGAAAAGATCGCTAATCTGCAAAGTGATATAGAGAGATTGAAAGCAATGTAATTTCTTTCATAAAGTATTCATTGTAAAAAAAATAGACGGCAGTTATATTATAAACTGTCAAATAATAGAAATGGCTATACAACTTTACTTGCGTCGTTTTAAACGAATTCAAGGATAGATGTATAGCCATTGTTGGTTCTGCTAATATCAACTTTGATCTAGATAAGAATAGTGATGATTACCATAGATTGTGTTTTTCTTCAAGATCAATAGATTTACAACCTTCTTCATTTGACAAGGTCATTCTTACGTCTAGGCATTCATTTTCAAATCTTAGTATTCTTTTAGTTCTTTCTGTTATGGTTAGCTCTCCAGATGTAAACCAATTGCAGTTATCGTTTTTGACCACTGGTTCTGTAATATCAATTTGATATTCCACATCGTTAACCGTCAAAATATTTGTACCTGATATCGTCATGTTGTCGTTTGACCATGCCTTAGACAAACACCCTTCTAATTCGATAGATTCTGTGTCGAGCCTAAAATTAATTTTATTTTTTGCGCACCAATGAACATCATTTTCTGAGGCAAACTCCATGTTTTTTCCTCCGCCAACACCTATTTCATTGAAAACTACTCCTTCAAATTCAATTGCAATTTCATTCCCTGCGGAATTTGCAACATCATGTTTGGAAGAGTAATTTATTTTACCTGACAGTTTGTTTCTGCTAGCGTCTTCATATCCAACAGGCAGATTTATTTCGTAGCGTATTCCATATTCGGTATTAGCTCCTTTGTCAATAAGCATGTTTTCTGTTTTTAACACTTCAAAATCCAAGGCATCAATCGAATTGAAAAAATCAAAATATGCATTGTAATAATAAATAACATTGATATCCTTTTCTGATAATTCATCAGTACACGTTTTTTGTTTCTCACATGAAGTAATCAAAACAAATGTGCACAATACAAAAAGTGAAAAAGTAATTCTTTTTAAAATCATAATCTTAATTATTTTGTTTGGGGACTTAGTTAAGTAATTGGTTAGAAAAAATAAATGTAGAGTAGATCCATTTTTTTTTACCACAAATCATGCTTTTCTTTAAGTTTCATCGATTTACAACCTTTTTTATTTGACAAGGTCATATTAATGTCTGAACATTTTTCTTCAAATTTCAAAACCTTGATTTTTTCGTTTGTAATTGTAAGTTTTCCAGAGGTAAACCAAATGCAATCATCTTGTCTTACTAGAGGATCTGTAATTTCAACCTGATATTCTATACCGTTGACAATAAGAGTGTTTGATCCTGAAATTGTAAGACTACTGTTACTCCTTGCTTTGGCTAAGCATCCACCTAGCGCAATATTTTCTGAGCCAAATACAAAGCTAATATTGTTTTCAGTACACCAATCAACATTAGCCTCTGCATCAAACTGCATTACCTTTCGTCCTGCTACATCAATGCCATTAAAAATTAAATTTTCGAACTCAATTACAACTTCATTTCCTTCTGAATTGCCTACTTCATTTCTAGAAAAATAATGCATTCTACCATAAAATTCATTCTTGCTTTCATCCTTGTATCCTGTTGGGAAGTTCAATTCAAATCGTTTAGCATACTCCGTACTTTCTCCTTTATCAAAAAGTATATTTGCTGTTTCTAATTCTTCAAAATCAAGTGCATCCACTGCATTGAAAAAATCAAAGTACGCATTATAATAATGTATCACTTTCACATCTTGATCTGAAATTTCATCTGCACATGATTTTTCTTTTTCACATGAAGAGAATATAGCGATAGAAAACAAAGCCATAAAAGGCAGAATAAATTTTACTTGACACATACTTAGTATTTTTAATTAGTTAATTATTTTTATGAATATAGAAAAAAAAACAATTTCAAATCACGTTTCATTACTATAGTTCAAAATAAATAACTGTGTGGTTCTATCATGTATCAAGAATATTTCACTACAACTACAAGTAATTGATTTTATCCTTCACCTCAAAAAAAATGCGAACAGATATGATCTGATCGCATTTTTTAATAGTTGATTTCTTTCTTACGTTATGCAACATGTAATCTTCCTTTTTTAGCCAATAACTCTTCTTCAGTCTCTACTCTGTCTTCATCTGGTACACAACAATCAACTGGACATACTGCAGCACATTGTGGTTCTTCATGGAATCCCACGCACTCAGTACATTTATCAGCTACAATGAAGTAATAGTCATCCTCTATTGGAGCTTGCTTATCTTCTACATCTACTTGGTTTCCACCTTCCAATGTATACATGCCTGTAACGGTATTACCTTCTGATATTGTCCATTCTACAGCACCTTCATAGATTGCATTATTTGGACATTCTGGCTCGCAGGCACCGCAGTTAATACATTCGTCCGTTATTATTATTGCCATTGTGTTTATTCTTTATTATTAGCTATGATCGATCTAACATACTACACTAGGTAATAGTTTCACTGAAACAAAGGTAAGTATAAAAGATAGAAAAATTTAATATGAGGATCTAATCTGTGTATAACAAATTGCACTTATAGATTATAAACGGACTTTACACTCCTTAATCTTCAATTTTCATTATCACATTCTATATCTTAAGTAATAAATTATGCCACCCTTAGCACTGGTAAGAACTTATACTAAGCTTTAGAATTACAGTTTATATACCTTCTTCAATTATTTGATAGTGCTAAATCTATTAGCTAAAATAGAGAGAAAAATGTAATTGAGAACAGATAGCGAGAATGCTAAATTGATGTTTATGAAAGCAAAAGCAGCAATACATATCAGAAAGATGAATTGTATTTTATTGCCAGCTAAGCCCTTATTGATATTCTTAAAAGAAAACATATTAATTTTACTAAGCATCATTGCTGCAAAGAAAAAAGGTATTACAAAGTATATGATCTTATTGTTGAGAAGGTTTACTATGTCTTCATTACCTGCACTGTAAGCCAAGAATATACCGATAAGAAATAAGGCAGTTGCTGGTGTTGGTAAACCTGAGAATGAATCGGATGATGGTTTAGTATTAAAAATAGCCAATCTTAAGGCAGACGAAGCAACTAATATACAAGGAGGAATAAATCCAACCCATGTATCTAGTGGTGATAAGAGATAGTAGAGGAATGCCGGAGCAATACCAAAGCTCACCAAATCGGCCAAAGAATCTAATTCTTTACCTATTTCACTCTGCGCATTGAGCATTCTTGCAGCTAAACCATCCATTACATCAAATCCAACTGCAAACAACAATAGAATAGACCCTATGTAATGATCTCCCAGTATAAGAGCGATAAAGCCACAAATCAGATTAATAGACGTAAAAATTGAGGGTATAAATTTTGTCATTGCTTGAGTTGATCGACTGATTAGAGTAATTCCTCGTTTCATTTATCAATAATACAAGGATACAATAATATCTACAATAAATAGGACAGTTTAATATATGATAATGTCCTAATCAGAATGTGGTTAGTACAAAATTTAAGATTATTTTTGGAATTCTTGGAGCGGACGAACTGTTTTAAAGAAAGGTAATTCAAACAAATACACTATGAAATCAATATATAAGTTAATTAGGCCGAATTTTATTTTATTTTTTGGCCTCATTTTGATTATAAGCTCCTGCTCTCGTAACCCTGTGACTGGCAAGAGGGAAGTTATGCTGATGACAGAAGGGCAAGAAATAGCCTTGGGGGCGCAATCTGATCCACAAATAGTAGCTGCTTATGGATTATATCAAAACGATAAGATTCAATCTTTTATTCAAGAGAAAGGTAAATCCATGGCAGCCATCTCTCATCGACCTAATCTTAAGTACGAGTTTAAAGTATTAGATTCTCCGGTGATCAATGCCTTCGCAGTACCAGGAGGCTATGTCTACTTTACTAGAGGTATCTTAGCTCACTTTAATAATGAAGCTGAATTTGCCGGAGTATTAGGACATGAAATTGGACATATTACTGCTAGGCATTCTGCTAAGCAACAAAGTAAAGCCCAATTAGCACAAGTCCTTTTGATGGGAGGTATGATTGCTTCTGAGAGCTTTAGAAATTTTGCCCAACCGATTAATCAAGGGATGGGATTACTTTTTCTCAAATTCGGTCGTGATGCTGAAAGCCAATCAGATAAGTTAGGTGCTGAGTATTCCACGAAAATTGGTTATGATGCACATGAAATGGCTAATTTCTTTGGCACTCTAAACAAGATGAGAGAGCAAAGTGGGCAATCTATACCTGACTTTATGTCCACACATCCCAATCCAGCAGACAGAGAAAAGAATGTACATACTTATGCTAAAACACGCCAAAGTGAAAGCAATCTGAACTCATTCCAAAAGAATAGAGATTCATACCTGCGAATGATTGATGGAATCAAGTATGGTGAAGATCCAAGAGCTGGATTCTTTGAGAACAATATGTTTTATCACCCAGATCTTAAGTTTCAATTCCCAGTACCTAACGGTTGGCAAAAACAAAATCTACCCTCAGTAGTGCAAATGTCTCCGGAAGCTGGTGATGCAATGATCACCATGACACTTGCAGCCAATGGTGCACTAAGAGATATTGCCAATGAAATGGCAAACGAAAATAAGCTTAGAGTTATAGAACAATCTAATATTACAGTAAATGGAAACGAGGCATACGCAATGATATCTTTACAAGCTGCAGATCAACAATCTGGACAGCCAGAACTTAAGATAATGACATACTTAATCAAGTATAACAATAATGTATATCAGTTTAATGGAATTGCTGAAACGGCTAACTTCAATAAATACTTCAATATATTTAGAAGTACTATGAACGAATTCAATAGACTTTCCGATCCAGAAAAGCTAAATCGACAATCTAGGACGATCAAAATAGTTACAGTTAAGCAAAATAGTTCTTTACGAAAAGCTTTAGAATCGTTCAATGCAAAAAGTACTGATATGAATAATCTCAGTCTACTCAATGGAATGGAACTAGGAGAACAAGTCACGAGAGGTATGCTTATCAAAACTCTAACTAACTAGATTGGAAATCTCTTCAGGAGCTCAAATCGATCAGTTTTTGTTGTGTTGCTTAGTGCTTGCGGTATAAAGTTGCTGTTTATTGCAATTTTGACTTTTTTAATTTTAAATTATTGCAGCGTTTGCTATAATATTGCGATATTACCAATGTATACTGGATATTAATTCATTCTGTTGAAATTTAATAACCTCATAATCAACTTAACATGAAGCATCTTTTTACGTTACTATTAGCTCTTAGCTTTGGGTTTACCATGAATGCAGAGATAAACTACACTAATTACGGAGAGGGTTGGGTTATACCAATCAATGCAAATCAAGCTTTGGACATCAACGACGATGGTCAAGTAGATCTATATGCTAATCGATATTCAAATGAATTAGGTTTAAGTGCGGTATTTGCTGTTGGCTGTATCAATAGCCCAAGTGAATCCAGTTACGTTTCATTCGGCGCGAGAGAGTTATCTATCTTCGAATTTGGCGAAATAATACAAGGGACGGAATCTAATGTGTTTGATTATATAGACGATGGTAGAGGATCTGCTTATCATAGTAATGAAGGATATGCAGAGGGCTTTGAATCGGCTAAAGAATATTATTTAGGTTTTATGCTTATACAAGGTTCTACAATGGCCAATGGATGGATGAAAGTAATCATGGATGATGAAGGTCAAGCTATGATTATCAAAGAGATAGCTTATGGAGATTATGTAGACTTAGGTGGACCTGGTATAATGGCAGGAGAGACAGGATTATCTGTAGGGCTAAATGATCTAAGTAATGATTTAACGGATATCAATATCGCACCTAACCCAGCTCAAGATTTTTTCAACGTAAACTTTGAATACGCGTCTTCTTCTTCATTGAAAGTGGACGTGTACAATTCTGTAGGTCAGATGGTCAATGAAGTATCAGTAGCTACAGGAGCAGGTACATATAAATTAACGGTTAATACTTCTGACTGGAGTACTGGTGTTTATTACGTGAGATTCCAATCCAATGAAGGAGTGAGAACGGAAAGGGTATCTATAAGATAAATATAATAAACTGAATATTTTTAGAAAGGACGTAAAGGCTTGACCCGTTTTTACGTCTTTTTTATGTCCGATTTTCAAACAGTTATTTGGTTAACAATTTATTATACCAATGTAAAAGCAACCACTAAAAGTAAGTTAGTTCTGTTATTTCAATTCTATACTTTCTAATATTTCTTTAAGCTTGTTACTTGGTAGCTCTTGAGTCAATATACTTAGTTTCTGACTTCGTCTATTCTTTCGTGGATCTCCTAACGGGCCTATATATAGTCCTGATATTGAATCATGTCTTGTGAGGTAAGTCTTTTTATATGAATCACCTTTCTCTACATACTTAATGTCAAACATCATTTGATTCTTAGCAATTCGCTCATTCACAGTAAATGGGTAGAGGAATGAAATATCATTGAAGATAAGATGTGCTGTTGCGTTGCATTGATCACAATTAACAATGTATTTTTCATTTAACATCTTCCTTTCTACCTTTGAAATGGTCACAGAATCTTTAAAGGTTTCTCTCAATTTCTCTTCTATGTATATGGCATCAAAGAATCTGCTATAATGGTATGCATAGAATGATTGAGCGAAAGATTCTATCATTGACAATGGTCTATTAGAGCTATAATTACCATAGTCATATGAAAGCGAAATTCCATCACATATGATTGTACCTACTTGGGAGTCCAAACCTTGTAGAGGTTGATGCGAAAGTCTGTCACAATTGATGGTAAAAGGGATGCCACTTAAGTCTTGAGGTATTTTTACTTTTCGATTACAGGATGTGATAATTATCAAAACCACACTCAGTAAAATTATCTTATTCCTCATAGTCGATTGCGTTGATTACTGAGCTAATTAGAGAATTGAAATCATAATCAGAATTCAATCCGAGTCTGACAATCACGAGATCTTTGCTTGGGATGATGATTGTTTTTTGACCATTATAACCATTCGCGGAGTAGGTATCAAAAGGCGCATCACTAAATGCCACGCCACGTTTATTGAGCCAAAAATGTGCACCGTATCTACCTTCACTACTTCTGACTTCAGTAGTACTATAATCTACCCAACCTTCTGGTAGTAGTCTTTCGCCATTCCATATTCCATTATGCAGATATAGAGATCCAAATCTAGCCCAATCCTTTGTACTTGCATACCCATAAGATGAGCCTATATAGTTTCCACTTTCATCTATCTCCATAAAGCTATTACTCATACCTAACTTTTCAAACATTGCCTTGTATGGATATTCAAGATATTCATTTACATGTTCAAATTGGTTTCTCAATAAACCGGATAGCATATTGGAAGTTCCTGATGAATAGTACCAATGTGAACCAGGTAGATATTTGGAAGGATTGTCATTGGCCGCAGTCACGATATCCTCTGTCATATATAACATCTCTGTGGCATCCGCAACCGTGCTGTAGACTTCTTGCCAATCTATTCCAGAAGTCATGGTAAGCAGATGATCTAAAGTAATACTAGATCTCTCATCTGTCCAATGATCAAATAATTCATGATCTGTTAGAGCCATTTGTCCATCAAATACTTGTATGCCAATAAGGGCATTCAACCAACTCTTAGTCATAGACCAACCTATCTGTGGTGTATCCGAAGTAAATCCATTTTGATTGACATCTAGTATGATAGTATCCTTATATACGACTAGAATAGATCTAGTCTTTTGACTACTTAGTTGTCCCTCATTATCAAATTCATGATCAATGATCTCAGTAAGTCTCTCAATGTTTACATTATGAGGTATAGTAGATGTTACTCGGCTTCCATAAGGATAATCCATGGTATCATTAAGGATTATATTTGGTTTATCAGATAGACTTATTTGATAATCATCTTTACCTTGGAGTAATTGGCAGCCGAGTCCTTGCTTATATATGGCAGTTCGACTTCTCATTCCCAATACTGAAGATGTTACGGTCTTCTGTTGTTCATCAGTTACTAAGTGTGCTAAGCCTAGGGCAGATAAATTAAAGTCTTCAGCTTCGATATCAGATAAGGATCTTCCATTTTCGTAATATTGAGTACAAGCACACTTTGCAGTATATCCTGCTATTATTGGTATTCTAATGAATAGATAATAGAACCCAAACAGCAGTACTGCGATTAATAAGTATAAAGTATATTTCACTAGTTAGATCTTGAACAACAAATATAGCTCTTAACAATGCTAATGAAGCGATTTCAATTGGTTTGTTAGCACGATAACCTTGTGAAAATCGATTATACTCTGAAGTTCAATACAATTGTAATCTACTATTAATTAGGTGTTGATTATAGACAATAATTACTCCCAACAGGATTTAATTGGAACTTGTAATTAATAAATGCAATTAATTTGATAGTAAGGGATTAAATAGAATACTTTTACATATACCTTATTAATACATACGCTTTGAATAGAATATACCAATATCAAATGTCAATACTAAGAGTAGCTATATGTGCGGTGATGATGCTAATCATCCTTCCTCAATTGGATGCTCAGAAAAGACCAAAATATAATGACGGTCCATACATAGGTAGCAATGGTACTTCGGCTAGGATCATGTGGATACAAGAAGGAGAGAAACATGATACTGTAGTACGTGTTGTAGATGAATTTTTATTTGACAAAAAAGGATTACCTCAGGTTGAAATCGGAGATCTTGATTTTGAGGTAGACGAGTTTAAGAGACATGAGAACGTTTCCAAATTTGTAGCCATTAGTGACATACACGGTCAGCATGATTTATTTCAAGTATTGATGAAATCTCATAACGTCATCGATGATGAAGAAAATTGGATTTATGGAGATGGTCATTTGGTGATTGTCGGAGACGTTTTCGATAGGGGAGACCAAGTTACTGAAACTCTATGGTTACTGTTTAAGTTAGAGAAGCAAGCCAAAGCTGCAGGTGGGAAAGTACATGTTTTATTAGGGAACCATGAGTTAATGATTTTACATGGAGACATTCGATATATTAATCCTAAGTATAGATTCACAACAGGCTCTTTTGGAATCGAATATCCAAAATTATATGACGAACATACTGTATTAGGTAGATGGCTTAGAAGCAAAAATATATCAACTGTAATTAACGGTATTGGATTTGTTCATGGCGGCTTTTCTCAAAAAGTAATAGATGAAGAAAGCTCTTTAAAAAAACTTAACAGCACATTTAAAGAACAGGTAATTAAGAATTCTGATCTAGATGAAAACGATGGCAGTCTGTTGTCTATGCTTTACTTTGAAAATGGACCGTTATGGTATCGTGGCTATGCTAATCCGGAAGGATTTGATCTGGATCAAGCTGAATCTATATTAGATACACTAAATCTTAAAACTATTGTAGTTGGCCATACTTCAATGCCACGTATAGTTTCTGTACATGATGGTAAGATTATACTCATTGATAGTAGTATTAAATTTGGTAAAACTGGAGAAGTGTTAGTGTTTCAGAAAGACTCCCTATATAGAGGTATGCTCAGTGGAAGAACTGCCGCACTAGACACGAAAGATAAGAATCGTAGTCCATTTAATTATGTACATGATTTCGAAGATGGAGAATTAACGATAATGCTCGATACCGATATCAAAGAATTAATAAAAAATAAGAATGACGAAGAGTATCAAGAGACTAAGTTAACTGCTATTCATGACAATGAATTTAACAGAACTTGGGATGTACGAATAAGAGCAAGAGGCAATATGAGAAAAAAAGTATGCCATCTTCCTCCTCTAAAAATCGATTTTCCAAAGAAAACTTTAAAGTATTTAGGGTTTACAAATCATGATAAACTAAAGGTGGTCTTACCTTGTGATTATGGCGATGAATATCAACAAGGATTATACAAAGAGTACGTTATATATCAACTTTATAAAGCCATTGATAGTTTTGGATTCGACACGAGATTGGTTAATTTCATTTTAGCAGATAAGGGAAAGAAGAAATATGATGTTACAGGATTTATTATTGAAGATGATGAAGATTATGCACTGCGTACCAACGCGGAATTAGTCAAAGATGGTATTGTAAATGACCAAGTTTTAGAACGTGAATCTTATCTTCGAATGCAATTTTTTCAGTTCATGATTATTAACAATGATTTTGCTATATATAACAAGCACAATCTTGAAATCATTTTTCCGGAAGACGCTAAACAACCAAGAGCAATTCCATATGATTTTGACTACGCTGGTATCGTGGATCAAGATTATGCTGCACCATCCTCTAAATTACCAATAGACAATGTTAGACAACCATTCTTTAGAGGGAAAGATGTAACAGTAGAAGAAATTGTAACAACATCTATATTTTTCTTAAACAAAAAGAAAAAACTCTTAAACATTATAGACAGTGCTGACTATCTCACTAAGAACAATAAAAAATTGATAACTACTGATCTAAAGAGATTCTTTAACTTACTTGAAGATTTGGATAGATCAAAAAAAGCTTTTATGAAAGTTAAGAAAAAGTAATCGGTGATTATTTAAACTTCGATAGAAATTCTTTGATTCTACCAATTGCATTAATTAAATTCTCTTCTGATGCTGCATAGGATAATCTAAAACAGTTGTCATCCCCAAAAGCGATTCCTGGAACAAGAGCAACATGTGTGCTTTCTAATAAGGCTTCGCAAAAATCTTCACTGTTATCTATCGTAATGTGTCCGTCAGACTTACCAAAATATGAACTCACATCAGGAAACACATAGAAAGCACCTTGAGGATTATTACATTTTATGCCTGGAATATCATTAAAAAGATTAATCACAAGCTCTCGGCGAATCGCAAATGCTTCTTTCATTTTTAAGGTAGGTCCGATATCAGCTAATAAAGCTTCTGCAGCTGCTTTCTGACCAAAAGCATTGGCTCCACTAGTAACCTGACCTTGTAATTTAGTACATGCCGACACCAACCATGATGGACCTCCCATATAACCTAATCTCCATCCTGTCATTGCAAATCCTTTAGCCATTCCATTGACAGTTGCTACTCTACCTTTAAGACTCTCAATTGCACCAATACTGTAATGCTTGTCACCAAAATTAATGTATTCATAAATCTCATCAGAGATTACCAATATATTTTGATGTTCTGAGATAACCGCGGCTAAATCTTCAAGTTCTTGTTTTGTAAAAACTGATCCTGTTGGATTACATGGCGATGAAAACAATATAGCTTTAGTGCGAGGAGTAATTGCCTTTTTTAGTTGTGCAGGAGAAACCTTGAAATCTTGCTCAATTCCTGCTTTCACAGGTATAACCACTCCACCAGCTAAACCTACAATATCACTATAGCTTACCCAGTATGGTGTAAATATAATTACCTCATCGCCCTCTTGTATAATGGCTTGGCAGATATTGGAAATAGATTGTTTTGCACCATTACTTACAATGATTTCATCCATATCATATTCCAATCCATTATCTCTTTTGAACTTGGTCTGTATGGCTTTTCTATACTCTAATAATCCACTTACAGGCGTATACTTGGTATAGCCATTAGTAAGAGCCTCAGAAGCAAATGCTTTTATATGGTCAGGCGTGTCAAAATCAGGTTCACCTAAACTTAGACTGATTACATCATCATATTTCGATTTAAGTTCACGAGCCTTAGCAGACATCTTGAGAGTCGCTGATTCAGCCATAGATTGAACCCTATTAGTAAGCATGTGAGATACGTTCATCAATTCGTGTTTTTTATATTCAATGCAAACATAGTGAATTGCATTTATCTTCGATTTAATATGACGGATTTATTTAATTTCACATAAATTTTTAAAGACACGCTCAATGGAGGAATTAATACAGGTATTCGTTACTGGTGGTACTTTTGATAAGATGTATAATTATATCACAGGTGAGCTGTATTTTAAAGATACACACCTCAATGAAATGTTTGAGAGAGGGAGGTGTACATTAGATATAGACGTACGTACGTTGATGATGGTGGATAGTCTGGAGATGACTGAAGAAGATAAGGGTATTATCATTCACAGTTGTAAGAGAATCAAAACCGACAAGATTATCATTACTCATGGAACTGACAGAATAGTTTCTACTGCAAAAACATTAGCTGAAGCCAATATTGAGGGAAAAACAATTGTACTTACGGGTGCAATGGTACCTTATGCATTCGGTACTTCTTCCGATGGTTTTTTTAATCTTGGTAGTGCACTTGCGTTTGTCCAAGTGCTTGATCCAGGAGTATATGTAGCTATGAATGGAAGATATTATAATTGGGATGAAGTACAGAAAAATAGAAAAACGGGATATTTTGAAAGTAAATAATTCAGAATGAATATTGAATACATTAGAGAATATTGCTTATCGAAAAAAGGCACGACTGAAGGTTTTCCCTTCGATGAATCGACTTTAGTATTTAAAGTCTTGGATAAGATGTTTGCGCTTACGGGCTTGGACAGAATACCAGCTCAGATCAATCTTAAATGCGAGCCTCAGTATGCTCTTGAGCTTAGAGACGAACATGAAGACATCACTGGAGGTTATCACATGAGTAAAAAACATTGGAATACCGTGATGGTGGAGGGAGATTTAGAGGATCAGATGATATTGTCATTAATTGACCATTCCTATGATTTAGTCGTAAGTTCGTTCACCAAAAAGAAAAAAGCAGAATTAGAAAATCTTTAGACAGCAAAAGCATGGATCGTAATATAGATTACCTAATAGTGGGGCAAGGAATCGCAGGGACAATTTTATCTTACAAACTCTTAAAGAAAGGATACAATGTAAAGGTAATTGATGATGGGCACAAAACGTCTAGTAGTACTAAGGCTGCAGGTATTGTTAATCCTATCACAGGAAGGTCTTACGTTAAGTCTTGGATGATTGATAGTTTGATTCCAGCGGCAAAAAGAACATATAAAGATTTAGAAGACGAACTAGGAGGCAAGTACTTTTATAATCATAACATAGTCCGTGTTCTTGGCAGTATCTATGAAGAAAACAAATGGTCAAGTAGATTACTAGATGATACTTACAGCAAATACATTATTAGTGATTACGACACATCTATACTAGACGAATATTATAAAGATGTCGAGAGTTGCGCAATTATTAAAGGAGGAAGAGTTGCTTTGAGATCTTTACTTATTGACTATAGAACTTGGCTTTTAGAGAATGATGCATTAATAGAGAGTACTTTTAAATCGAAGCATCTTGTAGTTAAGCCTCGTACGATGTATTATAATGATGTTGAGGTTGGAAATATTGTTTTTGCAGAAGGGGTCCAATCCATAGACAATCCATATTTTCCTGATTTACCTTTTCAACCAAATAAAGGGCAAGTATTAATTGTAGATATGCCTAATTATAAAATCAATGATATTGTCAAGCACGGTATCTTTATCTGTCCTATCGAAGGAAATAGATACTGGGTAGGATCTGGATATGAAAGAGACTTTGAAGATGATAAACCAACGAAAGAGGGTAGAACGAGACTTAAAGATCAGCTTGATCATGTCTTAAAGGCATGTGACTATAAAATTATAGAGCATATCTCTGGTATCAGACCCAGTGTAAAGGGTCGTAAGCCGTTATTAGGAAGATCGAATATACATTCTTCTATGTACCTATTTGGTGGCTTAGGAACCAAAGGGAGTTCTCTTGCACCTTACTGGGCAGAACATCTAATAAACTTCATTGAAAACAAAGTAGATATACATCCAGAAGTCGATTTTAATAGATTTTAAAATAGTAGATATCTGACTCATTACGAGCTACATCTAATACTTTAAATCCACCACCTTCGCTACCACAATCTTCAATAAAATCGAAAGTGCTACAGTCTCTCGGAAGCCCGCTAAAAATCAATGTAAAGTAGCATTTACTACCTATGACCACCTCTTGCCACATAGGGGCTTGTACTATATTTTCGCAATGTACAAGTTCACTAATATGAGCTGAACCTTTATCATAAAGATAGCTTGTAGGCCATATCCGGATCTTACTTCCAATCCAATAATCTTCGTTGTGGTATACAAAGTGTATTACCACTTGGCCTGCTTCATGTACTTGAGTCTTTATCTCATTTAAGATGCTAGGAGAGATACCTACTTTTGGTTTCTTTATCTGTATAGTACTCATGATATAAATGTAATAATTATAGAAACTTAAAGATGCACTCAAAACAACCTAAAGTAACCTATCAAACGAAACAAAAAAGCCAGATCAACTAATAAGTTGATCTGGCCATATTATAGGTTATAATTCCCTTTACAGGAATTAGTCTTTGATAAATTTAGCAGAAGTAAATCCTTCCTCAGTTCTAATGTTAATTACATAAACACCAGTATTTAGGTTAGCTACGTCTAACTGTAATTTGTCAGTTTTCACATTTGCGAAGTTCTGAGTCATTACAACTCTACCTTGAATATCTACAACTTGCAGATTCACATTGTTAGATACATTCTCTAATGCAAGATCAACAAATACATTGTTTACAGCAGGATTAGGGAATACTGATACAGAAATACTTTCATTAAGATCTTCTGTACCTACAAATTGCCCAAGATGCATTTCACATAATGCTGCGAAGTTATTTACTTGGAATAATCTACGAGTATCGTTATCATCAGCAGTACCAGTACCACCAACAGTTCCAATTCTAGACATGTTTAATGGATTATCAGTAATAGTTCCTAGCGAACCATCTGCAAGGTTTCCATCAACACTACCTTGACCAAATGCAAATGCCGTAGCGCTATAGTTATAGTCAGAGTTAGCTTCCGCATCAGCAGCTAAAAATCTGTACTGATCAGTAGCAGCAAGAGGTAGTCCATGCATTACTACTAAGTAATTTTGATTATCCTTAAGTGCTATTCTATCAGAACCAAGATCAATAATCGTATCTTGTAATCGTGCATCTTCTCCAAATATTAATAATGAAGTTTCATATACTTTTGTTCTCTCTGGAATTCCTGTTCCATCATCAGCATCTACGTCAGCATTAATGTTAAGATCGTTCCATTCGTATACAGCTACGTTTACAGATCCAGATACTGCATCCGCTGCACTTCCTGAGATACCCAATCTTAGATTCTCAATATACATTTGCTGACCACCAACAGTTCCATTTACAGCATGGTAACCTGCTCCAAGAGAGAAGTACTGTTGATCTGGGAATGCTATAGCTGCAGTAGCATCCGCTGCTGCACATTTAGAAAATACATTATTTCCAATTACAAAATTAGAAGTATATGAATTGTTGGTTGTGTTTTCATCTCCAGCAAAATTTAGAGTATATACTATTCTATATGTTCCTTCATCAGTAGGCATAGTAAATACATCATCCATTAATCTGTTTTGATCAACAAATCCAGGTGTAACCATACCGTAATCTAATGAAACTTCGTCTAGAGTCACACCTGCGCCATCAAGAAGTGTAGCTGTCAAACTTACATCTTCAGCTACAACATTACCTATGTTTTCAATATCGGCAAGAAGAGGAATGATATCAGCTTGTGTAGATGGAGTTTCCCAGTTAGCAGCGTGAGATGCGAAGAAATTTCCACCATCAGTATTCAGTTGCATATCAGCTAATTGCTGTTCTACTAAAAAGAAATCATCCACTGCCCAATAGTAGTAGTAACCTCTGTACCATAATCTGAATTGTAACTGATCACCAGTATTAACACCTAATAATGGAACACTGATTACTTCATTTGCAAAGCCAGTATTCGTTTCTAATCCAGTATTAATTTGCATAGTATCCGCAAATGTTGAACCTCCATCTTTACTTACTAAAATATAATACTCAGAATTGAACTGTCTAGAAGTCTGGAAGAATTGAAGGAAAAGACCATCGAAAGTAACTCCAGTAAGATCGATCACAGGAGATGTAAGTCTTGTCTCACAAAAGATGTTATCGTCAGAAGGACAATTTCCACTTAAGAAGTTTCCTGGCTCACCACCATTGTCTCCAAAAGAAGCATCTGCTACCATTGCACCATTACATAAAGTTGGAGAACCAATTTGAGTAGTATTATTATTATAAGCTCCTCTATCTAATTTTCCTTTTGGATCATATTGCCATCCGTTATCATTATCAACAGTCCAGGCAGCATCTCCTTCACCTAATCCACCGTCAAATTCACCTTCACCATTCTGACCCCAGATAACGTTTTCTGGAATCATTCTCATACATTCAGGAACTAGAAGCTCTAATGTAACTGAAGATCCAGCACTTACCTTAAGATCAGCACAATCTGCACCCATAGCAAATACCGCTAAAGTAGGATCTCCTGCGTTACCAGCAGTTACCGCTCCTGAAGTAGGATCAGTATCATAATTGATAACGTTATCAGCAGTTCCACAAATAATTACAGCTACTAAATTATCTCCTGCAGCTGCATTATCTACCGTCTCTCCGATAGTACATCCAGTATCTACATCAGCAATAACGATACTTCCTGCAGTGTTTGTCATAGCAGAACAAGTACTAGAGGCAAGCTCTAATGTAGCTGTCGTTGCTAATCCATCAAACTGACCTGGATCACCGATGAAAATAGGATACTGTGTACCATCTGCAGTAGTTACAGTGTACTGTGCACTAGCACTCTGCACACATACTACTCCTAAAAGAAGGGTAAGTATCCCAGTAAAAAATTGTGTATAAGTTTTTTTCATAATAAAATGTTTAATTGATTTAGATCTATGAATAGTATTAGTCATTAAGTACTTTAAAAGTAGGATAAATGTAAGAAATTTTAAGCTATTTAAATGTCTTCGCAGGCATGATGTATTTATAATTTTCAGATCCAATTGTTATTGGCCAAGGAGACAATGATATGTGCCGTAGCTCCACTGTGTGTGCGTATATATTGGCGTTGTGCCATTTTTCTGAGGTGATTAGATGACATAAGCATTTGCTCCGCTTCTTCAAATGCGATATTAGCCGTATGAATTGTCCTGATAGCGTCAACTGATATCAGTTCGATAGCTTCTGGAAATTTACTATAACTAGGACCTATTATTATAGGGACTAGCTGAACAAGAGGCTCCAAAGTATTATGGATTCCTTTCCCAAATCCTCCTCCGATATATACTAAATCAGCTGTATAATAGAGATGCCTCAAAACACCTATTTGATCCAATATAACTACGGACGAATTGTTGAAGCCCAATTCACTGTACTTCACCGCATTAGGTAAATGCGACTGTATGGAAGATATATTAATGAGATCGACATCGTGTGGTACAATCAAGTGCTTAGCCTCTATATTCAACATTTGCTTGATTGCATTGATATCAGATAAATGCACACTACCGTATATGATACATTTTTGCCCTGACTTCCATGTCTCTATTTCTTTTTGAATTGGCAGTGCTAGTTTTTCTTCATTTATTATGCTGTCCAATCTACTATCTCCAGTTACTGTAGTGGAAGATATACCTATCGAATTAAGCAAATCTGCACTTCTTTGTGTTTGTAAATAGAAATGATCTATTTTGGTAAGGATAGATCTTATTCCCCCAAGTTTATTTTTGATGAAGTACTGATTAGGCCTTATCTCTGCAGATATAAATATTGTAGGTATAGCCTTAGATTGTAATTCATTTAAATGATTCCACCAAAAGTCATATTTGATAAAAATAGCAAGGTGCGGTGATAAGGTATTAATAAATTCAATTGCTTTTTGCTTAGTATCTAATGGCATATAGACTACCAAGTCTGCAATCTTATAGTTCTGTCTAGGTTCGTATCCGCTCGGCGAATAGAAGCTTAATGCAATTTTATATTCCGGATATTCTGCAGATATTCGATTGATAAGATGTCTTCCTTGCTCAAACTCTCCAAGTGAAGCTGCATGTACCCAAATCCATTTAGTATTAGGATATTCCGCTTTCTTTGACTCTATTATTTTTAAAGTTTGCTTGCGACCTTGAACTAGCTTCTTGGCCTTAGGGTCGACAAATGAAGCTAAATTCAAAATTACTCCGTACATGTATATAACTATGTTATAGACGTATAACATGGCTAATAATATATTTGCTCGCCTGTACTATCGGAATAAAGAGGTAGCAACCACGTAATCTTTATACCAGACATGAAGTCTTTACGACCAGTAGGGGACAGTTCATTGGTAGTAAAATCCACGGTCCTAACCCCAGAAGTAAACGCTTGATTAAACTCAAAACCTATATTGAAGTTTAGATTACCATCAGTACTTAAATATTGATATCCGATATATTCTGTTACCGCAAACCCGCGAGTCAGTCGATCATAAACCTTCTCATATTCATTAAATACTTGGTCGATAGCTTGGTTTTCATCTTGCACTCGGATATAATGACTTAATATACCTCCACCTATATCCAATCTAATTCCAGATTGTGGTGATTTGGCATGTAGACCGATTACCTTTCCTAAAGACACTCTCAAAGAAGCACCTCGACTCCTTAAAAAAGCATCAGCAGGTAAGCCGTCTGCCGCTAAAAATTGTCCAGTCGAAAGCCTAAATCCAGATAAAACATCTTCTCTAACATCGGATCCAAACCTGTAAGTGAAATCAGAGGAAATGATCCAGTTACTGGCACTTAACCTTTCTAAGCCAATATGAAAATTCATATTTCCTCCAAACCTATCCGCCAAATCAGCCATCGGAATGTCATAGCCCATACCTACTTTGGCTAAGATTTTCGTAGAAGACTCTAGCTTATTTACCTTTAGTTGGGCGTTTACATTTAAAGCAAACATCAACATGCTGCAAAAAAGAAAACTATTAATACAGGAAGTAATCGAACGTTTCATAGGCCTAAAAGTATATAATTAAATACGCTAAGTCATACCATTATGTGATTATAGAATCGATTACTTTCAATATGTGATGTCGTGAAAGACATTTTTGTTGTAAACACTAGTGATATTGGATAGATATATACAATTTCGACCTTGCCCCATTTTCCTTATATTCGTGAGAAACTCTTAAAGGTAGCACTGCTGCAATTGTATCCTGATGATCTACGACCAAAGTGTTTTGCTTAGACCATTTATCCAATTTTGCGTTAGTAAGGAAGTCTTTTATCTTCTGAGTTGAACCAAGCATTCCAGATGGACAAAACTTATCTCCAGATCGTTTGTGTCTAATCGTAAAAGGGAATGTCAAACCTGAGATACTCAAACACCCATTAGAGATTTCTTGGCTTATTAGAAGTTTCGTATTTTGATCTAATTGATATTCTCCAACATGACTTATTTCTAATGATATCGGTTTGAATCTAGTTTTGACTCGTAGTATAATACACCCTCTATCCCTTAATAAATCATGAGTTTCTGAATGAAATTCAGACCCAACTACAGCCGTTATACATTTGGTGCAATTGTCTTCTGTAAATCCAAATTGACTAAGGTACTGATATAGTAATTGACTAGTCTTATTATTATAGTTATTAATTAGATGGTCAGTATTAATTAATTGATATCCAGTATCTTGTGTTATGATGACATCTTTAATGACTTTCTCTACTAGTTCATGAAGTAAGGTATTTTCTTTAGATAAATTAACTATACTTTTAGTGATAGCATTCTCTATATTAGGTTCTCTTATCCTAAGGAATGGCAACCAATCGTTGCGAATCCAATTTCTCGTATACTTACTTTCTTGGTTACTGAGATCTTCTCGAAATGTTACATTATTAAACGCGGCATATTCCAAGATATGTCTTTTTGATATGTATGATAATGGTCTTAAAATATTTTGATTCACTGTAGGTATACTAGACAAGCCCCTAATTCCAGCTCCTCTCATTAGATTTAGAAAGAATGTTTCTACGCGATCTGAACTATGGTGCGCTGTTAATATATGACTATAGTCCTCAGTTTGACATAGTTCTTTCCACCATTTATAACGGATGTCTCTTGCTCTTTCTTGAAAATTATTGGCAGCTTTTTCAGTAGAATTAAATTTGTATAAATGGAATGGGATATGATGTTTTGAACAGAGCTCTCTTACTAAGATTTCATCAGTGTCAGATTCCGAACCTCTCATATCATGATTTACATGAGCAACTGCAATAGATAGATTTGCCTTTATACTCAAATCTAACATCACCATAGAATCAGCACCTCCACTTACCCCAAGAAGTAACTTTTGGCTATAAGTATCACTTATATGTTGATTAATAAAGTCTATGTATCTATCAAGCATTATATTTGTCTTCTTTATAAAACGTAAAAGTACTCTAATGAATAGAATCATACTGATGATATGCGCAATAGTAATAGGAGTATCCCTATACAGTTGCAAGAATGAAGGTAGTAAAGCATCCAGTACAAAAGCAACTGTTTCTGCGAAGAAAGCATCTCCTCAAATGGAAGGATTAAGAGAAAAAGCGAAATCTGTGTATGATTACCGAATGAAAAATGGTGAATTTAGTACAGCTCAAATATTAGATAATGGAGTCTGGGAATACAAATTTACTTTCGCAAATAATGCTATGAGTGAATTGGGCGCACTTGCTGGTAAATGGATAGATTTTGCAGATGACAATACATACGAATATGGCCTTTACGGAGAAATCAAAGGCAGCGGAATATATCATTATGATCCCTTATCGACGATTATACTTATGATAGACAATAATCCATCTGCGAAGCCTCAGGAATTTGAAATGAAACTTGTTATGGATGCGTTAGTTATGGTGGGCCAAAAAACCTACAATGATAACTCTACTCAGTCGAAACTTGATAAAAGAGAAGTTCGTCCAACAAAAGGATAGACTTTTAAGTTATCTTAGCAGAATAACAGACAGCCTATGAGCACTTTACTACACTACGAAACATATGGACTCAAGCCTTCGGCGGATTGGATCGTAATGATTCATGGTGCTGGTGGCAGTACTCGAACATGGTACAAGCAAAAAGAAGAACTAGTGAAAAACTTTAACCTAATTATGGTTGATCTTCCTGGTCATGGGCAGTCCAAAGAAAGCGGGAAGGGACATTCGGAATATACTTTTGAGCTAATGAGTGAGAAGGTTTGGGGCGTTGTAGATCACCTTAACCTTCAAAAAGTACACCTTATGGGTGTTTCGCTGGGATCTATCATAGCATTGCAAATGGAACAACTCAAGCCAGCTAGGGTATTATCTATTACGATGGCTGGTGCTATAGTTGAATTGCAACGTAAGCTAAGAATCATCGCAAGATGTAGTTTGGCCTTAGCTAAAGTAATAGGATTCAGAGCTTTCTATCAGTTGGCTGCATGGATCGCTTTACCTCGTGGCAACCATAAAAAGAGTAGAAAAATATTTGTCCGTGAGAGTAATGCGCTCAGTATAGATGAATTTAAGAAGTGGACAACCATGTACGAGCAATGTCTCGATAAAACATTGAAGAAACTTTACAATTCTGCTTATAATTCTCCAATACTCTTAGTGATGGGAGATCAGGATCATCTGTTTTTAGAGTCAGCTAAAAAGTTTGTGCTAAGCCGAGCCAATACAAGTATCGAAATATTCCAAAAGTGTGGACACTTAGTTAGTTTGGAAAAATCCAAAATGTATAATCAGGTTTGCGATAAATTTCTTCAAGGGGTAGAGCAGATGAAGGATATCATGGATAGTATAGAACCCATAAAAAAGAAATAAGTTATACCCTTTTACTTCCATCCTTCATTACAATTTCAATCTTTTTATCGGTATCGATTTCCTTGATGCTGCTAATTGCTTTTCCATCTTGCTTAATGATGCTAAATCCTCTTTTTAGAGTTCTTATGGGATCTACTATTCCAATAAGTGACTCCGTGTGATTCAAGTATTGCTGATTACGTTGAATTATATTTTTGGTAGACATTTTAATAGAATCTAAAGCATGATCTAAGTTATATATCTCAGTATACACTTTCTCAGAAGCACTTTGCTTGATCATATATTCTAAGTGATCTATCTGAGCCGTGTTTTCTCTAACCACGGCCAAACACTTTTCTTGTATTTCAACTCCTAAACCAAGCAATCCTGTCTCATATTGCAGATTGCGATCTATAATATATCCAGCCACGGCTGTAGGTGTCTTAAGCGACACCTGAGCTACTAAGTCAGTAACTGTCGTATCTATTTCATGGCCGATCCCAATAATCACAGGGAGTCTACACATCGCTATAGCATGCCCAATGTTATAATTATCGAATCCAGACAAGTCTAATTTAGATCCGCCACCTCTAATAATGATTACAGCGTCATAGAGCTTACCATTGGTTTGTATTTGACGGAAAGCGTCCACTACGTCATTTTCTACATTTCTACCCTGAAGAGCGGACTGAAAGAGCTCAGTATGGATCTCATAACCATAGTTGTTATTCTCTAGCTGAGCAATAAAGTCGGCATATCCTGCTGCAGTTTCAGAGCTGATGACAGCTACCGATTGCAATACTGGAGACATTTGTCTATGATCATTGAGCTCCAATAGTCTCTCCTTCTTTAATCGTTCGATGATCTTTTGCCTAGCCATCTCCGCTTGACCCAATGTGTAAGAAGGATCAATATCTTCAACGACTAACTTCAGACCATATCTTTCGTGAAACTCTATTTTTACTTTGATTAAGACTTCACTTCCTGCCTCTAACATGTAGGGTAGTAGCTCTTTCAATTTATTTTGAAGAAATATATAGCTACGTGGCCATATCACAGCACTCGCTTGAGCTTTTATCTCTTCGGTTCCTTCCTCAAGTTCAACTATATTAAGGTATACAGATCCACGGCTATGAGACGCTTGGGATACCTCGCATCTTACCCAGATTGCCTCTTGGAAATTGAGAGCCATGACTCTCTTGATATATTCGTTGAGCTCGTATAATGAGTAGTTAGTAGCCATAATGAATTCTATTTATATAAAAAATGTCTTGGCCAGAATTAACTAACCAAGACATATATTATTAAGTATATCTAATTAGCTTAAGATATTACTTCTTTTACTTTGTCCGCTGCTTCTTGAAGAAGTATAGCCGATTGAACTTCTAATCCGCTTTCATCAATGATAGTCTTAGCGATATCGGCATTAGTACCCTGTAATCTTACGATGATTGGTACTTTTATGTTACCCATGTTTTTGTATGCATCTACTACACCTTGAGCCACACGATCACATCTTACGATACCCCCAAATATATTGATAAGTATAGCTTTTACGTTATCATCTCTCAGGATGATACGGAACGCTTGTTCAACTCTAGCTGCATCAGCTGTTCCTCCTACATCTAAAAAGTTAGCAGGAGATCCGCCACTCAACTTAATGATATCCATCGTTGCCATTGCAAGTCCTGCACCATTTACCATACAACCTACGTTTCCATCTAAGTTGACATAATTAAGACCATATGATTGAGCTTCTACCTCCGTAGGATCCTCTTCCGTTGTATCTCTCATTGCAGCTAGATCTGGATGACGAAACAATGCGTTATCATCTATTGATACTTTCGCATCTACTGCTAAAATTCTATCATCCGCAGTGTGTAGACATGGGTTGATCTCAAATAATGAAGCATCAGAACCTACGAAAGCTGCATATAACTTTGAGATAAATTTGGTCATCTCTTTGAAAGCTTGCCCGCTTAGTCCTAAGTTGAATGCCACTTTACGAGACTGAAACCCTTGAAGACCTACATGCGGATCAATATATTCTTTATGCACAAGTTCTGGAGTCTCTTCCGCTACAGCTTCGATATCCATACCACCTTCAGTAGAGTAGATGATTACATTTTGCTTCTTAGTACGATCCATTAAGATAGATACATAGTACTCTTTACAAGCATCAAAATCAGGTGCATAAGTATCTTCAGCAACTAAAACTTTCCTCACTAATTTACCTGGGCCCTCCATACCACCTGGAGTCTGTGGTGTTTTTAGCATCATACCCAATATGTTGGCTGCATGCTCTTTAAGCTCGTCCATGTTTTTAGCGAGCTTCACTCCACCACCTTTTCCACGACCACCGGCGTGTATCTGCGCTTTTACTACTACAGCTTCGGTTCCTGTCTCTACTCGTAACTCTTTAAATGCCGTTACAGCTTCTTCAACAGTGCTTGCTACTTTTCCTCTCTGTATCGCTACTCCGTAAGATGCCAATACTTCTTTACCCTGATATTCGTGTAAGTTCATATATAATTATATTGTAAAGTGTCTATATTATAAATCTCCGCAAAAGTATGATATTTGGACATAAGACGGTAACGAATCACTAATTACTTAATGAACTAGTCAGATGGCTCTTGTCAATAAAAAAGAAGAGTTTAGCATATAATACTATCTAATACAGCCTAAATACTTCTAAAAATTAAAAGCGGCTCACCAATAGATGAACCGCTTTATTTACTTTTATTTAGAAGGTTAATCTTTTATATTAATTGATTACGATCTTTCTAGTAACATTTCCTTTAGCAGTTAATAATTGCAAGAAATAAACACCACTTTGAATTTCACCTCCTTGGCTCGCAACAATCTCTTGCTTTCCATTAGATATTTGCACTGATTGCCTTTTAATAACTTTCCCTGCTAAATCCGTAATAGATATTGTTGCATTTCCATTCCACTCGCTAGTCATATCGACAATGATGTCTTGACTTCCGTTAGATGGATTAGGGAATACTACGAAGTCGCTTACAAAAGAAGGGTCTTCCACCGCTGTTGCATTATTTCCAGTTAAGAATATTGAGCCTACTTCCGGATAACAAGTGTATGCATCGTTATATGGTTTTACGTTAACAAAATAAGCTTTACTAGGCTCTAAGTCTGTTACATACAAAGCTTCGTTACTAGTGGTATATTCATAAAAGTCTGCTGGGTCTGAAAAATTTGTGATTTCAACTAAATATTGATCAGCATCTTGAACACCTTCCCAAGAAATTTCGACACCGTTATAATTTTCAATTGTTTCTTGATTTCCTGGAGATGTAATAGATAATTCACCAGTTATTTCCGTTTCGTTAGGAATGTGGGTATTGTCTAAAAAATTCCTTGCAGGACTTGCAATATTCATTTTAAGTCTATCTATCTGTTGTGGAGAGAATACGTAAGTAGGGCAATTGTTAAAGTAACCCATGCTAAGATTTGCTTGACTCTCTAGAGCATCTCCATTTGGATCAAACACACCAAAATTAGAAAAACATGCCTGAGATGTAAATCCTAGCAGGTAGTCTGGAGGAGTATCACAAAGACGATCTCCAGCTGTTTCGCAATTTGACCCATCCATTAATTCTATCTCAGCACCTGTTTCAGGCACTGTTGTAAATGGTACGGTAGAACCGTATGTTTCTATATCATAAGGCTCACTCCATCCTGAATGAGGATGTCTTAAAGAGAAGTAATGACCTACCTCATGACTCATGGTAGCAGAACTATCCGCCATTTCCTTCTTACGTATAATGATATAATCTCCACCAGGGCTATAGAAACCGAGAACAGTTCCCGAATCTGGACTATCTCCACCATTTGTGTTCGCATTTTCAGTGATAAATATATCAACTGCAGCACCATCTTTAAAGTTTTGAATTAATGTTCCATTACTTCCCGCCATACTGAAAATATTAGAATTATCTATTTCATTAAAACCTCCATCTTTTAAATAGAATGCAATTCCATGAGGAGCATAATCTCTGTTCATTCTACATAAAGAATTAAGGATACCAAGTCTATTTTGCCTTCCTTCACCCTGAGAGTTAGCTACAGTATGAAATGTAACAGGAATATTAATTGCGGCAAACCTTTCAGGATTGGCTTCTTTAAACAATTGTACGTCTTTTTCAGAGTAGACTGGTAATTGTTGTTCCATCTCATAAGTGACGCCACAATTGGCATTATGCTGATGCTGGGCCTTAACTGAACCAATAGTGGCTGCGGCAACTAGTGCTAACAAGGATATTTTAGACTTAATATTCATTTGATCTATTTTAATTTAAACTTTATAAGTAGCTAAGGTAAAATATAATCTCAATTAGATTTGAATTTACACAATGAGATATATTCTATAGGACATTTTAGATTTGATTCCTATCATTAATATGTATGAATAGTTTAATATAATTTCATTCCTTACATTTGCATAAATTATGAACATAGCTTTTGAAAAGAAGCTATAATTCGATAGCCAAGGTTAACTAATAAGGTAATGATTGTTATTCCATAGAATATTATCATTAATTTCTTTAGGCCTTCGAAGTCAACTAATTCTTTATAATAAAATAATAAACAACACTTCAGCATGAGTAAAGTAACCGTAGTAGGAGCAGGTAATGTAGGAGCCACTGTGGCTAATGTGTTAGCGCACAAAGATATCGTAAAAGATATCGTTCTTTTGGATATCAAAGGAGATTTTGCAAAAGGTAAGGCCTTAGATAGTTGGCAGCAAGCGCCTATCGACTATTACAGTACACGCATTACGGGTACTGACAAGTATAAAGACACTAAAGATTCTGATATCGTCGTAATTACAGCTGGTATTCCACGTAAACCTGGTATGAGTAGGGATGATCTGATTGCGACTAATGCGAAGATCGTAGTATCTGTAGTAAAGTCAATCATGGAACACTCAGCGGATCCTATTATTATCATAGTATCTAATCCATTAGACGTAATGACACATGCCGCATTCAAAGCATCTGGTCTTAAATCTAATAAAGTGTTTGGTATGGCTGGGATATTAGATACAGCTAGGTATAGAGCATTTTTAGCGACAGCGCTAGACGTATCCCCAAAGGATATCCAGGCAGTACTTATGGGAGGACATGGAGACACTATGGTTCCATTACCAAGATATACTACTGTGGGAGGGATTCCTGTAACAGAGTTAATCGACAAGAAAAAACTTACAGCTATCGTTAATCGCACCAAGAAAGGTGGGGGAGAGCTAGTAGGATTAATGGGTACATCGGCATGGTATGCCCCAGGAGCTGCAGCTGCGCAAATGGTGGAATCTATCGTAAAGGATGAAAATAGAATTTTCCCTGTTTGTGCTAGATTGACTGGTCAGTATGGCTTAAAAAACATATATCTTGGAACACCTGTGAAATTGGGTAAAAATGGTATCAATAAAATCATTGAACTCAAACTTAACGCAGGCGAGAAGAAGTTACTGCATAAGTCCGCAGATGCAGTAAAGTCAGTAATGGCTACTTTTACAAAGATGAAAATCAAGTAATTTAGAATAACCAATTAGCAGAACAGGGTATTTAACAAGAAGTAGAAATAAAACTTACAGGATAAGAAAGTGTAAATGATCAACTCAGAAATACTTGAAACAACATTGACCCAAGACGGTCATTCAGTTTTAGACTTATCGTTAAAAGGCCCTGTTCTGCTAACTTTTTTACGTCATTTTGGATGCGTATTTTGCAGAGAAGCTTTACATGATTTAGCAGATCGCAAAAAGAAAATTGATGATGCCAATATCACTTTGGTATTGGTTCATATGTCAGATAATAAACTAGCTGAAGAGTACTTCGTGAATTATAATTTACCTGGTGTTCAGCATATTAGTGATCCCAATTGCGAGTTATATGCTTCATTTGGTCTTTCAAAAGGAGGTCCTAGTCAGTTATTGGGTCTCAAAAACTTAATTCGTGGGTTTGACCTAACCCTTAAATCGAAATCCAAACCGGCACTTAGATTTATTGGTGATGGATTCCAGATGCCAGGTATATTCATGATAAGCAATGGCAATATGGTGGATCGATTTATTCACCTTTCCGCCGCAGATAGACCTAATTATGATGAAATGATACAGAAAGCTAGTTCTTAAGCTTCTGTTATATTTAGTCTAGTACTGCAATTATTAGTTTTATTTTTCCGTTATTCATAAGTATCAAATAGTTTATTATGTCTAGAGTTCTTTTATCTGTAACGGCGTTATTTGTAGTGATTTCATCGGTTGTTTCACAAGTTAACTTCGATTCCATAGAAGATGATCTAGCTTATCACGCTGATATCATGATAAATACAACAGTAGCAAGTCATAGATTCAAAGCTGCAAATCTCTTTCAAGAGCAATTCGAAAATATGCTCAAAACCGAAGGGTCGTATAAGCATTCATTCGAATCATTGAAATGGATTTCGCAATTAACGTCAGAAGATAATAAATTTAGAATTTTTAGTTGGATCGTAGCTGACGAAAATGTGGTGAGTAAAACATACGGTTATATTCAATTTGCTGATGGACAATTTATTACGCTTAATGATACTGGTGAGATGTCATCTGATCTTGAATATGAACTAACTGGTTCTCAAGATTGGTTTGGAGCCATATATTACAATATTATGCCGTTTAAAAGCGCAGGCAACACTGATTATATCCTATTTGGATATAGGCAGTTTGCAAAATTTGATAAGGTGAAAGTGATGGATGTGTTATCTATAGTAGATAATAAGGTTACGTTTGGTAAAGATCTGTTTGTCAAGAAGATAGAAGGAGAAAGGGATGAAGTTAAAACTAGACTTCTATTGACATATAGTGCAGATTCTAATGTTTCTCTTCATTATAATGAGAATATGAGTATGATTGTCCATGACAATCTTATTCCACGAATGGGAAGAATTAAAGGACAAGGTCCAACACAACTTCCTGATGGTAGTTTCGTAGGTTATAAGCAAGAAGGTAATAGCTGGGTCTATGTTGATAAAATCTTCAATCAAATATCGGACGAAGCTCCTAGACCAATGCCTGTATTAGGCTCTGATGCTCAAACAGATATTTTTGGCAAGAGTAAAAGCCAGACCAAAAAGAAGAGAAATTAAGATTGTACTTCCGTAATGAATTACTGTCGAATGAATTCTAAGATTGAATTCTTAGTCATTTCAAAATTGTCCCATAGAATTAAATGGCCTTCATTTGAATAATATTCTATGTCTAGAAAAGTACTATCAATCATACGGCGGCTATAATTTGTATTTACTTTAGGAGGGGCGAGAGCGTCATTTCCACCATGAATATGTAACATTGGTATACGAACAGAGTGCCATGAAGATTCTATTTCTTCTAACGATTGGGCATGTTTAAATTTTTCAGATCCTGCGGTTATAAGATCATCGGTCAATATCCATTTAGTCATAGGCCAATAAGCAAAATAAGAAAACCAAAATATCGGTTCTTTTTCAGGATCTAATAATGGAGCTATCATTACTGCTCCGTCAATATTATTTACTTCTATTGCCGCTGTATATCCTACAATCGGTCCACCATATGAATGGCCAATCAAAATTGTTTGTGGGTTAGAATATCTATTTATTATGTTAAGTAGAATCTGAGATTGATCCTTAATGCTTGTCATAGGGGATGATGAGGAACCTGCATAGCCTGGTCGATCATACACAATCATATCATAACTCTGAAAGCTGCTGTCACTGATATAATCGAGAAATGCATCAAAACTTCCTGGAGCACCATGAACAAATACAAGCAATGTATCAGATTCATTATTTATATGAATGGTACGGACTATAGTATTATCAATATCTAAGTGTTCAATTGTAGCTTTGGGCAGTACGGTTAAAATATCGTCAGTATCATAGTACATAACTGCAGAACCGATGTGTAGCAATAAAACTAGTAAAAGGCCTAACCCAAATACAAGCCACAGAATAATTTTAATCCATTTCATTCGTGTATGATTGATAAATTGATACTCAAGGTTTATGCTCTACAATGGTAATCTAATTAGTAGGGCAAAGGAGGACTAAGCCTGCACCAGTCTTACTTGACGCTACTTAACATAATATTAATTATAGGAACAATATCACATTCTCAGCATATAAGGACATCCTAGAGTAAGTCCTAGATAAGTGTGATTAATCCTTAAAATAATTACCTATCAAAAGTTAAACGTTCGCCACAACCTTGACGGAAAAGTTGAGTCTTATAATCGTAGACAATTTTTCCATTGACAATAGTATTCACATTTTTTCCTTTAAATGTTTTTCCCTCTAATGGTGACCAACCACATTTATAAGCGATGTTATCTGGCGCCACAGTAAATTCCAATTCAGGATCTACAATAGCAATATCAGCTTTGTATCCTTCATTTAGATAACCACGATCTCCTATTTGAAAACAGATTGCTGGTGTATGGCACATCTTATCTACAATCTGTTCGAGCGTAAAAATTCCATCTCTATAGAGCTCTAACATTATGTTAAGTGAATGTTGGACTAGAGGAAGTCCTGAAGGCGCTTGGCTATATGGTTTGGATTTTTCCTCTATAGTATGCGGTGCGTGGTCTGTAGCAATAATGTCTATAGTTCCATCTAGCACTGCGGCTCGGATAGCGTCTCTATTATGAGCTGCCTTGATCGCTGGATTACACTTAATTTTATTACCTAATAGAGGATAATCGTCTGCTGTAAAATACATATGGTGTACACATGCTTCGCTAGTAATTCGCTTTTTATCAAGCGGAATTTCATTAGTAAACAAGGCAATTTCTTCGGCAGTACTAATATGAAGTATGTGAAGTCTTGTATTATGCTTCTTAGCTAGATTGGATGCTAGAGTTGATGATATAAGGCACCCCTCTGTATTTCTAATAAGCGGATGATGCGTTGCATTCAGATTCTCACCGTATTTTTCCTGAAATGAAGCCCTATTGGCTCTTATAGTCGCTTCATCTTCGCAATGTGTGGCGATCAGCATATCCACATTAGAAAAGATATTATTAAGCACTTGCTCATTATCAACGAGCATGTTTCCTGTACTAGAGCCCATAAATACTTTAACTCCACAAACGTTCTTAGGGTCTGTTTTGAGAACTTCTTCTATGTTCTCATTAGAAGCGCCCATAAAAAAGCTATAATTACTGTAGGCTGAACGCTTTGCTATGTCATACTTATCCTGCAATAACTCTTGGGTTAAAGCTGATGGCTTTGTATTTGGCATTTCCATGAATGTAGTAACACCTCCAGCTATAGCTGCTCGTGATTCACTCGCAATATCTGCCTTATAAGTCATTCCTGGCTCTCTGAAGTGTACTTGATCATCGATGATCCCTGGCATAACGTATTTGCCTTGAGCATCAATAACGGTATCGGCATCCAAATCAATTTTAGATGCAATCTTCACAATAAGATCATTCTTTATGTAGACATCACCATGAGTTATCACTCCCCTGTTGATTATCTGTCCGTTTTTGATCAGTAAAGTAGTATTTGGCATAATATATATTGTTAATATTAATATTAGTCCAAAGCTAAAAATGATCTGACATTTCACCAGAATAACTTATATTATTTTTAATATAATCTTTGTTATTTACATAAGAAATGAAAAGATATGAGTCTCCATTATCTATTAATTATTATCACAACAAGATTGATTTTAGAATAACTTCACCCCTATACTTATATGAATCAAAACATTCAACATTGAATATTCACCTTCTTCTTGATACCGCCTAAAAAAAAGTTGATCAGGAAAAAGGTCTGAATTTTCATGTTTGGTAGTTGTTACTTTTATAGGGCCCGCTCCACATCCTATACCAGATTCAATAAAAAACAACTTATCCACTTGGATTCTTGCGCCGAAGGAAAAAATAAAACTTTGGGATTTTTTAATCCGTTCAAATGGAAGTTCCTCTATGAATGCACCTCCAAAACGAGCATAATTTGCCTCACCCTTTTCTTTAATTTTTCGAACGTTGTATTCTACACCAATAAAGAATCTGTCATACGCTTCTATTCCTATTGGCAAGAAAAATTTGACACAAGGTCTTATTCTATATCCACTAAATCTATAGTCAGATCTCTTTCCATACAATAGCCCTCCATTAATTTGGAGTTGTATAAGGTTGAATAATCCATAATTTACTTTTGCTTGATATCCTGTCCATGGATTGATTAAAGCTGAAGGCACAAAAGCAACATACAGCCCATTAACACTTTGTGTCTTCACGATCTCTTCATCACCTTGAGGCTGAGCATGCACAGCACTCGACAAGCCTATAAATAGTATAATTAATATGTAGTTTTTCATTAGAATTCTAATATTCCAAGTGCAACAATAGCGGTAATGTCAGAATAATCATACTGTCTTAATTGATCTTCTCCAATGACAATGAGAAGATCATCTCTTGCTATTACATCTCTAGTTGTCTGACCTGCTAAGTGCCCTATTTCAGTAATGTTTTCAATATCAGATTTATCAAAAACCATTAAGCCATTGATACCATCGCAAACGAATAGAAAATTACCATCTATTGAAAGTCCTCTTGGATCCACCATTTCTCTCTCTGAGATCAAAATAGGATTAGAAATATTCGCGACATCATAGATCAATAATTTATTGAAGGGTTCTGGTCTAAAACAGCTACTGTTTGCAGAAGATGTTGTAGTCGTAAGTGTTACATATGCATAATCGCCATCGCTTATGACAGGATCACAAGGAGTCTGACCAGCTTGAAATGTACCATATGATGTCTCACTTTTCTCAATCGGAATTCCGTTATCACCAATTTCAAAAATATATAATGACCTTGCGGACCCAACAAACAATATACCGCTAAAATGATATACCGTTTCTATTTCGAAACCTAGATTCTGCTTATCTATTTCTACAGGATCTCTGGGATCTGTAACATTATACGTCGTTATAAAAGTTGGATCTACTTGATAGAGATAATTCCCAACAGCAATCATACTAGAATAAGAACTATTCGTTCCTGTAGAAGCCAAGCTATCGTCAGAAGTGCATCTAATACTTGTTAGTAAAAAAGCGAATAGTGTGAAATAACATATATTTTTCATAGCTACAATTGATTATTTTTTATCGGAATGTTCTACATTTTGGATTGGTCAATTCTTCATTTACCCATTCAAATACTACTCCCTTTTCTGGGTCTACACACTCAAAATATCCAGTATAATCTAATGGATATAGGCCTAATCCTTGTGCAGAATTCTCTATTTCTAAAATATTTACAATAGTAACATTCATAAAATCCGAAATGTCCACTGTAATAAGGTAATTGGCGAGAGAAATAATCATACTATCATCAAGAGCTACGACTCCTATAATACCCGGCATTTCTATAAAGGCAAAATTGATAGGACTAGAAGGATTTTGATTATCGATGATGTGTACTCCCATGCCTTTCTCTAGTAGTAGTAGATAATCTCCATAAATTACAAAATTAGAAAGCTCGTCATACGGCATAGCATCTGCCGAAATATTCTGTCCTTCTATCAAAGTGGTATATCGTGGGGATAAGCCGGGTCTGATAACATCTTCAACTATTTCTTCACCACATTGGACGAAAATCAGGCAAGCCAAAAGTAAAAATATGAATTTCATCAGTAATTCGTTTTTAGAATAACGATAAGAAAAACAGATTCGCTTCTGATTTTTTAAATTTAATTTGCTGCAATTATCTATTTTATATAACTGAGCGTGATTGTGATAGAAAGTGTTCCAATTTATCTAATGCTTTGAGATATAACCCAACAATAACTATTTATGCATAAGATTATTATGTAAAAACTTGCACTACCTAAGAATCTTATGTATGTTTGAGAAATGAACGCTAAACTACTTAGAGGAAGCTTAGATACTATAATCATCAAACTTTTGAATGATCATGGAGAGATGTATGGCTACGAAATCACTCAGAAGGTAAAAGATATTACCGGAGAAGAGGTCAAAATAACAGAAGGGGCGCTCTACCCTTCATTACATAAACTAGAAGGCAAAGGCATATTATCTGTAGAAACTAGAAGTATTGGAAATCGATTTAGAAAGTACTATTCAATTACTAAAGAAGGTAAATCCGAACTGGCTACTATGCTAGAGGATATGAAAATTTATATGAATAGTATGGAGTTGATACTCAATACAAAATTGACATAATCATGAGTACTTCACTAACTCAGCATGAAATAAAAATACTCTTTTCTGTTATTCAAAAGAAAGGAGTTAAGTATGTCGATGTACAACATGAGATTGTGGATCATTTAGCTTCGGATATCGAATTGAATAAGAATAGACATCCCAATTTAAATTTTCAAGGACATATTGATTTAGCGTTTAATAAGTTCCCTTCGGATCTTCGGAAAATTGTTAGATCGAAAGAGAAATCAATGAATCGTTATTGGCAAAGAAGAACTTTAACTTTTATGAAATCATACTTTCAACTTCCAACAATTATTACAACAATTATTCTATATCTATTAATTGTAATTGGCAGTTTATATTTTGGAAGATACGTTTTAGTTCCTGTATTTATATTGATGCTGACTACGATCGTATTTACATTGATAAAATCTTATAACAATTCAAATTACTCAAAAGAAAACGAAAAGAAATATTTAGTATTAAGAATGTTCTTTGGTCAGACTATTACAATGATCGTTCTACCCACTACTTTACTTAATGTCTTGCATATATTCAAATCAGAAAGTAGTGATATTTTTAGTCAAACCTGGATGATTTATGTGATTTCAGCAATTGCAACATTTACTTTCATGTGGTGTCATGCGTGCTTGACTGCATTTCCCATTATGCTAGAAGAAGAACTAAAATTAAAGTATCCTTATTTAACTCTATCTATTTAGAACATATGCAACTTAATCAAAAACAAATAGAAAAATTGTTTGTGTTCGTTGAGAAGAAAGGCGTGAAGTATTATGATGTACAGCACGAAATTGTAGATCACTTGGCCACTTCTATTGAATCAATAATGATGGAAAGCAAAAGTATATCATTTGATCAAGCATTATATACAGTGTATAGTGATTATCCCATCACCGGATTTGCGCAGTACACTGTTGATCTTGAAGAATCTCTTTGGACATTCTGGATTAGAAAGATACTAGCTCTAGTCACCATAGGATATGGATTTCCAACCCTTGCATTATTAGCTTGCCTAACTTATAGTATATACAATACACTTGTAACTAATGGTTCAAATGCTTTAGACTCACTTTTTTACGGAACAACTGCATTAGGACTCATAGCGGTATTTATATTTGCGAGACAATTTGGAAGGTTCGGAATTGATATGATGTTGTATTATGGAATTGAAGTTTTAGAAGATGATCTCAACGATAGGTTATTATATTATAGAGTTCTAAAAATCATTACTCTGGCGGTGATCTTTGGTTCATTGTTTTTATCGCGAATAGCGAACATATTTGTTCAAGATCTTAACTTCGTTGCAACTGAAGGATTATCAAATCCTATATTGATTTTATCAATATTTTCTTCAATATCTGTCTATTGGTCTTTGGCGGTTATCTTTTATTTTCCTAATATGATCAAGGATGTAATTGCCAATAAGTATAATCACGTAGTAATAGCATAAACTTAATTAGAATGAAATTATTATCTAAAGTACAGATCTCTTCATTATTTGATTTTACAAAATCAAAGTATGTTCGTTTTATCGATGTCCAGCACGAACTGGTAGATCATTTGGCTTCTGATATTGAAGTTGAAATGAACGCAGATTCTGCACTTACTTTTGAAAAGGCATTAGATAAGGTTTATTCAAAATTTCCAATCAGTGGTTTTTCAAAATTTGTAAGTCAAAGTGAATCAGCAATGAATAAATATTGGCTGAAACTAATACTCTCTCAGTTTACTGTATTTGCCGGGGTGCCATTCTTAATATTACTTTCAATCTTAGCTTTCGTTCAATATCAATTGATAGTATTATTTGGGACTCCAGTATTTTATGCTTTAATGATATTAGCAATTGTAACGGGCTATGGATCCATATGGGGGCTGCGATCAATAATCAAGAGTAAAAACGGTAATTTGGATGATAAATATCTAGTAGTTTCTATATTTAAAGGCTTCGCTATGGCATTCTCTTTTGGACCTCTTTTATTTAGTAATTTATTAAGTGACTTTCGTTGGATACATAGTATTACAGAAGATATGACATTGCAGATTACTTTATTTTCATTGATGTTTAGTTTGAGTTTTCTTTGGAATGCCATGGCATACTATCGATTCCCACAATTAATTAGATCTGAACTTAATGAGAAATACGCACACCTAAACTTATCGGTCTAATCGCTAAGATATCTAGCTTCTAAACATATCTTTGCAGCTCATTGTATTGAGCGTATTCTTTCAATATAACTTAATGTGCTATACTACGCATGAATAGTCATATAGAAATCAGGATATCGCTACGAACGGTTAAAAAGACATAATAATCTTGAGCTATACAAATCAAAAAATAGGCGTCCTTGGCGGAGGTCAATTAGGTAAAATGCTGGGTCAATCTGCTTCTATGATGGGCCTACAAATGCACGTATTAGATACAGATAAATCATTTCCTGCGGCGGCTTCTTGCATGTCATTCACAGAAGGTTCATTTAAAGATTATGATGCTATCATGGCTTTTGCTGCAGACAAAGATATCATTACAGTCGAAATCGAACTCGTAAATACTGATGCTTTGCATGATCTAGAAAAGCAAGGTAAGCAGGTCTATCCTCAACCACATTTGCTTGATATGATCAAGGATAAAGGCTTGCAAAAGCAATTTTATCAAGAAAGAAGCTTAGTGACTTCGGATTTTGTCTTGGTAAATGATGCAGCACAGATCAAACAATGGGTACTTGATGGGAAATTATCAGTACCATTTGTTCAGAAAGCCAGAACGGATGGTTATGATGGACGCGGTGTTCATATTGTAAGGCACATCACTGATCTTCAGAATTTACTTGATGTAAAATCTGTTATAGAACCTTTGGTAGATATCGATAGGGAAATAGCTGTAATTGTAGCTAGAAACCCTCAAGGTGATATTTCATCGTTTCCGGTTGTAGATATGGAGTTTCACCCTACTGCGAATTTAGTTGAGTATCTGTTTTCACCTTCTAGAGTTAATGAAGAGGTCCAAGAGCAAGCTATCAAACTAGCAGAATCCATCGCTAAAGAAATGAAGATCGTAGGTCTGCTAGCTGTAGAACTGTTCCTTACTAAGGACAATGAATTATTGATCAATGAAGTAGCACCGCGTCCACATAATAGTGGTCATCATACTATTGAAGCTAATATCACATCTCAATATGAGCAGCATCTAAGAGCGATTTGCGGTATGCCCTTAGGAGATACTGCCCTCACTCAACCTGCAGTCATGGTAAATCTATTAGGTGCGGCAGGCTATACTGGTGAGGCTCATTACGAAAATATAGATCAATGCCTAGCTACTTCTGGAGCGCATATTCATCTATATGGCAAAAGCATCACCAAGCCATATCGCAAGATGGGACATGCCACTATCGTAGATCAAGATTTGGACACTGCAATCGAAAAAGCTACATTCGTAAAAGATACACTTAAAATCATCTCTAAAAACTAATCTATGAGCAATGCTAAAGTCGGAATCATAATGGGGTCAGACTCTGATCTTCCTGTAATGCAACCTGCAGCAAATTTCTTATCGGATATGGGTATTGATTTTGAGATGACTGTCGTATCCGCTCACAGGACTCCAGATCGTATGTTTGATTATGCTAGATCCGCTAGAGCAAATGGAATTAATGTGATTATTGCTGGTGCAGGAGGAGCCGCGCATCTGCCAGGAATGGTAGCTTCGCTCACTACCCTACCCGTGATTGGGGTACCTGTCAAATCATCAAACAGTATTGACGGATGGGATAGCATACTATCTATACTGCAAATGCCTAATGGTATTCCAGTAGCAACTGTGGCTTTGAATGGCGCCAAAAATGCGGGAATATTATCCGCATCTATTATCGGTGCTTTTGATGATAGTGTCGCTCAAAAAATGGAAAATTATAAAAGAGATATGGTAGAAGCTGTCCTTGCTAAAGCAAAGAATGTAGAAGATATATCGTAATGAAACTATTAGATAATAAGTATGTACAACTCAGTATCGTTGTGATACTATGTCTTTTTGTCGAATATTTATGTTTCGGACGAATTTTACTTTTCCCTAATGATGAGGTCTTTGCTTTTGGAGGTGATGCACTTTTTCTATATTTCAACACTACTTATCATGCTTGTTACGGCTCAGGAATGATGCTGGAAAGTATGAATTACCCTTTTGGAGAATCTATCTTTATGACAGATGCACAAGGGGGATTAAGTATTCTGTTATCTTCACTTAGACATATTGGTTTTGATACTTGTGACTATGGCGTTGGTTTTGTCAATGGATTGATATTATATCTAATTCCATTGTGTGCTGTGTTTGTAAACCTCATCTTAAGACAGTTTAGGATTAATATTTTATTGTCTGTTGTCGTTTCTGTAGCCATAGCCTTAATGGCTCCTCAGACATTCAGATTAGGCTCCCATTACGGACTTAGTTACCCATTCTATATTCCGATGTGTATCTATTGGGTATTGCGTAAGTTTGATCTGCAAAAGTGGGAATGGAAAGATTTACTCTTTATTGGAATCGCTTTGTTTTTTTATTTAAACAATCCTTATGTTGGTTTTGCAGGATTGCTTTTTGTGCCGATAATTACATTTATTAAAATTTTCAGAACTAAGTCTTTCAGGACTTTCTATCTTCAATATTTTGGAGTAACGTTCTCTATTATCCTTTTTGGATATGCAATTATAAAATTTACGGATCCATTTGTTAATAGAATCAAAGAGCAAAATGGTTTCTTCTTTTATAATATAGATTTGTATGGCCTATTTAATAGCCGATTTGGATTTACAAGTAAGGTTGTTTCAAAATTCCATATTCTGCCCGGATCTGGTATAGAGAACACTATTAACTTTGGTCTGATTCCTCTTCTCGCATTTGTCATTTTACCATTTATTCTAATCTATACAGTTTCAAAAACTAAAAGTCTAAAATCGTTTCTACCTTCGAATAGTTTTGGATATATAATAATTGGTGGGATTTTCTTAGGACTGATTGCTTGCAATGGAATACTTCCACAATCTGTTCAAGATTTCATTAGCACTAATTTGAGACCATTGCTTCTATTTAAAGCCACAGGAAGATTTATATGGTTATCATATTTTGTAATTGCTATTTGGACAGTTTGGTGGTTATTTGGATTAGTTGAAAAAATAGAATCTAAATACCTAAGAGTTGCAATTCTAACTATTATAGCAACTTTATGGATGTGGGAAGCTTACAATGGATTACATAAATATGCACACGGATTGAGTATAAATGGCAATATGTTTCATCGTGCAGATAAATGGAAAGAATATCTAAAAGATAATGAGATAAATCCAGATGAATATCAGGCGATACTCGCATTACCTATAATGCAAGGATGGTCAAGTAAATTTACTACACCTATTCCTTGGAGATCACAGTATGAAAGTACTTCGATGTCTATTACTACTGGTCTACCTTTAGTTGACGGTATGTTGTCTAGGATGTCATTGGATCATGCAATGAATATAATTCAACTAGTAAGTGATCCATTAATTGCCAAAGATCTTTTAAACCAACTACCTGACAATCGACCTATTCTTGTAATGGATATGAGCGAATCTAATCCACTTCCAGATAATGAAAATTATATTATTTCGAAGTCTACATCATTGAGTAAGTATAAACACTTCGACATGTACAGATTAGAAATTGATAGTCTCAGAGATGTATCCATTAAGGACAGTGTGCACAACAGATATATTACTTTAGATTACAAAAGTGAATTGCATTATAATGGATTCGGCAATATAAATACTACTGAACCTTATCGCTATAACAAAGGAGTAAAGGTATTGAATACGGGAATCGACAAGTTGCTATATTCTACAACTTTGAATGATCTAAAAGATTCAACCGCGATTGAAGTTTCGTTCTGGACTTTATTTACTCCCTTACATGAAGCAACGCCTAAGTTTAATATTCAGTCCATTGATGCTCAAGGGAAACTGATTCAGAATATATATGTCGATGCTCAACATTCAAGAGATGTAAAAGATAATTGGGTTAAACTTTCAGCAAAATTAAATTCGTCAAAACATATAAATGAAATACGAGTTTATTCCTTTTCTCTAAAGGATGAATTAGTGGATGATTTATTGATTCGTTATATGGATGAAGATGTTGTAATTGATCTATCGGAGAATAGCAATTACCTTTGGAACAATTATCTAATAGAACGATAATACGAATGCAAAATAAATGGTCATTTTGGGGGTACCTTATTGCTGTTATAGCTATAAGTACGCTTACTATAAGTCAAAGTAAGAGAGTAGATCTTAATGTTATCCAATACGATGTTGCTGGTTACTATTCATATCTTCCTTCATTATTTATTTACAATGACATTAAGAAATTAGATTGGAGAAATGAAATTAGTAAGACCTATCATATTTTCGGAATCAATGAAGTAGCATCTGATCATAAGTCTGGAGGTAAAGTAATGAAGTATTCCCTAGGAATGGCATTGTCTTATTTGCCAGGCTTTTCTATTGCTCATTTGTACGCTATAAATTCTGATGTCCCATCTGATGGTTTTAGTTTGCCTTATCAATTAGGATTAATTTTTATTGGATGGATTTACATGCTTATAGCTTTATGGTATTTGCGAAAAATACTGTCTATATATTTTGAAGATTGGATTACCTCAGCGACGCTATTGATTATAGCGCTTGGTACTAATTATTTTATATATGCTGGCAGCCAATCGATGATGTCACATGCATTCCTTTTTATGCTTTATACGTTAGTCATATATAATACGATACAGTGGTATGATACAAAGAGTTACGCTAGAATAATACTTATCGGATTACTTGTTGGACTTATTTCTATTACAAGACCTACAGAGATAATTCTTACCGTTGTTGTATTATTTTGGGGAGTTGGAAACTTTCAGGATTTAAAGGCAAGAATGCAGCTATTGTCAAAATCAAAATCATACATACTTGTTGCTATATTTACTGCTGCCTTAATTATGAGTTTGCAACTTTTTTATTGGAAATATGCCAGTGGTGATTGGATTGTCTATAGTTACAAAAATGAAGGTTTCTCCTGGGATGGACGTTATTTACGAGAGTGCTTTTTTGGCTTTAGAAAAGGATGGTTACTTTATACCCCTGTAATGACGTTAGGATTAATTGGATTTTATAGCCTTCATATAAATGAGAAAACTCGAAATATCGTAAAGCCAATATTGCTTTTTGTTTTAGTGAATACCTATATCATATTTAGTTGGGATAACTATTGGTATGGAGGAGGATTTGGTCAAAGAGCTATGATATCATCATACGTCTTATTTGCTTTTTCTATAGCTGCATGGATAAATTATATTTCTACAAAATCTAGATTCATAAAATTAACCACTACTCTCTTCGTGCTTTTCTGTATTTGGCTTAATGTATTTCAGACCCTCCAGGCGCAGATTTGGGGTGGTTTTGAAACGGCTAATATGACTAAGAAATATTATGCAAAGATATTTGGCGAAAAAGATATTAAATTGGATTGGAAAGTTCTTCTTGATAATAAAGATGCCGTGATGGGTAAGGTATCAAAGAGTAGTTTACTTTTCGAAAATAACTTTGAAAGTGAATTAGGAAGTGATGAACGACTATACTTAAATAGCAAAACTTTAAAAATAGATAAAAAAGGACTTCATCTATTAATGAAAGAACCGATTGAAACATTGGTTTATGGCCAAAAAATAAGAGCAGAACTGATGGTGTCAGGTAAAAATAGAGTTTGGAATAGGCACTATATGACAGTACTCCATATACAATTACTCTCCAACGGTAAGGTCATGTCAGACCAGAAGATTAAACTTCATGATATTTCACGAGATTCAATTTGGAAAAGTGCTCATGTCGACATAAAAGTAAGAAACGAAAACATAGATATACTCAAAGTATTAGTTTGGTCAAATAGTAAGGAAGACCACCTATTTCTAGACAACTTGAAAGTATCAATAATAGAATAGCACTAAGTCTGAAGAGCTTCTATTTGCTTTGCTACTTCTTCAGCCTCAGCTCTTTTAGCATCACTTGCGCTTCTATCAGTAGTAGAAAGTTGAAAGGACTGTTCCATTAGTTTTTTGTATTCCGCTTGAAGCTTTTCAATTGGTGTTTTCTTTTTAAAGATTCCGAACATCGTATTTATTAAGTTTATAAAGATATAAACCACAATTAGTTCGAAAAGTTGAATTGAAATGGTAATCAATTCAAATAATATGAGGTCTTAGGTCCTTTTTTTGATACTCCATGTTAGCTCAAGCTTACCAACAATAACACCATCGGACATTGTTCCTATAGTTTCCATAACTATGATCTGAGGTTTCCCTGTTCTTTCTGCATCATTTATTGCTGTAGCGATTTTAGCACCATCCTCACAAGTATAAGTAACTCCACTTATCGCTTTTTTGGTAAACTTAGCATTGAAATCTATTACTAGCATACTCCAACTTCCTCTGCCTCGTAGCATCGCATCTAGCATAAATCCAGTAGAGATCTCCCCTACTCCACATTGAGCGGCAAAGTATATCGATTTGAAAGGGTTTTTAGAAGACCATCTATAAGGTACGTAGATTTCGCATCGCTCAGAAGTAATAGATTTAACTTTAGCTCCCCAAAAAAATATACTAGGCAGCTTCTTAAACATGCCCAATCTGAATTTGAATGGATTCATAAGTTCCTTCACATACCGATCTCCTTCTTTGGTAAAAGTCATATATCACAAGTTTGTAGCATAAAAATACGAAGATAACCCAAAATATGAACTCTAAGTACAGTTTTTGATTGTAAGTAAAAGACAAGAAAAGTTATCTTTGTGTCCAAGAATAAAATGTAATATGGATTATAAAAACAATATCCTTGAAACGATAGGAAATACACCATTAGTAAAGCTAGAAAAGACAGTAGCTGATGTAAAAGCATTGGTATTAGCCAAGGTAGAGACATTTAACCCAGGACACTCCACTAAGGATAGAATGGCACTTAAAATGTTAGAGGTTGCTGAAGCTGAAGGAAAGATAAAGCCAGGGGGTACCATAATAGAGTGTACATCTGGAAATACAGGTATGGGACTAGCATTAGCCGCTTGTGTCAAAGGCTATAAAACTATACTTACTACCAGTGATAAGCAATCAAAAGAGAAATTTGATATACTAAGAGCTGTAGGAGCAGAAGTGATAGTATGCCCTACTAATGTAGCTCCGGATGATCCTAAGTCATATTACTCTGTAGCAGAGAAACTGAGCAAAGAGATACCTAATTCGGTATGGCTCAATCAATATGACAATCTAGCCAATAGACAAGCTCATTATGAAAGTACTGGGCCAGAAATCTGGAAACAAACAGATGGAAAGATTACTCACTTTGTAGTAGGTGTAGGTACTGGAGGAACTATTTCTGGTGTAGGTAAATATCTAAAAGAGCAAAATCCTAATATTAAAATTTGGGGAATTGATACTTACGGCTCAGTATTCAAAAAATATCATGAAACAGGAGAATTTGATGAAAAGGAAATATATTCCTATATCACTGAAGGAATTGGAGAAGATATTTTACCTAAAAATGTTGATTTCGATCTTATAGATCATTTTGAAAAAGTATCCGATAAAGACGGCGCCGTATTAGCAAGAAGATTGGCTAAAGAAGAAGGATTACTTCTCGGTTATAGTGCAGGTTCAGCTTTGGGAGGAATACTTCAACTTAAAGATCAATTGACAGAAGATGATGTAGTAGTTGTACTATTTCATGACCATGGAAGTAGATATATGGGCAAAATCTATAACGATGATTGGATGAGAGAACGTGGGTGGTTAGAAGTTAACCTCACCGTAAAGAACCTGATCAGTGGAAAGCATTCAGATACATTTGTTTCTATAAGTCGAACAGAGAAAGCAAGAGCAGCGCTGACATTGATGAAAGAACATGATTTATCTCAATTGCCCGTAGTCGAAAATGAGGAAGTACAAGGATCAATTACTCAAAGTTCATTGTTAGAGTTTATCCTTGCGAATCCAATGGAAAATAGCGATAAAGAAATCTCTGAAATCATGGGCAACGCATTTCCAATTGTCGATGCGGATATGAGCGTAACAGAATTGAACAAGTATATATCGAAAAGTAATCCTGCTGTGATCACTAAAGATGAATTAGGCAAGATGCATATCATCACACAATATGACATTATACAAGCGTTGTAAATTTATTTTCAACAAGCATAATGAAATAAAACGCCTTCTAACTATTTAGCTAGAAGGCGTTTTATTGTATACTTATCGAGAAGTATTTTCATAAAACTAACAGTACTTTTTTTTTGACGACTGTACTAAATAAATCAATCTAATTGTATCGCATATAGTTTCTTCCTATCCATAATATACATAATACCATTATCATTATCAATACTCAACCTAGAGCTTAAGTAGCTGCAGGTATAAGGCAATTCATCCCATTTCACTTGAGTTCTAGTAGACAAATTAATTTTTTTCAAAGATACATTTGTACTTGTATAGTAATTCCCATCGTACAATTCTCCTTCATCATAATTATTGATTTTATAATCTCTTTCTGTCCAAATGGTATTCATATGAACTAGGTTAACTAGGTTTATAATTTGACCTTGAATCCTTAGTAATACAACATCATTATTGATTTCTTCCAAAATTGGTTTACCATGATTGTATTTGTTATTCTCAAAATATTTTGAACTAACTAATGCTCCACTACTCTTATCTAAAACATAAAGAGAGTCAGACAAAAAGACGGCATAATTATTCGTCAATAAAGCTCCAGGATAATAATCATCACTCAAAGTACTTTCCTTTATCCAATTTAAACCAAGGCTGTTTAGATTTCTATGGATGACAAGAACATCGATTTCTCTGTTTGGGTACCAACGACGTATAACAGTTAAAATTGAATTATCAGTAAGGTCAATACTAAACGAAACTATTTTAACTTGATAGTTATGCTCACCTTCAAAAGTATACAGGAAATCATTATCTATTATTTGACCGTTTGAGGTACTTAACGTTACGACGTCAATCTGTGCAAGCAGTGTTTCTCTTTTTAAAATCGGCAAAACAATATTTCCATCATTGTTAAAAATAAATTTCCCATCAGTATGAATTTGACCACCAGTTTCGGTTCGCCAAATGAGTGAAAAGTTATTTGCATCATATGCTAATATTTCTGTTCTACCAGTAAAAATCAAAAGATCACGAACAAGCTCTACGTGATAAAAACAGTCCATTTCGGTATCAATTGTATTAATTATAAAACCTAAATTCTTATCTATAGCAATAATTGAAACAAATGCTTTTGATTCATCAATTAACAACACGGTGCTATTATGTATTAAAGGCTTTGAACGTATTCTAGAAGTAGATAGACTATCGAAGATAATAGATTCCCAAATAAAGGGATCAAAAGATGAATCAACATTTACTCTATCACAATAATCGCTTGGAATATCTCCTAATACGCTATCTAGAGCTTTTCCTAGATCTACTTGGACACAAGAAGAAAAGAAGAATATAGAACCTAAAAGAAGAATAATTAATTTGATCGTTTTCATAATCTTTATATTTAGAATACAAATATCATGGATCGAGAAACATAGAATAGGAATAAACCGAAAGACGTATTCCCATTTAAGGAATCAAAATAATTAGAGAAACTGTCCCATTTCCTGAGTTAACTCTTTTGCTTTTTGACCAGCTACTTCAGCAAAATTTTCGCTATCTCCACCGGCATAGATTATTCCTCGTGAGCTATTGACTAACAACCCACAATGGTCATTCATTCCATGCTCGCTCACACCTGATAAGCTACCTCCTTGAGCACCTACTCCAGGAACTAAGAAGAAGTAATCTTCGGCTAAGGCTCTTAAGTCTTTGAAGTTCTCAGGATGTGTGGCACCTAACACAAACATGAGATTATTAGGATTACCCCATGATTGGGCTTTTTCTATTACATGCTCGTGTAATGGCTTCCCATTGGAGACTAAATGCTGAAAGTCATCGCTTCCTTTATTTGATGTAAGTCCCAATAGAATTACCCACTTGTTGTCGAACTCTAGGAATGGAGATACTGAATCTATTCCCATATAAGGCGCAACTGTTACGGAATCAAAATTGAAATATGAAAAGAAAGTTTCAGCATATTTTTTTGAAGTATTTCCTATATCACCTCTTTTCGCATCTGCAATTGTGAAGATGTTGTCTGGAATATAATCCATAGTTTTCTCAAGACTCTCCCACCCTTTTGGACCTAGAGCTTCATAGAATGCTATATTGGGTTTATAAGCTACACAATGATCTTTGGTAGCGTCGATGATTTCTTTATTGAATGCAAATATCGGATCTCGCTCAGAAAGTAGATGCTTTGGTACTCTTGATATGTCAGTATCCAATCCTACACATAGATAAGATTGCTTTTTCTTGATCTCATTGTATAGACCTAATCTATTCATCTAGTTGGAAGTTTACGCTATGCCATTTACGGCTGTTACTTTTTTGATTTGCGGAAGCTTTTGTTTAATCGCTTGTTCTACTCCCGCTTTCATAGTCATAGCTGACATTGAACAGAATTCACAATTTCCTAACCACTTGACTTTGAGCTCCATATCATCAGTGAGCTCTACCACCTCTATATTACCACCATCTACTATAAGATGTGGTCTGATCTCATCTAAAGCGGTATTGATTTGATCCATCAATAGTTTATCTATCGTTACTGACATATTGTAAATTTACTAATTTGTTAGGTAGGAGGTCGGTTTTCAACTAAGTAGTTCTAATAATAAATATCTAATTGACCATTTTGACTACCTGTGTCGCTTCTTTATCATTGTTACGTTTCTCTACTTGCTTCACTAAATTCTCTACTGCTGTTACAAAATGGTGTCTTGCAGGGTGTTCCATTTGCATGATAATAGGTTTTCCTTCGTCTCCACCTTCTCTAACTGCTTGTACTAGTGGAATTTGACCTACAAGCTCAGTTTTGGCGAGTTTAGACAGCTTCTTTCCTCCACCTTCACCAAATATCATATACTTATTGTTTGGAAGTTCAGATGGAGTAAACCAAGCCATATTCTCTACTACTCCTACAATCGGTACTTTTACATTATCCAATTGGAACATATTCATAGCTTTCACTGCATCTATAACCGCAACTTCTTGCGGCGTTGTCACCATAAGTACACCAGTTACAGGTATAGTTTGGACTAGAGTCAACTGTATATCACCAGTTCCTGGAGGAAGATCTATAACCAAGAAATCAAGTTCTGGCCATAGGCAATCATTGATAAACTGTTTGATGATCCCACCTAACCTAGGGCCTCTAAGTACTACAGCTTGATCAGGTTCTATGATAAAACCTATAGAGATCGTATGTATTCCATGTGCTTCTAAAGGCTCAATTTTATTCTGACCATAAAGTAACTTTACTTTGGGTCGCTGGCCTTGTAAACCCAACATCGTTGGTATCGAAGGTCCATATAAGTCCGCATCAATTAATCCTACCTTATACCCTTGTTGAGCTAATCCAAGTGCCATATTGACACTTACTGTAGATTTTCCAACACCTCCTTTACCAGAAGCGACTGCGATTACGTTCTTGATCTGATTAAGCGTATTGGTTTTGCCTGGTGTTGCACCTTGCTGTGGTACTATATGTATATTAACATCCGCAGAAGGAAATACAGCATTGATCGCTCCGATACAGGCAAAATTTAGCTGTGACTTGATATTGGCATCCAGGTTAGGCACTTTGATACTGAAATTTACAACATCGCCTTTGATACTTAAACCTTCGACCATCTTCATGGAAACGATATCTTGGCCAGATACTGGATCCATTACTGTTCGGAGAATCTCTACTACTTTATTGTTATCTATCATTACTGTTTATCTCTTACTGAGGCACTTGTTTATACCTTACAAAAGTAAGTTATTGACCACTCTTATTACCATTATCTACCTTCAATTAAAAGGTTACGAAAGTGTAACGTAGTAAATAGTATTGAGGTTCACTTCAAATCTAATTTTGGTGTTGCAATTGAATGATCATCTTCGGATGTAGGAAGTCAGAAGTTTATACACCGTTCAAATGTATTAAAACACTGAAAGTGAATACATTAATTGACAATTGCCACTTCTCATTTGGCTTGGTAGCGCAAATTGACAATTCGGCTTAATGCTTGAATATAAAACTTATGTCAGTAGAGAATGTGATTTACGAAAAAGCTATTGCTGGCATTAACTTTATACTATCTTTGTGTCTGTAAAGTAGAACACAAAATATGCAGGTTCATAGAGATCCTAATAACTTACCCAAATTTAAGAATGCAGTCGTCACGATTGGCTCTTTTGATGGTGTGCACCGCGCTCATCTCAAAATATTAGATCGTGTTCTTAGTCTAGCTGATGAGATTAATGGTGAAAGTATATTAGTTACTTTTAATCCGCATCCTAGGAAGATTATCTTTCCGAAGGACAATTCGCTACAGTTACTTAATACATTAGAAGAAAAGACTTTCATTCTTAACAGTATAGGCATAGACCATGTAGTAGTGGTTCCTTTTTCTGTGGAATTTAGCCAGCAAGATCCGAGAGAGTATATTGAAAAATTCTTACTAGAAAAATTTAATCCAAGTTATATCGTAGTAGGATACGATCACAGATTTGGACTTAATCGAGCGGGAAATATTGATTTACTCAAACAGTACAAAGAGAGATTTGAAATCATACAAATTCAACGTCAAGATCTTGAAGACATTACGATCAGTTCCACCAAAATCAGAAATGCTCTAATTAATGGTAATATTGATACTGCTAATAGCTATCTAATTAGACCATATATCATCCAAGGCAAGGTGATGCATGGCGACAAAATCGGTAAATCAATCGGCTATCCTACTGCCAATGTTGGTGTTAATGATAAGGATAAACTTATTCCAAAAGAAGGAATTTATGCTTGCTACATTATCATAGAAGATGAACGTTTTCAGGGCATGTTATATATAGGAAGTCGTCCATCACTAAAAAGTAATGGCAAACCTGAGAAGCGAATAGAAGTAAACATCTTCGAATTTAACGATGAAGTTTATGATCTAGATATAAGGTTAGAACTAATAAGCTACATCCGTGATGATGAGAAGTTTGATAATTTGGCTTTACTTTCTGCGCAACTTTCGGAAGATGAAAAGTCAGCAAGAGCGATCTTTGAAATCGAACAAAAAGAATCGCTTGAGTCAATAAAATCTTCTGATTGTACAGTAGCTATTCTAAATTATAATGGAGAACATTATTTAGAAGCCTATTTGCCATCTGTACTTTATAGTAGCCGATTACCTACTAACTATGCCGTAATCGACAATGCAAGTACTGATGAATCGATAGAATATTTAGAAGAGTGGCATCCTGAAGTAAAATTAATAAGACTAACTAAGAATTATGGCTTTGCAGAAGGATACAATAAAGGATTAAAAAGTATAGATAGTAAATACACTGTCATATTAAATAGTGATGTAATTGTGAAAGAGAATTGGTTGGATCCAATACTTGATATGATGAATAGTGACAAAGAAATTGGCATTGTCCAACCTAAAATATTATCATTAGAAAACAGAGCTTTTTTTGAATATGCGGGTGCGGCAGGAGGATGGATGGACATTCTTGGGTATCCATTTTGCAGAGGAAGAATATTCGATACATTGGAAGAAGATAGCAATCAATACAATACCAATCAAGAAATATTTTGGGCAAGTGGAGCAGCAATGGTTGTGCGTACAGAACTATTTAAAAAATTAGGTGGTTTTGATAAAGATTACTTTGCCCATATGGAAGAGATTGACTTTTGTTGGAGAGCAAAAAGAGCTGGACACAAAGTTATGTATTCTTCGGAAAGTGTTGTATATCATTTGGGTGGAGGTACATTAGATTATGGTAATCCGCGTAAGACTTATTTAAACTTTCGTAACAATCTTAATACGCTCATAAAGAATGAGAAAAAAGGATCCTTACTTTGGAAATTTCCAGTGAGACTAGTTTTGGATGGAGTTGCTGGCATAAAATTTTTATTGTCAGGAAATGGAGCGTCGACTATGGCTATCATAAAGTCACATCTAGCTGTATATCGAGGTATGGGACATACCATAAGAAAGAGAGCTCTATATAATAGACTCATTAAAGAAAATAGAATAAATCATGAATCTAATATAGGTCGTTACAGCGGGTCGATATTAGTAGATTACTATCTCAAAGGACGAAAGAAATTTAGCAAGATAATTACACAAAAAGCATAACAACCTTGACACAAGTCAAGAACCCAATACGTATGAAAAAAGATCACGAAATAGTATTCGAAGATGAGCATCTTGTAGTAATCAATAAGTCCGCCGGCTTACTTACAATACCAGATAGATATCAACATGATAAGCGTAATTTATCAAGTTTAATGACTGAGCGTTATGGAGAAATCTTCGTAGTTCACAGGATCGACAGAGAGACTAGTGGACTCATTATGTTTGCCAAAAATGCAGATACACATAAGGCTTTATCTGAAGCATTTGAAGAAAAGAAAATAGATAAGACCTATCTCACAATAGTACAAGGAACACCTAGTCCACTAGAAAGTAGGATAGAAACATTCCTTGTCAAATCTGAAACTGAAAGAAGCAAGATCATTGTCTTTAAGAAAGGTAAATGGTCGATCACAGATTACAAAGTATTAGAAAGTTACGAGGGGAAGTATAGTTTAGTTGAAGTTAAACTACTAACAGGTCGTACGCACCAGATACGTGTGCATATGAAGCATATAGGCAATCCACTTCTGGTAGACAGTAAGTATAGTGGAAAGGAAGAATTTAAACTTTCAGAAATCAAAAGACGTAAATTTAGATTAGGTAAAGACGAGATAGAAAGACCACTAATATCACGTCATACACTACATGCTGCAGCACTTGGATTTGTGCATCCTGCGACTAAAAAACGTATGGCCTTTGAAGTACCTTTACCTAAAGATATGAGAGCTGTTGTCAATCAGATGAGAAAGGTTGTTGGGGTGATTGAGTAGAGTTAAACAAATAAAAGATAAGGATGCAAAATTTCATAACGTTCGTTTTAATGTTTGTCGGGTGTTCAATAAGTATTAGTTATTGTCAGCAGACATCTATAAAGGAAGACTCATGCAATGATTTTTCTATAGAGCTAAAAGGTGGTACAACACTTTGCTTTGAACAAGACACGACATTACTTTTGGTGAAAATAGAAGGTGGTAGTCCGCAATTTAAATACCAATGGAAAAACGGATCAACTCTAAAAGAAACTAAAGTTAATATCACGAACAATGTTTATCCCTCAGTTACTGTTACTGATGCCTTAGGTTGTAAGTTGAGTAAAAGAGTTCAATTAAAGCGTATTACGAGTGACGGTATAAGAATTCTTCCGACAACTCCAACAATCTGTCCTAATAATGGCTTTGTAGTTTTGAAATCTTGGCACAAATCAAATTCTTACCAGTGGATTAACCTAGATAGTCCACAAAAGGTAATAGGAATAGAAAGAGAACTTAAAGTGATTAAACCAGGTCGATATCGATTAAATACGACACTAATTAAAAACGAAACTACGTGTTTGTCATCTACAGAAACTAAAGTTTTTGACTTAAGTGACCGTAACCAAATAGAAGAATATCTTATTCTTAATGGTTTTTATGCTCTAAACATTTCACACGATCAAGGTAATGATAACAAGTCTGTTAAAAGTATTACAAATTCTTCTTCTCATTTGAAGAAATTCATTCCATTTAGATTCCTGGGCATACATTTGTGACGATAAATGTAGTGTGCTAATTGAAGAACTAAATTATTCTGACTATATTAAAAAACTCTCAGATGGAGGATTTGGCAAGCGTTTATTACGAAACTTGTAAAGGTATTGTTATCATAGTAAACCTTAAATCTAAATTTATCATTTCCTTCTAAATGTAGATTTGTCATAAGCATATTGAAAGTGTATTTTCTGCGAAATACACAATGCAATAATTCAATAATACATTCGCTTCAGATCTTTTTCTCTCAGTTCCTATATAGGGTTATTAGCTACCTATTTATCTTGAAACGTGTAGAGTATAATACCATTCGTTAATCAGGCATATTGTTATCTGCGAAAGCCACACTGGCTCAATACGCAAGTCTCGTTTTTAATTGTTTTTTCAAACAATAAAAGAACGCGTTATTGATCGTTCCACTTATCTACCCTAGCACGATAACGCTTCTTGCTAAACTTCCAGTCTTTGATATTATAACTTGATTCTATTTCTGCCTGTGCTTCCTCAGAAATCAAATCTGCAAAGAAATCAAATCCAAGTTCGGCCTCTAAATCATCAATCGACATTGCATATTCTTGAAGTTTTTCTTCACATCTTTCGTGTGGAATGACAAAAGCGATTCCCTTTCGTTTTGGCTTATCTATATCCAAAATTACTTTGTAAAAGGCTGAAGGCACGGTAATCTTGTTTTGCTTTCCGATGGTCTTCAGTCTTGATCTGTTTAGCATCGGTCCTGTGATAATGTAGATTCTATTATCGTCATATGCCCAATCACGCACTTGTTCTTCTAGCTCTTTCCAGATACCATTATTAAGTACTCTTAGCTGAGGACTCATATTACTCATAAAGAAAGACTCTTGCATTGCCACTTCATCAAATGCCATATCACCTGCTGGTGCCATATGACCACGTGTATATCCACTATGAGAATAATCTCTATGAAATGCAGAACGTGTACTAACATCATAGTCAGCTTTGAACTTTTTTGCTCTTTTTACATTTTTTGCCTTCAGTGATTTACGAGTTAATTCGTAAGCAACCCACTCGGCTTGTTCGTGTTTTTCTACGTATGAAAGCGAGTAGTTTTTATGATGGACTACTTCACCACTACTTCCGCTTGGCAGGAAATACAACTCTCCACTTTCTGATGAACTTGGTACATTGTATTCAGTTGTTGATCCATCTTCTTCTACATAATTTTTACTATTGATATATAATATACCAATAATCAGTAATACACCAATTGTAAATGATATGTATCTCAACAAAGTAGATTTTGAACCTTTACCAGTATTATGATTCTTTCTAAATTTCGCCATTAAGTTCTACTAATTTTCTTGCTTTCATTAAATCTTCGTAGGTATCTATTCCTATAGTTTCATAATCTATTTGCTTTGCCAGTATATCATATCCATAATCCATCCATCTCAATTGCTCTAGAGACTCAGACTTTTCTAATTCAGATATCGGAAGCTCTATTAGTTGCAGTAAGGTATCTCTTCGAAAGCCATAAATACCTATATGTTGAAAATAAGAGGATTTATTAATCCAATCACGATAAGGTATGTCTCTGTGAGCTGGTATTGCTTGTCTACTAAAATATAGAACTTTATCTAATTGATCACGTACTACCTTCACTACATTGAAATCATGTAACTGATCACCATCTGTAATTTCAATACACTGTGTTACGATATCACTAGCTGGATCAACAAACATTTCTATTAAATCTGAAATTTGGTCCGGGTTGATGAAAGGTTCGTCTCCTTGAATATTGATTACGACTTGATAATCTGGAAAATTCGCCGCTACTTCAGCTACCCTATCTGTGCCACTAGGATGCTCTTCTTTGGTCATGACACAATCAAGCGTATGTAACTCGCAATAATCCATGATTCGTTGATCATCAGTAGCTATTACGACTTTGTTAACTGCATCACACTTTGTTGCTTGTTCGTAGACTCTATGTATCATTGCTTTTGATCCAATCATCTCCAATGGTTTACCTGGTAGTCTAGTAGAGGCATACCTTGCCGGAATTACTACTAAGACGCTGATATACTCTGACATTACTTTTATTGATTTGGTGACAAATATAAGATTGATAACTAGATGGTCACGTCATTATAAATATGATACAGCCCCAAAGGTAATTGATTCGTTTCATTTCTACACAGCTGCTAATTGTATTGTAAATAACAGTGATATTCGATGCAATAGTAGCTATATATTCACTAAAACAGTATCCTTAATATCAGTTACTTACATATTACGATTTATTTTAATATATTTGCTCTATTAATCGAACAAATTATTCACGCGGGTAATATGCGATCTTTCCTATTTTTTTGGCAAGAAACCCATTATTACTACGAATGTTAAAGAAAAGGGGGCCTAATGCAATATAAATTCACCTTAATATTTTTGATAATTAGTATTACTCAATCCTATTCTCAGCAGCAGAGTAATCGGATGATTCAACAGGGCTCTGAAGTACTAATAGATCGACTGCAAGAGAATAATTTTTATTATACACACATTATCCAAAAAGGACAAACTGTCTATAGTCTAGCGAGAACATTTAGGACAAGTGTAAGTAAGATCTATTCCATGAACAATATAAATGCTAAATCGGCAATATCTATTGGTCAAACGATAAAGGTGCCATTTGATGTCAATACTCTTTACACAGAAGAATCTACTAAGAATCCGTCTAGTAATAAATTTGTACCGGTATACTACATAGCACAAGCTAAAGAAACATTATACGGAATAGGTAAGACATATTTTGGACAAGATGTTGCTATGTTTTCCAAAAGAAATAAGATTAATGGCACCTCTATCTCTATAGGACAGAAATTACTAATTGGATGGTTACCTATTAACGGAGATGGTATAGCAGTACGTGTTAATACTACAATAGTAAAGACAGATAAGGTTCCTAACCCAGAAAATAAGTATGCTAAGCTTGAAAGAACACATAAAAAAGATGTGATCAAAAATGATGATGCTCAACTAACAGCATCTAACCAACCTATAAAGGGAGTAATAGATACCGAATCAATTAGAGTTGAAGATACAGTTGAAAAAAGAGTTGTTGAGCGTGCTGTAAAAGTAAAAAATATACGAAGAGCCAAATTTATTACTACTATAGTTACCCCTCAGTCTATTATTGCAAATCATAACAAAATAAGTGTACCTAATCCTAGCGAGATAAGAGTAGAAATTGCATCTGCTTCGGAAGAACTATCCGATACACTAACGACAAAGTTAGAAGAACCAATTATCAAAAAAGCTCCATCGACGAGGACAAGACATACTAGAGGAATTGGTATTTGGGAACGTGACAGTAAAGTCGGACAAATGGCTTTTGTCTTACATCATACAGCCAAAAAAGGTTCAACTATAGAACTTTATAATCCACAGCTCAAGCTTCGTACAAGAGCAAAAGTACTTGGAAGAATTCCTATGGGAACTTATCCTAGTGATGTTTCTGTAATCATGTCAAGAAAGGTAGCTAACTCACTTGGAGCATTAGATACACGATTTATGGTAGAGCTTAACTTCGTCGAAGAAATAAAATAAATAGGTTTATGTCTGCACCTAATCCCAATCAGAAGTATCCACTCCAAGGATATGACAAGTTATGTTTTCTTAAAAATGTAATTACAAATCCTAATATCATTGTGGGTGATTATACTTACTATGATGACATTAATGGTATCGAATCGTTTGAAAAAAACGTTAAGTACCATTTTGATTTTATTGGCGATCAATTAATCATTGGTAAGTTTTGTAGCATTGCGGCGGGAATTACTTTCATCATGAATGGTGGTAATCATCTGACTGCTAGTATTTCTTCATTTCCATTTGCAATATTTGGAGAAGACTGGAGTCACGCAATGGATGAGAAGTCTTATCCCAGTAAAGGAAACACCATTATAGGTAATGATGTGTGGATTGGGTACAATGCGACAATCATGCCTGGAATCACTATTGGTAACGGCGCTATAATAGCCGCTAACGCTACGGTAGTTAAAGATGTTGCTCCATATAGTATTGTCGGCGGAAACCCTGCTAAGGAGCTAAAAAAGCGTTTCTCAGATGAAAGAATAGAAGAGCTACTCAAATTACAATGGTGGAATTGGGATATTAATAAGATTACTAAGAATGTAGCTTGGTTGACTTCTGTTTAAAAACGAGAAACGACTTTTACAAATCTACCTTTACGTTAAGAAGCTTCTATTTAATTTTGTATACATTACAAATTATGCTTCAAAATATTACATATACCTATATAGGTATTTTTTTTGTTTGAAAGACTAGATCTATCTTAGAGTTATCTTATATTACAGCAAAGCAATTAAAAAATATATTTATTAAAATCTGCAGTGACTATTCCCAGAATAAAAATTATAATTATTTTCTTTAGTGCAATTAATATATACCCTAGTTCCAATTCATTGATCGTTTCATCTATAGTTTGAATGATATATATATTTTACATGTTGCTGTTACTTCTTCCTTTATAGTTGTCATGAGAAAAACGAATAAGAAGATGACAAGGCATCAAAGAAATTGGACTTTATAACTTAGAGTTAATAGATACTTTCAGTAATAATTTACAGCATGCTAATACAAATGGTTTTCCGAAGCAGAAGGGAATTATCAAAAATTCTATTCTCTTAGATTATTCGTGTAGACAAATGCAGTAGATAACATATAACTGGGACAAATATAAAATCCAATTCATCAGATTTGATATTATTTTATGACACGTCTCATATTATGGTTCACTTTATAGACACAAAACTTTAGCACCAACGAGAAGCTATTCAGGACAAAATAAGTAGTTGAAGCCAAATAGTCAAATGGATAGATGACATACAAAGTTTTACGCTGTCTATATATCAAATATTTCGTTGGATACATTAAGTATAGGGATATGGAGACTACTGCAATATCACAGTGACTTTCAGCTATTGAAATAATTGCATTACAATTTAGATCTATATGGATGTAATAATGATATGTTCTCGAAATATCGTTCTGTATAAACAAAGAAAGAGCCCACCCGTATCAGATAGACTCTTTCGAAAACATGAAAAACTGTACTTATCTTAGAAGGACTATTGCGTCCTGATTCTTTCTAATATTCCTCCATTATCAATTACTACTTCAGCATCCGCAAAACCTCGGTTAATAGCTCTAATTTTTGCTGCATGTGCTTCTTCAATATCTCCAAATCCACTTAGAATAAATATTGTCCAACCTCCTTTAGTCCATTGTTCAATTTCACCTAATTGCTTAGCACTTTTAATATCAAACCAAATAGGATCTTCATAAGAAGCTAATCTAACTTTGTATTGAGTTCCTTTACTACTTGGAGCTGTATAATTAGACCCGTTATAATCGTATTCCTTTCCGGCTATGAATAATTCCATGTTGGAAGTGTTAAGCGACTCTGAAGTAATGAAAGCATCATTATAACCCTGTGCTTTTACATTTCTTAACACCTTATTTGCTTCATATTTATCAGTGAAATAACCTAGTTTAATCTTAGTACTTGATTGACGGTACATCTTATAAATGTTACCATACTTGATTAGATTTTTGTAATCCGCTACATTACCCTTACTTCTTGATAAAGAGGCTAACTGTATAAAGTAAGCATTGCTAATAGCTGGAAGCAGATCACCGTAAGCAACTCTTTTTGCTCCGGCCATATTGATATCGGCTGTTATAGATCTAGATCCAGGAACCTCCGTAATTAGTTTGGTAGCCGATGGTTTAGATGTAATTACGTTACTTACTACAGCCTCTTTTTCTTGTACTACTGTTTCTTCATTTACTACTGCTTTTTCTTGATTTACCTTTTCTTCAACAATAGATTCTTCAACAGTTACTATTTCTGTATTTATTGGAACTTCAATATTATTATTTAATTCCAAATTGTCAAGCTCTATTGTTGGCAATTCAGCTTTTTCATCTTCTATCGTTAAAGCTTGAGTTATTACTTCACCATCCTTTACAGTACAAATCTTATTTTCTGCTACTTCGACTTCATGAGTTATTTCGATGGCTTCTTGATTGTTAGCGATTTTATGCTCTCCAACGATAGATAATACTTCAGATGAAACTTCAGTAGGGATAATTTCACTTACCACTACATTTCTATCTTCATTAGTTAACTCCTCATCAGCAGACAACACTTTAATATTAGTAACTTCTTCATTGGCTACTAACTGTACAGATGAACTATTTATAGCTTCTTGTATTACTACAGATGCTGGAACATAATCACCACCTAAAGCAAATGCCTCAGGGACATCTACGTCATTATAAATTTCATTGATACTATAAACAATTTCTTGAGATGTGGGAATTCCATAATATATATCATCACCTCCTCTACCTCCTAACCTATTAGACGAAAAGTATAAAACTTTATTTCCCATTTTTTGTGCGGGATAATAATCGTCACCAGGAGAGTTAATTCCGTTACCTAGATTTAATGGATAGGTCCATTCTCCCATAACTACATCCGACTGAAACAAATCGTAACCTCCCATACCTGCATGATAATCGGAAGCAAAAAATAGATTCACACCATCAAAAAAAGGAGTAATTTCATTTCCAATAGAATTTATTTCTGCACCTAAGTTTTGCGGTGCAGTCCATTCTCCATCTTTACTATAAGATACATAAAGATCATATCCTCCAAATCCCCCTTGCCTATTAGATGAGAAGTACAAAGCACTTCCATCAAATGCAAGGTGCGGAAAAGCTGTCGAGCTATTCACTTCATTATATTTAAATGGCACTTCATCAATAAAGTCTCCTCCATCAATCACCTGAGCAAAGTGAATAGCATGATCTTCATCTTTTTCAGCTACAGGTTCATGATTATTCATCACGTTAGAAGTAGTAAATGCACAGATTTCATCATCTATTGAATAAGTCATGAAACCTAATCCATGTTGTGTTTTAAGAGCGGACCTTAATGGCATACTCTCGACACCATTCTTTTTGATATATAATCTACATCCATCAACATCTGCATCTGAATCGTTATCTCTAAATGATGTAAAAACCATGTCATCCCCATAGAATTTCATTGCTATGTCTGATTGCTTACTATTACAATCATCGAGCATCAATTCATATTTAGATTTTTCTCTCATGAGATTAAGAGCAAAATCACAACTCAGCATATAATGCTCAGCCAATTCTACATCAACCATTTTATAATTAGAATAATAAGAAGCCGCATTATCATATTCCGCAATACTTTTTAGTAAATGACCATAATATAAATTATAAACAACCGGAACATCAGCGTTAGCCATTCCTATCTCGTACCATTCTTTTGCTTCTAATACTTTATTCGTTCTTCTAAGACATTCAGCAATCTGAAGCTTTAGTACATTTCTATCTGGATACTTAGCTAAAGCCTTGATATAAGTACTATAAGCCTTGTCATAGGCCCTTAATTCAAATTGCTTATTGGCCTTTTTGATGATCTTTTGCGCAGTAAGTGTCGTCGAAATACTTACTAAACAAAGCAATACCAGTAATTGTAATTTTCTAGTAATCATGAGTCATTTAATTGGTTATGATGGTAAGTTGTTATGCCTTAGTAACTTACCTGATATATATCAATATATTAATATACCACAATCAAAGATATAAAAACTATTAGTTGCTAGGTAACTATATATGCTAAAATGTTTACATATGATTATTTTAACATGTATAAATAAATTTGGTTGTAGTGTTTAATTTAATATTGGCCTCGCAATTGTCTCTATGCACACTAATTACATTCAAGTCAATAACTAGTGTATCTCAAATAGACTTAGTCAGATATTATTCATTATCTTTCCATATATCTATAACCCATATTAGATTTCGTCATGAAGAAATGCATCCAACTCCAACTGTTTACCACTATAATAATCAGTTTTTATCTCACCAGCACTCTAGATGCGCAGAGATTAGATCATGTGCAAGGAGATATCATGATATCATTAGAATTGGAGAAACATCCTGATCAATTTACTCAACAGCTATCAAGGTCTATGGGCTTTGATTTAGAGATTAGTTATGAACAGGTAGCTTCATTACCTTTGAATGTCTGGTTATTGAAATTTGATTATAACACAGTAAATGAAATCACATTACTTCAGAAGGTTAAGTCTATTCCTAGTATTCATCATGCTCAATACAATCATGTCATAAAACTTAGAAATACACCGGATGATCCTCGCTTTGATGAGCAATGGCAATATATAAACACAGGCATAAACACTGGAATAGCCGGAGCAGACCTCGATATGGATCTCGCTTGGGATATTACGACTGGAGGTTTAACGGCCCAAGGTGATACTATAGTAGTCGCCGTAATTGATGATGGTATCGACCTTAATCATGAAGATCTCAAGGCCAACTTGTGGAAAAACTATGCTGAGATTCCTGGCAATGGAATAGATGATGACAATAACGGTTATATTGATGATTATCTCGGTTGGAATAGCAATGAGGAGAATGATAATGTCTTTAATGACGACCATGGAACAAGCGTATCTGGAATCATTGGTGCCAAAGGTAATAATGGCGTAGGAGTGGCAGGAGTTAACTGGGATGTAAAGATCATGACCATAAATGCGATTCCTGCTCCAGAGTCAGGAGTAGTAGCAGCTTATTCGTATGCTTGGTCTCAACGTAAAATATATAATGACACCGACGGTGCTAAAGGAGCTTTCGTAGTAGCTACAAATTCTTCTTTTGGATTAGGTATATCGGCAGAAGAAGCACCTCTTTGGTGTGATTTTTATAATATTTTGGGGCAAGAAGGTATTATTAATGCTGGAGCAACCAGTAATTCTAGTTTGAATGTGGATGTCACTGGTGATGTGCCTTCCAACTGTACTAGTGAATATCTTTTAGTAGTAACGAATATGCTCTGGACAGATGAGAAACGTAATGCTGCTGGATATGGTGCTAAGAGTGTAGATTTAGGAGCGTATGGTCAAAATGTATTTACCACGTATCGAAACAATAGTTATAACGATTCTTTTGGTGGGACATCTGCCGCAACTCCGCATGTAACTGGTGTTGCAGCACTTTTGTATTCCATGGATTGTGACGCTCTCATTATTGAAGCCAAAAACAATCCTTCGGGAGCAGCATTGGCCGTTAAGAACTATATTCTAAATGGAGTTATTCCCAATGAGTCTTTGCAAGGAATTACAACAACAGAAGGGAAGTTGAACACAGCAAACACATTGCAATTAGGTATAAATGCATGTAGTGATTGTCCGCCTCCTATTGCCATAAGTGTAAATAATGAATTGCCCTTTTCTACTTCGTTAGATTGGTCGCAAGTCAACGGAGCTGATAATTATGATGTGCGATTTAGAGAAAGTGGATCCACCAATTGGACTGAAGTTTCTAATATATCTCCTCCCTATTCATTGGGAAACTTGTTAGCATGTACGATTTATGAAGTTGAAGTTAAATCTAACTGCATGCCTGGTAATAGTGATTATGGTTTTTCTCAATATATCATGACTACCGGTTGCTGTGAGTTGCCAGATGTAATATCTGTAGATAGCAACGATGACAATGTATTTTTTACCTGGGCTGAAGATGAGTTTGTATCTACATACGTACTAGAATATAGATTGTTAGGTTCTGAAGAATGGATTATGGAAACATTAAGTGAAAATAACTTTGTGTTGACAGATGTGACACCCTGTATCTCTTATGAAGCTAGATTGACTGCTATGTGTAGTGATTTTAGTTCGGTATCAGATGTAAGTGATATCATAATATTTACCACTGAATGTGGATCTTGTACAGGAGCTGGATATTGCTCTTTAGAAGATATATTAGATAACGGATCTGAATGGATGGATAGTATTGCCATCGGCCAACTCATGTTTCGAAGTGGAAAAGACGATAATGCTTATGGCAACTATCTAGGTGGCCCCAGTACTAGTCTTTTGAAAGGAAGTATCGTTCCGATCACATTGGTACCTGGTTTTACATCTACTTCCTATGATGAGTATTTCACAGTGTGGATAGATTGGAATAACGATGAGATATTTGATGATGCTACAGAACTAGTCTTCCAATCTATGGAGGCTACAGAGCAAGCCATTGACGGCACGGTATTTATTCCAGAGTCAGCGAATCTTGGAAGTACAAGAATGCGTATTGTAATGAATTTTGAATCGAAAAAAGGACCCTGCGGTCCTGGATCACAATCATTTAGATTTGGGGAGGTAGAAGATTACTGTGTAGATATTACAGACGTTAACAATACTGACAATCTACTCAATGGATTGGATATTACACTTTTGAAAAATCCCGTTGTAGAGTCCATTGAATTGAAAGTGATAACTGAATCATCTACAGATCTCGAGGTTAATGTATATACTATTGATGGCAAGCAAGTCATTTCTGATATTTGGAATGCTTCTGCTGGGATTACTAATCAAAATATTGGAGTGGAAAATCTGTCTAATGGCCTATATTTAGTGAGAATATCTGACGGAACTAGATCTAATACATACAAGATCATCAAACTTTAGTCGATATACTTATAATCTTCAGTATAAAAATTAGACTTCTTCCTTTTTATTGTACTTATTTAACTTGGAGTAAGAAATTCTGTATTTGAAAGAATTTCAAATGATAATTGTGGCTTTATAGTTACTATATAGCATGTAAATCAAGCACTTAGCTATAAGTCAATATGTTTATCGCTTTTTGAGCTATCAAAAATGTTAGCCAACTGTCTTTTTTAGAATAATATTCTGAATTATTACTCAAGCAATCGAAATAGATCGATATTTCGTCTTATATTTGTACTATCAAAAATATTAATTGGCAAGTTGCAAATTATCTCTTCCCATGTTTACGAGTTTAGAGCTGATTAGTATTTGAGATTTATTCAGATACGGTTATTTGATTAAGTAAAATAGCTCATTGACGAAAGTCAATGAGCTATTTCTTTTTATTCTCTGATCTATTATCGATTAATGGATCAAGGATGATAATCTATTTGAACCCATTTAGGCTTTGACCAGTAAATGTATCTGGAAATTCTTCTACCCCAGGGAATCCCAGTTTATTACTTCTCCCCTCTTTAGGTACATACGCAGTACCGAATATATAATCCCAACAAGCTAAAGTTAGTCCAAAATTAACTCCGTAATATCTATCCGATGGCAGGTCCTCTGTATGATGCCAAATATGCATTTCTGGACTATTAAATAATATTCGCATGATAGGACCTAAAACTAATACACCTACTGCACCAAGGCCTAATATAACCGCCGCCTGTATAAGTAAAGATGGCTCTGTAAGGATAGACACATCAAATAACCCTCCAGCAATTACGATTCCTGACAACATACCCACGATTCCCCCTGTTACTTTTCCACTTACTGAGATGTTACTATGGTTAAAATGTCCCCAAGCCAATGTGAATATGTGAATAATGAAAAAATCGTGTAACCCAATACCAAGTAAGGCAAGTGGTATGTATTCCAGAGTACGATATACAATATTTTCCATCCAATGATATCTTAGGTGCGCAGCGAAGCCCATCTCTTGTACCGAATGATGCACCTTATGGAACTCCCACAATCTCTCAGACCTGTGAAGTAATCGATGTATCCACCATTGTACAAAATCACGTACAAAGAAGCCCACTAATAGAATGGCCCATATTGGCCAAGTATTCATAGGGTTACTTGCTTGCAAATCAAAACCTCCACTCAGAGCATGAATACCGTCATTAAATAGTTCTACAATTACATCAGATGCTGCATTGTAAATAACTAGCGAAAACAGGAAGAAATTGAAAAACATATAAAAACCATCCAACCAAAAATCTCTTCTTAAGACTTCTTGTTTCTTTCGCCATGGAATTACCACTTCTAGCAAAAAGAAAAAGGCTGAAACTATTATCAACCACCAGAAATAAGACTTCCATGACGGGTTAGTGATATCATTCCAAAGATAATTGGCGTAGCCGCCATATCCATTCAGAAATACTTTTAGGTAATTTTCCATAAATCAAATATATAAGTTCCCTAACAAAGAATGAGTTACTTAGGTTACACAAAATCGTTATATGTCTGACAATATAAGTATTCAATTACAAATTGATTTCCGAATCTATTATATATTCCTTGCTAACACCTAACGAAAGACTTGAAGCATTCGTGACTTTACACTTTCGTAGTACGGGATTAAAATTGAAAAGCAGAGGGCCTTGTTCGTCATCACTTTCACCAGTAACATAGTCAATAACCACATGATCAAAATACATTTGAAATGATTTTAAACTTGGAGCATAGCTAGAAAAAGCGACATCTCCAGTTTTCAAATTCTTAAATGAGCTATTCTGAATGTTTATATTGTCACTATTGTAAAGGTCAATGTTGAAGCCAAACGAATTTTCAATTTGCATCTCAAAAATCAAAACGTTGGTCACTTCATCTGTATTAAACGCAGAAAGAGGTGTATTAGCCATTTCGATATAATCAAGAATGATATCTGAACTTTTTCTCATGGTAAGCATACGCTTCATACATTCGTCATTACGACAGACTTCCAATGCAGGATAAGCAATATCTAAGGTTAGATTGGTAAGCCATACACTTGAACTACCATAGATCATGATAGAAGTTAACTTAGGATCCACAAACTTTATCGTTGGTTTTCCTACACCCTGCAATTTGATGTGATGATAATTATTAAGCAATAATCTATTTTCTAGATGATAGACACCATCTTGAATCATAAGCACTCGATCAGAACCTAATGCCGCAAACAATTCTGAAGGATTATATACTTGAAATGTATCTTGATATGATTGTTTAAGGCTAATATCCGGTGCATCATCATAGACCTTTGGTTTAGAATCTAGTAACTCCATGGGGATACCCATTATACTGTCATCCACATTATGATTAAGTTCTGTTGGGATCGAATGTGATGCCCTATTTTCATGTGCTTCAGCAATGGTCACCATATCATCAGAATCAGTTTTACAACCAATAACTAGGCTTAATCCAATAGCCAAAACGAAATACATTTTTAACATAGTTCAAGAAATTAATGTACTAACCTATCAAATGGTATCATTAGGAGAAAATTGTTTAACACGAAGTATTTGTACTTACAAACCTAACAACATATCTTATTTTTTGCACTATGTTTACCTTGTGGATAACAAAATCACCAATATTCACGTCTTATAGGTATAACATGCAATTTTTATGAGATTTACTTTTTCTTTCTTTTTTACAATCCTAATTTCAACAGTCGCTTTCAGCCAAGACTTATTAAAGGTTGATTTCTACAAAATAACTGACGGTTACGTGATATATGCGGATAACAATGAGTTATCTCCAGTATCTGTTCAGATAGATCTCGATCTTAATAACATGAGATCTACAATGGGGAATCACAAAATTTTTGTCATTCCACCTCAGGTATCTAATTATGAGATAACGAGGGCTATAACCATTGATAAGAGTCAATACAGTAATTTTCATGTCAATACATTATCAGGATTAGGTGATCACACTCAGACTGATTATGACTATGAATATTCTTACGATCTACCTTACGACTCACAAGTCACACATAAGGTTATACAAGGATATGATGGGCGTTTTTCGCATCGACATCAACATGCATTAGACTTTAACATACCTGCTGGCGGCAGAATATTAGCGGCAAGAGGTGGCGTGGTAGTCGATGTGGAAGATCGCAATAGTAGAAGTTGTGAAAGTCGTAGCTGTAACAAGTTCAATAATTATGTAAGAGTCTATCATTCCGATGGCACCTTCGCTGAGTATACGCATATAAAGCGAGGTAGTTCTCAAGTAAGGAAAGGAGATCGAGTTACCCAAGGACAACATATTGCATCAAGTGGTAAAGTGGGTTGGGCGACAGGAGCTCATTTGCACTTTGAGGTGTTTTTGATGAAGCTTAACAAAAAGGTAACTGTACCCACTAAGTTTAAGATATCGAAGAATATGCCACCGCAACAGTTAGTAGCCAAGAAGTCATATAGAAAGGATTATTAGCATTCTAATTTTGAGTGTTATAAACTGTTTAAACCCAATGGTCAAATATTCTTTGTCTTATCAATTATTATCTTTACACCATGAAGATAGCAGTAATTGGAGGAGGAGCGGCAGGATTTTTTTCTGCTATATCGGTAAAGGAGCATCACCCAGATGCGCAAGTTTTTCTCTTAGAAAAGACAAACAAACTACTCAGTAAAGTTAGGATCTCAGGAGGTGGTAGATGTAATGTAACCAATGGCTGCCAGACTACTAGACAGCTGGTTGATGGGTACCCACGAGGTGCCAAAAAACTTAAAAAAGCATTCAAAGTGTTTGACAATAAAGATACTTGGCATTGGTTCGAATCTAGAGGGGTTGCCCTAAAAGTAGAGCCAGACAATCGAGTGTTTCCAACATCTGACAATTCTCAATCTATCATAGATTGTCTGTATCAAGAGATAGAGAAATTAGGTATCACTATAAAAGAAAAAGCGGGTGTAACTGCAATCACTGAAGGTGTAAATAACATCATACTTACGATCAATGGAGAGGATGAAGTTTATGACAAAGTAATTGTTGCTTGTGGTGGCTCACCAAAGAAAAGTGGCTTAGACTGGCTTGAAAAATTAGGGCATAAAATTGAAAATCCGGTACCGTCACTATTTACATTTAATATGCCGAAAGAGCCAATAATAGAACTTATGGGTGTAGTTGCACAGGACGCAACTGTCAATGTACAAGGCACTAAGTTGAAATCATCAGGTCCATTACTCATCACGCACTGGGGAATGAGCGGTCCAGCGATTCTCAAGTTGTCTGCTCACGGTGCGCGTATATTGAGTGATATGGAATATGCTTTTAATGCTCAAGTCAACTGGATCAGTACAACCAATAATGAAGAGGTAGCAGAAACTCTGAGAGTGATTGCTGCTGAACATAGTAAAAAATATATTTCTAATATCAAACCATTTGGACTACCCACAAGATTATGGGATTTCCTTCTTAAGAAATGTGATATTTCGCTAGAAAAACCTTGGGGAGAGATCGGAAAGAAACAAATTAACAAACTAGTAACTCACCTTACTAATGACATCTATAAGGTGAAAGGTAAAACAACTTTTAAAGAGGAGTTTGTAACCTGTGGAGGAGTAAGTCTAGAGAGTATAGACATGAAAACTATGCAGAGTCGACATTTAGCTAATTTGTATTTTGCAGGGGAAGTTATGGATATTGATGGCATCACCGGAGGGTATAACTTTCAAGCAGCGTGGACTACTGCTTTTATAGCAGGAAAATTGGAAGAATGAGGACAATTTTTTCGTTGAAAGAATCAACCATTTACATTTGAAATTTTAGATATATTAGAATTTTTTCACAACATAGTTTACTCTTAATGGATTGCGTATTGTGTAATAAAGTCTAGTCGCACTAAATTCTGTACAAGACATACCAGAAGTATTCTTTACGATCAATCGGATTGTATCATTGCTTATTTTAATATCACCAGCATACGTAGGCCAACAACCTATTCTTGACAAACAACTTATATGTATAAGGTCATCTTCGAAACGAATAGTATCCGTTTTTGGATTAAATTCTTCCGAAAACAATACATTAACTTCTGACTCTGGAAGTTTTTCTATATCTCGCATGTTGTAGACATGATGGCTTCTAAAATCAATCAGATTGTCATGAGGCTTGAATATTGATTCTTCCTTGCACGATATTGTTATTACTAGTATTAAACTAAAAAGTAAAAATCTATTTTGCTTATTTATATGTCCGCAGGACTTAAAGAATTCTAATTTCATAATACATATTTAATGGCAATTAAGACAAGCGCGTTTTTCTTCGAAAAGCCGCGCTATCATCTAGGCATATTGCACGGTGTTTTCTTAAAACACTTTCGCAATACGCGGTCCGCGCGTTTTTCTTCGAAAAGCCGCAATCATCTAGGCATATTACACGTGTTTTCTTAAAAACACTTTCGCAATACGCGGTCCGCGCGTTTTTCTTCGAAAAGCCGCGCTATCATCTAGGCATATTGCACGTGTTTTCTTAAAAACACTTCCGCAATACGCGGTCCGCGCGTTTTTCTTCGAAAAGCCGCGCTATCATCTAGGCATATTGCACGTGTTTTCTTAAAACACTTTCGCAATACGCGGTCCGCGCGTTTTTCTTCGAAAAGCCGCGCTATAACAAATTAAACAGATCTGCTACTCCGGGTGTTCGTCCTACGTTAAATGATTCAGCAAAATCTACTCGGATAGCTCTTGCATTAGCTCTATCCTTAGCTTTTACATATTCAAAGAAATTCTTTGAAGAAATCGGTGTCTTGGGCTGATCATCTTCTTTTTCAAATCCAGTAAAAAATTGCGAACTGAAAGCTTGAATGCACTTCAGCTTATTCTCCATGTAAGGAGTTATATCTACAACAAAATCCGCTCTTAAATTTTTGTCTTGAATATAGTGATATACTGCTCTTGGCCTCCAAGGTTCTAGTCCATCAATATCTATTTTGACCAATCCTGAATGAAAACAAGCGTCGGATACTAACCTTGCTCCTTTTCCATGATCTGGGTGTCTGTCATCTATCGCATTGGCTAATATAATATCAGGTTTGTACTTGCGAATCATTTTTGCTACAGCCAACAGATTTTCTTTACTATGTGTAAAGAATCCATCAGGAATACCTAAATTTTCTCTTACTGCTGCACCCATGATTATACGTGAGTTTTCAGCTTCTACCAATCTTAGTTCGCCGCTACCTCTACTGCCTAATTCTCCATGTGTGAGATCTACGATACCTACTTTGTATCCAGCATCTATATGTTTGAGTAGTGTACCTGAGCAAGCCAATTCTACATCATCAGGATGGGCACCAAAAGCTAAAATATCTAATTTCATATGATCTATTATTTTAAATCTGTTTGTAAATAGCCAAGTAAAGTAAGTTGACTATTTAGAGTGATTTTTGATTGCAAAATCACCCCAATTGGCGATAGACTGAACCAATGGGATTAATGTTTTTCCAAACTTACTTAGTGAATATTCTACCTTGAGTGGAGGCTTTGATGTGTAAACTTTACGATCTATTATTCCGTCAGCTTCCATTGTTTTGAGTTGTAGACTCAAAGTTCTCTCAGTTACCGTAGGCATAGATTTTCTGAGTTCATTATAACGTAACGTATTGTCTATCAGGTGATATAATATTACTGTCTTCCATTTGCCTCCTATTACACCCATCGTCAAGCTAGTGCAACATGGGTACTCCTTTTCATTAAATGTATACATACCTCTATATTAAATTATACTATCATCTATGACCGTTATTGCAAAGATAGATTACAGTGCTTAGTTTTGCAACTATATTAATTATAGTATAAATCAACAAAAGCATATATGAATACACCTAACGTTGCAAAAGAGGACATTATTAACGCCTTTCAATATAGACATGCTACCAAAGAATTTGACAGTAGTAAAAAGCTTTCTGATGAGGAAATCAATTTCATTTTACAAACAGCAAACTTATCTCCAAGTTCATTTGGATTTGAACCGTGGCATTTTGTAGTAGTACAAAATCAAGAATTGAGAGAACTCTTAAAACCAGTAGCTTGGGGTGCTCCTCTAAAACTAGATACCGCTAGTCACTTTGTATTGGGATTAAGTATGAAAGCTCCAATGACCAGATGGGATGCTGATTACATAATGCATATGATGAAAGATGTGAAACAATTTCCTCAAGACGTTATAGATATGTACTCCAATTTTTATAAAGCATTCCAAGAAAACGATTTTGATCTAGATACAGATAAGAAACTCTTTGATTGGGCCGCTAAACAGATATACATTGCATTAGGTAATATGATGACGGCTGCGGCTTTAACAGGAATAGATAGTTGTCCAATAGAAGGATTTCATCAGGAGAAAACTGAAAAACTATTGAGTGATAAGTTTGATATTGATACCGATAAATATGGCTTATCGTTCATGGTTGCTTTTGGACATAGAAAAGAAAATCCAGCACATCCAAAATCAAGAAGGAATTTTGATGATGTAGTTACTTGGAAATAGATACATTTTTAATGGCAGAAAAGAGTAACGCTTCAATAGTACTCTTTTCTGCTATATAAAAATGAATTCCTTTAATTATGTAAACTGATTGTTAATTTTTCGTAATCAAAACAGTCTAATATATTCTGCTCTATCCTAATGATCGTGACCACTATGATCATGTCCACTATGATCGTGGCCTTCATGTCCACTGTGATCATGACCTTCATGACTCTCTACTTGCTTATCCTTATTCTTTACTAAGTTCATCTTACAGACAGGGCAAGTACCTTCTTTATCACTACCACTACCCTTACAATGCATTGGACAGATATAGTCAGAGGTCCATTCTGGACCTGATTTATCGATAGTGCCGTCTGGATTGTGTGTATGCGTATCTGCTCCATGCTCATGTTTACAGGAAGTCACAGATCCCACAAGTACTAGTACGCACAGTAACAACATTACTTTAAGTATTGATTTCATATATATCTTATTAGAGTTTTATTAATTGGCATAAAAATAAGCTGAAAACTATAGAACATCTTTAGATGAAGAAATTCTTATAAAAATATGACATTAGATAGCCTATATTGAATATCTTCGGACAATAGAACAGCAAATTAGAATTGACTTATGGAATACGAAGATTCATCCAATAAAAACTCTAGGTCGTATATAGAGTTAGTAGATGGCAATAAATTCATCATTCTCTTCATCCTCAGCCTAGGTTTATACTCTGTCTGGTGGATGTATCGATCATGGAAATTTTTTCAACAGAAAGAAGAACCAGATATGATGCCTGTTGCAAGAGCTATATTTGGGGTTTTATGGGCTTATCCGCTTTTTGAACGAATACAGAAATATGCCATAGAGAATGGATATACTCAGACTTATAGTAGTGGCTTATTATTTATCGGATACTTTCTGTTAAATCTATCATCTAACCTGCCAGATCCATTGGGACTCGTTGCGATTTTCGCTTTTGTATTTCTTGTCCCCCCTGTAAGAGCTCTCAATTTTGCTATAATGAACTCTGACGACTATGATGGTGAAGAAGTAGATAGATATAGTGCAGGGCAAATGGTTATTGTTGCGATCGGCATTTTATTTTGGGGACTAATTCTCCTTGGATTGGCAAGTGGAGAAACGATTTAGAGTAACTATTGATATCAAAAGACTTCATCACGTTACATGGAAATTGAATTAAATGATTCAATGTTTATTCAAGTTATAGTACAAGCAAGATTAAAGAATGAATATAACCGAAGAATACATAAAAGTTAACACCCAAGATGGTTTGGTCTATTTTGATCAGTTCAGAATTGCTGATGTAGTTATCATCCCAATAAGCGAAAACTTATTCAGAATGGAAATTGACATTAAATCATGCGACGGACCTTACTCCAAAGAAGAAAAATTAAGTATTGAAAAATCATTAGGAAAGCCGATTAGTGAATCAATTAATTACGCATGGCTCTCTATGAAAAATGCGAATATCGAAATAAATAGTAAAGCAGATCTTCAAGATTTAGAATTATTGTTCGAGAATGGATATGATGAAAATACTGATAGGTATTTAGGGATATATTTCGGATGGGGAATTCAATTAAATAACAATAAACTCAAATTCGAAAAGATTGAAAATTCATTATACTTAAACTGGACAGCAACTTCAGGTGATATTGATTATTATGATGAAAGAGCGAAAGATGCAATACATGAATTTCGATTTAAAGTAAATATTGTTGAATTAAACCATCTAGATGAAATAAACAAGAGATGGAAATTCTTGGCAAACAAAACAAAAAGATATTACGAAATTATGCATTGCATGAAAGGATTTACTTTACAAGGGGAATACTCCAGTATACATGCACCAATTAATGAAGAATTTGGAATAAAACATTCCAACGAAGCTTGGAAGAAAACATCGAATATCATGCAAAAATTTCCTAAACCAGATCATTATTGATAGCCCGTCAATAACACCGTATAATCATGTCATGCACTACATAGTTCAGATACGCTTTGTATGCGATGTGAAATTTATTGCATTAATTAGCATTTCGCGATAATGCACGCCAGATATACTTGATACATAATAGTACATAAGGAAGATAAAATGAAAGGCATACTAATATTGTTGTTTTTAATTGGCCTAACATCATCATGTCAAGTCAATTCAGGTAAAAGTTGCTGTGCATTAATTATTGAGGGACTTGAATATGACTTACAGTGTAAAGAAATAAATAACAAATATTGCGTGACAGTGGGGAGGGTTCTACGAATAGATGCTCCAGCACTTATTAGTTTTTCAAAATATCAAAAGCTTAGTTCTTCTGAACTGGATACAGGCTATCAGACCATTATTAACGTAAATGGAAAGAGTACTACCAAGACTGACACAATAATTCAAACAGGGTTAAAATTGGATAGATTCTTTACCTACTCGCCAAAATCATTTGAACATGCGCGAAATATCAAAATAAGCATGGAAGAAGATTCTATTAAATTTGAATATAGAAACACAATAGAAAATGTAGCATATGAGAATTTGTTTAAAGATCAAGTGGAAGTAGCATTGGAAATCATCAGCAAATAGATGCGTGCTATACACCATACAAACATTATCATGCAGCCCATAGCACCAATCTGCTCTGTTAGTAATATGAAATTTAATGCATAACTTAGCTTTATGGCTGTAATGCCCGCAAGATATACTTGATGCGATATAAGATGCATAGCCAGTGAAATATATTCCAACAATAAGATACCAATTATCTATTACTCCGCGGAATGGTGTCCTGCATGCAAAAAATAGATAGTATAGTTAAAGCGAATCAGTCTATACGGAATTCCTTAGATCAATTTGTTTTTTATAAAAGTTGACATCGTTGACTGATCTGGGAACGAAATGACCTCTTTCAGTACCAATTTATTGATAGAAAGAAGAATCAAAAGTATCTCAATGTTTTCCAAATTAAATTATCCAGGTGATCAGGTAAATAGAATTAGAGATCCTAACTGGGTATCCTAAGCTCGTCCTCAATTACAGGATTTCATAGAATTACTGAAAGAAAATGGCACAAAACACCATTTCTAAAGTACAACATCTTTTTTTATATAAAAATATAGTATCTTATCTTCGTAATCTAAAAATACCGAAAATGGAATATTATAATGAAACAATTAAACCTTGGTTAGGGATAATTGCGATAATTGTTATTGGGTTCTTAATGATCAAAGATCCGAACTTATTTGATGGCACTGAAATTTCAGGTAGAAAGCAAATTATAAAATTAATATTCAGCTACATATGGGGAATACCTGTTGGGATAATTGCTCTAGTTGTAGGTGGTTATATGGGATACAATAAGTATCAGTCAGACAGCAAATCTGATGATGAACAAGCTTAAAACTGAACCTGTTAGTTAGATCACCCACTTAAATACTAACTTTTGTTTCTTTGAAATGAATCTCCAGTATTGAATGATAAGACTTTAATCTGTATATAGCTACACTAGATATTCGACCTTTATCTAATTAATCGATGTTATTGATGATTCTCGTAATTAAAGATTAGCACAAGTACTAAATTTAAAATGCAGATAACTACATTATTAATTTTGTGGTTCTTTACGTATTTATATGAACTCTAAATATACCACCATGCTAAATATAATTAAAAAAATAATTCTTAGTTCGCTTTCAATCTTGGGGATAAGTACTTTTGTTTGGATAGTACTTCTACTCAATCCCAATATGGTGTATAGCAGTTCAACTCAAATAGATAATGTTACTGTGTATCACAACCATGAGTTAGAAGCAGAAGCAAAAGGAGTCATCCAAGAAGCAATTAAAATCATCGGCACAAGTTCTATATACGATGATCAAATCGAAGTATCCATGTGTATGAATGATGGGTCCTATTATCCAGAGTTATATCCTTTTGCTGCTGCGACAGCTTATGCATTTCTAAATAAAACGGTGATGTATAATAGTACTCCTAGTTTTAGAGATAACATTACAGAATTTAGCTGGGCTGTAAATGAATATGAAACAAGAAAATATAATCTGACTTATCTTTTAGCTCATGAATTTATGCATAATGTGCAGTACGATTATAATGCTAAATATCAAATCTGCAGTACATTTGGAAAGATCAATTGGAAGTTAGAAGGACATGCAGATTATATCGCAAGGAAATTTAAGAATGATGGTTTATTAGCTTCGAAGATTAACAATTACTTATTCCAAGTGAAACATGGACATAAAGGTGTACCAGTATTTACGCTGGAAGATGGTACCATTCAGAATCTTTCATATTATAAGTATGCTTTGGTCATTCAATATCTCTTCGAAGAAAAGGGAATGAACTACAATCAGATTTGCCAGCTTGAAACAAGCTTGGATATGTTATATTTTGACATGATCGAATGGAGTAATTCCTAATTAGAATTTTGAGTATTTCGATTTTTGTGAAGGGAACCATTAGAAGAAAAAGCACTAAATCTTTTTAATAGAAATCAAAATAAATTTGGAGTAATCCCAATATTCAATAAGCTATAGTTTCAAAATATGACGATATGAATTTATCGAATTTAATAATTGGTGTTTGCAGTCTTCTTCTTCTAATGGTTGGCGCGGATAAATTTCTAAACTTTATGGAACCACCATGTTCGCTCATGGAAAATATATCCACAACTACATGGCAAGCATTAGGAGTAATACAACTCGCTGGAGGAATTCTTCTTTGGATGCCTAAGCTGAGGAGGTCTATCGCAAGTTTCTTCATCGTATTTATGTTGTTCTTTACCATAATGCATCTGAAGGAAAACACTTACGACATTGGGGGATCTGTATTTATGGTATTCTTATTTGGAATCATAGCTTGGAATCCGTCATTTCTGAGCGGCAAGAAATAGTAAGATGTAAATTGAAAAATTATTTTTCAAGCACAGTGCCATTTTCGCAATCCATAACTCTTGCTGGAAAATCATCGATTAACCGACTGTCATGAGTTGCAAATATAGTGGCGGTACCAAACTCTTGATTTATTTGTTGGAATAATTCAAACACCTCATCGCTAGATTGTGGATCAAGGTTACCGGTAGGTTCATCAGCAATAATAAGTTCTGGAGTATTGAGTATCGCTCTTGCAATACACAATCGCTGTTGCTCCCCTCCACTTAGCGAAAATGCTCGACGATCTATCATTTCGGAAAGTCCTACTGCAGAAAGTACTTCGTCTACCCTATTCAATGCTTTGTCTTTATCTTTCCAATCAGTAGCTTCTAGTATAAAAGTTAAGTTACGCTTTACGGTCCAGTTAGGAAATAATCTAAAATCCTGAAATACCATCCCTATTTTTCTACGAAGATCAGGTACTTGATCTTTTGGAAGTTTCGATAGATCAAAACCAACAACATTGGCGTTGCCGGAAACTAATGGATATTCTCCGTAGAGGGTTTTTAGTAAGGTGGACTTGCCTGTACCAGATCTACCCGTGAGATAGCAAAATTCACCTTGAATCACTTCTAGATTGACATCTCGCATGACTTCTTTCCCTTCGTTACCGATTACACACTGTTGCAGATTTACTAACATGGCGTTAAATTACAAAAGAGTCTAATTCATCTTCTCATTTGCCTCCTATTCATTTTAATAAATCCATGATTCTTCGAGGAAATAGATTTTATGTCACCTTGAAGTGAAATTAATTATAGGAAAACATGTCGAATTATCAATGATTATGAAACTATCCCTTTCCATTACAATTCTCTCAATCATTCTTTAGCTACATTCCATCCTTATTCTATCTTTGCAGCCATAATATCACAATTTACATCTAAAAGATATCAGACATGGCATTACAATGCGGAATCGTAGGACTACCAAATGTTGGAAAATCAACTTTATTCAATGCGTTGACATCAGCTAAAGCATTAGCGGCTAACTACCCTTTTGCAACTAAAGAACCTAACATCGGTATGATTACTGTGCCTGACGAAAGATTAGATAAGTTATCTGAGCTAGTACAGCCAGAGAAGGTACAGCCAACAACTGTGGAAATCGTAGATATCGCAGGTTTGATCAAAGGAGCCAGTAAAGGTGAAGGTCTAGGAAATCAATTTTTGGCCAACATTCGTGAAGTAGATGCAATCGTACATGTAGTGAGATGCTTTGTAGATGATAATGTAATCCACGTAGATGGCAATGTAGATCCAGTAAGAGATAAAGACATCATAGATACCGAATTGATTCTCAAAGATATAGACACTGTAGAAAAGCGATTAGATAAGCAAAAGAAAGCAGCCAAAGGTGGTGACAAAACTGAGGGAAAGAAAGTAGAGATTATAGAAGCTATGATGGCGCACTTATCAGACAGTAAGCCCGCAAGAAGTTTAGATCTATCTGATGACGGTAGAGAAATGCTAAAAGAAATGCAACTACTCACGGCTAAACCTATCATATATGTATGCAATGTAGATGAAGAGTCTGTCAATGATGGAAATGAGCATACTAAAGCATTCGCTCAATGTATCGTCGGTGAAGATGCTGAGATGATTCTCATTTCTGCAGGAATAGAAGCCGATATAGCTGAACTAGAATCTAAAGAAGAGCGTCTCGAATTTATAGAAGCAATGGGGCTAAGTGAAGCTGGAGTTAACCAAGTAATACGATCATGTTACAACATCCTAAACTTAATCACATACTTTACTGCAGGGGTAAAAGAAGTAAGGGCATGGACAGTATTAAGAGGATCTACGGCTCCGCAAGCTGCGGGCGTAATACATACAGACTTTGAAAAAGGGTTTATTCGAGCGGAGGTAATTAAGTATGCAGATTACGTAGAGCATGGTTCAGAGGCTGCGGTAAAAACTGCTGGTAAGCAAGGTATCGAAGGAAAGGAGTACATCGTTGCAGATGGAGATATCATGCACTTTAGATTCAATGTTTAAGTTTTGGGATTTACCTACATAGCATTTTATAAACCTTTTGATGTTCTTTCCCAGTTTACTAAAGAGATAGAAACGCACAAGACACTGGCTGATCACTTAGATATCGCCACAGATATATATCCTGTGGGAAGATTAGACCGAGATAGTGAAGGCTTACTTTTATTGACTAATGATAAGCGGCTGAATCATAAGCTACTAGACCCAAAATACAAGCATCCAAGAACATACTGGGTGCAAGTAGATGGCTCTATTACGGAGGATGCGATACAAGAAATCAAAAACGGACCTACGATCAAAGTGGGCAAATCGAAGTACAAGACACTGCGTTGTGAGGCGAGCATTATAGATGCTCCTTCGCTACAAGATCGTATTCCTCCTATCCGAGTACGGAAATCTATACCGACTAGCTGGGCCATGATTACACTCACGGAAGGTAAAAATAGACAGGTAAGAAAAATGTTTGCTGCGATTGGATTTCCTGTGTTAAGGCTCATTAGAAATTCTATTCAAAGCTTAGAACTACTTGATTTAAAATCAGGTGAACACCGTATGGTTACTAAGTTTGACATACTTAACAAAGAAATTGTATAGCTCGTATTGTTCTTAATCAGTTATCAACTTAATACACATATATTAATTCTTAATACAAAAATACATCTATATATAAAGAAAAGGTGTGTTGCACTTGTCAATTGTCCTATAAATCGTTACTTTTGCACTCATTTTGTAACACAATAATCTTTCAGCAATGCCAAAGATGAAGACGCACAGTAGTGCAAAGAAGAGATTTAAGATCACAGGTTCTGGAAAAGTTAAAAGGTTTCAAGCTTATACATCTCACATGATGAGAAATAAGTCTAAGAAAGCTAAGACTAGACTAGGAGGATCTACTCTTGTATCTAAAGTAGATCAGAAGAGAATCAAAACTCTACTTTGTATCCAGTAAATGGATCTTATTCAAACTTATTATTTAACGAGGATACAGGACTTAAGAATCAGAAATAATTGATCCCTGTATTGTACTAAAATTTAAAAATATGCCTAGATCGGTAAATGCCGTAGCTTCAAGAAGAAGAAGGAAAAAAATCTTAAAAGCAGCCAGAGGATACTTTGGTGCTAGAAGTAAAGTCTATACAGTAGCTAAGAATGCTGTTGAAAAAGCAATGCAATATGCATACATCGGACGTAAGCTTAAGAAAAGAGCTTTCAGAAGACTGTGGATTGCACGTATCAATGCAGCATCTAGACAAGAAGGAATGTCATATAGTACATTCATGCACGGTCTATCTAAAGCGGATATCAAGCTTAACAGAAAAGTACTTGCTGATCTTGCGATGAATCACCCAGAATCATTCAAGACACTTGTAAATCAAGTGAAGTAAGCTTAGCTTATAAATTATACAGAAGGGATAATCTCATTGAGGTTATCCCTTTTTTTATGTCTTATAAGTAATGAAAGTTTTCGTTGAAAGGCAACCATTCTTTCATCAGAAATTAACAGACCTTCGATGAAAGGCTAAATCGCCATTATCGCTGAGATTGTATTGTTAGCAATGCCCGTTTTCGTAGAATGGACCTCAGCCCTCTAAACGCAAACGGAACGTGATGGAAATCTGCATTCTACCTGTAAGCGGAATATAATCTGAATAAGTATTTTGTATCCTGCAAATTGATCTCTTATCTCAATAATCATTTCATCAGAGGTCAGGAGACATCCGATAAAAGGCTAAATCGACAATTGTGGCAGTTGTATATATACTGTTTAGCAATGTCAACTTTTAATTGAAGCTCTCCAGTATTCTACATGTAAGCGGAATGTAATGAAATCCAAGTAAGTTAAAACCCTAAATATTCTACTAAACCAAAATAATTGACTAATTGTAATACGATCAATGCATAGAATCCGGCAAGAAGATCATCTGCCATTACTCCGAATCCATTCTTAATTTTACGATCTATTGCTCCAACACCTAAGGGCTTAAGAATATCAAAGAATCTGAATAGTCCAAAACCAAGTAACATATTGAACCAGCCAAAAGGCATACATATAAATGTCAACCAAATTCCTACTGATTCATCCATTACGATCTTACTAGGGTCGTCTCCCCATTCGTCTTTTAATACCTCACAACACCAAGTTCCTATGATCGTAAATAGAATAGTTAAACCTATCATCCACGCATTGATTTGCTCAGGTGCATATTGGTATATCAAATAATAGATAGCTACTCCAAATGCAGCGCCCCAAGTACCTGGGGCAAATGGAATAAAACCAAACCCAAATGATGTTCCTATCGCTTTTGCTATCGTCTTTTTCATGTCGTAAATGTATTCATTTTTATACTAATTGGTAGATGTGGATATACCGTGTCTAAATCATATCCAGTATTCAAATACAATAATCCTAAACAACAAAGCGGGCCACACCTCGAAAGGTATAGCCCACTTATTATTTCATGTTATTTAAAACGTATTATTTCGTCACGATTACTCTACCAGTTTGTGATCCATTTACTCTTACAATATATATTCCTTCTTGAAAACTAGAAACGTCTATCATCGCATAATTCTGTAAACCAGATTTCACGACTACCCTCTGACCACTTAAAGTATAGAGCTCTACCCTATGATCAGTTCCTTCTGGAAGATCAACCGTTAAAGTAGAATTAGCAGGTACTGGATACATACGCAATGTCGTAGTACTAAGTTCATCAATATCTGTTAGTAGTTCGCAGTAGTCCATCCTAGGTTCTAGTTCTATCCATCCTTTAGATGACAAATCTTTACCTTCGAATGCTTCAAAATCTACAGGAAATTTATGTGATCTGAAAGTAAGGTTGTTATTAATAGTCAAAGAATCACCCTGTGGAATAGTTGCCCCGCCTCTAATTGGTGTGATATATTCCCAAACAATCTCGTTATCAGGAGTAATCTCAAATGTATAACCAAATCGCCCTACTGTAATCAGGTAATTATCATTCACTAATTGTTGAAAACTTGATAACCCCGTAGAATACATTCGTTGAGGTGTGGGATGTGTCAATGTAAGATCAAAATCCGAAGGGATATATTGTCCATCCATGATCATATAATTTCCATCATAATCATCAAACATAGGATCAAAAATATTTGCAGTACTAAAGTCTGCACCCACTCTATTATTAAATACCATTATTTTTCCAAAGTCAGAATTTCCTGGACTAATGTGATCAACATTCCAGTGTGCATCATGCTGAAAAAATAGTTTTTGATCAGTAGAATCTCCAGCTCTATAAGTCTTTGGATTACCCCATCTATATAGAATATCTCCACCTTGGCCCCAAGTACCACCTGTAGATCCAGATGCTTGCTCTGTAGTAGTACTATGATCAATAATCCATACCTCATCGAAGTAAGGAATACTTAGCATAATCTGATCAAACTCTGGTTGGTAATCTATAGCATTAGCATGCAACCAATCTGCGTCTCCATCATGTGTATCGTAATTAAGATCTATTAACTCTGGATGATCTCCGACCACTCCAAAATTGGCCTTAGTCTCGTCAAAATCTTGAATTAAATGATCCCATGAATGCCATTCCCAAACTATCTCTCCTGTCGTAGGATTTAGCTCAAGAACATCTTCTGGCCATATAGAGTTATCAGGAAGATTCATCGAATCTCTACCCGCAGCTATTGCTTCTTCTCTAGATCTATACTCCCAAGAAATTGCTAGTATATTTCCATTAGGCATTACTTCGATATCATGATGCAATCTTGCTGTTTCATCATTAAGCGTGTAGGTTGATAGTAGTTCATTGTCCCATGACTTAACTTCTATAGTAGCACCACCTCCACCTGCCCAGATTGCATTTCCGGCAAACACAGAAGGTCTACTTGTCGTTACAAGATTCCCATTTTCCAATAGGTAAGCTGTATTGCCAGGCTTGGTTTCTTCAGCACCTTCCCACATGTGAACGATCTCTCCACAGTTATTGATAAGGTAAACATTTGATTGGTTGTGTGGATAGAGTAATGTATATCCGTCATCAGCTAACCAGCTTTTTAGAGAGATTAATCCCACCGTATTATCTTGAGCTAACATTCCGGCCATAAAGACTCCCATTAGCAATATCGTAAACAAATTTCTCATATTCATTTTTTTAAAGCACATAGAATTTATGCACTGTCTTTCATTATAGTGATGGTAATTAACCTTTGATAAATTTAATCGTTTTCATAGTATTATTCACTTCATTAGTCACTCTTAATACATAATATCCAGAAGCTACATTGATATCTTTTTCTATCCTTTGATTATTGGATTGAAATGAAGGTATTACTTCTCTTCCAAACAAATCAAAAACTTCAATTATAAGCTTTTGGCTTTCTTGATTGAGAAGTAAGAGCCGATTACCTACAGGGTTATTTATAAGATCCACTTTATACAGCCACTGAAAATCTACAGCTACTTCTTCTTGAACGATATCACAATTATAATTGCTGTTAAATTCAATAGGTCCAGTTGGTAATAATTCACCAATCAATCCACTATAATCTATAGGATATCTTTCTGAAGCAAATACATCACTATTAGGAGAATCATCACCTTGAGTAGATATATTTGTACCTAATACTGGATTGATATATTCCCATACTATTTCTTTTTCTGGAGTGATCTCAAATAGCCGACCGACTTGGCCTTCGGCGATTAATATGTTTTCATTCGGCAATACCACGGCATTAGATAATCGTGGTGAGAAGAAAGAACTTGTAGGAGTACCTACATATGCAAAATCAAAGGACTCAGGTCCGAAAGGGCTATTGGGTTCGATTATATATTCATCTCCATTTCTCTCAGGTACTACAACTTCTACAGACGAGAAAGAGCCTTGAGGTCTATTGATTCCATTGTTGAATACTATCAATCCATTTTTATATTCTCCTTCACGGATCCAATTTGTGCCATGTTGGCTAAAGAATTTTTGATCTGAGACCGCACCTCGGTCATATACTGCCGGATTACCATATCGATAAAGAACGTCTCCACCTTTACCTGAAGCACCTCCAATATGCCCAGCAGCCTCATCACTAGTAGTTGAGTGATCTATGATATAAAATTCATGATAGTTACGACTATTAATTACAATTTGATCTAGCTCCTCATTATAGTCTAAAGCATTGGCATGAAATCTATCTACAGGATCTGTAGCGCCTTCATAGTTGACATTTACAAGTTCTGGATGCTCAGACAATACTCCATAATTATCTTTAGAAGAATCTAAATCTTGAATCAAATGATCATTAAGATGCCATTCCCATTGTACCAGAAAATCATTAAAACCAATAGGCTCTATTTCCATAATAATCTCAGTCCACATTCCATTATCCGATATCTCGGCAGGATCTCTCCCTAACTGTAATGCTGCAGGTGGGGAGTTATATTCCCAAGCTAGTACAAGAATATTTCCGTTAGGCATCGCTCGTACATCATGATGTTGATGATAGTTAAACGCTACGGCCAATTGCGATTCCCATAACAAATCTCCATTCCAATCGAATAGTTGGATAAACCCTCCAGAGCCTCCTGCATTAAATGAACCCTCCACTCTTCCTGTGCGCAGAAGATTTCCTTCCTTAGTTAAATGCGAAGTCATTGCTGGATTATATAGAGAAGTCCAACTATTGACTACTTCACCACAATTATCTATTAAGTAAGTATTTTTACTATTGATGGGAGACATCATAGTGTATCCATTGTATGAATCCATATCATTTCTGAGAAGACCAACAGTATTATCTGTCTGTCCCAGTAATGAGCTGGTGCTCATTAACAATATGAAACCTATAGAAAAGGTGGTAATTATGGCTCTCATGTAACACAATAAGATTAAGACTTTAAGTTATACATATCTTACTTAAATATCTTTTAATCGATGGGAATACTTGCCTATTGTCATGTAGAACATTTCATACTAATATGATTGTTGTTCCATGCAACGTTTGTAATACTCTTTTCCGATTGGTAATTTAAACTCCAGAATGTAAATGGTAATCAATGAGATCCTTTATGAATTTGCTTTTTTATGATCCGCAAGGAATTTTGCCAAACCAATGTCCGTAAGGGGATGATTTAATAGGCCCGTAATAGCGCTTAATGGACAAGTTACCACATCTGCACCATTCTTAGCACACTGTACGATATGCAGTGGGCTACGCACACTTGCAGCAAGTATGTTAGTCATATAACCTTGGATTGCATATATCTCAGCGATGTCTTTGATCAATGTCATTCCATCCCATGTAATATCGTCAATTCTTCCGATAAAAGGCGAAAGGTATGTTGCTCCTGCTTTAGCTGCTAAAATAGCTTGACCAGGAGAAAATACCAATGTACAGTTTGTCGAAATACCGTTATCTGTAAACCATCTAATCGCTTTGATTCCCTCTTTTATCATAGGAACTTTCACTACGATATTGTCAGCAATCTCTGCGAGCCTCTTACCTTCTTCTACCATACCAGCGAAGTCAGTTGAGATAACCTCAGCACTTACATCACCTGTTGTGATATCACAGATCTTCTTATAATGATTAAGTACATTATCAGTACCTACAATACCTTCTTTAGCCATTAGAGAAGGATTAGTAGTCACACCATCAAGGATTCCGAGTTCTTTTGCCTCTTGGATCTGATCTAAATTAGCTGTATCTATAAAAAATTGCATAATTGGGAGAAGTCGTTTGTTAAGTAATTAGTATTTAATTTCTGAAAGTAAAAATACGTAAATCTCTAAGGATCAATAGTATAACTATGAGAATAAACTATCAGAAATAAAAAAAGTGAGGAACTACACCAACCGCTCAACTTCCTACCCTTGCTGCGTTTCCACCCTGGGGGATTTAGAAGGAGCTGGCCGTATAGCCCTCACCGATCACAAAAGTAATCATTTTGTAGAATGAGAAAAGGGATCGTGTATATAATTTTGAGTTGAAGTGCATTACCAACTACAATATCAAACATAGACGCTTGATAGTCAATCGTTTTCAAGAAAATAAAAATGGCAAATAAATCTAATTACACCAATAGAACTAATAATTACCGACGAAGATATCCCAAAAGTCGTTTTTAGGGGGTTTTAGTTTGAGGGTGAGTCGTTCTTTCTTTACAGGATGAATGAATGACATTTTACAACAATGCAGACATATTGACTTATCTACGTTACCAAATTCATAACCATATTTCACATCCCCAATAATGTGACAACCAATACGTTTCATCTGAACACGAATTTGATGTGGGCGACCTGTTTCGAGATTTATTCTCATGAGTACATAACCCGAAATTTGACCTACCATCTCATAACGAAGCATTGCTTTTTTAGCCCCACCTTTCATCTTGTCGTAGATATGAGAGAAGTTTCTTTTCTTATCTTTCTCTACATAATGAGTCAATTGCCCTTTGATTTCCATAGGCCTTTTAGATACCAAAGCCAAATACTCCTTTGTTATTTCACGTTCTTTAATTATTGCATTCATCCTAGCCAACGCTTTAGACGTACGTGCGAAAATAACAATACCGCTTACAGGTCTATCTAATCTATGAATAACTCCAAGGAAAACATCACCTGGCTTATTATACTTCTTTTTGATATATCCCTTGACTTGATCTAGTAAAGTCCGATCACCCGTTTCATCACCATGCACTAACATACCAGCATCTTTCTCGACAGCAATGATATGATTGTCTTCATATAAGACATTAAGTGTGGGCTTCTTTCTCTTCTTCATGGTACAAAGGTAAGTTTATTGCCGAATTAGATCACCGAATAATGTGACTCTCTCTATTATGTTTGGGATAGTACATAACTACAATCTAAAAGAAACTTATTTTCGTGGCATTGGTTAACATAGAGAGAACTAACAGTTTAATATAAAGATATGTCAAAATACAGTTTCGCATTTTCTCCTTGCCCTAATGATACTTTCATGTTTGAGGCGATCGTAAATAACAGAATAGATCTTAGAGGCTATGACTTTGACATCCATTTAGACGATGTAGCGCAACTCAACCAATCCGCAGCGCAATCACAATTCGATATTTCGAAAATAAGTTATAATGCATATTCATTGGTATCAAATCAATATCAGCTATTAAAAAGCGGCAGTGCTTTAGGTCATAACTGTGGACCTATGCTAATTGCTAGAAATGAAATACGGAAAGAAGACTTCCAAAGTTGCTCTGTGGCTATTCCTGGGATAAATACAACGGCCAACTTATTACTAAGTTTAGCATTTCCTGAGTTAACTATAAAGAAAGAGTATGTATTCTCAGAAGTAGAAGATGCCTTAATGCGCGGCGATGTCGATCTTGGGCTTATTATTCATGAAAATCGATTTACATACGAAGAGCGTGGATTAATAAAGATCCAAGACTTAGGTGAATATTGGGAGTCCACAACCAAATGTCCTATTCCACTTGGCGGAATTGCTATCAAGAGATCTATACCTCAAAATATCAAGGAAGACATGGAAGCCATATTGAGAGAAAGCATTCAATTTGCATTCGCAAACAAAGCTATCGTACAACCTTATGTTTCTAGTCATGCACAAGAAATGGATATCAAAGTGATGCAATCGCATATTGATCTTTATGTAAATCAGCAATCCATAGATCTGGATGTAAGTGCAAAACAAGGAATAGAGCGTCTAATTCAGGAGATACAGAGCTTATACCCCTCACGAAACATTAAGCAGCCTCTTTTTATTTAAAAATCCTCAACTCCCATTTTACAGCAAAATCACTCTTAATCAAACAAATACACATATATATTTAAGCAATTGATATAATGTCAATAAAATAAGCTCTTTACATATTATTAATAATCGTAATATGTTTTATATATTTGTAATGTGTAAGTTTTGGTTTTTAATTTTAAATTCGTTTTTGCTCGAACAAAGGTTCGAGCAATTTTTTTGTCCCTACCTGAATGGTTTCTCTTTCTGCCCTTCTACATTTATTGTAACTAGATAAACTTTTTAGTTTTTTGATTATGTAATATGATTTTATATTTCATCTACTTGGTGTAACTCAATACACAGTCTCATGAAATATATTTTGTGCACAATTATTATCCTACCCTACATTGCTATTTCTCAATTTCCTGTTTCTTATATACGCACTTTTCCAAACAAGAACATTGAATATAAAAAGTCCGAATTTATAGACAGTGGTATTCTTTGTAATCCATCAACAAGTCGCATTTTGGCGGGTAGAGTCATCGACGGTGAAACTATGAAACCGATCAATTTTTGTTCAGTAACCCTTCTTAAGGATGATGAGCTCATTGGCGAAACTGAAACTTCAGTTATTGGCTCATATTTTCTCGCGTTGAAAGACACCGGAGTTCATATTGTAAAAGTAGCATGTGAAGATTATAAGTCAAAGAGTATAGTGAAAGTTACGTTTCAAAATAAATGGTCAATTGTACATTTCGAAATGTACTTGTCTAAATATTTTGATTGGGTAAAGCCATATGATCGATTTGAAACAAATGTGATTGTATATAAAGATCAGAACAATAAAACAACTAATCAATAACCGAAGACCACAATGAGAATTTCAATCATATTATTAGTTCTAGACACACCTCTTCTACTCATTTCCAAATCATTCATCAATGAGATTATCATTAATTTTAATTTTCCTACTTCCAATCATTCTAACCGCGCAGAACTCTATAGAGGGAAAAATAACTGATACTGTTTCTGGTGAGCCTATGTTCTTTGCTATAGTAAGACTTCTGCAAGACGGCAGCATTATAAAAGGTGCAGAGACTGATCTAGATGGCAACTATCATTTCACCAATGTGATTCCAGGAAAATATGATATAGAGGCGATTTATGTCGGATATATTCCTGAAATAGCATTAAATTTCTTTGTAAGAAAAGATCAATCTAATCGTCTTGATATTAGCATTAAAGAAGGTGTTTTAGATTTTAGTGACGTGACTCTCATTCAACATAAGCCCCCTCTGATTGGTTTCGACGATACTTCTACAGGTTCTATAATTACATTCGAAGACATCCTAAAAATGCCAATCCCTAAATAACTAAACCTATGATAAAAACTACGATAGTCTTATTACTTCTTGCCACTTTACCGTTAAATGCTCAATCTATTCTTCATGGTAAATTGATAGATTCTGAAAATTCTAATCCAATACTATTTGGTACTGTTGCATTAATACAAAACGGCCAAATAATAAAAGGCGTTGAAACAGATTTGGACGGTAATTATTACTTTAAAGATATAATTCCAGGCGTCTATGATATAGAAGGATCATATGTTGGATATACACCCAGCGGGATTAATAATATTACGATCTCTCGCAACCAAACTAAAGAAAGAAATCTAGCGCTAACTGAAGGTGTTTTAGCTAGCGAGTGTGTTATGTTCAATTGTCCTATTCCTATGGTGCGCTTCGATGTTATGGAATCAGGAAAAGTAATTACATCTGAAGATATTCGACATATGCCAATTTGTAAATAATCCTATTATCATTTTCAAAAGAAAGTAATGAAGTCTATTATAACTTATTAGTTTAACATCCATAATGATACACGGTCAATCCAGTATGGAAGGAATCCTATATGAGTCTAAAACTCTAGCTCCTATTGTACCTGGGACTGTTGCACTTTGGCAAAATGGAGGTATTGTAAAAGGAGCAGAAACTGATAGCTCTGGTCATTATGTATTCAATTAAATAAAACCACGGATGCATAAATTAAAAAAAACGGGCTATGTCGGTTATACAGCTCAACATAGTGATTGCATTGTAACACAAGATCTAGTCACAGTTATTGATTTTAAAATCGAAGGTAGTATTCAAGCCGTGAAACTTAACCTATTTCTCATACTGTGGCACTTCATTTCTAATTAACTTTAACAGCTTGAGCAGTCGCACAACTCTTTTTGCTATCGACATCAAAAAAATGACTGTCCCCAAATGATAATTTCATATTTAAGGGTTTTCCCTAATATATATCTTTGGGTAATAACAACCATTTTATGGTCTATAATAGATATTGATAAAATAAAGTTGAATCTTTGTAACGTTGTGAGTTCATTGGTACTTAATAAGTACCATTCATTACAACTGTAACACTACCCTATAATCAAAAAAAGTACTCAATGTCAACAAGAAAATCTAACAATATATTAAGCTACGCGCTGATAGGTATGATATTACTAATCGGTCTCAATGGCTATCAATGGTACGTTAATAGTCAGCTCAAACAAGATTCTCGCAACCAAAAGACAGAACTTGTCGAGCTTGAAAAAATTCGTACTGAATTGGATCAAGATTACAGAGCGGCAATCGAAGGTTTAGATGAACTTAGAGGGGATAATAAAGAGCTCAATCAATTAATAGATAGTCAAAAGCTTAGCCTACAAGAGCAAAAGGAGAAAATCAATAATCTCATCTGGACTAAGCGTGAACTGGGTAAAGCACGAGAAGAGATGAAGACACTTAAAGATCAAGCCCAGCGCTATATAGTAGAACTTACAAAGCTCAAAGATGATAATCAATTACTTGTATCATCAAATACTCAACTCAGAGAAGAGAAAGAGGCACTTAACCAGCTCTATGCCGAAGAGCAAAGGGCTAAAGCTGAAATCGCACAAGCCAGAGCAGTCCTAGCTGCAGAAAAAGAAGAGATAATTAAAGAAAAAGCAGTTTTATCAAGTAAAGTAGATATAGCTGAAGCGATTAAGATCAATTATATGGAAGTACAAGGCTACCAAGTAAAAGATAATGGGAAAACGAAGGAAAAGAGTAAAGCCAAAGATATCACTATGCTAAGAACTTGTTTTCTCACTGAAACCAATGTAGTGGCTAAAAGTGGTGAACAAGAGTTCTACATTAGAATTATTGATCCGGTAGGTGAAACTGTAGCAGATGATGATAAATCTGGTGTGCTGACCAACAAGTTAGATGAGACTCAAGTAATGTATACAACATCCGGTTCTATGGATTATCAAAATGAAGATACAAGAGGTTGCATAAGCCTTAATTTAAGTCAAAAATTGTTGAAAGGGATATATGATGTGGAAATCTATAATAATGGATTCATGGTAGGAAAAGGAGATTTCAAACTTAAATAGAATAGTATTATCTAAAAATTTATCGTGAAAGCGCTTTGTATTTAATTATGCAAAGCGCTTTTTTAGTTAATCTAAATTTAGCTATTATGAATCGATTCAGGTTAATTTCTAGGACTAATCTAATCCCAAAATTCTTAATATTTTGAATGTTACATATAATAGCCTTGTTCACGACTTGAGCTCGTACATACAAATTATATACTTTATTTCTACTCCGAAATGAAGCTCTTAGCAATTCAATAAATGTTCCAAAGAAAAGTGAATGTAAAGTAGGTGACTAAAAGATTGTTAGTCAGCTTACACTTTCTCTGATAATTACTGATTTGAGAATATAAGCAATCAAAATAATGCTCTGACCTTAGGGGCCAACAATCTTTCTATGTGTCACATACGTAGTATGTGAAAACTCGCCCAATCGTTACTTAATAACCAGTAAATAAGATAGTAAGTAGGCCATTTTTTTATCCTAGAAAATGACTTATAAATCCTTCTTCTATCAGAGATTTTGCAATTGTTAAAAAAGTGGTAAGGAGTGATAATATTGGTGTCTCACTCTAATAAATTCTGTTTTAAAGCATTTCTGAAATGTCTTTACCTAGACATATATGAATATTTAATATATTTTGGAATTCAATAACAAGAATCAGCACATTCTACCTTTTTCACATAATATGGTATTAATATGATCAATAACTGTAATATATATATAATTAATATTCATACTACTATATACTATTAAGTCCAATAATATATACCACAGTAAAATATGAAACAAATAATAAAAGTCGAATTACATAGCTACTGAAAAAATGCCAAACTGAACAATAAATAAGGAACTCATAACATCATGATCTTCATAAAAAATGATCTCTAAGTTCTAAGAATCAAGGACTTAGAAGAAAAGTGATTGATTGGATATCATTGAACTTAGTGAAATTATATATATATATAAGACGTTGGATCGCAAAGAGATACGTTCATAACATTTTTATAATATAATTGTGTTGCTTAAGAGTGAATTCATAGTTTTGTTTGGTAATCTTTTGAAATACCTATAAAAACGGAATTAAAAAAGAGAATAACCTAAATTTCAGACACTATTTTTTTCGACTTAAATAGTATCTGATTCGTGTACTTAAATAGTATCAAGATGACTAACCTACAATGTGCAATTATTAGCGCAAACAAACTTTGTGACTATACCTTTCTTAAACCGTATCCAAGGTTTGTAAGAATAATTACTCTTCTATTCCTAACTACTGCTTTTACACTCCTTTCAAGTATCAATATTGGAGCTCAAAACTGTAATTTCGTTAGTAATGGTGATTTTTCCAATGGATTGGTCAATTGGGACCCCTCAGGAAATGTTACGGTCAATGGTGGTCAAGCTGTTTTTAGTTCTGCCAACAGTACCGTCAATGGTATTATATCTCAAAATACATCTCTAGTAATTTGTAATGATTATGAGCTGACAGCTGAAGTAGGTGCTCAAGGTCTCAATAATTCCCAAGCAGTAGAAGTCTTTATTGCGGGTGTTTCACAAGGATTATTTAACCCGCAAGGGCAAAACCCCAATCCAATATCAATTCAATTTACGGCTAACCAATCCAATATAGCAATTCGATTTGTCGATAGAACAGGAAACACAACAGGTCAAGATATGACTCTTGACAATATAGAATTATGTGAAATATCTAATAATGTAGTAGACCTTAGTATCACATCTCCTTCAGTTTTGAATAGATGTGATGAGCTTTCGTATGATGTAAGATTGACTAATGCGAGCAATGCTTCATTTACAAATGGAATGGTAATCTTACCAGTAGGTTTAAACTTTAACTCATTGTCAAATGTAATGGGTGCTAACGTGACTGCCAATTCTACTGGAGATGTAACCATAAGTAATATAATAGCAACCGAGATCACTTTTACAGTTAATACTGATTTGGGTTGTAATTCTCTATCAGCAGCTGATCAAATAGGTTTTGAAATCTCAAATGTTTGTAATACTAATACAACAAATCTATCTGAGACATTCAGCAATGTAACTGTAAACTCTCCTAATATTGATATTTCTAATAGTAACCCACCTTTCTTTAATGCTCAAATAGGCTTAGAGCAATCTATTACAAATACAGTTGTTAATTCTGGTAATTCAGATGCGGATGAAGTTACCTACTGTGTCATTAACAATTTCAATTTAACTCTTCTAGATATTGCGATTGGTAGTATTTCATTAGCTGCTGCACCTAGTTCTCCTGCCGGTCAGACATGCTTTATCATTCCTGGCGGTCTAGATGTAAATGAATCCGTAGACATAGTAGAAACATATACTGTTATTTCTTGTAATGCTACTACTGCCGACTTGACACGTAGGGCGCAATTTGGTTGCGGTAGTGATACGGATTGTTTGGAAGAAGCACAAGGTTCATTTCCGACTACTCTCATAACCTACGATGTACCAGATCCAATATTAATGTTTGATATTGATTTTGCCACTACTGTAAATATATGTGGCCCTTCAGAAACTGGGACGATTTCAATTACTTATACTAATGGCCAAGATGTAGATCTTTCAGGTGTAGATATAGAGCTATTGATCCCTGATAATCTAAACGTAATATCTGTCACTTCAGTGAGCGGAGGAACTATAACTCCAGATGCAAGTAATACGATGCTAAGTGTAACAGATCTAGTTGCTAATACCACTTTAGTATTTGATATCGAAGTACAATCAGGATGTGGAATCGGTGGTACGTCGCAATCATTTGATATAGATGTTACCCATGATCCATTATGTGAAGGTGCTACAGAAGCTGCAATGTCAACATCTGATAATTATAGTTTACAATCTGCAAGTCTTTCAATTTTAACAAGTAATGTCCAAGGTAATATCAGACCAACGATGAACATCTTTGATGCCATTTTAAATGTTACTGATACATTGAAAGTTCCAGTTGTAAATGCAGGGCTTGGTATTGTTGAAGAATTCACTTATTTCGTTATTAACCCACCTTCATTACAGATACAAAGTTTGTCTGTAGGTAATATTTCTATTCCTCCAGCAAGCATAAGTGGAGATACTGTGTTTTACGACATTGGCTCTAGTGTAATTATGCAAGCTATCCAAGGAGTAGTAGTTGATGGAGATACTTTTTATGAAGAGAATGAAGTGCTATTTATCTGCGAAGCATGGTTAGGTACTCAATGTCAGTCTGGGCAGTTAGATCCAATCATGAGAGGAGCTAGGTTTGGTTGCTATGGCGAAACATGCGGTGTAAGTAATATTTCAAGTACAGGTATAAATTTCGATTTTGCTGGACCAGATTTAGCGATTTCAAAGTATGAACCATTCACATATTTACCTGCTTGTTATGCAAGTGAAAATACAGTCTATGGTATGCAAGTGATCAACAATGGTATTGCTGCTGCTAAAGATATCTCTTTCGAGATGAATCAAGAGTGGTATACTGGAGGTATAGTAGGTAGTTCATTGATGTATTCGATAAATGATCCTGACGGCCCATTCACCCCTGCAACTATTGCCAATGCAAATGCAACTACTAATTATGTTTGTGTTAGGACCGCAGGAAATTATGAATGGCTAGATGCTGAAATGAATGATGTCTTTCTAGAAGCAGGAGATACTTTATTTTTTAGATATGAATTAGATCATAGTTGTAATTGTAGAGGATGTGATGTTCTTTATATTAATAGATCTAATATCAGAAGTACTACTTACACTGATGCTTGTGATAAAGAATTTATAGATAACACTGATTATGCTCGTGGTGGATTCAATGCGAGATTTTTTGGTTTTATAGAAGGTGAAAGTACCTCTACACCAACAGGTGGATGTCTGACTTATGAGGTGACTGATGCACAAAACAGTTGGTTTTCTTCTACTTATAGAGCCCAATACCCCAATGCATATCTCGAAGTAAAACTTACTGCAGAATGCGGATTGGATATAGATCCTGCATCTGTACTCTGGGTGGATGTTGATGGTACGATTTACACTCCTACTATAGTTGACGGAACTGATAATAATGGTGTCGGCATAGATGATGAAATCATTGTCCGATTTGGAGATACCGCCGCAAATGGTGACCCTTACCCCTCTGGTTTTTCGGCTAATGGAGGATTAGAATTTTGTTATACCCCGGATTGTAATGAAAAACCTGGAGCGGGTTGTTCATCAACCAGTAGCATTACTGTACAACCTACTTTTGTAACTGATCCAAGTTGTGTTGCATGTACAGAAAATGTTGATTGCGGCACACCATTTCCAATATCTTTTGATTGTCCTGGTTGTGGACCTTGTGATGGAATGTCTCATACAAATTTAGATATACAAAGAGTTAATTATGGTCTTCCTGATTCTGATAATGATCTCGAGGCTGATGGAGGTGTAGTAATCGATACTAGTTTATTATCGACGACAAGATTTTTGACTGGAGATACCTTAAAAGCAACTTTCGAAGGAATTGTAAATGATGCAGACAACAGTGAAACTTGGGTAAATGCTTTTGCTACCATTAATATAAATACGACTCAATTTACCATTCTTGGTGGCAACATAAAAGTCTATGACGCAAGTAATGGAGGAATGCTTAGATCATGTAATGTACTCCCTCAATTTGCTGATGGCACACGGTTAGTAACTGATATTTCTTCCGCTGCATTAAGTGGTCTTTCTTGTGGAGATTTTGATGGTTTCGAATATGATGATCAGGATAGTGTTGTAGTCTGTGTTTACTTTAAAACTAAGGATGAGTTGATTAATATCCAAAGTAAAAATATAACATATAACACTTGGTTTTATTTGAGCGATGACGTTTATTCTGTAGGAGATACTGCAAGATGTAATGCTTTGTTCGAAAGTATGCAACAGATTGGAATTCGATATTATCATAATGATGTAATTGCTGGATTAAATTTTGGTGGATGTGAATTATCTCCTTTTTATATTAGAACAGATTTGAATTATGGATTTTTAGGTTTTGATGAATTTCCAAATGAAATAAGAACAGTTGGACTTCCTGATAAAATAATATTTACTAAGCCTACTGAATTTAGTTTTAGAAATGATCGTCATAGATTTAGGTATAGACAATACATTGGAACCGATCATGATATAGTTGATTTGAATGCAATCATACCCGCTCAATATTATATCGAGAACGGTAATGAATTGACATTTCTAGCTAAGGATTATTTAGAGTCTTTGGGAGATCCAGAAATTCCAATGGATGAAGGTGGAATCACTTGGTTTTACCCTGCGATTCAAGGTAATTGTCTTTCTGAAGCTGGCACTTATTCTTCATCTTTCGAAGCATCTTATGTAGTAGATGAAGCCGTATTCTGTGCCCAGACATATGACATCCCAAAAACTACTGAAAGCTTTCAATACACTGGAGGGGCTCAGTTAGAAGTAACTACTCCAACACCAGTAAATGATATCACAGAGCCTAGAGCTTGTGTCCTGATAAATTTGAAGAACACAACTAATTTGGATGCTCCATTTTCATTTCTAAATATTGAAGCCACTACCGGTGGATTGGTAGTTCAATCATTGACTGAAGTAACTGACGGCTTGAATTCCTTGATCACTCCAACTTCATTTGGAATCTACCCTTTAATGGATACAGATGGTGGATCGAATAGAACGTTTGAACTTTGTGTAAACGTAACTAATTGCGACCCTCAAGAAATGGAATTTTCAGCTGGATGGGATTGCGTAGAGTATCCGACTACGGTTGAAGAAGCTACATGTGCAGTTCCTTCTACACTTCAGTTTAATACTTTATTTGGTAATCTTGGAGGACAACTTGTTTCACCTGCAGATAATATTTCGATTGACTTATGTGATACTGTTGAGTTCATTTACAAAATGAGTAGTACACAATTAGGAAATATAAAAGATGTACTATTTAACTTTACACTTCCAGGTGAAATGGAGTTAATTCCTGGCTCATATCAAGTTGCATACCCTGTGCCTTTTGACGAAAGTATGGCTGCCTTTCAGTTTTTTCAAGAACCTGATTTATTATATGGCTCAACATATATAGACACTGTTACTGCTCATTATGGTTTACTGGATAGTTTCGGATTGATAGGAAGTTCCGGATCTATAGACAATACAAATATAATACTCGCCAAATTTAAAGCAAAAACAGTTTGTGGATTTACATCAGGATCCTCACCTTCTTTTGGTACATCAGCATCAGATGCCTGCAATCAACCTGTGGAAAATGTAAGTACGCCAGGTACAAAAGTTCAGATAGCGGACAACATACCTAATTATGATATCAATAGTAATTTAGACGATCTTACATTAAACCCATGTAATGATGATGAATCTGTAATCCAGATAGATCTCACAATAGGTGCAGCAGCTGGAGTTGCGAGTGCAGTCGGTGATTCCACATTCGTAATCTTGCCTCCGGGTATTGTGTATAACGGTTTGTATACTGGAATTTCTAATTCATCTACCCCTCCTATTGTAATAGATGATAATGGAAAAACAATTTTGAAAATGCCTTTAGATGCAGGTTTATTCAATGGAGATAAAATCGTTTTCGATCTAGGTATTAATGCGACAGATATTGGACAGTCATGTGACATCTATGTTATCGATGTTCAAACATTATCTTCACGAGAGGAAATGTGTGGGACTGAAGTATGTGACATAAAGGTACTTAGTGGTGGAGGTCAGATTCAAGTTAGTATAGTTAAGCCACAATTAGATATCAAAGATCTAGAACTCACATTGGTTACTATGCCACCTAGTATGGGAACATTAAATTATACTATTGAAATCGAAAACAATGGTATGGTGGCTCAATCTCTTTCTGAAGATATTAATTTAGAATTATATAGTGACTCTAATAATAATGGATTTGTTGATGTTGGAGTGGATCCTTTAGTAACAACCGTAGTTGAAAATGTAATGATACCTCCTGGTCAGACTGTAACACTTTCTGGATCAGTGCCATTGCCTCCAACTGGTCTTTGCAATGTGATTGGTCAAATAAATTCACAAACGACTTGTACATGTAGCTCTTCTTCAAGTAATCAAACAAAAGTTGATATTGAAAATAATTATGTAGAAATGGTAGAAGTCTGTCCTGATGAAATAGTCAGTATTGGACCTGATCCAATTGGCGGATATGATTATGAATGGATCGGTGTTGGAAGTGCAAGTGAAGCCGCTTTATCTTCTACATTAGTTACTATGACAGATTTCCAATTTAGCAATAATACAGGAAGTGATATTGTATGGGATTATGCTTTGCGTTCATCATTCGAAGAGTGCTATAGTTTTGATACTGTACAAGTAACTTTGTTTCCCAACAATGATGCATCAGTTTCTCCACAAGCATGTATTGGATCTAGCTTTCTATTACCTGGTCCAGGTACAGGAAGTAATTTCATGACTACTCCAACTACTGGATTAAACGATCCAACTTTACAAACACCATTGGTATCTAATATAACATCTGGTACAACGACTTATACCATGACTTATGATGATGAAAATGGCTGTTCAACAGAAAGAATTTTTAACATAATGGGTATTAGTTGTGCGCCAAATACTGGTATTGGGGATACTATATTTTACGACACTAACTTAAATGGTATCCAAGATATAAGTGAAATAGGAATTCCTAATGTAACTGTTTATTTATACAATAGTACTAATACAACACCTGGCAATCATATCGGTATTGCGATTACCGATGCCAACGGCCGTTACATTTTCGAAAATATTCCTTCGGGTAATTATATTGTAGGTGTCGACTCTCCTGCTGGTTTTTTACCGACTACGAAAGATGCAGGTGGAGATGATACAATAGATAGTGACATAGATCCAGGGAGTGGTCTCACTGGCCCGTATTTCATTCCTAACGGTGTGATTGATACTACTGCAGATGCTGGATTTATTCCAGACTGTTCACTCATGATAAACATTTCTGAAGTAAGTGAATGTCAATACCTAGATCCAGGACAGCGAAGAGAAGTTAGCATAGATATAGATTGGACAAATGCGATTTATACTTATGATTTTCTTGGAGGTTCGGATACCATAGTAGTAAATGTTTTAGGACAGGAATTTAAACTACCAATAACTACTCTAAGTGGTAGTACTAGCATTGTTGTTATAATGAATGGAGGTACTACTGCTCAAGATATTATAGCAACTGCAGTCTTAACTGATCATCCTGTGTGTATGGCCATGGACGAGATATTAGGTGTTTCACCTTGTATCTATGATGTCGCCATGATTAAAAAATTACCCTCGAATGTTATGCCTTTATATGGGCAGAATCTACCTTTCGAAATTACGGTCGTAAATCAAGGTGAGCAAGCTTTAAATAATATTAAGATAAATGATTATCTACCAGTTGGTATGACTTTCGATCCAGTTTCTAATCCTAATTGGATGCAAACTGGAAATACACTTATGTATATAGTAAGTGACACTTTAGATGTTGGTCAATCCACTATAATACCCTTAAACCTGACATTAATTATGTCAGATCAACCTAATGCTTATTTAAATCTAGCTGAGATAGTTTCATTCCAAGATACTTTGGGTATTGACCGATCACTACAAGATTTGGATAGTACACCTGATAACATTAATGGTAACGATGCAGGAGGATTGGCTAATTCTGGTTCTGATGATTCATTGGACGGAGACGGAACTGGTTCACCTGGAGACAATAATCCAAACACAGATGAAGACGATGCCGATCCTGAACTAGTTTCAATTATTGATTTGGCATTAATCAAAAACATTGTAACACCGAGTCCATATGTGTATGGCCAAGCAATCACTTTTGAAATAGTAGTATACAACCAAGGTAATGTAGATCTTCAAAACATTGAGGTAAATGATTTCATTCCTGCTGGGTTCTCTTATTTACCATCAAATGATCCATCATGGTCAGAAACGGGCGGTACCGCAACACATATAATAAGCACAATACCTTCGCTTACTGATACTACTTTACAGATAGTATTGCAAATAGAAGAAGCAGGTGCAAATGACTATGTCAATATCGCTGAAATAGGTTATTTCGAAAATCTATCAGGAAGTAATATTTCGTCACAAGATCTCGATAGTAATGCAGATAGCAATCCAAATAATGATGCTGGTGGATTACCAAATGGAGATAGTGACGGTGCTCTTAATGGAGATGGAACGGGAGTAGCTCAGAGTAATGATGCCGCAACAGATGAAGATGATATGGATATTGCTTTTATCTCTATCCCAATGTTAGATGTCACTAAGACCACAACAGGAGTTGCCATGGCATCGAGCGGAGTCGAAGGAAACTTTGATGTTACTTTTGAAATAGAATTAGAAAACACTGGAACTACTAAACTGAACAATATAAAACTTCAAGATAATCTACAAGAACAAATAGGTGGCACATTTATAGGAGTAGTAGGAATACCTGTTATTACTGCTAGTGACGCTAGCATGGATCCTACTGTCAACACTGGATATAATGGTGCTGTAATCGATAGTATTTTTACAGGAATAGATGGATGCTTAAGAGTAGATGAATCACTGACAGTAGAACTGACGATAGAAGTCGTTGCGCTTTCAGGAACAGATATAAATGAAGCTACAGGAATGGCTATTGATAGTCTTGGCGTAATGGTAATGGCAATGGATACAGCTCTACTTAGAGTACCCACTTGCTTCTTAGCTATTGATTGTCCATTACTCGATCAAGGTACTTTCCCTTGTGCAGATGAAATACCTGCTGCAGCAAACGATGCAGCATCATTCAATGCAATAGATAGTGCTTCTGATATTACAAACTTCTGCCAGACTCCAACAGTCACAGTTGTTGAGATGATGTCTGGTACAGGATGTGCAGCCGATCCATTAATGGTAACTAGAGTATATACTATTACAGATGCAGGAGGTCCGGAAATTGGCCCTGAAACTATGGAATGTACAGTTCAGTATACGGTTATAGATGATATCAAACCTATCGTAATGGTAGAAGCTTCAGATCTCTTTTTGGAGTGTGCTGACAGTGGAAACACGGCAGCTATAAATGCTTGGCTTACAAATAATGGTGGAGCGATGGTTATGGAAGCTTGCTCTACTCCTACTTGGACTAATAACGCAGGGACACCAAGTAATGATTGTGGTAATAGTGGAACTACTCCATATACATTTACCGCTACAGATGATTGTGGCAACTCAGTAACTGTTGCGGCCAATTTGGTAATCATAGATACTACCGTTCCTACTTTAACTCTTCCAACAGTTGCTGATAATGCAGAATGTGGAGGAACAGAAGATGCATTACTTTCAGCATGGTTGGCTAATGTTTCTGGTTCAGATGATTGTAGCAATGTCACAGTAAGTCCAGCATTAGTTTCATCAAATGAATTCTGCTTGGGTACTAATACAACCATAACGCATACTTATATTTTTACCGTTACTGATGAATGTGGAAATATCACTACTGGAACAGATCAATTTACCATTAATGATTCAACAGCGCCATCTATAACTGCACCTAACAATCTCACTATCGAATGTGGTAATGACATTTCAGCAATGTTAGCAGACTGGTTAGATGATTACACAGTTACAGAGGCTTGTCAAGACTTTACAGTTACAAACAATTATGATGGTTCTGTCCCTGACTTATGTTCAGGAAGCCCATTATCTGTTACCTGGACTGTAATTGATGGATGTGGAGCAATGAATACATCTACTGCGATGATCATTGTAACTCCAGATACTACTGATCCGACATTTGTAAATTGTCCTGCTAGCTTTACAGTAAATGTAGACGCTAGTCAATGCGATGCACGTGTAATCTATTCGACTCCTACAGCTGACGATTGTAATGGTGCTACTGTTACTTTGACTTCCTCAGCTTCAACAGCTTCTGGAGAGATATTTCCTCTAGGAAATACTGATATACAATTTACAGCAACAGATGATTGCGGTAACACTACCCTATGTGAATTCACTATCACTGTAGTTGATAGTGCGAGTCCTACTTTACAATGTCCATCAAATGATGTTGTAGTTTGTAACGATACTAATACTTGTAGTTGGGATAGCGACGATTCTATTACTCCAGTGGGATTAGATGATTGTCCGTCTGCTACGATCACTCATCAAGTAACAGGTGCAACTACGATTGCCGCTAATACTTCTGGATCGATTTCTACAGGTACGACTTTCGAACTAGGTACATCTATTGTAACTTATACTATTTCAGATGCAGCGGGTAATACTTCTACTTGTTCATTTAATGTAGTAGTAGAAGATTGTACTGATCCAGTGATCAATTGTGCATCTGACTTAACTTTAGAATGTGGCGCTGCAGGAAACACAGCAGCAATTACTGCTTGGATTAATACTACTACAGCGACTGACAATTGTCCTGCTGCAGCGACTTCAGTAACTGTGACTAATGAACTAATATCTACTCTAGAACAATGTGGTGGAACGAGCACTACAATATATGAATTCACTGCAACTGATGCAGCAGGTAATACTTCTACTTGTAGATCTAATGTTATTATTGAAGATATTACAGATCCAATTATCGCAGCATTCTCAACTAATGTAACTGTCGAATGTGATGGTAACGGAAACGTAGATGGCCTACTTGGATGGTTGGCTGACAATGGAAATATTCCAACAGCTAACGTCACTGAAAACTGTGGATCTTATACTTGGAAAAATGATTATTCGCAATCTTCATTTACAGCAAATGGAACATGTGCAGATGATATTGGAATGTATACTGTCAACTTCTGGGTAGAAGATGAATGTGGTAGCGTTTCTAATTTGATAGAACTTGAATATATTATAGAAGATTCTGTTGACCCTACTCTTGTTGCTCCAGCGAACCTTACGTTAAACTGTGGAGACGATGCAAATACAAGTATTATCAACAATTGGTTGATGCAATATAATTCATCTGACCTTTGTAGTGATGTAACAGTAACTAACAACTATATGGTTGCCAATCTTCCTAGCACTTGCGAGTCAGGAATGAACACGATTACTATAACTTGGACAGCTACTGATGATTGTACCAACTCAACAACGGCTACAGCAACTATTACAGTTGTCGACAATGAGAAACCAATAATCATGACCCCACCGACTGATTTGGTTGTGGAATGTTCTTCAGCTTCTATGGCTGCAGATATTACAGCTTGGGAAAATGCATTTGGAAACGGTACTGCCGTAGATAATTGTGCAAATCCGGTAACATTAACTTTCACATCAGGCGGTGTACTTAATCAATGTGGCGGAACAAATACAACACAATATACTTTTGTAGCCGATGATGATTGCGGAAATACCGTAACGACTTTCGCTAACTTAATTGTTGTAGATGAAGCTGCTCCAATTCTAACTTTACCGACAGCAACTAACACATTTGAATGTGATGCTGTAGGCTCTGGTTTATCAACATGGATTGCTTCAGCAAGTGCAACAGATGCTTGTGGTGGATCAGTATCTATTACTACTGCTCTGATATCAGAAGTTTCATCTTGTGATGCTGCAATACATACTAATACAACAAGTACATACCAGTTTATAGCAACGGATCAATGTGGAAATGTATCTACCGGTCAAGCTGACTTTATCATAGAAGATACAACTGCTCCAGTTATTACTGCTCCTGCAAATCTTACATTGGTTTGTGGTGATGATTTATCTTTAGAGATCACTCAATGGTTAGAAAATTATTCTGTTATAGAAGCTTGTCAAAGTGTGACAGTTACTAATGATTTTGATACAGCAAACGTCCCTAATCTTTGTAATGGAGCTAATTATACAGTAACCTTTACTGTGACTGATGCTTGCGGAGCGACTACTTCGGACAATGCAGATATTATCATTACTCCAGATACTAGTGGACCTTCTTTTGTAAATTGTCCAGCTGACTTTACTGTCAATATAGATGCAGGTCAATGTGATGCAAGGATAGTTTATTCTACTCCAATCGCTGAAGATTGTAACGGTGTTACTTCTGTATTATTAACTTCGGCAACGACCACTGCTTCAGGAGAAATATTCCCACTCGGAAATACTAACATACAATTTACAGCAACAGATGATTGTGGTAACACTACCCTATGTGAGTTTACTATTACAGTCATAGATAGTGATGAGCCTACATTACAATGTCCATCAAATGATGTGGTAGTATGTAACGATGACAATACATGTACATGGAATAGTGATGCTTCTATTCTTCCTATAGGATTAGATGATTGTCCTTCTGCGATGATCACTCACCAAGTGACAGGTACCACTACGATTGCAGCCAATACTGCTGGGCCAATACCAACTGGTACAACTTTCGAATTAGGAACTTCTATTGTAACTTATACTATTACAGATGCAGCTGGAAACACCTCTACTTGTTCATTTAATGTGGTAGTTGAAGATTGTACAGATCCAGTAATAGTTTGTGCTGCAGATCTTACTTTAGAATGCGCTGAGGGAACAAATGGAGCTGCAATTACAGCTTGGATTAATACAACTACTGCAACAGATAACTGCCCAGAAGCGGCCACTTCAGTAACTGTAACTAATGAGATAATAGCTACTCTAAATCAATGTGGTGGAACGAGCACCACGATATACGAATTCACAGCTACTGATACCGCTGGAAATACATCTACATGTAGATCTAATGTGATTATAGAAGATACTAATAACCCAGTACTCGCCTCATTCCCTACAGATGTAACTGTCGAGTGTGATGGTAATGGAAACGTAGATGGCCTACTCGGATGGTTAGCTGACAATGGAAATATTCCTGAAACTAATGTGACAGAAAATTGCGGATCATATACATGGAACAATGACTATTCACAGTCCTCATTCTCAGCGAATGCTACTTGCACTGATGAAGTAGGAATGTATACCGTAAACTTTTGGATAGAAGATGAATGTGGTGGAGTTTCAAATATGATAGAACTCAACTACATTATTGAAGATACTACCGCACCTGCTCTTATTGCACCAGCTGATTTAGTAATCAATTGTGGCGATGATGCCAATACAAGTATTGTCAATCAATGGTTAATGGAGTTTTCTTCATCTGATCTTTGTAGTGATGTCACTGTAGTAGATAATTATGCAACGCTTATCCTTCCTACAACATGTGAGGCTGGCAGTAATATGATTACTGTCATGTGGACAGCTACTGATGATTGCACAAATATGACAACAGCAACTGCAAGTATTACTCTTGTAGACAATGAGACACCAGTCATCATGACACCACCTACTGATCTAGTGGTAGAATGTACTTCTACATCTATGGCTGCGAATATTACTACTTGGGAAAATGCATTTGGAAACGGTACTGCTGTAGACAACTGTTCAGATCCTGTGACATTAACATTTACTGCAGGAGCGATCTTAGATCAATGTGGCGGAACAAATACTACACAATATACTTTTGTAGCCGCTGATGATTGTGGAAATACTGTAACGACATTTGCTAACTTAATTGTGATTGACGAAACTGCTCCACTTCTCACATTACCAACAGCGACAAATACATTTGAATGTGATGCCGTTGGCACAGGTTTATCGACATGGATTAATTCTGCAAGTGCAATCGATGATTGTGGTGGTTCTGTAATTATTACAACAGCTCTAGTATCAGAGGTGTCATTTTGTGATGCTGACATGCATACTAACATTACAAGCACATACCAATTTATTGCAACAGATGAATGCGGAAATATATCTACTGGCCAAGCAGATTTCGTAATAGAAGATACAACTGCACCAGTAATTACAGCACCTTTAAATCTTACATTAGCCTGTGGTGATGATATTTCATTACAGATCGCTGATTGGTTAGCAAACTATTCTATAGTTGAAACTTGTCAAGATGTAACGGTTACTAATAACTTCGATCCGGCAAGCGTACCTAATCTTTGTAATGGAACTAACTATACAGTTACCTTTACTGTGACTGATGCTTGTGGAGCGACTACTTCTGATGATGCAGATATCATTATTACTCCAGATACTAATGGACCTACTTTTGTAAATTGTCCAGCTGACTTTACGGTCAATGTAGATGCAGGTCAATGTGATGCAAGGATAGTTTACTCTACTCCGATAGCAGAAGATTGCAACAATGTAACTTCTGTATTATTAACTTCATCATCCGTTACTGCTTCAGGTGAAATATTCCCTCTTGGAGATACAGATATTCAATTTACTGCAACGGATGAATGCGGTAACACTACCCTTTGCGAATTTACAATTACCGTTGTAGATAGCGCCGAACCAACTTTACAATGTCCATCTAATGACGTGGTAGTTTGTAATGATGATAATACATGTACTTGGAATAGTGACGCTTCTATCCATCCTGTAGGACTAGATGATTGTCCTTCTGCATCTATCACTCACCAGGTGACAGGTGCAACTACTATCGCCGCTAATACTTCAGGTACTGTTCCAACAGGAACAACTTTCGAATTAGGAACTTCAATCATTACTTATGTAATAACTGACATTGCAGGTAATACTTCCTCTTGTAGTTTCAATGTAGTTGTAGAAGATTGTACTAATCCAGTAATAGATTGTGCAGCTAACCTTACTTTAGAATGTGCTGATGCTGGAAATTCAGCGGCTATTGCTACTTGGATTAATACTACCACTGCAACAGATAACTGTCCTTCGGCGGCTACATCTGTAACGGTTACTAATGAAATAATTTCTACTCTAGAACAATGCGGTGGAACAAGTACTACAATATACGAATTCACAGCAACTGATAATGCAGGAAATACTTCTACTTGCAGATCTAACGTAATTATAGAAGATACTACAGATCCTATTATCGCAGCATTCTCTACAGATGTAACTGTAGAGTGTGATGGTAACGGAAACGTAGATGGTCTTCTTGGATGGTTAGCTGACAATGGAAATATTCCTTTGACTAACGTTACGGAAAACTGTGGTTCAGTTACTTGGAAAAATGATTATTCACAAAACTCATTTACAGCGAATGGTACTTGTGCAGATGACATAGGAATGTATTCAGTCAACTTCTGGGTAGAAGATGAATGTGGTAGAGTTTCTAACATGATCGAACTAGATTATATTATTGAAGATACTGCTGCGCCTGCACTTGCAGCGCCTGCTGATTTAGTAATCAATTGTGGTGACGCTTCCAATTCGAGCATCATCAATCAATGGTTATTGGAATACACGTCTTCTGATCTATGTAGTAATATATCCGTTGTAAATAATTATGCTACGCTTACACTTCCTACAACTTGTGTAGCGAGTAACAATGTCATAACAGTGATGTGGACTGCCACTGATGACTGCACAAATGAAACTACTGCAACAGCGACAATAACAGTTGTTGATAATGAAAAACCAGTTCTATTGACTCCACCTACTGACTTAGTCGTAGAATGTACTTCTGCGACAATGGCAGCTGACATTGCCGCATGGGAAGCAATATTTGGAAACGGAACAGCAGTAGACAATTGTGCTGATCCTGTAACTCTTACATTTACTGCAGGAGCTATACTAGACCAATGTGGCGGTACTAATACTACACAATATACCTTTGTAGCCGCAGACAATTGTGGAAATACGGTTACCACTTTCGCTAACTTAATAGTGATCGATGAGACATCTCCCAATCTTACATTACCAACTGCAACTAATACATTTGAATGTGATGCTGTAGGTTCTGGATTAACAGATTGGATTGCTTCAGCTAGTGCTACAGATGATTGCGGCGGAACAATAATTATTACCACTGCAATTATATCAGAAGTGGCATCTTGTGATGCTGCAATGCATACTAATACGACAACAACTTACCAGTTCATAGCAACTGATGAGTGTGGAAATATATCTACTGGCCTAGCGGACTTCGTAATAGAAGATACTACTACTCCAGTAATTACAGCTCCTGCAAACATTACTTTAGTTTGCGGAGATGACATATCATTAGAAATCTCAGAATGGTTAGAAAACTATTCTGTAGTAGAAGCTTGTCAAGATATTATAGTAACTAATAGTTTCGATCCTGTTGATCTACCTAACCTATGCAACGGTGCTAACCTCACCGTAACATTTACAGTAGTAGATGCATGTGGAGCGACGACTTCTGATGATGCAGATATTATTATTACTCCAGATACAACCGGACCTACTTTTGTAAATTGTCCAGTTGATTTTACTGTCAATGTTGATGCTGGTCAATGTGATTCAAGAATAGTATATTCTACTCCGATTGCTGAAGACTGCAACAATGTTACTTCTGTATTATTGACTTCTGCAGCGACTACTGCATCTGGTGAAATATTCCCACTGGGTGACACAGATATACAATTTACAGCAACTGACGATTGCGGTAATACTACCTTATGTGAATTTACAATCACCGTTGTGGATAGTGATGAACCAACGTTACAATGCCCATCTAACGATGTAGTGGTTTGTAACGATGACAATACATGTACTTGGAATAGCGATTCTTCTATTCTTCCTATAGGATTGGATGATTGTCCTAACGCTTTGATCACTCACCAGGTGACAGGTGCAACTACTATTGCAGCTAATACTGCGGGTATAGTTCCAACTGGTACAACTTTCGAATTAGGAACTTCTATCATAACTTATATTATAACCGACATTGCAGGAAATACATCTAGTTGTTCATTCAATGTAGTTGTAGAAGATTGCACAAACCCTGTAATAATTTGTGCAGATGACCTTACTTTAGAATGTGCAGATACTGGCAATGACGCTGCTATTTCTTCATGGATTAATACTACCATTGCGACGGATAATTGTCCAGCAGCAGCAACGTCAGTTACAGTTTCTAACGAGATCATTGCAACTCTAGAACAATGTGGAGGAACTAGCACAACAATATATGAATTCACAGCAACGGATTCTGCAGGTAATACATCTACTTGTAGATCTAATGTGATTATTGAGGATACAACAGATCCTGTGATCTCATCATTCTCAAATAATGTAACTGTAGAATGTGATGGCAATGGAAATGTAGATGGCCTTCTTGGATGGTTAGCAGATAATGGAAATATTCCTGATGCCAATGTTACAGAAAACTGTGGTTCATTCACTTGGAAAAATGATTACTCACAAAGTACTTTCAATAGTAATGGTACGTGTGCTGATGAGATTGGAATGTATACTGTCAACTTCTGGGTAGAAGACGAATGCGGTAGAGTTTCTAATATGATAGAGTTAGATTATATCATAGAAGATTCAACTGATCCTATGATTACAGCACCAGCTGATTTAGTGATCATCTGTGGTGACGATGCCAATACAAGTATCATTAATCAATGGTTGATGAACTATCAAGCTTCAGATGCTTGTAGTAATATAACGGTAACTAATAATTTTACATCATTAGCTCTTCCGATGACTTGTAATCAAGTTATAACAGTAACATTTATAGTTAATGATAATTGCGGAAACTCAAGTTTTGACTTTGCTAATATTAGTATGGTCGATAATGAAGCTCCAGTAATTATGAGTGTACCTACAGACCTATATCTTGAATGTGATGGCTTAGGTAATGTTGCAGCAATCAATACATGGGCTGGTATAAAAGCAGGAATGGTTGCTAATGACAATTGTGATCCTTCGGTTACAATTAATGCAGTACCGGGATCGATTATCGACGAATGTGGAAGCTCATTAAAAATTGCTTATACATTTACAGCTATTGATGATTGCGGTAATAGTATAAGTGAAATTGCATATGTTCATATTCAAGATACTACTCCACCGATTTTAACTTTACCTACAGCTACTAATAATGTTGAGTGTAATGCCAATGTTACAGGAGCACTTAATGCTTGGATAGCAAGTGCAAGTGCTATAGATGGATGTGGTGGTTTTACTTTCGTAAATACAAGTCTTATTAACGAAATAGAAAGTTGTAGTGGTACAAATACTTTCATAACTAGAACTTACGCATTTACTGCAACAGATGAATGTAACAATGAAAGTTTAATTTCTACAGCTGATTTTGTAATAGAAGATACTACTCTTCCAGTAATAACTGCACCTGCAGATCTCACATTAGTTTGTGGTGATGACATCTCGTTAGAGATTGCAGAATGGTTAGAAAACTATTCTGTAGTAGAAGCATGCAAAGACGTAACGGTAACGAATAGTTTCGATCCATCTGACTTACCTAACTTATGTAATGGAGCGAATCTTACGGTTACATTTACTGTGACTGATGGATGTGGAGCAACTACATCTGATGATGCAGATATCATAATTACTCCGGATTCTCAAGGACCTACATTTATAAATTGTCCAACTGACTTCACCGTCAATGTAGATGCAGGTCAATGTGATGCGCGTATAGTTTACTCTACTCCAATCGCGGAAGATTGTAATGGAGTTACTTCCGTATTATTGACTTCGGCAGCAACAACTGCATCAGGAGAAATATTTGCACTTGGAGATACTGATATACAATTTACAGCAATAGACGAATGTGGTAATACTACCTTATGTGAATTTACAATTACTGTTGTCGATAGCGACGAACCTACCTTACAATGTCCATCAAATGATGTTGTAGTTTGTAATGATGATAATACTTGTACTTGGGATAGCGATGCATCAATTCTACCAATAGGATTAGATGATTGTCCTAACGCATTGATCACTCATGAAGTGACAGGTGTAACCACAATAGCAGCGAATACTCCAGGGCCAGTTCCTACAGGTACGACTTTCGAACTAGGGACTTCGATAGTTATTTATACAATAAGTGATATCGCTGGAAATACATCTAGTTGTTCATTTAATGTAGTGGTAGAAGATTGTACAGAACCAGTAATTTTCTGTGCAGATGATCTTACTTTGGAATGTGCAGATGCTAATATTGCAACTGATATTGCAGCTTGGATATTAACAACTACTGCAACGGATAATTGTCCTGCCGCAGCAACATCTGTAATCGTAACTAATGAAATCATTGCAACTCTAGAACAATGTGGAGGAACAAGCACAACGATATATGAATTCACAGCAACTGATATAGCTGGCAATACTTCTACATGTAGAACAAATGTAATTATAGAAGATACAACTGATCCAGTAATCGCAGCATTTTCAGCAGATGTAACTGTAGAGTGTGATGGAAATGGAAACGTAGATGGCCTTCTCGGATGGTTAGCAGACAATGGAAATATTCCAGCAGCCAACGTAACCGAAAACTGTGGTTCGTTCACTTGGAAAAATGATTATTCACAATCATCATTTACAGCGAATGGTACTTGTGCAGATGACATTGGAATGTATACGGTTAACTTCTGGGTAGAAGATGAATGTGGTGCGATATCTAACATGATAGAGCTCGACTATATCATCGAAGATACAGTTGCTCCAGCTCTTACTGCTCCTGCTGATTTAGTAATCAACTGTGGTGACGATGCTAATACAAGTATCATCAATCAATGGTTGATGCAGTTCAATACTTCTGATCTTTGTAGCGATGTAACTGTAGTAGATAATTATTCTACACAAACACTTCCAACTTCTTGCGTAGATGGAAGCAATATGATTACAGTAATGTGGACCGCCACTGACGATTGTACAAATGTGACTACTGCAACTGCTACTATTACAATAGTAGATAATGAGCAGCCAGTGATTATGTCACCTCCGACAGACTTGATAGTAGAATGTACTTCTGCTACAATGATCGCTGACATTGCAGCATGGGAAACAATATTTGGAAACGGTACTGCTGTTGACAATTGTGCCGTATCACTTTCATTTACAGCAGGCGCTGTAGATCCAATGTGTGGAGGTACTTATACTACACAATATACTTTTGTAGCTTCTGACAATTGTGGAAATTCTGTAACCACTTTCGCTAACTTAATAGTGATCGATGAGACAGCTCCAAATTTGACATTGCCTACAGCGACTAATACATTTGAATGTGATGCAGTGGGTTCTGGATTAACAGATTGGATTGCTTCTGCAAGCGCAACTGATGACTGTGGTGGTATTGTAACTATTACTACTGCTCTAATAGCAGAAGTAGAATCATGTGATGGTGACATGCACACTAACATTACTTCTACTTATCAATTTATATCTACGGATGAATGTGGAAATGTAACTACTGGTCAAGCTGACTTTATTATAGAAGATACTACGGCACCAGTAATCACTGCACCCACCAATCTTGAAGTAGCTTGTGGCGACGACATCGCAGCAGCGGTAATAGATTGGCTAGATGACTACACAGTAGTAGAAGCTTGTCAAGACATTACAGTATCTAATGATTATGACGGTACACTTCCAGACTTATGTGGAGGAACTGAAACAATAACATGGACGGTTATGGATGCATGTGGCGCGATGACAACTTCATCAGCAGACATCATTGTAGCTGATGATATTACACCACCTACATTTATAAATTGTCCTGGTGACTTAACCGTTAATGTAGATATTGATCTATGTGCATCGAATGTAATTTTCTCTACTCCTATAGCAGAAGATTGTAATAATGCAATCGTAACACAAACAGCAGGATTAGTTACAGGATCTACATTCCCAATAGGTACGACTACAATACAATTTACAGCTGTAGACGAATGTGGAAATGAAACTACTTGTGATTTCGATATCATCGTAATAGATACAGATACGCCAAGTATCGACTGCCCTTCTAATGATGTTGTGGTATGCGCAGACGCGATGTCTTGCACTTGGACTTCTAACGATGCAGTAGCGCCAATAGGATTAGATAACTGTCCTGATGCAAATATCACTTATACAATAAGTGGTGCGACTACAGTAATGAATGGAACTGATGATGCTACTGGTGAAATATTTATGCTCGGTACTTCTACAGTAACTTATACTATTGTCGATGATTCTGGAAATGAAACTTCATGTAGTTTTGATGTAGTCATCAATGATTGTGAAGCACCAGAAATTACTTGTGCAGATGACCTTACAATAGAATGTGCAGATCTGATGAATCCAACTCTCATTGCAGATTGGATTGCGACAACTGTTGCGACAGATAATTGTCCTGCACCTGGAACAGCAGTAACAGTAACTAATGAAATTATTGCTACACTAGATCAGTGTGGTGGAACAAACACAACGATATACGAATTCACTGCCACTGATGCAGCTGGAAACGTTTCGACTTGTAGATCTAATGTGATTATAGAAGATACAACTGATCCGATAATCGTAACTACCACAATGGATATGACTGTGGAATGCGACGGAAATGGAAATGTAGATCAATTACTGACATGGTTAGAAAATAATGGAAACATTGCAGATGCAGATATCACAGAAGAGTGTGCATCTTATACTTGGAATAATAATTACAGTACAGTTTCATTTACGGAGAATGTAGTTTGTTCTGATGATGTAGGAATGTACACTGTAATGTTCTGGGTAGAAGATGAGTGTGGAAATGTATCTAACATGATAGAACTAGACTTCATCATAGAAGATACTACTGTACCAACAATTGCAGCTCCTGCAGATCTAGTAATTAACTGTGGCGACGATGCGAATACAAGTATTATCAACCAATGGTTATCAAGCTTTAATGCGGATGATAACTGTAGTGATATTACAGTAACTAATAATTATGGTGATCTTACATTACCAACCACATGTGTAGCTGGAATGGAAACGATTATAGTAACATTTACAGTTGTAGATGATTGTACTAACATGACGACTGATCAGGCTACGATTACTATTGTAGATAATGAGAAGCCAGTAATCATGTCACCACCAACTGACCTTATAGTAGAATGTACTTCTGCAACTAGAGCGGCAGATATATTAGCTTGGGAAACAGTATTTGGAAATGGTACCGCGGTAGATAACTGTGCAGTGTCTCTTACATTTACTGCTGGAGCTGTAGATGAAATGTGTGGTGGTACAAGTACTACTCAATATACTTTTGTGGCGGCTGATGATTGCGGAAATTCTGTGACTACTTTCGCCAACTTAATTATAATAGATGAGACTCCTCCAAATCTAACGTTGCCAACTGCAACCAACACATTTGAATGTGATGCAGTAGGTTCTGGATTGACAGATTGGATTGCTTCTGCTGCTGCAGATGATGATTGTGGAGGTGAAGTAAGTATTTCTGCGGCATTACTCGTAGAAGTTCAATCTTGTGATGCTGATATGCATACTAATATTACTTCTACTTATCAATTTATAGCCACTGATGAATGTGGAAATGTAACCACTGGACAAGCTGACTTTATTATAGAAGATACAGTTGCACCAGTTATTACTGCACCATCAAATCTAGAAGTAGCTTGTGGTGATGATATCGCAGCAGCAGTAATTGATTGGTTAGACAACTACTCTGTGGTTGAAGCCTGTCAGCAGTTTACAGTGACTAATGATTATGACGGTACGATTCCTAACTTATGTGGTGGTACTGAAACGATTACATGGACAGTAGTCGACGGATGTGGAGCAACAACTTCTTCATCTGCAGACATCATCGTTGAAGATGATTTAACAGTACCAACATTTATTAATTGTCCTGGTGACTTAACGGTAAATGTGGATATTGATTTATGTGCCTCTAACGTGATATACTCTACTCCAATCGCAGAAGATTGTAATGGCGTAACTGTTACACAAACAGCAGGACTAGTTACAGGATCAACATTCCCTATAGGAATTACAACTATACAATTTACAGCAGTAGATGCTTGTGGAAATGAAACTACTTGTGACTTTGACATCTTAGTAGTAGACACGGATACACCAAGTATCCATTGTGCGTCTAATGATGTTGTAGTATGTACTGATCCTGCAACTTGCATTTGGGAATCAACATCAGCTGTCGCTCCTATCGGTGTAGATAATTGTCCAAACGCAATCATCACTTATGTGATAGATGGTGCGACTACTGTAATAGGTGGAACGAATGATGCTACTGGCGAAATATTTATGCTAGGAACTTCTACAGTTACTTATACTATGACTGATGAGTCCAACAATGTCAGTACTTGTAGTTTTGATGTAGTCGTAGAAGACTGTGAAGCACCGGAAATAATGTGCGCTCCAGATCTAGTTATCGAATGTGCGGATCCCGCTAATCCAACTTTAATTACAAACTGGATAGCAGCTACAACAGCAACAGATAATTGTCCAGCAGCTGGAACAATCGTAACAATAACGAATAAGATTATTGCAACACTCGAACAATGCGGAGGAACGAATACTACAATCTATGAATTCACTGCTACTGATGCAGCGGGTAACAAAACTATCTGTAGATCAAACGTAATCATAGTAGATACTACCGATCCAATAATAGATACTAATGCAATGGATCTTACAGTAGAATGTGATGG
>CALLPN010000009.1 GCA_938015435.1 uncultured Saprospiraceae bacterium
GGGCACAACAACAACAACAACAACAACAACAACAACAACAACAACAACAACAACAATCGCTATTAGCAGCAATCAATATTCAACCATATACTTCCTTAGCTTGATCCCAGTATCCAACGCCATCTTTTTTCTAAGCCTATATCTACCGATCTCTACTCCTCTGACGGATATCCCTAGTAGTGGTGCGATCTCTTTGGTAGAAAGATTCATTCTGAGATACGCGGCCATTTTCTGATCTTTACGAGTCAATTCTGGATATTTTGCTTTCAGTCTTTTGAGGAAATCTGAGTGTACTTGATCAAAATGTAAACTGAAACTTTCCCAATCATCTTCTAGTCTTTCGTCATCGGACAATACCGAAATTACTTTTTTTAATTCTTTTTTAGCTTCTGGGTCTTTTACTTTTTTTCGCACATTTTCTATTTCCGTACGGATCTTATTGATCGTTTCATTTTTCTGTACAAGGTGAAGTGTGGACGAAGCGAGTTGAGCGTTTTTATGGGTGATTGCAGTTTCTAATTGTTGCGTTTTCAGTATTTCTATTTCTTTTTCTGATTGCTTCTTCGCCAGCTGTAATTCTTTGGTCTCTGACTTATACTTCTTACGAGGTACCAAGTAGAGTAATAAAAATCCTCCTACAAATAAAATTGCATATAATAATTTCGCTACAGTGGAAAGATACCAAGGCGCTTTGATTAGAAATGGATATAGCTTGGGTTTTGAAATTCTACCATACATATCTGCTGTCTGTACTTCGAAACTATAAAGCCCATGAGAAAGGTTATTGTATTCCTTACTGATTTCATTAGTCCATTCCGACCATTCATTTTCCAGTCCATTAAGTCGATATCTAAATTTGGAACTTACATCGTGATTGGAACTACTAAATAAAAATCTAATGGCGTTTTCATTTGATTCCAGTTCCACCGACTTTTCTGGTATCGTTCCGTACCCTGAATGTATAATATGATTGTCGGCTTTTGCCATCTTCACTTCATGTATCTCGACATTAGGTGGAATATTGATTCCATCATTCGCATTATTGTAAACAATTATACCCTTGTCAGTACAAACTAAAAGCGTAGTAGAATCCAATTCATACATGGTTTCAAATCCACCTACAAATACTTCATTAAGTTCCGGGTATATCTCTGTAATAGTATCCTTTTTTACTCTATCAATAGTCAATTTTCCTACTTCATGCTCTGCGATATAGTAACCGCCATCCAAAAGACGTCTAACGTTATGCTCATCCGCTCCTATGCAGTGATACGTCTTATTTTCTCTAAATATATTGGCTGCTCTATCAAAACTATATACTCCTGTATTAGCACTTACTGTAGGAATGCCATCTATATCAAATATATAGTTACCCAATCCAGAAGGCAGTCCACTAGCCTCACCATATTTTTCGACCATTACATTTTCAAAAACATCATTATGAGTAAGTCTGTATACTCCACGATAAGGATGTGATACCCAGACTTCATTATCTCGTACTGAAATCATTATACGAGACGATTCACCAAATCCCTCCAGAGTTTTATGATATATAGGAATTCCGTCATTCCATTTGTATATATCTACTCCAGTATACGTTCCTACATATAGATATTTTTCTTTCGTAGCAATAAATTTCCAAACCCCACGACGATCAGCTAACCTTCTTAGCTTATTATCATACAACATATAAGCTCCATCGTTATGACCAACTAAGACTTCATCATTGATGACATTAATCCCCCATATCTGTCCGTCTGAATTAGGCACTTTAGAAAATTCATCATGCATATATCTTGCACCTGACATAGATATCTCTGTCTTATAGAGTCCAGTATTAGTGCCTATATAAAGTTGGTTATCATTGTAAGCGATATCGTACGTGGCACTTTGCTCGTCACCATCAGGAGAAAATAATCGCACGCGACTGGCCAAATCTATTTTGCTAATGCCATTATTAGTACCTGCCCAAAGATTACCAAAGGGATCAGTGGTTAAGGCTCTCACATCATTATTGATAAGATTTGTAGACTTATCAAATACAGAGATCACGTCTTGAAATTGATCAATGACTATAATTCCACCAAATTGAGTACCTACTGCAAATTGTCCATATGAAATCGGCACCGCACAGTTGACTCTATAGTTCTTGATTAGATCAAAGGTCGACTGCTTTACTCTTCGGACTATATTATCAGAAATCAGATATGCACCGTCTTGCTCAGTTAGTACAAGTAACTCTCGTTTACTAAACGGTAACACTGAAACGATCTGAGTTCCTAATATAGATTCACCTTTCAGATCCATTGATTTTTTACTATCTACAGATACAATCCCTTCAATAAGATCAGTATAGTATATCTCACCATTGATCGCATCTATAGATATTATTGCTCCATTGGGATCTATAACCTCAAATCCATTTATTTCATCGTATACAAATACCTTATTAGATGATCGAAAGCATATTTTTTGACCTATCGAAGTACATTCCCAAATATCCTCAAGGGGTAAATGAATGTTAGGGATCTGATGCCTTATAGAATGAAACCTAAGATTCCCTATAGAATCTGCTGTGTAATAGCCTATTTCATCTTGGCCTCCGACATATATCCTTTCTGATTCGGATAAGCATATCGACCTAGCTATGGATCTATTGGGTAAAGTCTTGAGGTGCCAATTAACACCATTGTAATCCAAAAAACCAGAATTATTAGCCACTAAAATATTTCCATTCTTCATGGAGACAATGGACCAATTGGAGGTTCCTGCCCTATATTCATTTTTATTAAAGGATTCTATGTACGGAATACCTAAGGTTTCTACTTGAGAAAGTAAAATAGTAACCTGATGTAGTAATAAAACAAGGAAAAAAACACGCAAAGAAGTAGTGTAAATTACTGAAATACAGATACTTGATATGTTTTTGAGGCTTTTCATCATTCTTTACCAAAATTATTAAAAAAAGTCAATGATGTAGTAAAGATGTAGTTAAATCCTGTATTAATACTCTTTAATTACTGTATTATTGTCGAACCATCGATAGAATTGAGCCTAATTTTATCTCTATCGAACAACCAATCAAATATTCAATTAAACCTAGAAGAATGAAAAAAAATCTACTCTTTATTATGCTATTCTTAGGAATGGTATCTATCAACGCTCAAACCGTGTTTGATTACGAGACACCAGAAACTACTATTCCTTTTCAATTTTTTGGAGGTGACCAAGAAGGTACCATACTTGATCCAGTTGACAATCCCAATCCATCTGGAATAAATACGAGTGCAACAGTATATCCGTTCACAGAGCTTCCAAATGGTCCAGATTGGTCAGGTGGGTTCTCAAATCCTGATCCAGTTGGCGGAATCGACGCTAGCAATGGTGGTGAAGTATGTTTTGATGTACATTTTTCTGAAGCGAATAGTCTTACCGTAAAATTAGAAAATGGAACCGCTGAAGATGAATGGCAACTGACTATTCAAAATGATGTTATCAACGAATGGACAACTTTATGTTATGACCTAACACAGGCTGGTGAAGCTAATGGTTCATCTACGGCTGGAAAAATGTTCTCAAGAATAGTTCTTTTCCACGGATTAGGAGAAGTAGCCGCGACTGAGCAGGTTGTTTATGTAGATAATTTTGTTTTCCCAGAAGGAGGAGGAACTGTGTCTACGACTCAAGTGATATTTGATTTTGAAGCACCAGCAACTACTACTGACTATACATACTTTGGAAGTACATTAGCCGATACGCCTGCAGCCAACATCGCTAATCCGAATGCATCTGGAATCAACGAAAGCGCTACAGTTGTAGAATATATAAAAGCCGCTAATTCGGAAGTATGGGCAGGAGCATTTGCTAATCCAGCACCAACTCAACCTATCAATGCGAGCAATGGAGGAATGATATGCGTAGATGTTCATTATGATCACATCGGAAACCTCGGTATCAAGCTGGAAGGAGGACCAGAAGGAACTAATTGGATACAGACTGTAGAAAACACTGTGATGAATCAGTGGGAGCAAGTATGTATAGATTTATCTCTTCCAGGATTAGAAGATAGTATGAATCCAGCAACTGGTAATACATATGCACAACTTGTACTGTTTCCAGATTTTGGAACTGCGTACGATGTTGATGTAGTGAGTTATTTAGACAATATGATATTTATACCTAGTACAGAAGAAGTAGAAGATGCAGAAGTAACATTCTCTCTAGATATGAATAACTATACTGAAGCTTTCACTACACCTTATGTAAGTGGATCTTTTAACGATTGGTCCGGAGAAGCTAACCCAATGACTGATGATGATGCTGATGGCGTATGGACTACTACTATTGCAATAGCTAATGGTTCTTATGAATATAAATACACATTAGACAACTGGAATGCTGAAGAAATGTTTTCCAGAACTACTGATTGTACGACTACATTTGACAATGGTAATGGTGAAGTATTTACCAATAGATTGATATCTATAACAGGTGATGAAATGTTAGCTACTAACTGTTTTAGCAAATGTTTTGCTTGTGGCGCAGGAGTAAGTATCACAATAAACTTAGGTGTACCTGAGCCTTCAGACACAGGAGTATTTTTAGCTGGTGGTGACTTTGGCGCTCCAGGAGGAAATTACCAAATGTCTGATGACGATGGCGATGGTATATATACTATCTCTATGGAAAGAGCAATGGGATTTGAAGGATATTATACATTCGCTAATGGTAATTGTCCGGATTATTCATGTAAAGAAAATATCGCTGGTCAAGATTGTGCAAGACCAGAAAACTTCAATGACAGATTCTTTGATCCAGTAATGGCAGATGCAACTATTAACACTTGCTTCGGCGAATGTTCTGATAATACAAGTTGTTCTCCACCAGCTGAACCTACGATGACTACTTTCTCAGTAGATATGAATGAAGTAGCTGATATCAATGCTGATGGGATATTTATAGCGGGTCAGTTTTCTAACTGGGGAGATATAGCTATGACTGATGATGATGGTGATGGTGTATGGACTGTTGTTCTTGAATTAGACAAAGCTGTCTACGAATACAAATTCAAAAATGGTCCTGAAGGATGGGAAAACCTAGTAGCAGATACTCCATGTACAGTAACTACTGAGGATGGTGCATTTACCAATAGAGTAATAGACCTTACTATGGCGGAAGCTACTTCTACGGCAGATGTAGTTTGTTTCGAAAGTTGTGCTGCTTGTATGACTAATACTAGCGATCTCGAAGCGGACAATAATCTAATCAAACTCTACCCTACTGTTGCGCGCGACATCATGCAGTTAGATGTACTTACAACATTTGATAATGGTACAGTGCAGATCATATCTCTACAAGGTGAATTAATGAACACAATCCAAATTGGAAACAATACTGTAGGTAACGTTATCAATGTAACGAACTATCCACAAGGAACATACATGCTTTCTCTTACTACTGATACATTCAGAAGTACTCAGAGATTTGTAAAAATGTAAATAAGTTATAATGCAGGCTGAATGTCACAAATTCGTGGCGTTCAGCTTATTTTTTCTACTAGAGTATATAAAGGTATACTCTTACTATTTATCTCAGCTTTATCTTATTAGATAGAATCAACAAAGTGAGATCTCCAAAGACTTAAAATGAGTTTCAATTCCTCATTCAGTCTATTTCTATTATTTTTTTTGTGATACTTTTTTTGAATCACACAAACACAACAAACCATATGAAACAACGACTATGGCTGGCTATCCTATACTTAATACCGATAGGATTATTGGCACAGACAGGCACTATCACAGGAACTCTTACGGATGCTAGTACCAACGAAGGATTAGCTTTTGCTAATGTATTTAACCTTTCATCTAAAGCAGGTACTGTTACGGACCTAGACGGAAATTATGAATTATCAGCTACTGTCGGAGACGAGCTCGAAATGAGTTACCTCGGTTACGATGCTGCAAAAATAATAGTAACCTCTATTGACAAAATTGATCTTGCACTTAAGCCTTCATCAGCATTGCTGAACGAGGTGGTTGTAATAGGTTATGGATCGTCAACCAAAAAAGAAATAACAGGTGCCGTATCAATTGTAAAAGCAGAAGAGATAGCAGCCCTAAACCCTAACCGACTAGAGCAGGCTCTCCAAGGACAATCCGCAGGGGTTCAGATTAGTTCGCAATCAGGATCTCCAGGTGGAGGCTACAACATTCGTATTCGTGGTATATCTACTAATGGTGATAACAACCCTCTAATTCTAGTAGATGGTGTCAGATATGCTGACCTCAGTGCACTTGATCCGTATAGTATCGAAAGCATCAATATCCTTAAGGATGCATCAGCAAGTATCTATGGAGTACAAGCTGCCAATGGAGTCGTACTAATTACGACTAAGAAAGGAACTAAGAGCGATAAGCCAGTGATCGATTTTCATGCTTATGTAGGTACACAGACAACCGCTAGACGTATTCCAGTATTGAATGCTACTGAGTATGCTATCCTATCTAACGAAGCTCATGCTAATGGTGGACAGACCCCTCCATTTACTGATGTATCTGATCTAGGAGAAGGTACTGACTGGCAAAATGAAGTATTCCAAAAAGCACCTATCAGAAACTACTACTTAAATGTACGTGGTGGTGGTGACAAGGCTAGATACGCCATCGGAGGGTCTTATTTTGATCAGCAAGGAATAGTTGGAGGAGAAAAAGCAGGATTCAAAAGATATACAGGAAATGTAAATCTAGATGTGGACCTAACAGAAAAACTTAAGTTTAATTCTGTCGTCACTTATGCCAAGCAAAATAGAAAAACACTTAGTGAAAATGCAATAGGATCTGTATTGTTCAATGCACTCAATATGCCATCTACACTTACTCCTTTGGATGAAAATGGCGACTTTACATTGGCGGAAGGATTAGGTGCAGAGGTAATTAATCCTTTACAGCAAATTGCTAATACATATAACAATGTAGATGTTAATAGATTTAGCGGAACTGCTGGATTTACATATGATTTAGGTGAAGGGCTTACATTTTCTTCTAGCCTACCTTTTAATTTTTCATTGGTAACTAATAGAGGATTTTCTCCTATCGCTTTCTATGGATCTGGAAAAGTATTTAATACCGTAGAAAGTTCAGTAAGTGAATCTACACAGACCTATTCTTCTTGGGGATGGGACAATGTATTTAACTATACTCATACACATGATGATATACATAAAATAGACGTTACAGCGGGTATGTCACTTTATGAAGAAAATTTCCAAGGAGTATATGCAACTGGTTTTGGAGTCCCTAATAATTCTTTTGAATTTGCAGCAGTATCTCAAGCCAATGAGATTAGACCAGGAGGTGCTAGTTCAGGTGCTGGGATATTTAGATTGATGTCTCAATTTGGAAGAATTCAATATGGTTACGATTACAAATATCTTATTTCTGGTATCATCAGAAGAGATGGAACTACTAGATTTGGCCCCAATAATAGATTCGGAATATTCCCTTCTATCTCACTCGGTTGGGTGATGAGTGAAGAGTCATTTCTCGAGGACAATAGCATTATAGATTTTGCAAAACTGAGATTGAGTTACGGTCAGACCGGTAATGACAAAATCGGTGATTTCCGTTATGTCGCAGGACTTAACGGAGAAGCAGAATATGTATTTGATGGTAATACATTAAATTTTGGTCAAGCCATAGGTGCGAGCGCAAATCCTGATATCAATTGGGAGCGTAATACACAATTTAATGTGGGATTAGATCTTAATCTATTTAATGATGCATTATCAGTAACAGCTGATTATTTCATTAAAGAAAGTAATGATTTACTTCTATCCATTCCAATATCTGGAATAACAGGATATACTGCTCCTGGTGGTGGACTTCCAATTGCAAATGCTGGATCGATAAAGAATACAGGTGTAGAATTAGCGCTTAACTACAGATATAATGTAACTGAGGATATTGATTTCAATATCGGAGTAAATGGATCTAAACTTAAGAACGAAACAACTAGTCTTAATGATGGTGTATCCTTCATACAAGGAGGTGGATTTTCTATAGGCCAACTGCCTCCTACAAGATGGGAAGTAGGTCAACCGATAGGATATTTCTATGGGCTAGAGACTGATGGCATATTCCAAAACACTAGTGAAGTAGAATCACATATCGCTCAACCAGAAGCATTACCAGGAGACCTCAGATTTGTAGATCAAAACGGAGATGGAGAAATCGATTCTGATGACAGAACATTTATAGGTAGCCCTATTCCTGAGTACATCTTTGGAATGAGCATCGGAGCCAATATTCATGGATTTGACATTTCAGCATTTGCAGATGCACAAGTGGGAAGAGATCTCGTACGAAACTATGCACGTAATCTCCCATTGACTAACAGAACAGCTTATAGCATTGATAGATGGCATGGAGAAGGTACAAGTACTGACATACCTAGATTGACTACTGGAGCAACTGACAATAATTTATTCTCTGACTACTTTGTGGAAGATGGATCATACTTACGTATCAAAACAATACAAGTTGGATATACAATTCCTAAGTATGGTGCCAAAAGCATCGGAGTAAATAATGTAAGAATCTATGGCTCTATTAGTAATCCATTTACATTCACAAGATACCAAGGATACGATCCAAATATCTCATCTGGAAATCCGTTAGGTTCTGGAATCGATGTTGGATTCTACCCGCAAGCAAGGACATATATCGCAGGTATCAAAATAACTCTATAGACTATGAAGAAGATGAACAATATAAAAATATGGGTATTGGCTGCGATATTAATCGTTGGACAGTCATGTAGTGATTTTTTAGAAGTAGATCCACCCTACCAAATTAGCTCAGAGACTTTCTTTAACTCTGAAGACGATTATCAGCAAGCATTAATTGGTGCATACGATTTACTACAATCATCATATGTAAATGTATTAATGGGAGAATTTGCATCGGACAATACTCTTTGTGGCGGCGAAAATGCAAATGATGTTCCTGGATTTCAAGAGATCGATGATATGAGACATGGACCTGTCAATTCTAATCTACAAGATCTTTGGAATTGGATGTATGGTGGAGTCACTAGATGTAATTACATTTTCGAATTTCAAGATAAAACTGATTTTGAAAATAAAAATCAAGTGCTTGGACAAGCTGCATTTTTGAGAGCATATTACTACTTTGAATTGACGAAGTGGTTCGGTGATGTACCGATGCCTATCGATATAAGAGTAAGTTTTGGATCTGTACAAGATTATGGTAGAGAACCACAAGCTAATGTATACGCTCAGATAGAATCTGATTTAGAATTTGCAGCGAATACACTTCCTGCATCATGGGATCAACAAGGACGCGTCACTAAAGGTGCCGCACAATCTCTATTGGGAAAAGTGCTAGTATATCAAGGAAAGTATGCTGAAGCCACATTGGTTTTAGATGAAGTAATAGAATCAGGTGTTTATGATCTTTTTGATGATTATGACGCTCTATTTACACAAGTAGCAGAGAACAATATCGAGTCTGTATTCGAAGTACAATACTCAAATGAACAAGGAGCAGGATTTGGTTGTTTACAATGTAGTGAAGGAAATGTCGCCGTAGGATTTTCTGGTATCAGAGGATACAATGGTCCTACTTATGCAAGTGGATTTAGTTTCAATGTACCTGTACAAGATTTAGTAGATCAATATGCGCCCTCAGACAAGAGGTTAAGAGCTACTATCATGGATATAGAATCTTACAAAGCGGAACAAGAGTCACAAGGGAATCAAGTGACATATGGTGAAGGATGGGAACATACTGGATACTACAACCATAAATATATTCCTCGTTCAGGAGAAGCATTCCAAGATCCTAATTTGACTAATTCTACTAACTATAGAGCAATCCGATTTAGTGATGTATTGCTCTTAGCGGCAGAAGCTCATAATGCTACAGGTAACGATCCCAAAGCACAAGAGTATGTGAATAGAGTAAGAACAAGAGCAGGTCTGAGTGATCTAGTAACGACAGCTGGATTATTAGAGCAAGATATACAACAAGAGCGAAGATTAGAATTAGCTGGTGAAGGTCACAGATTTTTTGACTTAGTGCGCAGAGGAGAAGCCGAAGGAAAGATTCCTGGCTTCATAGTTGGTACTCATGAACTCTTTCCTATACCTCTAATTGAGATCGAAGTAGCTGGAAATATTTGGGCCCAAAATCCTGGATACTAGTTATACTCGTACTTAAAGTGATAACAATATTAATTACAATCTAATTGATAAAAATGAAATACATAAAACAAACACTTCTAATGCTACTCGCGATCACTACGATCATAGCTTGTAGCGAAGATGATCCCTTTACAGGAATATCTGTTACTGTACCATCTAATTTACAGATGACAGTACAATCTAATGCCAACGCAGTCGGATTGGTAAACATCATACCGACAGCAGAGGGTGCATCATATTTTAAATTAAACTACGGAGATGGATCTGCGGAAGATAGGCTTGATGTTGGACAATCTGGAACACACCAATATCCAGAAGGTACTTTTACCCTTACGGCTACAGCCTTCAATGTAATTGGAGATTCTATCCAAGCAACACAATCAATTACGGTGGCATTTGATCCGCCAAGTGATCTTGTATTAGATATCACGATAGATCAAGTAAACACTAATGTTATTACTGTGACACCATCTGCGACTAATGCAATGAGTTACGATGTTTTCTTTGGTGATGTTGCTGATGAAGAAGCTACCATCATTACTGATGGATCTTCTGCGAATCATAGTTACACAGCAAGTGGAAATTACGACGTAAAGGTTATTGCCAGATCAGGATCTGTGACTACAATAGAAGCCACTGAAACTGTAAGCATTGTATTGCCTGCGGTACAATTAGGGTTTCCTATCGATTTTGAAAGTGACGAAATTGATTATGGTTTAATATCATTTGGAAATGCAGATTTAACTATTGTAGATAATCCAGATATGAACGGAAACGAATCTAGTAAAGTTGTTCAGTTTTTCAAATCCGATGGTGCCGAAGTATGGGCTGGCGGAGTTGTTGAATTACCTAACCCCATTGATTTTAGTTCAGAAACTAACATCACAATGGACGTATGGAGCCCAAAGTCTGGAGCTACAATCCTTATGAAACTTGAAAATAGTGCTGATGGAAATATATTCCATGAAGTCATGACGGTTACAACAACAAGCAACGCTTGGGAAAATTTAACTTTTGACTTTAGCGCTATTGATCAAGCGAATGACTATAGCAAAATAGTCATATTCATGGATTTTGGAAACCCTGGAGATGCGTCAGACTATTACTTTGACAATATTACTCAAGGTGAAGGCGATGGTGGCGGAGGCGGTGGCAATGACGATATTATCGTTATGCCTATCGATTTCGAAGCAGATATAGAATATGCTTTTACTAATTTTGGAAATGCCGCTACGGATGTAGTAGATAATCCTGATGCCAGTGGCGAGAACACATCTTCAAAGGTAGGTCATCTTAATAAAGCATCTGGATCAGAAACATGGGCCGGATCTTTTATAGATCTTACAGATATGCTTGATGTATCTGCTGGAACTACAATGACTATGAAGACATGGTCACCAAAATCAGACATCCAAGTATTATTAAAAATCGAAAATCAGATTGATAATAACATCGCAGTCGAAATACCAGCAACCAACACAGTAGCTGATGAATGGGAAACTTTAACTTTTGATTTTAGCGATTTAGATGCTACTCAATCTTATGGTAGAGTGGTAATATTTTTCGATTTTGGAAATGCCGGTGATGGTGCTGATTTCTATTTCGACGATATCTCGCAACAGTAATATAAAATAAGAATAAATCAAATTATTTCACTTTGTAATAAACAAAAGAAATGAAAGCAATATATAAAATACAATATGCGCTCTTGGCGTTCCTCCTAATCGGACTCGTTGGTTGTCAAGAGGAAATAAATAAAGTAGGTGATCTCGAAGCACCTAAAAACCTAACTGTCTCTGCCAATGTGATTCCAGACGGCTCAGGCATGGTTAACTTTGATGCAAATGCAGATGGGGCAATAATTTATCATTTTTTCTTAGGCTTAAGTGATACTGAAAATGCTAGTGTAAGTGGTGACGGTAACCTACAAGCCATCTACAGATCATCAGGTGATTATACTGTAAAAGTAATCGCATATGGTCCAGGTGGCGTCGCTACCAATACAACTATTGACGTATCAGTAAATGTGGTTTATGAAGCCCCTGCAGATCTTATTCAAACGCTTACGGGTGGTAGTACTCGTGATTGGCAATGGGAAAAAGAAGTACCTGCGCACCTAGGTGTAGGTCCCAATAGAGATGACACTGGACTTGCCGTTGGAGAGCCAATCTGGTATACAGCTCAACCCTTCGAAAAAGAATCAGAGGGTTGTCTATATGAAGATATTCTAACATTCTCATTGGACGGAAACAATGTCAATTATGAGCTTAAAAGTAATAATTCTACCTACTTCAATTCAGGTGAGGTTACTAGTGCTTTAGGAACCGGTGATCCAAACAATGATGCTTGTTACGAATTTCCTGAGATTGGGGAAGTAACTTTAGGCTTCTTCGATGCAGAATCAGAGTTGACTAATACAACTGGAGTAGGATTTTTATTGGGTAATAATTCGTTTATGAGTTACTATGTAGGTAGCAGCCAATACGAAGTGCTAGCCTATACTAATGATGTCATCTATGTAAGAACAATACAAGTAAACGATGATGGACTTGAACTAGCATGGTATCAAAGATTCCGAGCGACAGATGCTGTAAATACAAACCCTGAAATAGATTACGAACTCGTATGGGAAGATGATTTCCTATTTAATGGAGCGCCAAGTAGTTCGAGGTGGAACTTTGAAATTGGTACAGGTAACAATGGCTGGGGTAATGGAGAAGATCAATATTACACTGACAGATCAGACAATGTTTTTATTGAAAATGGGATACTTAATATCATCGCAAAAAGAGAAAATTTCTCCGGGTCACAGTTTACTTCTACTCGTATGAATACTCGAGATAAGTTTGAATTTACATATGGTAAAGTAGAAATAAAAGCAAAGCTTCCTAATGGTGGAGGTACGTGGCCTGCTCTATGGATGTTAGGCGCTAATTTCTCAGATGTAGGTTGGCCAGCATGTGGTGAAATAGATATCATGGAACACGTAGGAAACAATCAGAACAAAATACAAGCAGCCATTCACACACCTTCAAGTTTTGGAGGAACATTTAATAAAGGTGATATCACTGTACCAGGAGTTTCTAACGAATTTCACGTTTATGAAATGGAATGGACAGAAGATTTTGTAAAGTTCTCTGTTGACGGAAGCACATACTATACTTATCAACCTGATGTACAAAATTCAGATACTTGGCCATTTAATACTGATCAATTTTTGATTTTCAATGTAGCTATGGGAGGAAGTCTAGGGGGAGATATTGAAGCGGCATTTACTGAATCTCGCATGGAGGTAGATTATGTAAAAGTGTATCAAGAGGTTCAGTAAAAGTATATGAGAACATTAAAAATGGAATCAAGGATACAAGTGATACTTTATATCAGTTTAAGCCTATTATTTGCTTCATGTGCTCATACAAATGAACAAGCCACAAAAGTATTGTCTGCTAGTGCCGAGATGAAATTAGTATGGTCTGACGAATTTGAACTAGATGGATTGCCAGATCGTACTAAGTGGAATTATGACATCGGTGATGGTTGTCCACGTGTATGTGGCTGGGGCAATAATGAATTACAATATTATACAGAATCTGACTCTAATAACGCAAGAGTGGAAAGTGGTAATCTGATCATTGAAGCTCATAAGTCAAATATGGGAGGCCAATCGTATACGTCTGCAAGATTGGTGACAAAAGGCAAAGGAGATTGGAAATATGGAACAATATCGATCAGAGCTAAATTACCTAATGGATTAGGTACATGGCCAGCGATATGGATGTTACCCTCAGAGAACATATTTGGTGGCTGGCCTAAAAGTGGAGAAATAGACATTATGGAACATGTTGGTTATGCGCAAGATAGTATATATGGTACTGTGCATACCACGTCATTCAATCATATGATAGGCACTCAAGTAGGTAAGGCTAGCTATCATCCTGATGCAGAATCTACTTTCAAAACATATACTCTAAATTGGGACGAGAAGCAGATTGAATGGTTTATAGATGGTGTTTCATATCATAGTTTTGAGAATAGAAATCTAAGTGAAAAAGAATGGCCTTTTGACGAAAACTTTCACCTCATTATGAATATTGCAGTAGGTGGAAACTGGGGTGGCAAAAAAGGAGTTGACAGTCAAATATGGCCGCAACGAATGGAAGTGGACTGGGTGAGGGTTTATCAAAAGATATAAAAGATTATTGATTACCGAATAATTGGTTCAAAGAAATCTATGATAAATGAACCCAGATGATTAAAACTATCTGGGTTTATTTTTTTTGATAAAAAATATACATATATGACTAAGCCTACAAAAAATAAAACAAATTAATACTAGCTACATGAATCCCTTCTATGGGATTACATCGCTGATAAAACAAATTAGAAATCGAAGATTTTACAGATATAAAACACAAGAAAGAAATTTCATAAAATCATGGGAAGAATATTGATCCTAGCAATACTAACAATCTCTTGCATTGTAAGTTGTAATACACCAAAGATAATTGAGAACAACAAAAATCGAGTAATGATACATACACCTATAAAATACGATGGAGTGGAATCACTTCTAAAGCTAATGACCCTCGATGAGAAAATTGGTCAAATGAACCAATACAGTGGATTTTGGAATGCAACTGGCCCTAGTCCAAAAGATGGCGATGCCGCAATAAAATACAAAAATCTACGCTCTGGATTAGTAGGTTCTATGCTTAATGTAAGAGGTGTAAAAGAAATAAAAGAAATCCAAAAGATAGCAGTTGAAGAGACACGATTAGGTATACCATTACTTTTTGGTTTCGATGTAATTCACGGTTATAAAACGATAGCTCCTATACCAATAGCAGAAAGTGCTTCTTGGGATATGGAAGCCATTAAACTATCGTCAAAGATAGCAGCAAAAGAAGCGGCAGCATCTGGATTAAACTGGACATTCGCTCCTATGGTTGATATATCTAGAGACGCCCGTTGGGGCCGAGTCATGGAAGGTGCCGGAGAAGATCCATACTTAGGGAGTAAAGTCGCGGTAGCTAGAGTAAAAGGATTTCAAGGTGATGATTTATCTGATCCATTGACAATAGCAGCATGTGCTAAACACTTTGCTGGTTACGGGTTTGCCGAAGCTGGTCGTGAATACAACACTACTGTTATTAGTGGTGATATTTTACATAATATAGTTCTACCACCTTTCAAGGCTTGTGTAGATGCAGGAGTGGCAACATTTATGAATGGATTCAATCAGCTGAATGGAATCCCTGTAACAGGCCATAAACAATTGCAAAGAAAGATACTTAAAGGACAATGGGGATTTGAAGGCGTAATGGTCTCAGATTGGGGATCTATAGGTGAGATGAAAGTACATGGTTTTGCAGCAAATGAGAAAGAAGCAGGATTAAAAGCTATAATTGCAGGTAGTGACATGGATATGGAATCATATGTCTATGAAAAGCATCTAAAAACACTGGTAAAAGAAGGTCAAGTAGATATTGAACTGATCAATGATGCAGCCAGAAGGATACTAAATCTCAAACATGAGCTAGGTCTATTTAAAGATCCTTACAAATATTGTAATGAAGAAAGGGAATCTAATGTAATCGGCTCCGATGAAATTTTACTAGCCATTAGAGATATGGCAAGAAAATCTGTAGTTCTACTTAAAAATGAAAATGCAGGCCTACCCATAAAAGCCAATAAAACAGTAGCTGTTATAGGACCATTAGTATCCGAAAAAAATAGTCCTCTAGGCAGCTGGAGGATTGCTGCAAAAGATCACACCGCTATCTCAGTAGAAGAGGGATTATCCCAATACACAGATATAGATTGGACATTCTTGCAAGGTGTTCAACTAACTACTGAGTCTACTAATTTTGTGTTAGAAACCAAGATCAATGAAGTGGACAAAACAGGCATACAGCAAGCGGTAGATAAAGCCAAAGAAGTAGACCAAGTGATCATGGTACTCGGAGAACATGGATACCAATCAGGAGAAGCACGTAGTAGAACAAAATTAGACTTGCCTGGCTTACAACAAGAACTGCTAGAAGCTGTACACGCGGTAAATCCAAATATAGTATTAATAATAATGAGTGGTAGACCATTAGACCTTAGCTGGGCAGATGAAAATATTCCTACCATTGTTCAAGCTTGGCAACTCGGAACAGAGTCGGGTAACGCACTTGCAGATATTATAATGGGTGAGTATAACCCTAGTGGCAAATTACCAATGTCATTCCCTCGCTCTGTGGGTCAGATGCCTTTGTACTACAATCATCAAAGCACAGGCCGCCCTACACAAGATGCTAATCCAGATCTAGTATTTTGGTCTCATTATATAGATGAAAAAAATACTGCTCTCTACCCTTTTGGTCATGGCGAAAGTTATACTAACTTTGAATATAGCAATCTAAAAGTTACCAATACAGGAACTGGTTTTACTGCGACTATCGATCTTACTAATACAGGAGATGTAGCTGGGGAAGAAGTAACTCAACTTTACATTAGAGATGTCTCAGCTAGCTTGGCACGCCCAGTAAAAGAGCTCAAAGGATTTGAGAAAAACATGCTCAAACCAAGTGAAAGCAAAACGATTACTTTTGTTCTTACAGATAAAGAATTAGGCTTTTTTGATAACGAGGGAAACTACCATGTTGAAGATGGTAAATTTGATATCATGGTCGGTGGTAGTAGCGAAAAAGTAATGAACGTATCTGTAGAAAGAAAAACAAAGATGCTAGAATAAAACGAAAGGTTACTAATGCTCTTGAGCAATTGATAGTTTTACTTCTTGACTGTGCAATAAGGAATAAGCATGATATAAAACCTAATTAATATTTTAAAAAAACCCTTGATTATTTTTGATTAATGGGCGAGAACAACACAATGGAAAAAAAATCAATTTACTTAGGAGAGAAAGAAGTTCATTTTAATGAGCCGGCAATTGAAGGAAGGTTAGTTATTCTTGAAGGCGAAAAGTATTATAAAATTTCAAATAATGATGCTATGAGGCCTTTCTTTATGAGCATCGTTAGTGATTCAAATCATTGGATGTTCATTTCAAGTAATGGTGGTTTGACAGCGGGTAGAAAAGACTCAAGTTTTGCTCTTTTCCCCTATTATACAGATGATAAAATTACAGAATCTGCTTCTATAACTGGAAGCAAAACAATTGTACAAGTTCATTTGGATGGTAAAACAAAATTATGGGAGCCTTTTTCAGATAGGTATACTGGAATTTACAAAACATCTAGAAATCTCTATAAAAATAGTTTTGGTAATAAGGTGATTTTTGAGGAAATCAACGAAGATTTAGAACTGACTTTTCGATATCAATGGTGTTCAAGTGATCGATTTGGATTTGTGAAAAATTCAAGCATTATCAATAATTCTAATAATAAAATTAATGTTACTGTACTAGATGGTATTCAGAACATAATGCCTTATGGTGTTGATACTGCTTTGCAAGGTACAGGCAGTAATTTAGTCGATGCGTACAAGAAAAACGAGTTAGAAACAGAAGTGGGTTTGGGTATTTATGTTTTAAGCGCAATTATTGTCGATAGAGCAGAACCTAGTGAAGCGTTAAAAGCAACCACCGTATGGTCGTTAGGACTCGACAACTCTAAATATTTAGTGTCTTCACTGCAACTTAATAACTTTAGGCGGGGAAAGGAAATCGTTCAAGAAGTAGCGATCCGTGCAGAAAAAGGGGCCTATTTTGTGGTAGCAGACATAAACTTGAATGTAAATTCAGAAGACAAATGGATGATCATTGCGGATGTCAATCAATCAGTAGTTAATGTCGCAGATATCTCGAATAAAATTAAGACAGATAACAATCTAATAACTACTGTTCAAAAAGATATTGAACTTGGAACAAAACGTCTATTGGAACTGAACAGTGCTTCAGATGGAATTCAATTAACCGCTGATAAACTGAGAAACACCAGGCATTTCGCGAATACACTTTTCAATATTATGAGAGGAGGTATTTTTGATGATAACTATCAAATAGAGAAAGGTGACTTTTCCAAATACATAGAAACAGCCAATATACAAGTCTACAGGAAGAAAGAAAATTTTCTAAATAAATTACCCGCAGTATTTACATTGGAGCATTTAAGATCAATAATTAATGACATCCAGAATCAAAATACAGATACTAATTTCAAAAGACTTTGTTTTGAATATTTACCGTTAAAGTTTAGTAGAAGGCATGGAGATCCGAGTAGGCCTTGGAATAAATTCGCAATTAATACGAAAAATGAGGATGGCTCCAAAGTACTAGACTATCAGGGTAACTGGAGAGACATTTTCCAAAATTGGGAAGCATTAGCACATTCATATCCTGAATTTATGGAAAACATGATTCATAAATTCTTAAATGCAACCACTTTTGATGGCTATAATCCGTATAGAGTTACCAAAGATGGTTTTGATTGGGAAACTATAGAAAAAGATGATCCTTGGTCGTACATAGGATATTGGGGAGATCATCAAATTATCTATTTACTAAAGTTCTTGGAGTTCATTGAAAAGCATTCGCCCAACAGATTAGCTAAATACTTTGAGCAAGATGTATTTGTATACGCCAATGTACCTTACAAAATAAAAAGCTATGCGGAAATTCTAAAGAATTCAAAAGACACAATTATTTTAGATAAAGAGTCTGAGGAACATATCATTCAAAAAAGAAAAGAACTTGGAGCAGATGGTGCCTTACTTACAGATAAAAATCTAAATATTTATAAGGTCAACCTAATTGAAAAACTATTAGCTACAGTATTGGCAAAGATGTCCAATTTTATTCCTGAAGGTGGAATATGGATGAATACACAAAGACCAGAATGGAACGACGCAAATAATGCTTTAGTCGGTAATGGGGTATCCATGGTTACACTCTACTACCTTAGAAGATTTTTAAATTTCCTTGAAGATTTACTTAGCAAATCAGATAGTGAAACGCATACTATTTCACAAGAATTGAAACATTTCTTCAATGGTATCAATGAAACCCTTAAGTCGAACGAAAAAATTCTTGAGGGCAATGTGTCTGATACAGATAGAAAAACCATTCTTGATGGCTTAGGAATCGCAGGTAGCAAGTATAGAAATACTATCTATGAAAATGGATTCCGCAGTGATAAGGATAATATTTCCAAGACGGAGCTATTAGATTTCTTGTCTATTTCAAAGCAATATCTGGAACACTCAATTACTGTTAATAAAAGAAAAGATAATCTATATCATGCCTATAATCTGATGACTGTTAAAAGTGATTCGGAGGTATCGATTACATATTTACCAGAAATGCTAGAAGGTCAAGTGGCAGTACTGAGTTCTGGGTATTTATCTTCTACTGAGTCATTGGATGTCTTAGATGCATTAAAAGCAAGCGCTTTATTTAGAAAGGACCAATACAGTTATATTTTATACCCAAATAAAGACTTGCCGAGATTTACTCAAAAGAACAATATACCCACAAACCAAATTGAATCATCGGAACTAATCCAACAGCTATTACAAGATAATAACCTCTCTATCGTTGTAAAGGATATAAATGACACTTACCACTTTAACGGAAACTTCAATAATTCCGATAGCTTGAAAGATGCTCTTGCTCAATTGCCAAAAGTACGCTATGAAAAGCTCGTTGAAAAAGACACCGGATTATTATTAGAAATTTTCGAAGATATTTTTGATCATAAATCCTTTACTGGTAGATCAGGTACATTTTTTGGCTATGAAGGATTGGGTTCGATCTATTGGCACATGGTTTCAAAACTATTGCTGAGTGTACAAGAAACATGCTTAGTGGCTATCAATGATACTAAAGATGATGTATTAATCGGCAAACTTCTGGAACACTACTACGAAATCAATGAAGGCATAGGAGTTCATAAGTCTCCTGCATTGTACGGTGCATTTCCTACAGATCCATATTCACATACGCCAGGAGGAAAAGGAGCACAACAACCAGGAATGACCGGACAAGTAAAAGAGGATATCCTGTGTCGATTTGGCGAATTAGGCGTTTTTGTATCTAATGGGAGCTTACTATTTAATCCACGTTTACTACGCAGAGAGGAATTTTTAAAAAAAACTAAGACGTTCAAATATTCAGACATCAATAAGGCTGAAAAACAAATTCATCTCGAAGAGGGTTCCCTAGCATTTACATACTGTCAATCCCCCATTATATATAAACTATCAGATAAATCCAGTTTAAAAATTGAACTTACAAACCAAAAAGTTATTGAAACAGATTCTTTGGTTCTAGATGCTAACGTTAGTAGTCAGGTATTCAAAAGAACAGGTGAAGTTAAACTGATAACTGTTTATATAAAAAAGTAATTCTTGAGAAGGAATAAAGCTAGTTAACAAAACAAATATATAATGCAAATAAAATTTACAATTATCCTTTTGGTGGGCGTCTTATTGTCTTGCAGTTCGACTTCCAAAATTGAAGAAATATCCGAAGGGGTAAATATTTTAGATCGCAAAATTTTAGTTGATGATATTCCATATACCATCAAAGGTATTTGTTATCACCCTGTTCCGAAAGGTACAAAGACAAGAAGTTTTGAAAACCTAACTGAAGACTTGACTTTAATGGTCGAAGCAGGTATAAATACCCTTAGAGTTTATGAACCAATAGTTGAAAAAACTTTACTTGATGAAATTGATAAATCTGGTCTAAAAGTAATTATAGGTTTTGGTTACAATCAAGGTGGAAACTTTGATATTATTTCTGGAACATTCATAAACTATGTTAATAAATTCAAATCCCATCCAGCAATTTTAATGTGGGAGTTAGGTAATGAGTACAATTACCATCCGGAATGGTTTGACGGTGATCTAGCGAACTGGTACGATGCAATGAATAAAGCAGCGGCTACCATTCACGAGATGGATAAGACACACCCTGTTACGACAGCACATGGTGAACTACCCGATTCGAAAGCCCTAAGTTCCTGCCCCAACATTGATGTATGGGGAATGAATGTATACCGTTGGGATAACCCAGAAGAAATATTCAACCAATGGAAAAGCATCTCCAGCAAACCGATGTATTTATCCGAAGCAGGCGGTGATAGTTATATGACCATTACAAAATCAGGATACGAAAAAGGTGAAAATGAAAAAGCTCAGGCAGATGCAAATGCTAATATTCTAGACATCGTTTTTAACAATCAAGATATATCTTCCGGTGTCACTCTATTTTCTTTTACTGATGGTTGGTGGAAAGCAGATAACCCTTCAGAGCAAAACCCTGGAGGATGGGCTCCTAATAGTAGTGGTGTCCCCTATGATGGTTCTCCTAATGAAGAATACTGGGGTATCGTCGATATAGATCGAAATAAAAAACAAACTTTTGATGTCGTCAAACAAAAATATAGGAACATCCAAAAATAAATTTGTTTAGAAATGGGCCGAAAAAATCGTTAACCTTACTAAGCATTTAGTAAATTACGGAGACCAAAATTTTAGAATCATGAAGATATATATAAGACATACAATTTTCTTATTTTTTATGATTTTGGCCATCTCTTGCCAGAACAATACTAATACCGAAAGCAAAACAAATACATTGAACGAACAGTCAAATAAAAGTGCAAAGGATATTCTAGGCAATCCCAATTACCTAGCAATGTCCTATGGAGGGTATCGGTATGTTGATCATAACATAGAACCTACCCAAGATGAACTCAAAGAAGATATGAAGTTGTTGTCTGCTATGGGAATCAAAATTGTACGGACATACAAAGTGCACAAACCCCACGCTAGCAATCTACTAAAGGCAATCAGAACTCTAAAAAAAGAAGATCCAAGTTTTGAAATGTATGTTATGCTGGGTGTATGGATAGATTGTAAAAATGCATGGACTGAGCATGAGCCCAACCATTATGAAGAAAGCGAGCGTAATGCTGTCGAAATTGCGACTACGGTGACATTAGCAAAAGAATATCCTGATATTGTAAAAGTAATTGCTGTTGGTAATGAAGCAATGGTAAAATGGGCCACAAGTTATTTTGTCCAACCCGGAGTTATTCTAAAATGGGTAAATCATCTTCAAAGATTGAAAAAATCAGATATGCTTCCAAAAGACCTTTGGATTACAAGTTCCGATAATTTTGCTTCTTGGGGAGGTGGCCATGAAGAATACCATGTTGAAGATTTAAACAAATTAATTAAAGCGGTAGATTATTTATCTATTCATACCTACCCTATGCATGACACCCACTACAACCCTATTTTCTGGGGTGTTAGGGAGGAGGAACAAAAACTGACTGACATTGAAAAAATTGATGCGACAATGCTTCGTGCTAAAATATATGCTATGTCACAATACACCAGTGTAAAAAAATATATGCACGGATTGGGAATTGATAAACCTATTCATATTGGTGAGACAGGCTGGGCAAGTAATTCCAATCAATTGTACGGACCTAATGGTTCGAAAGCCACTGATGAATACAAAGAAGGATTATTTTATAACCATATGCGCGAATGGACTAATGCTAAAGGCATCTCATGTTTCTATTTTGAAGGATTCGACGAACAGTGGAAAGATGCAGAAAATCCAGAAGGTTCTGAAAATCATTTTGGCTTGATCAATTTGAAAAGTCAAGCCAAGTTTGCTCTTTGGGAGTTAGTGGACAAGGGAGTTTTTGATGGCCTTACCAGAGATGGCAAACCCATTACTAAAACATTTAATGGAGATAAGAATGCACTTATGAAAAAAGTAAAGGTCCCTCGAAAAAGATTATATTAAATATCACATCAACTAACTTATAATGAAGCCTAGAAAATCATTTAATAGACCCAGTTATATAAACCTACAGGGCATTGGACTACTATTTATATTCATGATACTTATAATGACTAGTTGTATGAATAAAGACTTAGAAGTAACCGTATATGAAACGGCGGCAAACGGAAATTCAATGACGCAAATTAAAAAATTTGCAGCCGCTGATAATGCGGTAGAAATAAATCTGTTACCCGAAGAAAAATACCAAACCATAACAGGTTTTGGTGGATCCTTTACTGAGTCATCCGCACATTTACTAAATCAGCTAGGCAAAGAAAATAGAAAACAAGTTTTAGAAGCTTATTTTGGAGAAGATGGCGCTAATTATTCGTTGACTAGAACACATATAAATTCATGTGATTTTTCATTAAATAATTATTCCTATGCTCCTGTTGATGGAGACAAACAATTAGACAGTTTTTCTATTGACGAAGATCGCGATGATATTATACCAATGATCAAAGAGGCCATGGCGATTTCAAAAGATGGGTTCAAAATAATATCCTCGCCTTGGACCGCACCACCATGGATGAAAGATAATAAGGATTGGGTGGGAGGTAAACTCTTACCTGAATATAGAGCTACATGGGCCTTATTCTTTTCTAAGTATATTGATGCATACAAAGTGGAAGGGATTGACGTTTGGGGAGTTACAGTTGAGAATGAGCCATTAGGAAATGGCAATAATTGGGAAAGCATGCATTTTACTGCAGATGAAATGACAAGTTTTGTTCAAAAGTATCTAGGGCCAAAACTCGAAAATGATGGACATAACATCAAAATATTAGGATACGATCAAAATCGAGATCATTTAAAAGATTGGGTTGATGATATGTACCAGAATGAAGCATCATCAAAATATTTTGCTGGTACTGCTATTCATTGGTATGCAAGCACATTTGAAGTATTCCCAGAAGTCTTGCAATACACACATAATAAAGCACCTGACAAACATTTGATACAAACAGAAGCTTGTGTCGATTCCGAAATTCCAAAATGGAAAGATGACGCTTGGTATTGGAAAAAAGAAGGAACGGATTGGGGCTGGGATTGGGCACCAGAAAAAGACAAGCATCTACATCCCAAGTATGCTCCAGTGAATCGCTACGCTCGAGATATCATTGGATGTCTCAATAACTGGGTTGATGGTTGGGTAGATTGGAATATGGTATTGGATAAACAAGGTGGACCCAATTGGTTTAAAAATTGGTGTGTAGCTCCAGTATTAGTGGATCCTGAAAAAGATGAGGTTTATTATACTCCTATCTACTATGTAATGACACATTTCAGTAAATTCATAAGACCTGGTGCTATACGAATTGGAGTTATTTCTTCTGACAGCGATCTAATAGTTACTGCGACTCAGAATACAGATAATAGTATTGCTGTTGTGATTTTTAATGAAAAAGAACAATTAAAAAACATTAACTTGTCTCTAGGTAAAAGTAATGTGACTATTCAAATAAATGGACAAGCCATTCAGACTATAATCATTCCTAATTCGATACAATCGAAAATGTAAGGAAGTAAAAATATAAAATATGTCAAATCAACAAACTGCCGTACATCAAAAAGTACCGTTCAGTCAAAAAGTAGCATTCGGAATTGGTATGCTTGCCAATCAAATGTTTCCTGCTGTGTTGGGCATTTTTATGGTAGTGTTAGTTCAAGACCTTGGATTTCCTGGATGGATGTGGGGTATAATCTATTTTTTTCCAAGAATTTTCGATGCATTTACAGATCCTATAATGGGATATATTTCAGATAATACGAAATCTCGATGGGGGCGACGAAGGCCGTATGTGATAATTGGAGCGATCGTAATGGGTGCCTCATTTATCATAATGTGGCAACTCTATAAGACAAGTGGGATAGATTATAATTTTGCTTATTTCATGTTTTGGTCTTTCATTTTCTACTTAGGAATAACCATATTTAGCGTTCCTTATGTTGCTATGGGTTATGAGCTGAGTAATGATTTTCATGAGCGTACAAGCATTATGGCAACTGCCCAATTTCTAGGGCAATGGGCTTGGGTTATCGCTCCTTGGTTTTGGGTGATTATGTATGACCCCACATGGTTTGAATCTGCAGAAGTTGCCACCCGAACACTTGCCATTTGGGTCGGTGTCGTTTTTGCAATTTGCGCTATGATACCAGGTATATTTATTAAAAGTAAATCAACATTAAACGAAAATTATTCTCCGCTCAATTTAAAAAACATAGGAAATAGTTTAAAAGAAATAGGATCCGGTTTTGTAAGCGCTTTTAAAATCAAACCATTTAGAAAACTATGTATCGCAACTTTCTTTGTGTATAACGCATTTATGACGATTGCATCTTTTTCATTCTTTATTATAGTATATCACCTTTTTGATGGAGATGCTGGTGCTGCAGGTATATGGCCTACCCTATTCGGATGTTTAGGAGCTCTAGGGACTACCTTTATGGTCATTCCTATTGTAGCTCAATTGTCAAAAAAATTAGGTAAAAAGACCGCGTTTTTAATATCGCAAGGAATATCTATTGTAGGATATATTATGCTGTGGTTTCTATTTGTTCCTGGCAAACCTTATATGTTCATTTTCGCCTTACCTTTTTTCTCTTTTGGGATTGGAAGCCTTTTCCTTTTGATGATGTCTATGACAGCTGATGTCATAGATCTAGATGAAGTCAATACGGGTCTACGTAGAGAAGGAATTTTTGGAGCGATCTATTGGTGGATGGTGAAATTTGGTTTTGCAATCGCAGGAGGTTTAAGTGGTGTTATTATGAGTTCCGTAGGTTTTGACTCTGGTGCTGCGGTTCAACCCGAAGGTGCAATTGATGGTCTACGCTTAGCTTTCTCAGGAATTCCAATAATGGGAACACTCATTGCTATGTATGTAATGCGCGATTATAGTGTTACAGAAGAAAGTGCTGGCGAAGTACGAAAGACATTGGATGCCAGGAAAAAATCACTTCAAAGGCCTAGCTCTTCTTCATATCTCGCAGGCAAACTAAATACATTCGTCAGTGGTGACCTTCAATCAAAATCAAAAACCGATGTTGATTTTAATGGCAAAACAAAAAGTGAAATTTCAGAACTATATATGCAATCCTTAGAAAACGGGCTTCATGGAATTTGCTTTAGTCCTTACTTAGAAGGTCAGAATATCGGTGACACCCTTACTGAATCTCAAATCGAGCAGCGCATGAAAATAGTTGCTCCTTATACCCAATGGATTCGTTCTTTTTCATGTACAGATGGCAACCAGCTCATTCCCAAAATCGCACATAAAAATGGACTTAAAACTATGGTTGGCGCTTGGATAGATAGCGATAAAGCTAAAAACGAAAAAGAGATTGAAGCATTAATTAGAGAAGCAAAAAATGGAAATGTTGATATTGCTGTCGTTGGCAATGAAGTACTATTGAATAACGAACTAACCGAACAAGAATTACTAGATTATATTCAAAGAGTAAAAGAAGCACTACCGAATATTCCTATAGGATATGTAGATGCTTATTTTCAATTTCATGAACGATCAAAACTCGTTGATATCTGTGATTTGATTCTTGTAAATTGTTATCCATTTTGGGAAGGTTGTGATATAAACTATGCTTCCAACTATCTAAAAAAGATGCATGCCGTCACCAAGAAAGCATCTAAAGGCAAGCCCGTAATTATTACTGAAACGGGATGGCCAAATAAAGGAGGAAACACAAAGAATGCAAAACCAACTCCTGAAAATGCCATGAAGTATTTTATAAATACTAGTAATTGGGCTAAGGAAGAAGATATAAAATTATTCTATTTTTCATCATTTGACGAATCTTGGAAAGTACATCATGAAGGCGATGTGGGAGAACGTTGGGGGATTTGGGATAAAAATGAGAACCTTAAATATAGCTAGATGTCATACAGAGAAAAACACAATTTCTTAGTTGCAAATACTAAATATACTAGTTACAAAGGAGTTGACTTCAGTAAATCTTCTGAAGAGGAATTAACGCGTTTATGGTTAGAGACACTTCAAAATGGCATGCATGGTTTATGCTTTAGTCTGTATGAAGATGGACAAAAACCAGGTGATATTATCACAGAATCACAGGTTCAAAAAAGGATTGATATCATCAAACCATATACCAAATGGATACGCTCGTTTTCTTGTATTGAAGGTAATGAACATATTCCTCGAATCGCCAAAAAAAATGGTCTCAAAACTATGGTTGGAGCCTGGCTAAGTGATGATCTAGAACTCAATGAAGAAGAAATAGCCGGCTTAATAGAATTAGCAAAAGAAGGGTCTGTAGATATTGCTGCTGTTGGCAATGAAGTCTTGTATCGAAATGATTTAAGTAGCGAGCAACTATTAGAATATATAAATCGTGTAAAGACAGCTATACCAAATATTGAAGTGGGTTATGTAGATGCGTATTATGAATTTACTCAACATCCAGAAATTGCGGAAGCATGTGATGTTATATTATCGAATTGTTATCCCTTTTGGGAAGGGTGTCATTTAGATGGAGCTTTGAATCATATGCAGCAGATGTATGGCCAAGCCACTGATGCAGCAAATGGTAAAAAAGTGATAATAACAGAAACTGGATGGCCCAGTCAAGGAAGTAGTTACAAAGGAGCTATGTCCAATGCAACAAACGCTATGAAATACTTTATTAATACTCAAGCTTGGTCTGCTAATGAAAATATTGACATCTTCTATTTTTCATCTTTTGATGAATCTTGGAAAGTGGGTGCAGAAGGAGATGTGGGTGCCTATTGGGGACTATGGGACAAAAACGAAAAACTGAAATTTTAAAGAAAGAAATAATACAATCTTCAACGGAAAGAAAAAATGACTATCTAACTTATATAATACAACTACAGTCCTTGAGCAATCAAGGACTATTTTTTTTAACGAAACTTAACCTGATTATCGAGCACTATTTGTTAGATTGATTCGTTACACATATAGACAAGATTAATTTTCAAAATGTATGACTTATGGATACAAAATTGACTCTTAATTATCGCCTATTGATCATCAGTTTGCCCTTGGCACTAATCGGATTTATAGTAATCTTGATCAATACTAAGTATTATCAAATCCATACTACCTCTTTAGCTGTACCTATTACATTAGATCTCGTACTGACTTTACCCGTCTTATATTTTTTGCTGATCAGAAAAAAAGCAATACCAAAGATTACTGTGGCTTCTGTATTTGTGCTTAGTATCATAGCGGCCTCTTATATTATTCCTATTGCAGATCAAAGTTTACTTTCTCAGATAAAGACTTATGCTATCCCAGCAATTGAGATAGTAGTATTGAGCTACGTCTTCATGAAAATGAGAGCCGTCTATCGAGAATTTAAGTTCGACGCGAGTGCAAAGCCAGACTTTTTTGATGTACTTTATGATGCGACCCGCAAAGTATTACCTACGCCTCTTAACGGACTCATGGCTACTGAAATAGCCGTAGTGTATTACGCTATTGTAAACTGGCGCAAGAAGGAATCATATGCTTACAATGAATACACCTATCACACTAAGAATGGAATCTTCTCTGTACTATATGCTTTTATGGGTTTAGCTTGTGTAGAACTCATGGCAATGCATATGTTGATCGCAAAATACAGTCTCTTCTGGGCTTGGATAGCAACGGCTTTGACGCTGTATAGCCTACTACAAATATTTGCATTAATAAAATCTATGAGTCGTAGACCAATCATCCTCGATCATAAAAAAGGAATATTAAAATTGAGATATGGATTTTTTAGTCAAGTAGATATTGAGCTCAATCAAATTAGAGAAATAGAATTGACTCGTAAATCTATTGCGGAAGATGATAAACAAACTATACCCTTATCTCCTCTTGGTTTATTAGATTCTCACAACATAGTATTACATCTTGATAAGGAATATATTCTTACAGGATTCTATGGAATTAAAAAGAGCTTTACCAACATAGCTATATATGCTGATGATCGAGAAAAACTAAACCAAGATTTATCTGAATATATTGGATAGTCCAATACGATACTTTGACATGATAAGAAACCTATATCTCCTGATAAATAAAACCAAGACATCATGAAGTCGAGTACATTAATTTTAATGCTATTTTTTTTCGGATTAAATATTTGTCATGCGCAATTCAGTGAAAAAGTAGATAAGCCAAAGGGTAAAAGATTCTTTTTAGGTGGATCTGTTAATTTTGCTCATTCTGAAAACCGTGGCTCTCAAATTTTGATAAATAGCACAACTATAATTACAGGTAATAGTGCATCTGAAACCAGTACTTACAATATCAACCCAACCATTGGATTACAAGTGACTAAAAATTGGATATTTGGCTTAGATTTTTTAATCAACAATAACAAATCCAATTTTGACAACAGTCCCGTGCGAACGCAAGAATCGTCTGGCAATTCTATCGGAGTATTTATTAGATATATTGTAAATCCAAATAATAAATTTCAGATTTATGCGAGCCCCTATTTTAGAAAAACTTCATTAGAATCGAGCTTTACGTTTAATTCACAACAAACAGACCTTACCACAGAAGAAAGTAACAATTTAGGAATTTCAATTGGAGCACAATATGAAATTTCGAGTTGGTTAAGACTAACTACTAATATCGGAGGATTGTATTACACTACAGGCGCCACTATAGCTTCCCGTACAAATTCAATTGAAGAAGAAATAGATTTTAGTTCTTTTGGATTCAATTTCAGAGGTTCTTCTATATACTTTGGAGCAGAATTTTTATTCTAGAGGTTGGTGTCTTAATGGATATATGTTCTTGGAATCTATGTTTAAATGAATCCATGTGTTTTTAGTTTATTTAGGAGTTGTTTGTGTTTCGGAGTCCATGTGTTTCGGAGTCCATGTGTTTCGGAGTCCATGTGTTTCGGAGTCCATGTGTTTGCTACGCAAGCCACATTCTCACTCCGACTACGTGTTTTACGAAAAAAGTAAAAGCACTAGGCTTCGCAAACCACATTCTCACTCCCACTACGTGTTTTACAAAAAACGTAAAACACTTGCAAACCAACATATATTATTTTTATAAATATATAACACGCTGAATACTCTCACTAGAAAGTTTATCTTTGCGTCCTTTTACCATAATTAACTCTAGTCGACAGAAAGACTAAAGATGATCCAAAGTGAACGATCAAATATCAGCCGCAATGACAAGAAGAATATTCAACAACTTCACCGAAAACCCGAAGAACGACATACTATCAGGACTTACTGTTGCTTTAGCATTAGTGCCAGAAGCGGTGGCATTTGCATTCGTAGCAGGGATAGATCCTTTAGTAGGTCTGTATGGAGCGTTTATGATGGGAATAGTTACTGCCTTATTTGGTGGTAGACCAGGAATGATATCTGGAGCGACAGGAGCCATGGCAGTAGTGATGGTACATATGATCGCCGTAGGTAATGAAGTGGGTGATACAATGGCTGTACCTATTAGCAACTTAGGCTTACAGTGGCTATTCATCACATTACTATTAGTTGGTGGTATCCAGATATTAGCTGGAGTATTTCGACTCGGTAAGTTTGTAAGACTTATTCCTCACTCTGTTATGATGGGATTTGTCAATGGATTAGCTATTGTAATATTTTTAGCCCAACTCGGCTTATTCAAAGAGAATGTAAATGGTACTATGGAATGGATGACAGGATCTACCATGTACACAATGCTTGCACTCGTAGCACTCACCATGGCTATCATGTGGGGATTACCTAAATTAACAGAAAAAATACCTTCTGCCCTAGTAGCAATCGTAGTTGTAGCGGCAATAACAATATTTGGTGGACTAGACGTAAGTACTGTTGGATCATTTATCCAAGATGGTGGTGGTACTGGTCTTCAAGGTGGACTACCTACATTCCAGTCACAGGTATTCTCGATGTTTTCTACTATAGGTGATAACTGGCCACTGATCATATCTACGGCCTTTATATTAGCAGCGGTTGGTCTTATAGAGTCACTCATGACTCTTAATCTCGTAGATGAATTAACAGAAACTAGAGGAAGTGGAAACAGAGAATGCGTAGCGCAAGGAAGCGCTAACATCCTCAATGGTCTTTTTGGAGGTATGGGTGGCTGTGCTATGATTGGTCAATCTATCATTAATGTAGAAAGTGGAGGACGTGGAAGACTATCTGGAGTAGTGGCGGCAGTAGCCTTACTTATATTTGTACTCTTTGCCGCTCCGCTTATTGAGCAGATCCCTATTGCAGCATTAGTAGGTGTTATGTTTATGGTTGTGATCGGAACATTCGCATGGTCAAGTTTCCGTATCATCACTAAGATACCTCGTGCAGATGCATTTGTATTGATAGCAGTATCTGCGATCACAGTATATATGGATCTTGCTATTGCTGTAATTGCAGGTGTAATTATCTCAGCTCTTGTATTTGCTTGGAAGAATGCAACTATGATTCGTGCTCGTAAGCGTATGAAGGATGATAACACGAAAGTATACGAAATCTGGGGGCCATTGTTTTTTGGTTCTATCCAAAATTTCAATGATAAGTTTGATCCTCGTAACGATCCAGATAATGTAGAGATAGACTTTATCGAATCAAAGGTAAGCGATCACTCCGGAATAGAAGCCATGAGAGGAATAGCCAATAAGTATTTAGACTTAGGTAAGAGTGTAAAATTTACTCACTTAAGTCCAGAGTGCAAGATCTTACTCATGAAGGCTAATCCAAAATTTGCCACCGTAATCGAAGACTCTATTGATGATCCTAGATATCATGTGGTTACGGATTTACTAGATAGTGAAGTATAAAAGTATTCAATCAGATCATTGACTCTCAGCTTCTAGAGGTTTAATAGAACTCTCATAAAGCTGATATAAAAGAGAGGCTCTCGTACGGTACGGGAGCCTCTCTTAATTTTAAATAGAAATTATCAAATTGAGATATACATTTATCACCTCATCAATAAACCTATTCTTGAAAATTAATATTATTTCGCCATAGCTTTTTTGATCATTCCGATCACTGCCATAACTATACCGCCCCCAACGCCACCACTGGCTACGCTAGATATCATACTTCCAATGTCCATACCTCCGTCACCTGCGGCTGTTGCAGCTCCCACGCCCAACATACTAAGGACTGTGCCACCAATACCTCCACCAGCTATTCCAGCTACTGAATTCCATAATGTGCCTAACGAACTTCCTTTCATAAGTTTACCTGCAACATTACCACCGATTGCACCACTAATTAAATTGACAATTAAACCTAAATCCATGATTATTTTGTTTTGATTAATAATGACAGTAATATACATTAATATTTAACTAATATAAAATATTTATTTTTGACAATGACCTAATCAGCACAATATTTGTTCCTTATGTAGCTTAACCTACCCCATCCAAATAATAGTCTTCCACATATATCGATCAATCACTAATTGTATATTTGTACCCATTAACTATTATAGATGAAATTCGTAAACCTTAAAATCACCATTACATCTACTCTATTACTCCTAGTAAGTCTAAGTACTTTATTGAGTCAAGAGGTGATCAAAAGTCCTTACGGCATCAAAGGTAATTTTTACATATACTATGGATGGAATGCGAGCTCATATAGTAATTCTGACATTAGCTTCCGAGGAGACGGTTACGACTTTACATTATCAGATGTTGCAGCCTTAGATCGACCATCTAAGTTTAGATTCGGATTATATCTCAATCCCAAGACATTTACCATACCGCAATATAATTTTCGTGTAGGATACTATGTAACAGATTACATAAGCATCTCCATTGGAGTAGATCATATGAAGTACGTAGTTACTAATGGACAATCAGTCAATATCACAGGAAGCACAAAAGACATTAACTCCATTGAGACTTTCAACTATGGTAATGAACCTATAATTATCCGTAAAAACTTTGTGCAATTTGAGCATACCGATGGGCTTAATTATATCAACATTGATAGTAGAATAAGCCATAGATTATTTTCTATTGGTCATCTGTCATTCGTGGGAGATATAGGTGCTGGCTTAGGTTTTTTGCTACCCAAGACTAATTCTCAAATACTTGGAAGAAAGCGACATGATGATTTCCACATATCAGGTTTTGGACTCAATGCATTAGCAGCGATCGATATCAAGTTTTATGATAGCTTTTTTATTAAGACAGAAATAAAAGGAGGATACGTTAATATGCCTGACATTAGAACAACATCTGAACCAACCGATAGAGCAAATCAAAGTTTCTGGTTTTCGCAGCTAGCTTTAGTTTTTGGAGTGCAATTCTGATTTTTATAATTCTATAATAATTAATTACACATCGTTACTTCACCATTTTTAGTGCAATTCTAATTTTTCCAGCATCCATTTACAATTTCTAATTACTACATTTAGTGTATAATTCTGAAAATACATTCACAGACCCACTTCATAATAAAAAAATGAAAGCCCAAATAGACTACAAGACAATAAATAAAGAATCTTGGAATCAAAGAACTGAAGTTCATTATGACTCTGCATTCTATGACAATAAATCTTTTATCGCTGGAAAAAATTCACTTAACAGTATTGAACTTGAACTCTTAGGCGATGTAACTGGAAAATCTTTACTACATCTTCAATGTCACTTTGGGCAAGATACTATTCAATGGACTAGACAAGGATGTACAACTGCTACTGGAGTTGACCTATCTGACAAAGCAGTAGCACGAGGTACCGAGTTGGCCAAATTGTGTAAATCAAATGCAAAATTTGTTTGTTCTGATATATATGATCTACCTAATAACCATGAAGGTCAATACGATATAGTATTTACAAGCTATGGTACGATTGGATGGCTACCTGACATCAACAAATGGGCGGAAGTCGTTAATCACTTTCTTAAGCCTGGAGGAAAATTTCTCATTGTAGATTTTCATCCCGCTGTATGGATGTTCGATGATAATTTCACTAAGGTCACTCACCGATACTTTAATACCGAACCGATTATAGAGGTCGAAGGCACATATACTGATGGTGATGAAGGAATGAAAACCAAATGTGTATCATGGAACCATGGTCTTGGAGAAATCATCAATAGCCTAATCAATCAAGGACTTAATATTACTTCAGTAACTGAGTATGACTATTCACCATATGATTGTTTTGGAGATAGCACTGTAAAAATTTCCGATCGTAAGTATAGAGTCAAAACTATGGAAGATAAATTACCAATGGTATATGGAATCATGGCTACGAAAAAATAAATAGACTCGTCATCAATAAAAATATACTTTTCGACTAAATCATTTGAACGAGAATATTTCTCTTATTCTTAAAGTATAACATACTCCACATCAGTATAATCACAGGTACATAACAATAATACATTACGAAGATCTCGATCAAAAAACAGCACTCGCATATTTATACTTTTTGTAATTGTGCTAGTTCAGTTGTCGTATTAGAACAATAATCTACTTTTAACTAACGTAAGTGTCGCCTTACACATATCCGCTAGATGAGTTATCAACTACATTAAGGTCAGAAACTGGTTATGCAACCTAATGCGCATAAAATTCATCCAATTAAATGCTCTATTATAAAATTAGAAATGTGTGAATTTTCGCCACGCCTGTGTTCTTTTACTCCAAAGTATGTCTTTTGAGATCAATTTGCATACGGCAATGAATTGCATAACTTCATAATTAAATGCTCACAACAAAAATTAACCAATATGAAATGCATCACATTATCTTCTTTAATCCTACTAATTTGTACTTCGATTCAAAGTCAAATGACAGTCAACGACCCTCAAGATTGGTGTTGTGATCGACCAGCTTCAATCGAAAATGTAGAATATGAAATAAGAACTTCTGGTCTTTACAGTGAAGTTTCTATAGCCTTCGACGTCTTTACTGATTATCAACAGTTTTTTAATAATGAGACGCAGCTAGAATTTGATTACACATTTAACTTAGATGATGATGCTGTGTTTAATGACTCTTGGTTATGGATCGAAGATTACATTTCAAAAGGAGAATTATATGAAAAAGGAGAAGGGACAATCATATACGAGGAAATCGTTGATAGAAGGCAAGACCCTTCCATCTTAACCAAATTAGACCACGATAGTTATAACTTAAAAATATACCCACTGATCCCTGACAGTACCAGAAGAGTAAAGCTATCATACCTCGTTCCTTTATCTTTTGATAAAAATAAAATGATGACCTCATTACCTATGCAGTTTCTAGATAGTTCGGATGAGTATCCACAAAATATAAATCTCACTATTCATGATGATACTAATTGGTTTCATTCGGATCTTTCTAATTCTTCTTGGATCAATACTAGTCAAGACAGTGAATCCCGGACCTATAAATATCAAGGTAACGTAAGCGCTGCAACAACAATCCAGTATCAATCTGACAACCCTTCTTCTAAAGTATATTTTGGCACTTACGAAGAGGAAGACGATAAATATTATCAGTTACTTTATTTACCAGAAGTAGAGGTCATTCAGGATCCACGTCATCATCTCATACTATTTGACTATGATGAAAATCAAACTAATATCACACAAGAAGCAATCATAGCAAAAATTAATGCCGGTCTAAAACAATTGACTGATCAAGATTACTTTACAATTGCTTACTCCGATTTTGTGACAAAATTCACTTCTGATGAATGGCAATTAGCCACAGACTCTAATATTGATCAAGCCATAAATAAGATACTAGAAGATGATATATCTACATATAGCAGACTGACTTCAATGCTTCCTACATGCTTAGAAAGAATAGAAGATTCAAACATTGACATACATTTGGATATTATAAGCTCGAGCACAGAATTGTATGATGAAGATTTTGCTGGACCATACCTTACAGAAGTAATTGAATATATAGACGATCTTGATTATACACTTACCATTTCGGCAATAGACTTTGCAACTTCAAAACCATGGAGCCAATTCGAAAACTCTTGGAAAAAAGGGAACGACCACTTCTATATCGCTCTTACACAAATCACTTCTGGAAATCATATCAATCAGTATAATGGTGATGATATTTCTGAAGGGTTAATTGAAAACTATTCGAGTGAAAAAATATCTTCGACAGAATTTGACTTCGATATTAACGTCACTGATGGATTTACTTACAGTACTTTCTATGATAATTTAGAAAACAACACGCTAACATTCAACAAACCAATAATTGCAACTGGAAAGTATTATGGTGAAGGGGAATTAAGTTTATCTCTGAATGGAATTATCAATGGTGAGTTATTTTCTGAAGAAGTAGACTTAATCGAATCAGAAGCTCTACTACTCGATAGTAAAATAAAATCTGCTTGGAATGCAGAATACATACTTGAAAACGAATTTAACCAAGACTACAATATCATTAAAGATGTGATCACAACTAGCATCGATGAACGTCTACTATCTTTCAGAACTGTTTATCTCTGCTTAGAACCCGATACAATTGCTATTAGTAGTAATAATGAAGATACCGAAGGCGATATATTAATATCCACGGAAGACGAGCTTAACAATATAGAAGTAAGTATTTTCCCAAATCCATTCGCAGAAAAAGTAAATATCGAAATACCCTTGGATCAAATTTCTGTAGGTAGTGATATAGAAATAGAAATATATAATTTAGCAGGAGAATTAGTTTACTCATTCCATGAAAAAGCGACTAACACCAATGGTAGTTATATTTTAACATGGGAGCCAGGAAATCAAATTGTCTCAGGACTTTATCATATCAAAATATTCGGTAAAGGATTTAATTATAACACAACATTGATCTGCAGTAAATAAAATATAGATCTAGGGAGGAGCTAATCAATGTAATGCTTCTCTCTAGATTAATTATTTCTACTTGACGCCCCTAATCTAAAACCAAAATTACTTAGCCAGAATATTTGGCAACTCTATAAAATCAACTTACTCTACAGTACAATTTCCGAAAGTAATTAGACTCGATCCTGACGTATTACTAATAGACGAATTAGCAGTTTCATTTCCTTTTAATAAATTCATATCAATCAAAGTCGTAATTCCTTGATTCAAAATAGCTGTACCCTCTAATCCATATCCACCAACTATTGTAAACCCTCCCAAGGCGACTGTCCTTCCGCTACCAATCACTAGAGCATGCGGCATGGCAACATCACTAGGATCTAATGCTTCAATACGGATATTCTCAGACGGATCAATTTGTATAGTCACATTTTTATCAATGATGATGGGTGAGAGAAGTTCTATCGTTAGATTACGAAGACCAATACTAAATTGGATCGTATCACCATCAGCCACACAATCCAAAATATTTCTAAGTGACCCTTTACCGCTATCGGCTATCGAAGTCACAATACCACAATCTCCGACTAGACCAAACTCAGTACGCCCCTCACTATTTTGAACAAATGCGATCTCAGTAATATCGGTTGCCCAACTCACCTGCAGTGTATCTCTAGTAGCATTCCAAGATGTCAGAGGAAGATCATCTCCATCTACATGAGGAAATAGCATCACCTTAAAATCTGGAGATATGCTATTACTTTCAACGATCAATCTTGGTCGAATATAATTAGGGTTAGAATTGTAAGTATTCCCATTAAAGAAATCTGCGTATGTCAAAGTATCTTGATAAGCTGGTTCTCCAGATCCGTCATAACCTGCATTATTTAACACCCTTACCAATAGCCTTCTATTACCTACAGAAGAAGGTTCTTTAAGAATAATGTCTGCGCGAAAATCTTCATTCATCAAGTTGACATCCGTAGATTCTATTGTCAGATCTCTAGCCAACTGACCGAGCCACTTGTAATTATGTAGATTTTCATCTTTCTTAATATCATCCGTAACCAATAAGAAAGGATGATCTCCACGAAATACACCTACTGTCCTGAGAACTTTCTCCATCGTATTGTATTCGCGCTTTACCATCCGCTCCAGTTTACCCTCTGTATGCCAGTGAGCATAATCATAAAATGGAATATTATAGTACGCATCATCGCCTTTGATAAATTGAAAGTCATTCCAAGTATCATCGACTTCTTCCCAACCGTTATTTCCTAACCACGGATGATCATCGCTCTCTGACTGCGCAGACCAATGCCATTCCCATGTATATGAGTATGTTGCATCTCCTGCTACTTTTGACAATTTATCATCAGAATACCATTCTAATAATGTACCTGGCTGGCGGACCTTGTCACCATCAGGGTCACCGACACCAATCGCAATATCATCTACTAATACAGCGCTATGAAACCATGTAGGTTGAAACTGACTTCCTCCATAAGACTTTCTAATCCAAATACGACCGTGAGAGCTCAATGTGAAATCCAATTTATCACCATGAGTATGTCCACCCATATCTTGTCTGCAATGAAACTGCACTGACATATCCAAAGAATCTTTACCACTTCTCATCACAGCGAGCCCTCTATCTGCTGCAATATAATCCTGTTCAACTTCAGCATGTAATTGAGTATTCAGCGTATTAGTATCATCATAATCTTGAGCAAAAATTGCCGCTGTAAGTAAATAATTATAATAACTATCGTCGCACAATACTTGTTGATAAGCATATCCATCAGAATCTATTTTATACCACTTCTCGATATAATTTCTCCACATCAAATCAACCTTAGGATCATTAGGAAAAATCCATTTGAGACCAACCGCGTCCGATGCACTAAATTTGTATCCGCCCGTTACATCATGATGACCGCTTCCACCCCAGACATCGTAAGAAGTAAATCCATGACCGTATGGCTGTGTAATGGCAGGAAGATATTCTGTGGCATAAGCTTTCATATGAGGATGACCCAACATACTAAAACCTCTCTTGGCTAATGCGATACCTGTGGTTACAAACATATAATTTTTACCTAATCCTTCGTAACCTGCTCCAGATGGATACCATCCATAATTTATAAATGTGTGATAGGCCCTCATCCAACGATCTGTTAAATTGGCATTATAACCAATTTCACCTTCTATAGCAAGATTAGTAATGATCTCAAACGAATTGAGACTCGCCCAGTTACTTGTAGCTGCATATGCTGCTAATTCACCTCCATGCCTTTGTGTTTGTGGTATGGTCAAAGCCAATGCCATGCGCACCGTATCTTGCTGACTAATGCTCAGTTGATTATAATGCATGTCATAGGCAAGAGCCATATGCGCCCCTCCAAATCGATTGAAATTATTACTGTCCAATTCTGGATCTTCAAGAGCTAACTTACCCCAATAGGCCATCGCTTTAGATAACATTACTGATCTATCTGCGTAAGAGAGTCCTGTATCACCATCGATGGCACCACTATTCATCATGCATTCAAATGCCTCTAGAGCCATGTGAGAAGCTGTACGGTGTCTATTCTTGATACTTGCACTATTCCAAACTGTAGGATCTTTATCTATTAATTGGTAATAATAAGAATGATGATCCCATGCTCCAGCATTATCTATGTACCTATTGCCGTTGGCATCTTTACCATAATCGGTATTATGATTATATCCTCCAGCGACATATCCCAAGTGTAATAGAGTTGTATATGCATGTATTTGTGCAGAGACGGACTGCCCACTTTTCGTGTTATCTAATCGTCCTTTAATTTCTGAAACATCATTAGGTCCGAAAAAAACTCTAGGATGAATTCCTACATCTGGCACCGTATCGATAGATCTAACATTGGTGAAATCCCATTCTACTTCTCGATCTCCAAGACCTAGAAAAAGTGAATTGTCATAATTGTTCCATCCTTCAATGAAGCCTCCTGGCTGCGATTGAGAGAACAATGTATTAGTAGAACTGAAAAGTATTAGAATATATAGGTATCTCAAAAGATTCGAAGTTTGAACAAATATAAAGAAATCAAACTAGGTGAGTTTCCTTTAGATGTAAGCAACTCCTAATTACATCAGTAACTTACTTAATGTCTTGTAACAATCAAATTATCTATAAATTTGTCACTATTTCGAAAATAAAATTGTCACTATTTCCGTCATCTTTCTTATGATCGACCAAAGCAAAACCATTTTTTTTGAGCAATGAAATAGAGCTCACATTCTGATTATGTGTAAAAGCTTCAATTTTGGTGAGGTTCAATTTGTTGAATCCAAATGACAAAACAGATCCCAATGCTTCACTCATCAATCCCTTTCCTTGAAACTTAGGACTCAAATCATAACCAGTCTCCGCTGTAAGTTGATCTTCTGAAAAATTCCATAAACAAATACTCCCAACTAAAACTGGACTACCCAATATAGTGATACCCCACAAGACAGATTTATCACTTTCTATGAACTGATTAATCATATTGATAAATTTTAAAGCATCCGCTTTACATTTTGTCTTACTTTCCTCTGATCTTTTAATAAATTTATTAATCGTAGGATCAGATCTCAAAAACAATATTTGTTCCCAATCGGAAACTTCAACTTTCCTCAAGAGAAGTCTATCCGTTATCAACTCAGGAAAAGGCGTGAATTTTATCATAATATAAATTACCCGTAATTAACTCCAAGGATTAATCTGAATCATTACTTTTGATTTTATTGAAATTTTGAGAAGTGATCATTAGCCCTACTGCTGAACCGCTAAATCCGATTAAATAATCCTGCTCATAAATTAAAAACACTCCGGAAATCACAGTTAATATTCCGAACCCAAAAAAAACTCTACTCCAAATCAAATCCTTATCCGCCATTTTACCCTATTTTTAAAATTAACCATTTGCAATTCTCTGCACAAACTAATCAATACGTCTTTTACTTGAAAGTGCTAATTCTACAAAACTACTCAAAACTTATATCTTGTATTTAGCCAATTATATTATTTAGTGATTCCACTTACATAATAGCATTGAGTCCACAAAGGACATATATCTATTTTCACTTTTTTATACCACGATTTCTTTTCTCCTTGCTACGCCATCCATTCATCCCAACCAATCTCTCGTCCAGGATAAGCCACTTTCTTAAATGGCCATTTTTCGGAAATCCATTTTTTTACTAATTCGAATAACTGAATATCCAATCCTGAATCTATTTGACTTTGTCTTACCCAAAGGCATACCATAATTTCATAATTGGGTTTTGATGAGGATTCAATATATATACAACCAAGACATTGGGTTTCATCAAGGTTCATTACAGTATAAGCAAAAGATGACCTTCTCTGAAATTCTTTTTGGTGCCAACCTAGATCAATTAGATTTTGTTCAAGAGTCAACCCTAAAGGCCATTTCTGATTTGGCCCAAATGGTTTTGTTTTTTGCAAATGTTCTACACTAGACATAACCGCGTCATAATCTTTTACCACATCTGATACTTTCAACATTCTTAAGCGAATTCGATTCGTTTCTAACTGCTGAGGAACCTTAAAGTCTTTTGGCAACAATTCTACTTTACTCATTTTTTCAATCCACTTTATTCTATATTTATTTTATGAAGTAGGAGTTATTTAGTCTTGTCACACATACTTTTTTAACCTATCTCACCAACCTAAATATACAAACTATCCATTAACACCTAACATCATACATAATTAGACCTCCTTCACATGTGAATAGAAGAGTCCGATTGGCAACCGGTAAAACATTTAACAGCAGAAGAAATCTACATCTAGCTAATAAAGTCAAAATGTAATATCTTTAGACAATCATCATCGCCAGTCACATGCAATATCTACACCCTACCCTGAAACAATTTCAATACTACAAATCATTAGGTGATAAAACGATGGCACAACTCACCGACGAGCAGATTTTTTGGAAGTATAATGATACTAGTAACTCTATAGCGATTATCGTAAAACACATAGCGGGAAATATGCTTAGCCGATGGACTGACTTTCGCACTGCGGATGGAGAAAAAGAGTGGCGCAATCGAGAATCAGAATTTGCAGATGATATTACAGACCGCGATAGCTTAGAGGCGTATTGGAATAAAGGTTGGAATTGTCTATTTGATGCAATCCAATCTGTTTCTGATGAAGATCTAGAAGAGATTATATATATCCGTAATCAAGGCCATACCATATTAGAAGCTATCAATCGTCAGCTCGCTCATTATCCTTACCACATTGGTCAGATCGTATTTATAGGTAAGATGCTGACTGATAGCGACTGGTTATCTCTCTCAATACCTAGAGGTAAATCGGCTTCTTATAATGACTCCAAGTTCGATAAAGAAAAAGAACGAGGCCATTATACCGACGAATTTTTAAAGTAATTTCTAACTTTTATCATTAAAAAATAAGAACAAACAGGATTCCTAAAACAATACAGCTTCTCTTCTTATTTATATCATATGAAAAATCATGTAATAATAGGAGGATCGAGCGGAATCGGTGCCGCACTAACAGAGATACTAGCAGCAAAAGGCGACAAGGTATACGCGACATACAATACAACAGAAAACTATACGGAGATACCAGGAGTTGAATACCATCAACTCAATGTGTTGGAAGATGAGTTAGATCTTGATTTTGCACCTGATACTGTAGATGGCATCGTTTATTGCCCAGGATCTATAAACTTAAAACCATTTAAGAGATTAAAGCCTTCCTCGTTTGTGGATGATTTCAACCTTCAAGTTGTAGGCGCTATCAAGGTAATACAAGGGCTCAGCGATCGCATGAAAAGTAGTCATGACCCATCAATTGTTTTCTTCTCCACAGTAGCCGTATCGATGGGATATAACTTCCATACACAAGTAGCAACTTCCAAAGGTGCGATAGAAGGTCTATCAAAATCTCTCGCTGCAGAGTTTGCTCCTAAGATCAGAGTCAACTGTATCGCTCCATCATTAACTGATACTCCCCTAGCCTCTAAACTTCTGAGTACCGACGAAAAAAAACAAGCCAATGCTAATCTTCACCCACTAAAGAAAATAGGAACCTCTGAAGACATTGCTGAAATGGCTGCATTTTTACTTTCCACTAAATCAAGTTGGATGTCTGGACAAGTATTACATGTGGATGGTGGGATGTCTTCCTTAAGGGTGTGATATGATTAAAAATAATTTCGTTTTTTCAAAAGTATTGAATCTTCATTGAAAAAAGCTATATCTCTATCATGTGCATCTTATCAAAAAACGCTTGATTTTCTAGGAGGGCGGATTAACAAACACGCGGAGCGATTGGGTCTGTGATTGAACCATGTAAACTGATCAAAACGAATTTAATTTAAGTAGAATCAGAGATTATCGTTATCGTTTTGATCACTTAGCCTTATTCATATGTTGAAAACTTGCGACTGATCAAACCGATTTTACTTTGATTGCAATGAGATTTATCGTTATCGTTTTGATCACTTACTTTATCGATGCGATTGAGCTATCTACACTGATCAAATCGATTTTACTGATCAAAACGATTTTAATACCCGATCTTGATGTCGGCGCCTATTGAAACCCATCTGCCTGGTAATTCTACGAGATTAGTCTCTCTATATATCTTATCAAATAGATTATTGATATTAAGTGATACTCGTACACTCTTAGTATCGTAGTACAACTTACTATCGACTACCGTGTAATTATCTAAATTGACTCTATCCACATATCTAAATTGAAGATTATGATGTATATCACCTACATGATATGCTACTCTTGCCGATAGCTGATGCTTGACGTGCTCTAAAGTATATCTACTCAAAAATGCATCTACATCACTTTGGTCTGCATCTAATAAAGTATAGTTGATTCCTACTGCAGATAACCCATATTTTCCAGCAGCATGGAATCTCCATTGCGCAGACATTTCCAATCCATTAGTAGTAATATCTCCAATATTAATCGGTTGCCATTTAGATGTAGAGTCTGGTTTCGTCCAGTCTATCAGATCATTTCCTTGTCTAGAGAATAAAGCAATCTGAGCATTAAAATTGCTCTTAATATACTTAGCTCCCACTTCCATTGAAAGTGCTTCTTCTGGCTGAAGATCTTCATTTCCTACATTAGCTCTATCTTCATAATAAAGGTCAGTATAAGTCGGTACTCGGTATGTATATCCAGCGTTACCAAAAATCTTTAGATTATTATTAACCGCATATCCAATGTCTAATCCAGGAAATACTTTGGCATCCAAATCCGAAAAATATGAATAAGAAACACCTGGAGTAATATCTAGCTTTTCATCGAAGAAAAAGAACCTTTGCTCAGCATTGATTGTAGCAGTATTACGCTCTCTCATTCCTAGGTTATTACTTTCAAGATTCATAATGTTGTACTCCACGCCTACTTGAAATATTCCTACTTTGTTACTTGATCTAGCTTGAATCTCCGTATTAAGTACTTCACTTACATGTACATTATCGAAAGGAGAAGGACTCTCTCTTTGAAATTTATAATCATCCTTATTACGTCTATAACTTACCTTCGGACTGATGTACCAGCCACCGATTAATTTACTATAATCCAATGCCACAAAGCTAGTATGAGTCTCTTCATACTGATCCATAAAATCAGGACTAGCATAGAATCCGTTAGCTCCAAATTTACGAGAGCTATGTGATGCCAATAGGTTCAATTGGTTACCATTAGATCCCAATGATCCTTGATAAGTGTAATGCTCTATTTCGTAATCAGTATTGTATTTATAACCATTAGATGCATTGCGGCTATAGGATGCTGATTGACCAAAACTTCCTATCGTATTAGATATCCCTAATCTTGTATCTAATAATTGGTAATCACCAGTATGTACACCAATAGATATCTCATTTTCGCTTGGTTTTTTGGTTACAATATTGATCGCTCCAGAAAATCCATTTATTCCATATATTCGTGCAGCAGGCCCTTTGAGTACCTCGATACGTTCGATGTCTTCTATAGCTACCGGTATATTCATGTTATGATGCCCTGTCTGAGGATCAGCTAGCTTGATACCATTGATCAATATAAGTGTCTGATCAAAATTTCCTCCTCTGATACCCACATCAGATTGGACACCATGCGGCCCTCTTTGTCTTACATCTACACCTGCAACATCATTAAGAAGTTCTGCTACATTATTAGCTGACGAGGCTTTGATTACCTCCTCAGTCACTATATCAATACTTCTACTCGACTGCTTGAATGGTATTCCCAGTCTTTGTTCATGTATCACGATCTGAGAAAAATCTCCATATAGAGTATCTGTTTGTGCAAATACATTCATGGCGAGCATCCCAATGACGATTGTTAGAGTTAATTTCATTTGTTTAATTTCAATTTATCTTTCTGAATCTATAATGCAATCTTATCGAAAAGAAAACACCTCCAAGCTCAATGAGCATCAATGTTTGCAATATTGCAATGAAAGTGATAGACACTTAAAGAGCCGCAAATATATCAATACCTTAACCATAGACTAATTCTTCCGTAACCAATCTGACTATTAAGTCTTTATATATTTTAGTTAGTGTCATGAATACACTATTGTTCTTGTGGTCACTTCACAAATTTTAGAGGCTATTATAAAAACTCCCAATCAGCCTGAGTCCATTGGAAGTTGTATATTATCAAACAGTCTTTTTCTGATACTTAGTCCCTATTCCATAGGAAAGATGCTCCTATTTGGATACGGATCCCACTGATATCATAAGGCAACGTAGTAGTTTCGTTACCATTATAGACTACTTTAGGATTCTCACCATTGAGATCTAATCTCGATTCTTTAGCATCTTCGACTTGTGAAGTAAATATGATCGATCCATCAGAATTATTGCTACCTACATCATAATGAGCAGACAGAAATACGTCTACTCTATCCATTACTCTATATACTAAATCTATCGCTGGACCATACACCAATACACTAGATTGCAGTGCTACATCTAATGCTGGTTCGTTGTATTGTGTTTGTCCAATCTGGATAAACCCTGTATTGTTAAGCATCTGTCCTACTTCGAAACCAAAGCCTCCAAATCCTCCAAAGATTGATGGTCGTATCAATAATTCTTTGTCTCCTATATCTATCGGAAAATTCCAGCCTAATCCATAAGTTAACATCAAACCACTGCCTGCATCGCCTAAGGTAACGTCTATATCTAGATCGTGAGCTAAGCCACTATATCTTCCAAATTTATAACCCAATGAAATACCCACACTTGTGTACCCATCAGCTATCTCTGTAGTGGTCATTAAATTATCAGGAGAAGGAGAATTATCAGTAAATGAAGTGATTAACGTTCCTGGATCTGTAGAGATAAACCTTGGGCCAAAACCCAAAGTGATAGCTCTATATCTTTCATACTCCGTTTTAGCATATTCCTCTCCATCCTCTTCTTCATCCATCATCTCTTCCTTCTTTTCTATCTTCTTTTCCGCTCTTTTTTTACTGCCTCTTTTCTTCTGTCCATACACTGCGCTGACGCTTATCATTACAATGGCTAATAATAATATTTTTTTCATTCTATTCAATTCATTAAAGGGTTATAAATAAAATCTCATCATCCGAAACTCGAACAATATGATGAGCTAAAGTAAAAATTATTTTGGATTAAGAATAATCATTGCTTCTAAGCATGCTTCAATATATCCTTCGCTTGATACCATTGATATGCTTTACTAAAAATGATCGCTACTAATATAGCAGGCAGAAGATTCTCTAAGGTAATCTCACCAAGGTTCAGCATATTGATAGAGATACCAATAATAAGAATTCCGCCCACAGAACTAACTAAGTCCAATGTATTTTTGTCAAATATTGGCTTTAGTACTTCAGCCAACATTGTAATTCCTCCTTGAAAAATAAGCATAGGAATAATAGAAAATAAAACTCCTATTCCGTAAGAAGCAGTAAGCGCAATAGCCGTAAAGCCATCCAAAGTTGATTTAACATAAATAAGATTCCGATCCTTGCTAAGACCTTCTTCTAACGCACCTACGATGGTCATACTACCAATGCAAAAAAGTAAAAAGGCCGTAATCAATCCTTCTGTAAATTTACTATCAGAAGCACCAACTAATGTTTTTAAATGGTCAGACAAACCGGACATCAATTCGGCTAACCCTAACAACTCGCCTGAGATACCACCCAGTATCATAGCAAAAATAAAAATTAGCATATAACCATCAGGCAACTTAAGTGCCATCTTAAGGCCGATAAGAATAGTACCTAAGCCCACCGCCTGAAAAACAATATTCTGAATATCTTCTGTAAATACTGACTGTAATAATAGACCTAATATACTTCCAATTGTTACTGTGAGCATATTGACAAATGTGGCAATTGGCCATTGGAGTCTAGATGATTTACTCATATTTGCTTTCTTTTAATTGCCCATTCAGATTCAACAAAAACCTTGAATTGCTGCATCCATTTCTCAGGACCTTTCTTAAATTTTCCAGAAAACAATTTGGCCATTATTTTGATCATAAAACCTTTTAGTTCTATGTAGTTGACTTTTGTAGAATACAAGGTCGATTTTCCATCTATATCTTCAAAAGAACTAAACATAAGATTATCCATATGCTTATGTTCGTATAAAGCTTCAAAATTATGAGGGAGATTGTTTTCACGGATAGTCTCTTTCAATTCCATATCCGACTTTCCAAACTTGTATAGCAGTCTGGTCTGAGCACCAACTTGATCTCGATCACCATTAAGTAGAGTTGCAGACTGAAAGTCATCTTGCCATTTATCGAAGTGATCACTCCTCCGAAGGTATGAAGCCACAAAATCTCGTGGCGCATTTATGAGTATTTGATTGCCTAATTCCATAATTGTAATATTAAGGAATTTTGTTGGCAGTTTTTAGCCGTGTTCAGTAGGCCGTTGGCATTAGGCAGTATGTAGGCGCTGTTGACTGTAGACTGTTGACAGTAGACTTTAGACTTTAGACTGAAAACTACTTCAATTTAAAATCAACGATAATACTACCGCATTGCTTGATCGCACTGCTCGCTGAAAAACGGTATTTAAGCACTCCTTTTTCTGCTATTTCGATAAGTTCTTTATCTGCCGATGTAGATCCCTTCTGAGTATATTTAGAGCTAATGACTTTGCCGGCAGCGTCAATACAGATATCTATGACTACTCTCCCCGTTTTTTGAGAGTCATCTTTAATCTCTGGTTTGTATTCAACGGAACGATCGCTAAGTCCTTCTCCGACGATTCCTGAGCCTGTGGACAGATTTTCTAATGCTTTACTGTTAGGGTCGCCATCAGGATCACCTTGATTACCGCTATTATCGTTATTGCCACTTCCTCCTGATAGTAAACTTCCAAATTTACTTTTTTTAGCCTCGTATTCAGCTTTTTTCTTTGCATCTGCAGCTGCCTTTCGTTCCGCTTCTTCTGCAGCTTTCTTTGCGGCTTCTGCAGCTGCTTTTATTTTCGCATCTTCTGCAGCTTTCTTGGTAGCTTCAGCTGCTGCTTTTATCTCCGCTTCAGCTGCGGCCCTGCGTTCTGTTTCTTTTTGCGCTTTTTCTTTTGCCGCTTTTTTAGCTTCTTCGGCCTTTTTTTTCTTAGCAGCCTCCCTTGCTTTTTCTTTCTTTGCTTTTATCTCAGATTCTTCTTGGACGGTTTGTGCCTCGATAGATGCTTCTGGTTTGCTCTCTTTCACTTCATCTACTTTTTCAGGCACTACTTCTTTGGCTGATGGTTCTTTCTCTTGTTCGACAGATTTTTTAGGCGTATCGGGTGTATTTTCTTGTGGCTCTATTGGAGTATCAGATTGCGATTCTATTGGCGTATCTGTTTGCGATTCTGTATTAGGTTCTTGAGATTGAGCTTCTGTCGCACTATTGCCACCTTCTATGATACCTAACTGTACTACGATACCACTGATTTGCTCAGTAGGTTTTTGGTGATCGTTAAAAAAGGTAGTAAAGCATAAGAGTAATAATAGCAAATGCAGGACTATGCTCAGCAGCAAGCCTCTTTTTCTATTTTGCTCTTCGTCAGCTAATATGACATCCTTATACTCCATCTATTTCTTTTCCTTTCTTCTTATTTTACATTATAGAATAGGATCGATTATTACAATGCTTATCAAATAGCATAGCAATCACGTAATACTCAAAATAGGTTGGAATTCTAAATAAGGAAAAATCTTTAAAACAAACTTAAAAAGTCAATTTAAAAATTTCGCTTCATTATAAATTCAGGAAGATATTCGCTTTGATAGCAGATAATTGACCTGATTATTTTTTTGGATCTTCTAGTACTGTCTTGATACCATATTGGTAAGCCAGATCTAATACAGCCACTACTTTATCGTTACTTGATTTAGCATTAGGGCTCACCTTTACAGTTGCATCTTTACCTTTAGCCTTTTTCAGGTTTCTCATTTTACTTTTCAACTTCGCATAATCTATTCTTGCTCCATCGAGGAAAAACGTTCCTTTTTTGGAAATCGAAATAGAACTTATATCTGAAGGCTTAGAAGTACTTGGTTTACTGTTCTTTCCTGGTAATTTTAGATTAAGTGCATTGGGAGTCACAAGAGAGGATGTCAGCATAAAGAATATCAATAGTAAAAAGATGATATCTGTCAATGAAGACATACTGAATTCTGCGCTTACTTTTGATTTTTTCTTAAATCCCATAGTCTCTATCCTCTTGGCTGTGTAGCGATGATTGCTTTTATTTTTAGTCCACTTGCGATCTGCATCACTTTGTGTACTTTCTCCCAGTTAGTTCCAGATTCTGAAATGATACTCAATGTAGCATTATCTTTATTTTCTGAAGATCTTACTGCCTTCGCTATGTCTCTTTCTAGATTTCGCATACTACTTCTTCTTCCTTTTACAGTAACTTCTCCATCCTTGAATAGCATCACAGATAAGTCCGTAGGCGCAACAGTAACACTGTCAGATACAGGCAAAGGCATATTGATCTGAACCATAGATGATGTCAACATAAAGAATATCAACAACAGAAATATGATATCCGTAAGGGACGACATACTAAATTCCGCACTGACTTTATTTCTCTTTTTCATATCCTGATCTTAATAGATACTATAACTGTAAATAACACATAATATTATTGTTAGTATCGAGTTCTACGATGATGGCTCTTGTAATAAATCCATGAAGTCCGTAGTGACACGCTCCATCTTGAAAATCACCTTCTCTACATTGGCTACTAATAAGTTATAACCAACAAAAGCAATAATACCGATCATCAAACCAAATGCTGTTGTCAATAAGGCTTGGTATATACCTTCTGCTAACTGAGCAGGACCTACGTTCTCTTCTGTTGCCATTGTCTGGAAGGCCAGAATCATACCCGTTACTGTACCGAAGAAACCAATCATCGGTGCCGCACCAGCAATACTTGCCAGAGTAGATAGATTTTTCTCTAATTTGAATACCTCTAGATTACCAATATTTTCGATAGCTGCATCGATATCTCTAAGTGGCTTTCCTATACGTTGTAGACCTTTTTCGACCATACGAGCCATTGGACTATCTGTACCGGCACAAGCTGCTTTAGCGCCTTCAATATTACCTGCCGCTACAGCAGACCTAATGTTGTTCATGAAGTTTTCATCTATTCTACCTGCTCTTTTGATAGTCATATACCTTTCAAAAAAGATATATACTGAGATAACAGATAGTATCAACAACACACCGAATATAGACATACTCAAAATACCACCATCTATAATAATGTTTATGATGTTCTGAGCTGCACCTACTTCTTCAGTGTCTGGTGTCTGGAATAAAAAAAATCCTAAATGAAACATTAGCGTTTTTATTTGTAAGCCTATTAAAAGAATTCTAGTCCTCGAACATGATATGTATATAAGTAGTCCGCCTACTAGTAAAGTTATCGTTCGCATCATGAACGATGCTCAAATGCAATTAATTATTGCATAGACACAAAATTAACAATTAAATTTATATATTAAATAAATCCACCATTTGATTACAATGCTTTCCAAGTTACTGTAAATGTGACGATTACGCTGTATCTAGATACTTAATAAGTGTTATTTCTTACTTGTAAAGACAATAATAGTCTGAAAGAAGGTCCGAGGAAAGATATAGAAATGAGTAAACTACCAGCCCTTCTAGAATTCTTCTTCTAATTTCTCAGAATCCTTTCAAATTACAGGAATCATGAAAAATACTGGTCAAAACATTTTATTGATCACAGGTATGTCAACCATCGTTAATGTTTTGTCCCTGGAATTTATTCAGAATTGATCTCTAACGACTGGTCGAAACATTTTATTAATTACCGAAATATCATTCGTCGTTAATGTTTTGTCCCTGAGAATTTATTCAGAATTGATCTCCAACGACTGGTCAAAACATTTTATCTAATTATAGTGATATCACCAGACTTGAAGAATTTTTCGTCAGTTGCCGTCCTTACCTCAAGAAGATAGACATATACTCCAGATAACACATCTTGGCCATTTAACTTACCATCCCAGCCTCTAGAAGACTCGCCGACAGCCATTTCTTTTGCCTCATAAACTAGACTTCCCCATCTATCGTAGATGAGTAAACTCTCTATCATAGCACCATTATCTTCACCTTCAACCCAAAAAATATCATTGGAGCCATCTCCATTAGGTGAAAAAATATTAGGCACATATATATCAATGGAAGAATCTACTCTTAATTCGATCTCTTGACTGACACTACATCCATCATTGGTAATCAATTCGACAGTTATGATAGTGCTTTGCTTTTCATCAAAATCTATAGACTCACCTTGACCGATAAACTCTCCTAAAGCGTTGTACCAATTTATCTCAGCTATATCATCATCATTTACGGAGTGTTCTAGCACAAATGATTCATTCGCGTAGTATTTGATATCTATTTCTGATGGTGCATCTAGGATGATTTCCAAAGGTTTAATTAATATAAGCTCTTCCGTATAGTTACATCCATTATTATCCGTTATCGATAGATCATAAGTACCATCTGACAAGTCATTGAGCACCTCAGTTAACATTATCTCATTATCATCTATAGTTATGATATAAGGTGCTGCACCGCCAATAATAGACTCTACCATCATGAATCCATTATCGGTATCATAACACATCGGATCCGCAAGTTCACCCACGAAAGCAGTTGGAATATCCATGTTTTCGGTAATTGCAACTGTATCTCTACTTACACAGCCTAGAATTGTATTGGTTACAATGATTTCATACTCTCCTATCGAATTAGCTTCGATACGATCATCACTTATATTGGTAAATGGATCTCCGCTGATCAGAATCCATTCATATAGAAATTCAGAACCAGTAGGTGCAATGGCTGATAACTCAAGTATTTGAGTATTACAATTCCAAAGAATGTCTTGACCTGCATCTACTATTGGCCAATCCTTTATATCATTAATAGTAAATGTCTCAGTAGTCTGACAGCCATTAAATCCTATGACAGTAAGCGTATAGGTTCCTGCTTGATCAATCATGATAACAGGGGCATCACTAGATATACCTGGACCAGACCACAGTTGAGATCTAGTGGCAACATCAGAGATATATGTAGCTTCTACCACTAATACATTGCAGTCTATATCCCTATAGTCAAGCGTAATAGATGGCTCTAAAAGATCACCATTTACATCAACGTTTTCTTCAGATATGCAGCCATTGGTTCCGGTGATCGTTACAGTATACATTCCTACCTGACTCACTATCGGTGATATATCATCTGAGGTAAACGAATCAGGTCCTGACCAACTTACCGATTGCACATCTAAATCACTAGTGACGACTATAGTTCCCATTGGATCATCACATGTAATGATAGGTGGATCAATAGTTAATATCGGAGAGGTATTATCTTCAGTGATTTCTATCGTATGATTGATAATACAACCCGTCTCAATATCACTTGAAGTCAAAGCTACTGTATAGGATCCAGCAGTAGTTATTTCCAATGTCGCCGCATTGCCTAGAACTGTATTGCTAGCATCTGTCCATTCGAAGTTGAGTGACTCATTATTATTAATAATGTAAATCGGATTAAGTATAATAGATTCTACATTACAGTCGATTTCAGATTCTCCGCTGTATTCTATATTATCAATTAGAATGGAGATACTGAATGAAAATCTAACCGAACAATCATTAGCATCTTCAACCTCATAAAATCCAGCGCTACAGTAATCTACGCCTTGAAATTCGAAACAGTCCGATGCACAAATAAAGAAATTTCCTAGATCCGTTATTGAACTAGGATTAAAAACTAGAGACTGTAAAAAAGTAGTACACCCTACTTCGCATTGAACTACGGTAGTTTCGGTATATGTTGAATCACAATATTCATATTCCTGCCCTTGACATAATACTATTTCTTGCTCTACTTGCAATACTTGAGATTCTACAACAATAGTTATCGTATTAAATATTACATCCGCAACTGTACAAGATCCAAGTCCGCCAAATACAGCAGGATTAAACTCAGCATTAGTGGTTATTTGGTAAGTCCCTTCGGAATAAAAGACTATCTGTGCACAGGCTGTACTTCCACCACTCACTATATCATAAGCATCGTCAAGATTGATTGCCGAATTAGTAGGTGTACCTGCTACGGTCCATTCAAAACATGCCACATAACCAAGATCTGCTCCTGTTATGTCTCCACACGAAAAGCCACCAATATTTAAATCTGGTACATCAAAAGATACTTTGATTTGATCCCCTTCACATATGGATACACTTGATGCCGAAATATCTACATTGACATCATCAGGCTGCTCTGGTTCAGAAGTATCTATGCCACTCACCACTTCAAAAGTGTAATCACAAATTGAACCCGCGTAGCCATCTACAAATAAATAATAGATATTTCCAGGTATCATATCATTAAGAACAATATTAATCGGATCTACCCCTTGTTCAGCATAACAAAACATTGGGTTGCCAAAAGTACAGTCCTCATACACTCCAGTTTGCAAGCCAAATAAATTAAACTGAGTTGGTGTACAAGAGGCAGGTATAATATTTAATTCTATTGTTGACTCACAGGGTATAAATGAATACCATTGGTAATTATCTACATCACCTCCTACACATAAAACATCTGGATGACTACCTACTGACGTGTCTGTGGGTGTAGATGGAAGAGTACCTGTATATCCATCAAACAAATTACCACATAGAAAAACCGCAGAGTTACAATCTCCTCCGTTAGGAAGGATTTCTTCAAAACAATCTTGCGCTACCACGAAAAATGGAAGGCAGAAAATCAAGAAAAGGGATTGCAGTATTTGGGTTCGCATGAAATATGTTGGGTTCTCTAATACATATATATATAATTAGAACTCTATAAATCACTGATAATCAATGTAAAATGTTCTCACATTGAATATTAATCATAAGTGTCTGCAAATATAAAAATGAAAGTCGGAACCCTAAGCTTTCTTTGGTGTTTAACTATGTAACACACGACATTAATTACACTATGAAGACACTCGTATTTGGTGCTAGTACCAATCCAACAAGATACTCATACCTTGCAATACAGCGCCTATTATCTTTGGACCATGAGATTGTAGCCATTGGCGGCCGCGAAGCGGAAGTCTTGGGAATTCAAATTAAGAAAGGACATCTCGATGTAAAAGATATTCATACCATAACATTATACATGGGTGAAGCTCGCCAAGCAGAACACGAAGATTACTTAATTAGTCTTAATCCTAAGCGCATAATATTCAATCCAGGGGCAGAGAACCGTTCTCTCTACAAGCGAGCAAAAGCAGAAGGTGTAGAGGTATTGGAAGCGTGCACTCTCGTAATGTTGAATACAGGACAGTATTAAATTATTAGCTTTTCAGTAAAGAAAGATTTAGATTACCGACTAATTGACTGAAGACTGCCGACTGAATATCGCCAATTATTTCCTCTTAGATCTCCTAGATCCTTTCGGCAACTTCTTACCAAAATGTTGTACCCAATATTTGGAATGTCTAGCGACACCCATCTCTTCTACCTTAGGATTCATAAGCATTCGACAATGGCTTGGACTATCAATCCAATCATTCATTACTTCTCTAAATGATCTTTGTCCTTCTCCTAGATTTTCACCTGCAACTTGCCAAGGATAACCGAATCGATCAAGTCTATCTCCAATATCAAGACCTCTAGCACTAAAATGTGAAAAGAAATTTTTACGTTTCATCTCAGTCGCATGCGAAAGTGCTGATGTGTATAATATATCATCCCAGATTACCTTTTGAGCCGGTGGCATATATTCACCTCCGCAGTAACAACCTTGGATCCTAAGTCTATTGACCTTGTACAACATCATATCCTTAATATCCTCAGAGGGATATTCAGAATCCAGCTTCCTATCTAGACTTGTAGATAGCATCAGGAAAATTGATATGATTATATAGTTGTACATCTTAGTATGTGAATATAACGATTTTCAAGATTATATGTTGTTAAAAATTGACGTTCATGAGTTAAGTGTTTGCAAATATTGTGAGATTCAAGAGTTTGCAAAATCAATATTATCAAGAGTATATATGTATATCTAGAGCGCATATTGTACGATTGCAAACATTAAACTCCTGCTCAAACGCTCTCACTCTAATCTAAAACCAATTATTACCAAAAGAGCCAATCAAAACATCAGTTTCAATTGGCTCTTATTTTATTTTAGTACTTCATTTTTTTAGTATAAAGTGTCTGTACTTTTATCTATTAATCTAAAGCCGTTACCGTGTATATTTACGATTTCGATAGATTTATCTTTAGCAAGATACTTACGGAGCTTAGTTACAAATACATCCATTGAGCGTGCTGTAAAGTAATTATCTTCTCCCCATATCTTCTCCAAAGCTTCTGACCTTGGCAATACTTCGTTCATCTTCATACAAAACATACGTAACAAGTGAGCTTCTTTTGGGGATAGCTTTTCTTGTCCTGGTTCATCTCCGTTAAAACTTAAGATACGCAATGGATAATTAAAAGAATACTGTCCTACTACAAACTCTGTTTCATCTTCTTTGGGATCCGGAGCCGCTTGCGATCTGCGAAGGATCGCTTGTAATCTTAGCAATAACTCTTCAGAATTAAAAGGCTTAGTTATATAATCATCCGCTCCAATTTTGAAACCCTGTAGTACATCTTCTTTAAGCGTCTTAGCAGTCAAGAATATAATAGGTACATTTTTATCTTTCTCTCTCACCTCTTTGGCTAGTGTAAAACCATCCTTTTTCGGCATCATGACATCGAAAATACAAACGTCAAATTCACCTTCAGAAAATTTTTGAAACCCCATTTCACCATCTGTGGCTAATGTGATATCAAAATCATTCATTTCTAAGTATGACTTTAATACGTCACCAAAATTCTGATCGTCCTCTACTAATAATATCTTTTGACCCATGGCTTTTCTATTTATGCTTTATGCGACCTCTTCCACTAAATTTGATCGCTTCATTAAAAGTACGAAATAACTAATTAGGTATATACCTTTTAACTAATATATATGATTTGATTAAATTGCTAATTAGCCCTTTTCTTAGATTCTCTTGGCAAAACGACAATAAAACTACTCCCTTTACCTAATTCACTCTGTACAGTTATAGTTCCACCATGCGCGTCTACAATGGCCTTTACATAGCTTAATCCTAGACCAAATCCCTTGACATCATGCAGATTTCCAGTATGGACTCTATAGAATTTATCAAAAATGTTTTTCTGATTTTCTGACGACATTCCAATTCCATTATCCTGAATGGTAATTTTAACGCCACTCCCTTTATCCTCCAAAGTTATATCGATCTCGGGTTTTTCTGGAGAATACTTGTAAGCATTATCTAACAAATTGTGGACTAGATTAGATATGTGCGTATGATCAGCCATGATTACTGGTTTATCTGACCTTATGTGTGTATTGACTATTCCTTCTCTACTTTCAACTAATAAGCTCGTATGCGTCGCAGCTTGATTAACCACTTCAATCATATTTACCGCTGTCCTATTAAGAGTAAAGTCTTTACGGTCCAACACCGCCATCTGGAGCACCTTTTCTACTTGAGAAAGCATTCGCTTGTTCTCTTGCTTGATAATCCCCAAAAAGCGTTTGATTTTATCTTGGTTTCCTATAATATTAGGATTGAGAATAGAATCAGAAGCGAGTGAGATCGTAGCAATAGGAGTTTTAAATTCGTGAGTCATATTATTAATGAAATCATTCTTCATCTCTGATACTTTCTTTTGCCTAACAATTACATTGATAGTATAGACAAAACAGAATAAAATCAGCCCAGTGAACAAAATCGAACTTAATATATTCTTTAATACAGAGTTAATCAGAAATTGTCCTTTCTCAGGAAAATACAACTTAAGATAACCCGGAATATTCTCACCATCTTCAAATAGTGGAGCTTGGTAATCAGATTTATAGAGGCTCTTATTGCTTTCCATATCACTCACTTGGCTATTACCCACAGTTACTGCGTGATTACCATTAATTATCAAAAAATCATTTAACTTATTAGAGAAAATACCGTAATCATAATCGAGTTCGATTCCTTGTTCATCTAATGCATGCTTGATATAATCATCCAGCTTATTTTTATTAATTTTATCCAAAGATGAGGAAGAACCATATTTACTGCCCATATATAGATCTAAGCTTCGTCGCTCCCAATCATTGGTATCTGAGTATATTTTTTTTCTTAGATTAAGCTGTTCATCACTTATAAAAGTTGTTTTCTTAGGCCTATTGACATAAGTAATAATGGGATTATCTTTTATATCGGATTGGATTTTATCCTTAGTACGAGATATAGCTATCTGTACTTTATCATTGAAGTTTTTTTCAGATAAATCAATAGACCACTTGATCCATACAAACTGAATAATAGATAAGCCTATGAGCGCAGTGCTCATTAGTATTACGATTAACCAAATTGATTTTTTTCCCATCTTTCAAGATCAAGTTCAAATTTCCAGCCTTTGGCGGAATTCAAGTATCAAGATTAAAACAAAAGCGACGTCTAAATGGATGTTTATCTTTATTAATCATACTTTCAAGTCACTTCTTCGCCAATTCTTGTTTCTTCTTTTTATTTATAATTATAGTAGCAATAATTTTAATCAACTGTTCTGTTTCATCAAGTAACTGGTTTAACATGGAACTATTTCCATATTGAGCTTTATTTAAAATTCGTAGATTCACTCTAGACTCCTTTAATTCTTTGATAACAATGGTAGCTCTACTTATGTAGTCTTTCAAGCTATTTGTTCCTTGAGTTTCTCCGAAATTGAGTACTGAGCTTCCGCTGGACCTTAGGATTTGATTACCATAATAATTTCCAATGTTATCATTGGGAAGGTCTTTCACAAACTTTATCATCTGGGCGGCATAATCTACCAATCGATCTTCTAAGTCAAACTTTTTTTCCATTCCTTATTTCAATCTTAATATTTCATAAAGCGCATGCCAAGACTTATTTAATATTGAACTTGACTTCCGCCTTCAGGTCGGAATATTGATACTTGAGCTTGAACTTTTACAGTCCAATTCAAACTTAATTAAGTTTGAATTGAACTGTAATTCCTCCTTCCATATTAGTCCTATCAAATGAAGTACGACTATATGGCTTTGTCTTAGAATACTCAAAGAAGAAACGCAAATTAAGATTTTCATTCATCTCATAATCGATATATGGATTTATAAATAGTCTCACTTGACCTCTTTGAGGCTGTGCTTCCAATTCTTCTTTAAATCTATAGATCCATGTGACATCATCGCTATACGAAAAGTCAAAATTCATAGTAATATTTCTTCCTCTTGAACTTTTCACATTTCCACCTCTACCTCTTTTTTTCGTTTTACTCTTATCGGTAGTTTGCGGATCTGACTTGTCATCTGTTTCTTGATCTTTTTTCTTTCGCTTACTCTTCTTCTTTTTTCCAAAGCCTTTGAAATCTTTGATTGTATATGCAAATCCAGCGATGTACTCTGTTCCTAATATTTCCGTGAGATTACCCGCTGCTATTCCTAGATCAAGTCTTCTACTTTTACGATACTCGAAGTTTAATTCAAGATCAGTCTTCGTCTTGAGATTGATACCTAATACTGGAGCAAATTGCTCGTCGATTGAGATCGTCGGTACTTCAACACGAGAATAATAATTTCCGTTAGTCTTCAACGTTTGTGTTTGTCCAGGTTCCAAATTATCAATATATTCTGGTTGAGAATTAAATCTATTGACTCGTATACTCGATTTGTAGCCATGTGTAAGTGAAAAACTATTTAAGACATCTTTGAATATACTTAGTTTCGATAGACCATCATATTTGATAGTCCAGTTTGGTTTAGGTATGTAGTTATAGTCTTTTATAGTCTCATCTATTGATGCATTAACATCTATATCGTCTATCGTCTTGTTGGTATATGCACCTAAGAATGCAGGAATCAAAACACGACTATTATCAGGACCATATCCTAATTTATAATTAGGAAAATCATCACTAAATGGAATTGAGGGATCACCAGGTAATTCATTACTTACTTGTTCTCTGAGGTCAATGAAATTTTGGTACAAGTCTCCATTATTTTTAAATAGAGTACTAAGCCCTGAGTATGTCGCCTCAAACGATCCAAAGTCATATCCAGCATTCTGAACAAATTCAATAGGATCTCCAGGATCACTTTTATTCTTAAATACTTCCGTATGAGTCTCTTGATAATCTTTACGGAACGTTACGTCGATATCAAAATCTTTGAAGGGCTCAATTCCAATCTTCAGATCAAAGTTGTGTCTTCGCATTTGCACGATTTCATCACTAAAATTCTGCGATGAATTGAAATAACCATTTACAATATTTCTCTTTAAATAGTTATTGTCGTCATTACTATCCAGATTTGGCTGTATACCTCCAATAAATGCCCAACCTGGAGCTGAAAACCCTCTACTCATCCCTAGCAAATTAGACTGAGGCATAAATCCTGGAAGGAATGTAGATTGATCTTCTTTATACGAAAACTTAACATCTCTTAAAGCCAACAATGGTCTCACTAATATTTTTTCGAGTGTAGATGGACCAGTATCTTCTTTCTTTTTCTTATCATTCTTATCACCTTTTTTCTTGTCATCAGAGGCACCCAACGCGTCTTTACTTTTACTTCTAGTCCTACTACGTCCTGCTCTTTTTCTACCTGCTTTACCTTTATCTATTGTCTTAAGGTATGGTATTTTACTATACAACTTATCAAATGAGAATGTCACATTTCCAGACCTTCCTTGGTTATTAGAAATTGTATTACCTAGAAGTGTCCCAGCTTTATCGATCGTGATCAATGCACCACCTTCCCATTGATATCCTGCTTTGTAATCAGCCTTCGCCGTAATCCAATCCATACCAGGAATCAATTTAAATGGCAGAGTGTATGTCGCTGTAATATTATGGTTGTAGTTTTTACTTCTACCGAGATCTCTTAAATTTCTATTACGATATTCGCTGACAAAATTAGGATTGTCGGATACTTGATCATCGTAACTCGTACCACTTTCACTAAGAGGGCTCCCTGCTTGATCCACCCATTGTCGATCTGCCGGACTAGTAGAACTAATTCCTATTTGACGGAGTTCATCGACTACAGCAGAAGCATTCGCTTTATAGGTAAACTTCAGAGCTTTGGTTAGATTCCAATTTAGCCCGTATCTACGTTCCCATATAAATCTCTGATCATCAAATGTAAATATGGGTGTATCTGGTAATCTGTAAGTACGCGTAGATTTTTTACGATTAAGCGTTGTTCCAAATGTAACCGCGTTAGGTAGCAAGTTGAAATTAAACTCACTGATCAATTTCAATTTCTTATTCTTGATAAACTTGAATGGCTTAATATGTCCGCCTTTACGACTATAGTTATAATCAAGTCCACCGGTATGCTCAGTAATCTTATCTTCTTCTATAATCGGATCCGTAATCTTAGTTTGAGTATATGCGTAAGATGCACTGACGTTAGATATATCCCAAGGGTAACTCGTCTTTTTATCTTTACTTTTCACTTTCTTTACATTGGTAAAATTCAATGTCTTGATCGTCGATGTCTCTTTAGATCTCGACTCTACATCTTCTCGAGAAGCTCCTGCGGCGACAGCTTCGTCGAAAGTTAGATCTTCCGAGTATGCTTCGAATTTTGGAGACTTCACTGATTTACTGTATTGTGCAAAGAAAGGTATCGAAAGACCCATACCATCTGCTGGCAATAATTTACTAAGTTCCAGGCTCGTAGAAGCATCATAATCCAATTGCGCAAACTGGTTTCGTTCTTCGAGTTTTTGATCTAATCCTCCCCACCCTTCACTAGTGAAAGTTGTCGCAAAATTAAGCTCTCCAAGGTCGGCCATCTGCATCTGCAATCTCGCCGTTGCTGCGTATCCGATCTGCTCTTTGAACCCTGCAACACGAAGCTCATTGATCCATACTTTCCCTTTTAATGTCTTAGATGTTATTGTGTCGACATTCACTGCTCCTATTTCGATTTCGCGAACATTAGCAAGAGATGGATTACCAACTATACTCAGATTTGGATTCGCAGAACTGAAATATTTATCTCTAAATGGCGCTCCCATTTGATTCCTTTCGATCTTTACATTGGTAAACTCTTTGAGTTCTAGATCAATAAAATTCTCATCAGGCCATATCAGAGTTTTGTCGTTGGTCACTACTCCTAGTTCTCCAGGAGTTACTTTCATCGGTATCTTGTATTCATAATAATTGGTTTCGGAATCGTCTCCTAACCTAATAAAAAGCTCTACATCACCATCTTCAATTTTAGCTCCCATATCACTCGTAAGAGATTGAATATGTGAGAACATTTGTAATTTTTCATAAAATGTAAGATTGATCCCTGCTAACTTATTGATTGCAATCTCACAGTTAGGTTCTAGAAGGTCAAAGGACATTTCCAAACTTTTTTCGTCTTGTCTTAAAGCTGAAAAAGTGTTGAATAATTCTTCTTGCTTAATATTGGGAGGCGTAACATAATTAATAGGCATATCTCCACTATTTTCTTCTATTCCTACATCATCCACGCTAAAAATTGTTGTTTCCGATGTATCAACACTACCATCTATTCCCGTCCCTCTACATATAGTAGGTTGAGCTCTCCATATGTTTCTTACGAGTTCCATTTCCGCCATACGGAAAGTTTTGGCTTTTTCAAATCCCGTCATATAGATCCGCATAAACTGTATAGATCTAAAGCCATTGATCTCTCCTACTTTATTAGCTTGATCAGCGACTAATGGAATTTGTACTCTATACCAGGTTTCTAAAGGTCCATTCGGATTGACAACATCAAATTCTGACTTGATGTAAGGGTTGCTTTCCCAATCCAATTTTCCACCTAAAGCTGTCTCTTTAATATCTAATGTATATCTCCAATATCCTTCTCCTTGCTCTAGTGAATTGTTACCATTCATATCCTCTGTATCAGGTAATCTATTACCTCTTACAAACTCTTGTGCACCTGTAGCATTTGAATTATCCGGCAAGTTATTTTCCGGATTACTCGCATTTTTAAATCTGGTTAAGAGATCTTGACTGCTTATTTCTGGATCATTAAAAGCCACAAAGTTATCAGCCGCAGGATCCACTGCTACTGTGTTGGATGCAAAAGCCGCACCGCCTGGCATAGCACTAATAGCATCTATGTAGTCTTTATGTTTTTCTCTTTCACCTTCATCATCAATACCATCAAAACCCACGTCTTGAATCATTCCATTTTCTCTATCAAAACCCTGAGTCACTGGTGTAATAAGTGGTGCCTGTCCATAGCCAGTCTGCTTTACGGGAACATTTTGATTTCCAACAGGAAGGGCATTTTCAAAAAACTGAAGGTTATCTGCTAAAATATCCTCAGACACATTACCAAAATGAAATTCTATGACTCCATCATCTCCTGTTGGATCCACTCCATCTGGTCTATCACTAGTATATGGGTTTAGCATCCAGAACTCTATAAATTGATAATTTGATGCTTCGAAATCTGTATTACGGAAGTTCCGCATTATCCCACCCCATCTCGTCTCTGGATTTTTCAATTCGATATCAGTTTGAGAATCATTGGCCTCGACACCTGCGGAGTGTATCGTTCCTATACCATTAACTGAAGGTAGATCATAATTATAAGGTCCTCTTTCACTAGGATAGTAACTCAAATCAAAAGTATTGAGATTACCTTGCCCAGTATTTACATCTCTGGCAAAGAGTTCTTTCTGTTGTACCAATCTTGTGTAGGCGTTACTTTGCGCAACTTGATTTTGGTCCAGCGAATACCAGTTGAGCCTAGCTCTATTGACACTAGATAATCTTCCTTCTGTATCTAGCGCTTCTGATCGAGTAATTGGAGTACTGGCTAGTTTCCATACGTTAGTATTGAAACTACCAATCAGAAAACCTGATACTGCACCTTCAAAATCATCTATACTTGCTACTCCGCTATCGTCATTACTATTGAGATTAATCGCATCCGAGTGACCCGGTTTTAACATCGCACCTTCTACTGCAAAGTTGATATTCGATGGTTCTTTCGTGGAGTAAAATGGCAGTTTATCAACCAAGCTTGTTAACCAAGGCGCTTCATTGGAATACTCCATATCTATTCCGAATACTCTATTATTAATCGGATCGTTACCGACGTTTATCTTCTGAGTAAATGGACGTTCAAATAGTCTTAGGTATGTCGCACCAATATTGAAATTGTCGCTAAATTCGTATTCGGCTCGTAAACCCAACATGGTTTTTTGCTGTAAGCTAAATACTGTATTATCTTCGAAAGAAACATTGATAGGTGTACCTTGAGAAAGGTAAGCTTCATTGATTATTCTGAGACGACCTAATGAATAGTCAATCTCATAATCTCTACCTTCTTGGAGTCGTACTCCACCCGCAGATACTCTTACAGATCCTTCAGGTACAAACGGGCCTAATGAGATCTCACCACTAACGGCAGACTTCACTTTACCTTTCATTATAAACCTGTTCTGAGCACCAGAATTATACCTAGCTATCGTAGCTGATGTATCATACATCTGTTGATACGCATATTCCTTAAACAATTCTGTATCTAGGACACCAGCATCAGAAGTAAAAGCCTTTTTCAGAGAATTACCGAATGGCTCTAATACTGGAAATATAATGGTTCCATTACGAGGGTTTACTGTAACCCCTTCTACAAAATCGAAAATCCCATCTTGTTGCGGATCGTTATATTGATTGAGTCTATCCAATCCAAACATCTCTAAGAGAGTTTGATCTCTGAATCCTTCTTCGGGTAAAAACTTCTTTGGTGCTCCATCTTCTGGATCATCATAGAAAATATCAAATTCAAAATCCTCTTTATTGAGTTGATTCGTTCTTAGGGAATAGACGTTTTTCATCATCAAATCCCACATTGGTGAACTTGTACTCGCAGTTGATGACTTGAGTAGTTTTACGAAAAACAACTTAGGCGCTATTACAGTATCTTGTTCAGGCGGATCTGGATTAGGATTGGGATTGGGATTATTATCGAGATCTGCATAACTTGTAGACTCACTCCCTTCATTGGCTAACTCCCCTACATGAAATACGGTATCACATATGGATGTGTAGAAGTAATCATAAGCAACACCTAATTTTTGATCTGGTCTCAATCTTATATTTAGCGAAATCATTCCTAATTGCTCATGATAAGTAAACTCACTAGATGTAAGTTTTCGAGCTTGAAAAGTCTCAAAATCACGAATTGCGACCATATCAAATTCGTCACGTAAGACAGACGCTGTAAGGTCTTGTTGCTTAACCCTTTCGTTGTTTTTTATATCCTCATAGATGTTATTAGAACGATTATCTGGCAGAAGTCTATCATTTAGATCGTTAAATCCACTCAATTGAGTAGGTGATTTAGGTCTTTGATCTGGGTTGGTAAAGTGGATTGCATCTGGCTCGGCTAGATCGGCGATGGCTGCAATCTTAGTAAAATCATTGTTACTACTTCCTCCACCATTGGATTGACCTTCTGTAGATATCCATACTTCTATATTAGATATTCGGAATGAAGAATTGATAAATGGGAGATTTTTCAATGCTTCTTCGTAACTATCTCTATGATAGTGAGATAAAAAGAAGTGTCTATTCTCATCATATTCTGCTGGCTTCACCTCAAACTCTGTGACACTAGCTCCGTTTTCTATTTTGAGATTACTCTGCTTACTCTTTTGTTGAGAGGCCAATGCCGTCACTTTAAGGTGTCCAAACTGTAGTTCCGTCTTTAGACCGAAAAGAGATTGAGCCCCCTGAATCAGAGAGCTCTTAAGTGGCATAGATACATTTCCTGCTTCTATTTTCTTGATGATATCGTCGTCAGAAAAAGCTGCGCTATCATATTCTAATTTTATTTTCCTATCAAAATCGAAGGTCGATTGCGTATCATAGTTAAAACCTAAATTCAGTTTTTCTCCTATGCTACCATCCACATTCATTCGGATCGCCATATCGAAATCAAATCCTACCCTTCGTCTTTGTGCTTGTGTGATCGTTTCATCATTGCTGTTTTGATAATCAAATCCAAATGAAAGATCTACATTTCCTTGCGGTTGAATGGTAACTTCTGTACCTCCAAACAATCTATCTATCAAGCTACTTCCAATATCGATCCTATCCATCGGATCTACTATAAGTTTATCACCTTTACCTTTTCCTGTATTGAGCCCTGCCAGTTCGCTGAAATAATCGCGTTCCTGTTTCTTCTTATTCCATTCCATATACTCTGCGAAAGTCATATAGCTAGGAGTACGATAGTACTCATCTCCTATTTTCTCTAATATGATATAGTTTCCAGTCGCAGGATCATACTCCACTTCCTGAGTAACTATAGATGGCTTAATGTCAAATGGATTGTAGTAATCGTCATCTGTCCAAGATCCATCGCTATCCTTGATCGGTATCGTATCTGTTACAGCAACAGTCACAGGTATCGCCATTGCGATATCGTCTGAGTATGGGTCAGGTAGTCTAAAGCCTCCATGATCTGCGGTACTCATTTGTACCAAGACTATGGATAGAAAAACGACTGAGCTTAAATATTTTAAAAATCTCATATATAAGTTAAAGGTCAATAAGTTGTTAGGTGTCTAAATATGGGCACCTTACATCAAAACATTCATTAATAACGATACTGAAAAACAATTCAGTATATCAAAATGAAGAATAAATTAAGAAAGTTGTTTTAACGCTGCCTTAATCAAATCTTCCACTTTCGTGATATTCGGTTGATTCGCGATGATCGCATTTAGTTGTTTGTTAACTATATTTTTTGGGAAGCCTAAAGCAATCATAGCAGATAACGCCTCATCTACGATAGTATTGCTCATGGTAGGCGTAATATTGTCCGCTACGGCACCATCTTTTAATACTTTGTCTTTGAGATCTAAAATAATCCTTTTGGCCGTCTTAGGGCCGATGCCTTTAATCTTATTGAGCGTTGCTACTTGCTCATTGATGATAGCCGCTCTCATTTCGTCTACATTCATCCCAGAAAGCATGACTCTAGCGGTATTTACGCCCACACCGGATACGGAGATAAGATGTTTGAATAGATTGCGTTCTCTTTCATCGTAAAAACCATATAATGCATGTCCATCTTCTTTGACTTGCATGTAGGTCAAAATCTTAATGTCTTCCTTTTCCTCTATCTGCTGATAGGTATTAAGGCTGATATTGACATGATACCCTACTCCTCCACATTCAACGTAGATATACGCTGGATTTTTGAAGGTGATTTTTCCTTTGAGATATGCTATCAAAACTGCTGTTTTAAAAGTGTTAAAATAAGTGCGCAAATGTAGGTAAATAAAGGGCTACTGTCTAAGATCACCTGTTCGAAAAGGTCGAAATCAACATTTGCTATAGATAGTTAAGAGTGTCATCTCAAAACCAAGAAGACAAAGTTAAACATATTATTAAATTTCATCATATAAAAAGAACTAAAAATCAATGAAGTAGAATTCTTTATATTAAGAATCAATATTCCTACTCCAATCTTGAAGTAACAAGTCACTAAGCTTTATATCTTTGTTATTCTTATATTAAAATTGTAAATGCGTAAAAAGCACTAGATTATAGACTTATGAACGATAATGTATCCAGAATCATTTATTGGATAGCAACTGTGGCTATGTGTGGTGTTTTTGCTTTCTCAGCACAGATGTATTTGCGTAATCCGGATATGGTAGCGGGCTTTTTCAAGATGCTGAGTTATCCTGACTACCTTGTTTACCCATTAGCTGTAGCCAAGATATTAGGAATCGTGGCTATCTTATCCAATAAGTCAAAGATGCTTTCTGAGTGGGCTTACGCTGGATTTTTTTTCGATGCGGTATTAGCTTTTACAGCGCATTACGTAGCAAAAGATGGTGGTGAGATGTTTTCTATCATTGCGATTGCATCGACTATCATCAGTAGATATCTCTGGAGTAAAAGGTGTTCTCACTTTACTTAGACATCTTCAATTCATTAAAATATAACATTAGAAACAAAAACTAAACATGATTTTACTTCTTATTTATGCCGTTGCTTCGATTTTCTTTTCTTTTATGTGTTCTATATGGGAAGCAGTTTTGCTTAGTATCACTCCTGCCTATACCAATACTAAAGTGCAAGAAGGATCTAGTATGGGGAAGTCTCTTAAAGAATTTAAAGAAGACATCGACAAACCTTTATCCGCAATACTCACTTTAAATACTATTGCACATACGGTGGGGGCTATTATGGTTGGAACCCAAGCTGCTAAATTATATGGAACATCAGAGCCATTATTAGAACCATTTGGCTTTGCTATTACATGGGAATTTATCATTGCAGTAATAATGACCTTATTGATACTAGTTCTGTCAGAAATTATTCCAAAAACTATCGGTGCCAGTAATTGGAAGAATCTTGCACCTTTCACAGTAAAGTCAATCAATTTACTTTTAATCCTTCTCATGCCATTGATTTGGTTTAGTTCATTGATTACTAGAAGATTTAAAGGTGGCGGTGGTCATGGATCGAGTGTACTGAGTAGAGCTGATTTTTTAGCGATGACTAATGTAGGCACAGCAGATGGGACCATTGCTGAAAATGAATCTAAGATCATTAAAAACCTATTGACTTTAGAAAAACTTAAAGTAGAAGATATCATGACGCCACGAATCGTAATGAATCTTGCTAACGAGGACATGACACTAGAAGAATACTATAATGCTAATAAACCGTTTAGATTTAGTAGGATCCCTCTCTATAATGGAGATACTGCAAATACTATTACTGGAGTCGTACTCAAAGATGAGATCCTATCGGAAATGCTCGAAGGTAGAGGAGATAAAAAGCTTCAGTCTATTAGAAGGCCAGCGCACATGATCAATGAAAATAGTTTGCTTACAGAATTATTTAATAGCGATACAGGTGTAGGTACGCATATGCATGTAGTCGTAGATCAATATGGAAGCATTACTGGATTAGTAACTATGGAAGATGTATTAGAGACTATACTCGGTATGGAGATCGTAGACGAAACTGATAAGGTGGTAGATCTCAGAGAGTATGCCCGCAGCAAATGGAAAGAAAGAAGCAAAAAGATGGGTATAGAAATTCCTGAATAGGTTTGTGTTAGGTATGGAAAACATTCTGCAACTTTTGAGAAAATAAACTGATACACCTTAGAGTTTATATTTATTGAAAGCGTTTCCTTAATAATGGAAATAATACAAGATACATTTTCGGATTATTTTCATGTAGCAATATTCTATTTACCTAAGTATTTAGTTGCAATAGTCACTTTAGTCATACTTGCATTTATTCTTTTTGGATTAAGAAAGAAGATCTCAACGTATCTTATTTCTCGCGCTGATGATAAACTTTTGGTCAATTTTATTGATAGTACATTCAAATCATCAATATGATCCTTGGGGCGAGTTTATTTCTAAATATCACCGATAATAGTTCTATCGCTAAAGAGATATTAGGCGCTGCTGGAATCTCCGCATTTGTAATTGGATTTGCGTTCAAGGATATCGGTGAAAATTTATTGGCCGGAATAATATTAGCCTTTAACCGTCCTTTTCCATTAGATGATTTCATCAAAACTGATGATATAGAAGGCAGTATATTAGAAGTAAGTCTAAGATACTCACATCGAAACATCGGATGGCAAAGATGACTACGTCCCAAATGGACAAATTCTCAAAAACCCATTATTCAATTATACCATAGATGGATATTTGAGAAAGCAATTTCAAATAGGCATCGGATATGAAAGTGACATCAAACGAGTACGAGAGTTAGTATACCAAGGGCTCATTAAAATTCCTAGAATACTAACTCAAACAAAAGTCTCTTCAGTTCAAATCAGCGAATTGGGCGACAGTGCTATTATTGTTACTGCTCAATATTAAATCAATGCACTTAATAAAAAATATTCTTCGGCTGAGATGCAGAATGCGGCTATCAGTAATGTGTTTCATGTATTGCAATCTAAAGGTATTTCATTACCAGGCAATGTCATTGAGGTAAAGCAATTAAAGGTTTTTTCACTTATGAGAAATCGCCATCTCTAGCATCTCATCGATTCCATTTTCGATATCTATAGCATTATTTTCAATCATCACATCAGGTTGTACACCGATCTCTATAGAGGTACCTTCTTTATCTATAAAATCACTAACAGACACTGCCACTAGCCAACCGTTAGATAATTGATAACCGAGATTTCCGCCTCCACCTCCGCCAGTCACTTGTCCCATTAAAGTAACATTATCTAAGCCTTTCATCATTGCCGAAAAATACGATGTAGCACTATAGCTTCCTCTATTGATCAATACGACTATCGGTATGTCAAAATGGAAATCCTCATCTGGATTAGCAAATACTCTAATAGGATGAGTAGTATCATTATGATCAGGACCATTCTTTTCTATATACGCACCGAGCAAGGTTTTCTCTTTTACCAAAGCACCCAATAGATCAGGTATATTATTAGAGTCTCCTCCTCCATTACTACGCATATCTATCACCAGCTTATTTACTTCCCTGGATTTCATTTCTTCAAATACTGATTTGAATGCTCTATATCTATTAAAGACAGAAAGGTTGACATATCCAACATTGTCATTGAGCATCGCCCAATATAGATTGCCATCGGCGCCTAGAGAATCGACTACATAATTTCGTTTGACTAGATCCAATTCAAAATGAATTTCATAACCATCTCTAAAGTCATATCCTGCGGAGCGACCTTCTGGTCTTTGCAATCTATTGTGAGTATCTTTTAAGGTACGCAATGCATTACCGAATATTTCGAACAATTCGTCATCTGTGGTATTCTCGCTGATTAATGATTCGTACTGATTTTTTACTTCGAGCCAATCGACTTCTTTCTCTTCAAAGTAGATATAATTATGATCAACCCAAGTCCAAAATTCATCAAACAACTGAGATTGGTTGTTTCTTTCTAAATCTAACTGAGAACAAGAAAGCATAGACTGAATAACAAGTAATAGAAATAATATATTTTTCATGATGGTTTTCTTTTTGTAACTAATGAATATACGAAGCACCTAACTCGATACTATTATCTGTAAGTGAAACCGATTTGCCAGTGGTATTGGCATACAGTAATTGTGAATTAAAATTCAATGACAATTCGACCTTATCATTGAGAGCATATTGCAAACTGAATGAAACATTAAGTGATCGATATTTATTGATCGTTACCACCCTACCGCTTTTCAGCAATGGGCCAGTAAGACCTCCTCTCATCGGAGTAAAAGTATCTTCCTCGAGGTACTGTTTAGGATATGGATGCCCATGTTCTGGCTGTATGACATATGCCAGTATTGGTAGTTGAGCATTAGCTCTAAGGCTTATCCGTTCATTGTTTAGAATACCTGATTTTTCATAAGATACCATAGGACCAAGAGAAGCCGAAAGCATATAGCTAATGGGGTTGTTATTAAAAAGGCCTGTTCGACTCTTTGGCAAATTTAATAAGGTTGTATGATCAATAAATCCACCTAACCAGACCCCATTTGGTGTTTTTCTTAGATAGGAATAATTAGCCTTTGGCATTATCGAATTTAGACTCAACAGAGAACCACTGCTATTAGACGCATACGTAAAATCAATGTCTATTTGACTTATCCTTTTATCATTCATTTTTCGGTAAGACATACCATATTTAGGCGACCAAGCTTTTTGCGGTAAGGCGCTAATCCTTGCATCCGTAATAGTAGTATGCGATAGACCAATGGTAACTTTAAGTTCGTTTCGATTGGTACCCTCTTGACTGATCGCAAGACATGTGATCAGTATAATGAATGTAGTAGATAATATGTATTTCATGATTGTCTCTTATTGGTGATGAGACAAATATGAATACAAATTCTACTTCAACACGAATCTAAGTGACGGCCATCAAGATAGTGTGATGAATAGCAAATTGTTAGTGGCCACAAGAGATTGCTATATACCACAAGGCCCATGATAATCAATGAGTTAACAATAAATTTCTTATTGTAGCTACTTTAGATCTAGCTACCGGAATTGTGTTTTCTAAGCCTAATAAATTGAGCTTAGAGTTGGTGACATTACCTTTAATATCTAAGATTTTGGAAATATTGACTAAGTAGGATCTATGACATTGAATAACCGAATCGCTATCCAATTGGGCATAAATATTTTTCAATGTATTGCGAATCATATATCGAGAAGGAATACCATCAGTTGTGCAGTATACGATTACATAATTGTCACTACTTTTGATACATAATAGATCATTATATGTTGTACTTATTACTTCAGATTGATTAGAGCTTTTGAGTATGATTTCATTTGCACTAATAATATCGACTGCTTGAGTTGGTTCTGCATATTTCACATCTCTATAAGCAATATATAGAAATAAGAAATAAACGGCCAAAGGGACGATAGCAACGGCTGTAGCCGATACGATAAATCCAGAAAAAATGGAAAAGTCAAAATCTACTTGAAAAACAAGAGTCCAATAGATAAAGCATGCGACGAGACAAAAAATGAGATTCATTAAAACGAATATCACTTCAGACATAATCGACCAGCGATCTACGCTCCTATCCGTCAATAACGATTTGGAAATCAAAAAATAAACTATACTCCCTACAAAAACTACTACACCATATCCAGCAAGAATCCAATATTTGAATGGATGCTGAAAACTAGCAGTTCCGAAAGGCTCGAAAGCTATCAATATAAAACTAATCGATAGCGCAATTGCGAACGAAACCTTAGAAAATATACTTTGACTTGCCTTTGGATATGGAACAGTGAATGGATTCATTTATACAACCTTAATTTCCGAGTATTATTTTCAAAAAATTAGTCATTTTTCGTGAACGAAGATTGATCTGGAATTTTGTACCAAGTTCAGCTTATTTTGACTATCAATTTCGTTTTTGTTTTTCTTTAAATGAGATTCATCTTGAACGAAGATTGATCTGGAATTTTGTACCAAGTTCAACTTACATGACTATCAACTTCGTTTTTGTTTTTTTCTATATGAGATCTATCGTGAACGAAGATTGATCTGGAATCTTATACCAAGTTCAGCTTATTTTGACCATCAACTTCGTTTTTGTTTTATTTAAATGAAATCTATCGTGAACGAAGATTGATCTCAACTCTATTGCAAGTTGAATTTATTAAGAGTATCAACTTCGTTTTATGTTTTTCTACATGAGATCTGTCGTGAACGAAGATTGATCTGGAATCTTATACCAAGTTCAGCTTATTTTGACTATCAACTTCGTTTTTGTTTTATTTAAATGAAATCTATCGTGAACGAAGATTGATCTCAACTCTATTGCATGTTGAATTTATTAAGACTATCAACTTCGTTTTATGTATACCTTTTCATTTCTCTATCTAGTTCGCGTTTTACATCCTTTTCCTTGATGCTATTTCGCTTATCAAAAGACTTTTTACCTTGGGCCAACCAAATATTTAATTTGACAAAACCTCTTTCCGAAAAGTAGATTTTATAGGGTACTAATGTCAAGCCTTTTTCATCAAGCTTACGTTTAATTTTTTTGAGTTCTGGCTTTCGCAGTAAGAGTCTTCTATCTGCACGAGTCTCATGGTTATTGATATTACCATGATCGTATTCTGCGATAAACATACTCTTGATTATCAGATTACCATTATCAAAAATACAATACGCATCAGCTAGATTAGCGTTACCTGACCTCATAGCTTTCACTTCCGTGCCCTTAAGCATTATGCCTGCTTCGAATTCATCGACAAGAGTATATTCGTACTTTGCCTTTCTATTTACTATTACTGGAGTATCTGTCTGTTTCGCCATCTATGGTCTAATTGGATCTTGATTCCCTGCATTATTTGATTGCAAGCTTTCTTTAAGGAAGTTAGTCATTTTCGTATACAGATGTATCCTTGCATTATCTCCGTATATACCATGGTTACGATTAGTGTAATAGTACTGATCAAACTGCTTGTTAGCTTCTATCAATGCTCTAGTCATCTCAGCAGAATGTTGAAAATGTACATTATCATCTCCTCCTCCATGGATAAGCAAATAATCACCTTTGAGTCTGTCCGCAAAGTAAATTGGAGAGTTATCCTTATACCCACTTTCGTTCTCCATGAGCGTACGCATATATCTCTCTGTATAAATTGTATCATACCACTTCCAACTTGTTACTGGTGCTACTGCTATCGCCGCTTTGAATACATCATTACCTTTTAGTATTGCTAAAGAAGACATATATCCACCGTACGACCAGCCAAAAATTCCAACATTATTTGCATCTACATTAGGCAATGTACCCAACCATTTAGCAGTCTCAATCATATCCATAGTCTCATACTTACCAAGCTCTAGATATGTCTGCTTACGAAACTCTTCGCCTCTAGCGCCTGTACCTCTTGGATCGACACAGACTACGATGAATCCTTGCTGAGTAAGATGCTGATACCACCAGTAGTTAGATCCCTTCCATGAGTCAGTTACTTGCTGACTATTAGGGCCACTGTATTGCGTTACGAGTACCGGATACTTTTTCCCTTTCTGCATATTACGCGGTTGCATCATCCAACCGTTAAGTTTTACATTTTCGCTTGTAGTAAAATCAAAAAACTTTGCTTTAACAGTTCCATATGCTTGCTGCTTCTCCACTAGAGTTTTGTTATCTTCCAGTGCTCTTACTAGATCACCATTACGCGCATATACATTGTAAGTCGATGGAGTGTTGATCGTACTATTCGAAAGTATGTAATAATCAAAAGTACTACTGAATGTTGCACTGCTTGTTCCAGTTTTTTTGTCCAAGACTTTAGGCTTTTTGCCTTTGTATCCTATTTCGAAAACTCTTTTCTCCATTGGAGTTCGATCCGCAGCTTGGTAATATATCTTTTTCATTTTCTCATCCACACCATAAAAGGCTGTTACGTCATAATTACCTTTAGTCAATGCTCTTTTTTCTTTACCATTCATTCCATATAGGTAGATATGATTGAACCCATCCTTCTCACTAGTCCAGATGAACTCTTTACCATTCTCCAAGAATGTAAGATTATCATGTATATCAATATAGTACTTACTCTTTTCGTCTAACATTACTGAAGAAGAACCATCTTTAGCGTTGACTATGTATAGCTCTAAGTGATTTTGATGACGATTCATTTTATAGGCACATAATTTACTTTCGTCCGTTGTCCACTTAAGCCTTGGAATGTACATATCATCTAGATTTCCTAAATCCACTTTGACTGTCTTTCCTTTGCCACCTACATGATAGATATGTGCAGATACCTTTGCATTCTCTTCGCCTACTTTAGGATACTTAAAAACAATATTTTCTGGATACATCTCATCGTTATACATCTGCATTGTAAATTCCTTAACAGCTGTCTCATCAAACCTAATAAAAGCGATTTTCTTACTATCTGGTGACCAGAAAAAAGCCTTAGCAAAAGAAAACTCTTCCTCATACACCCAATCTGCTGCACCATTGATGATCTTATTATATGCACCGTCAGTAGTAATTGCGGTTATCTTATTTGTCGCTAGGTCTTTTGTATACAAGTTATTATTGTAAACAAAAGCGATGTGTTTATCATCAGGAGATAATGTACCATAGCTGATTTTGTCACCATCAAAGACTTCAGAGAGTTTCATTGTAGCTCTGTCATACACATAGTAATTAGCCTTAAATGATCTACGATAAATTGATTCTCGGTTATTCATAATGATGATCTTACTTTCATCGCTATTAAACGAGTAGCTTCCTATACTGAAATCATCACCTAGTTTAGCTCCATCAAGGATATCTTCTACGAAGTCACCAGTCGTCAAATCATACTTTTTGATTACATTATTTTGCTTACGAGTATAATGCCTGCCATCATTGAGAAAGTTAAATCCTGGAACTCTCTTAGGTGAAAATGTACGGTTAGTCCAGATATCTTCTAACGAGATTTGCTTTTGAGCAGTAACATTTGAGCTACTGATATAGAGCATTAGCACTAGTAAGCTTGTGATATATTTTGTCATAGGTCTATTCTGAAATTATACAATAAGACTTCAAAGCTAATAATAACCTTGATTATAGATTAATAAGGCAAGAGCTTTTACTGTCTGTCAAGATACTAACGTCATTTGGGTCTAAATAGATTCCTTTATATTTTTCCTTAATAGCCGTAGATAAAAAGGTTTCATGCAGATCTTCACGGATATAACTTTCAATAATAGGATTCTTGATATAAGTTTATATCACTTAGTTATAGATTCTTTTGGACCATCAAGAACATTTTGTCTAAACCATCATGGTATTCTTTCGTGAATGTTCTTGATATGGGTCTATATCACTTAGTTATAGACTTTTTGGGGACCCTCAAGAACATTTTTGTCTAAACCATTATGGTATTCTTTCGTGAACGTTCTTGATATAAGTAATATCACTTAGTTATAGACTTTTTTGGACCATCAAGAACATTTTGTCTAAACCATCATGGTATTCTTCCTGAATGTTCTTGATATGGGTCTATATCACTTAGTTATAGACTTTTTGGGGACTATCAAGAACATTTTGTCTAAACCATCATGGTATTCTTTCGTGAATGTTCTTGATATGGGTCTATATCACTTAGTTATAGACTTTTTGGGAACCCTCAAGAACATTTTGTCTAAACCATCAAACTCACTCGGTGTACACCAGGACGATATTCCTTTTTAAGAAGATTAGTAATCTCCTGATAATGATCTTCGTTAGCAACGAAATCAATAGTATTTAGATCGAGTATCAATACTGGGATTGAACTAATGTGTCTTAGGTACTCAAAATATGCATTCTGGATATTGAGAAGGTATTCAGCTTTGATATTTTTCTCGTATTCTCTCCCTCTTTTTTCTATACTCGCTAATAGCCAATCGACACTTCGGTGGATATATACCAGTATATCTGGCTTAGGAAAGCTTTTGCTCAGCGGTTCATACATCTTATGGAAAAGACGAAACTCTTCTTCAGGAAGATTCTTATTCGCAAACAACAAGGTCTTGACGAATGCATAATCTGATACCGTAAATTGGCGAAAAAGATCTTGATGCATTAGCGTACGTTGCATTTGCTTGTATCGCTCTGTCATAAAGAACAACTCCACTGTAAAGGCAAAACGCTCAGGATCATCATAGAAATAAGGTAGAAATGGATTATCATCAAACTCTTCCAACATGAGTCTACAATTGTAGTCACGCTCTATCATATTGCATAGAGAAGTCTTACCAGAGCCGATATTGCCCTCGATGCAGATATAGTTATATGGAAAATCTGTGTCGTTCAATTTCTTTTTATATCGTTGTATCTATTAGTATTACTTCGCACCTATCATGGCATTCTACGTATAACTCGTCTATCGTTTTATTCAATGTAGGATGAAGCCACTCGCCAGCCAGCTCTATCATAGGCACCAAGACAAAATTACGGTCGGCCATGTGCTTATGAGGTATAGTTAATTTCTCATCACATATAACTTTGTCATCATATGTAATGATATCTAAATCAATGATTCGTTCTCCCCATTTTTCACTTCTCACTCTACCTAATTGATTTTCTATCTCGTTTACCAAGGCTAATAACCCGTAAGGATCGAGCTTAGTCTCGAAAGCCAATGCCATATTGTAGAAGTTAGGTTGATCTTGCTTACCCCAAGCTTCGGTCTCATACACATGAGATTGATCAAGTATAGTACCCTTACTTCCGAGCTTTCCTATCGCTAATTTGAGATTAGCGATCAAGTCACCCTGATTTGTACCTATGTGTATATGTGCTATGGCCAATTGCTATGATTAAATAGTTTTGCGAGAGACAAATGTAAGAAAGATATATATGAGAAAAGATGATTGGTTGGATGATTAATAATTTAATCGTGTTGTGGCAGGTAAATCGAGAAACAAGGCTTGAGTATTGGACGTACTCTATGGGTCGATAGCCCGTTCGTAGGTATTGTTTCACAGATTCCAATAAGATCCGATATAAGGAATATTTCTCCACAAGGTCGAAATCGTTGTTTGGGTCAATGTTATCCTTCGACTCTTTCAGTCAGCTATGCCTCCTTCAATCGCTCAGGATGACATCTTAATAGCCGAGAATATTACATCTTCGTAAGAGAATTCTATCGTAATACTTTATCTACTCCGAATGAGTGGTAATCTTCATCCTAAAAAAGTCATAATATTTTATCTGCCCAAAACGAGTGACAATGTCATCCTAAAAAAGTATCACGAGTCGTAATATTTTATCTCTCAAACCGAGTAGCAAGTGTAATCCTAAACAAGTATCACGAGTCATAATATTTTATCTACTCAAACCGAGTGGCAATGTCATCCTAAACAAGTATCACGTGTCATAATCTTTTATCTGCCCAAAACGAGTGGCAATGTCATCCTGAGCGAGTTTCACGAGTCGTATCATTATTTCTCATCCAATTAGTGGCAATTGTCATCCTAAACAAGTATCACGAGTCGTATCATTATTTCTCATCCAATTAGTGGCAATTGTCATCCTGAGCGAGTTTCACGAGTCGAAGGATCAATTGTATTACCCTAAATTAATTTCGAGTGACGAAAGGAACCGAGAAATATTCCTTATTTTAGTGAGCATTAGAACAGCCAGTCATTTATTAGCTAATAAATGACAAGGATGCAATTACAAAAGGAACATATAAGATGCACAAAATTCACAGGTATTGGATATACATAGTGTCGAGCTCTAACAAATCGACAATCTATATTGGCGTGACCAACAATTTAAATAGAAGGCTAATGGAGCACTACAATTCACGAGGAACGCAAGAGTCTTACGCAGGAAAACACTACTGCTATAATTTGGTATATTACGAAGAATTCTCAGATATCAATAAAGCAATTGCTAGAGAGAAACAATTAAAAAGATGGTCAAGAAAGAAGAAAAACTGGCTTATCGAAATGAAAAATCCTGATTGGCTATTCTATAACAATGAATTTACTTTCATCAAAGACACCTGACGAAACCTTCGTGTAAGCGATTACGAAACCTTGCTCATTCCAATTTTATCTAAGCTGTCTGAATCTCAAATATCAACTGCTGCATAATCCCTAGTGGAGTTGCAGATTTCATTCCCATACCTTTAGAGTGGCGATCCGCTTTATGTATACTGATGAACGCTTGCTTAATCTGAGCTGGACGGAAAGTTCTCGCTGCTACCCTATAATCTTTGACAAAAAATGGATTGACTCCGGTTTTACGAGCTAGATCTGCATCGCTTGCCTTTATGTTTTGCTGTGTAATAGCTACTTTGGTGAAATAACCGAATAGATTAGAAATGACCATGACCAATGGATTGGCTTTGGGATTCTCCTCAAAATAGTAGATGATGCGCATGATCTTAGGGTAATCCCATATTGACAATGCTTTATTGAGTTCAAAAACATTGTAGTCTCTGCTGATACCGACACCTTCCTGGACCAGTTTGGCAGTTATCTTTTCACCAGACTTAAGATTGATTTTCATTTTATCAATCTCATTGACAATCTTACTTAGATCTTGGCCTAGATACTCTGTTAACATCTGAGCAGCGTCAGGATCTATGCTTAGTTTCTGGGATTTAAGATAATTGGATATCCATGCAGGCACTTGATTATCATAGAGCTTCTTAGAGTCGAGGATTACCGCATTTTTACTGACTGACTTACCAAATTTGGTTCGTTTGTCTAGAGGCTTGTTCTTATGTGCTAAGACCAATACAGTCTGAGGAGAAGGCTTTTCAATATATGAAAGCAAGCTTTTTAGCGTCCTCATGGCTTGAGCCTCTTTGAGTATTACTACCCTACGATTAGACATCATTGGATACTGGCGAGCATTATCGACGACTGCCTTAAAATCTACGTCCTTTCCATAAAGGACTATCTGATTAAATGACTTCTCGGCATCTGTGAGTGCATTCTTCTCTATATAACTAGAAACACTGTCGATAAAAAACGATTCGGCACCATGCAATAGGTAAACTGGATGGTAGGTTCCAGCTTTAAGATCCTGCATGATTTTTTCGTACTTCATATCACTATTTCTATGTGAACGTAAATGTACTAGTTGTATATGGAAATATTATATCAATGATGTGCTATGATTCAAAAAGAATATCTATTCAAATCTCCACCCTATCCAATACCCTTTTGAATAACCGCTGAATATGTAATAGAACTAAAATAAAACAAAACTCAATTGCTAAAATCAAAGCAACTGGTATAAATGACGCTGCGATTACCACATAATCTTGAGAGAGTACAATGATTACACTTATAACGACAGATATGACCAATCCTACCAAAGACAACTTTTGTTCTATTGTATTTTGAGCAATTTGATTTTCTAATACTTGTTGCAATTCAGAAATATCCGATCTAACATATGTAGTCTTAGGCACTATTTCTTTATTGATTTTGGCGTACCCTCTGAGCGTACGAAATCCTTGAATCATCAAAATCAACGCCGTAAACTTAAGCGAATTACCCAAATAAGGGATATAATGAATTTTCACAATTAGAGGAAGAACCCAACCCACTATAGCCAATCCGATACTCAAAAGTATCTTGGACCAGACCATCTTTCGTACGGTAGATCGATGTTCCATAGTTCGATTTTCAATGGATCTTTCAACGATATGTGGCTGTTCTTCTATGATGGGTAATAAAATTGAAATATAAATAAAAAGTGCTCTCTAATCATTGACAAGAGAGCACTAAGGTATATTATAACTAAAGAGTAGACCGCAAGCCTACCTTACTATTTTGAATTCGTTGGCATCCACATTGCTAATCTCCTCTGTATTGACACCAGATACTCTGGCTGCATCAGGACCTACTTGACACCAATTGACAAATGTTTCCATTTTCTCTCGTTGTGCAGAAGCATTAATCACTACAGATCCATCTTCTAGATTTTGCACAGTGCCTTTGACACCAAGAATATTAGCCTTTTGATATGCTGCATATCTATATCCAACTCCTTGGACGTTTCCTTTGACTTCTATTTTATAATTGATCATGATATTTAATTTGATTTTTCCAATCCGATCATTAAAAATAATAGATAATTGCTATAAATCAAAATGTATTTGAGTCCTAGTGTGTAATTACAATCTTATGCCTACTTCTGAGTCCATCCGAATACATTACTTCTATCACATAAAATCCGTTAGGCAATTGTGATACATCCAAGCTAGTCTCAGATACAAGTGATAGCTCGGACTTAATACCTAGTTGGGCATAAACAAATGCTCTACCAATCTGCTTCGACGATCGATCTCGTTTCGCTAAAAAGACTTGATCACTTGCGGGATTAGGCCAAGCAATCACATCATGTACATAATTATCTTTTATACCAAGTATAAGACATGTAGCATTTCCTGTTTGTAAATCTGAAACGAAATCACTCAATGGAATAAATTGATCTCCTTCAAAGGGCGAAGTAATATTTCCTATTACATTGCCATTCTCTACTCTCAATTTTCTGTTTTCCGTATAATATTCTGGTACACGATAATCTCCTATAGTTTCCCAAGGATTAAGAAGCGAATCAATCTGCTCTAATGATACTATCACTTCTAAGTCCATAGGTAATAACGTAAGTGCTTCCAAGTATAAAATACCATTACAATCAAATGGTGCTTGATCATAAATTGTAATGATCTCATTCGTTTCACTTCCTGTTAACTGATCAAATATCTGAAATCGTACGCCATCATCTATGGCCTCTATTGTCTTACCATAAAGTATAGCATTACCATTATAGAACTGCTCACAAAATGGTGTCGGAATAAATGTACATGCGCAAGAAACTGCGGCAAAAGCAACAATAAAAAATGATGAAAATAGAAGTCTTTTCATGATAATAGATATTTGGTTACTTAAAAGAGTATGAGATCTATAGAAACGTTGCAATTCAAGATTAAAAATTATTTTTTTTCAAAATCAAATGACAATTCTAATCACGACTTACTCTTAGGCAAAGTAAAACCAAACGTTGTTCCTACTTCTGGCGTAGATCGTACGAATATCTTTTCACCATGCGCTTCTACTACGTGCTTGACTATAGAAAGTCCTAATCCACTACCTCCTTCGGCTCTTGACCTACTGCTATTCACTCTATAGAATCTATCAAATAAATGTTTGAGGTGTTTTTCTTCGATACCAATTCCAGTATCTGATACTTCTATCAATATTTTGGATTCCACTTCATAGAAACTCAAAGTAACATCGCCACTCACACTTCCATATTTAATGGCATTAATTATCAGATTACTTAATACTTGTCTAATCGCTTCTTTGTCCGCCCAAACCATAGATTGTAGCGCTGCACCATCTTTAAATTTGAGGTTAATTTCTTTTTGATCCGCCATCTTTTTGAGATCGCCAAATATCTCTTTAGCTAACTCTTTTACACTAAAAGTTACTTTCTCTATTATAAAAGATTCGTCCTCTAGTCTATGGATATGCTCAAGATCATCAACAATATTGCCTAATCGCTCTGCATTATTAGCAGCCCTTCTGACATAATCTAAGTTGATTCCTTCATCGTAGATGGCACCCTCAAGCAGCGTATGTAGATATCCTTGAATAGAGAATAATGGAGTCTTCAATTCGTGCGAGATATTTCCTACAAAATTCTTCCTGTATACTTCTAGCGACTTCATTGCTTCTAATTCTTTCTCTTTCCGCTCGGCCCAGTCTACGACATCTTCATTTACATTGTCTATTGTCAATGTAGGTAAGCTTTTGATCTTAGCTTCATCTGGATTGGCTTTGGTATCTGAGATAAATTTATATATCAATTTGATTTTACTAAATATCAATTGCTCCAATATATATGAAATCGTAAAATAAAAAATAGCAAAGGTCCCAGCCGCAATCAACAGCAACCAAGAAAAGCTTATCTCCAAATCAAAGAAGTACCATAAGCTAAACATAATAGACATCTGCACCAACCAAACTAATATGGTTGTGTAATTTATAATTTGCCTTATGGATAGATTTTTGAAAGAAGCCAACTATGTCTTTTGATTTAATAGAACTTGGAAATATTGTGCATATTAATTCAGAATATTGTTAAAAATTAAACTTGTATCCCACACCTTTCATCGTATGAATATAGTCAATTCCTATCTTTTCTCTAAGCTTACGAATATGCACATCTATAGTCCGATCGCCTACTATGACTTCCCTACCCCAAACTTCTCTAAGGATCTCTGATCGTTTAAAGACTTTGCCCGGTTTTGACAATAATAAATCAAGTAATTCGAATTCTTTCTTAGCCAAAGAAATTACTTTCCCTTGTACGGATAGGTTAAATTTTTCTCTATCTATGGTTAGATCGCCATATGTAGATATCAACTCGGATTGTGCTGTGCCAAGACTAGGATGCCGTCTAAGTACAGCTTTGATACGAGATTTGAATACACTAGGCTTTACTGGCTTACTGATGAAGTCATCTCCACCAGTCTCCAAAGCAGAAATCTGAGTAAAAGACTCTCCTCTTGCGGTCAAGAAAACAATTAATGTATCATTAAATGATTCGTCTTCCCTTAATTTTTCGCATACTTCGATACCATCCATTCCTTCCATCATAATATCCAATACGATAAGATGAGGGCCAAAAGAAACCGCTTTTTCTATGGCTTCTATTCCGTTCTCTGCCGTCTCGATTACATAACCTTCTTTTCCAAGATTATATCTAAGTAACTCTCTGATATCTTCCTCATCATCTACGATGAGTATTTTGATGCTATCTGACATTTGTCCGTACTAACTGTTGTTGAAGCTAGGCCTAAAGTATATATAACTGTTCTCTACAAGGTAAATTGTAGATTAAGGCATTGTTAAGTTTTTTTTGCTACCCCTTTAAATTATCTAAAATACTATCCTCTACGATATTTGCTAATGTAACTTTGAGTCCTGGTGTTCTTTCCATCTCACGCTTGATCGCAAAAATCGCTTCTTCATTTCTTGCCCAACTTCTTCTAGCTATTCCATTATTAACATCATAGAAAAGCATATTTTTCAATTTAGCTTCTGCCTCTGCACTCCCATCAAGTAACATTCCGAATCCTCCATTGATCACTTCTCCCCATCCTACTCCACCACCGTTATGTATCGATATCCAAGTTGCTCCTCTAAAGCTATCGCCAATCACATTGTGAATCGCCATATCTGCAGTAAACTTACTACCATCATATATATTAGAAGTCTCACGATAAGGGCTATCAGTACCACTCACATCATGATGATCACGTCCAAGTATTACGGGACCGATAATCCCATTGGCTACAGCATCATTAAACGCCTGTGCGATCTTCATTCGACCTTCTGCATCTGCGTATAATATCCTAGCTTGAGAGCCCACTACTAATTTATTTTGCTTTGCGTCTTTGATCCAAGTGATGTTATCTTGCATTTGGAGCTGGATCTCTTCAGGACTATTTTCCATAATCGTCTGTAGTACTTCTGCTGCTATCTCATCCGTCTTATCTAAATCTTCAGATTTACCTGAGCCACATACCCATCGAAATGGACCAAATCCATAATCGAAACACATCGGTCCTAATATATCTTGTACGTAAGATGGATACTTGAAATCGATACCATTTTCAGCCATGATATCTGCTCCTGCACGAGAGCTCTCTAATAGGAACGCATTACCATAATCAAAAAAGTAAGTACCTCTTGCGTGATGCTTATTGATTGCAGTGGCGTGCCTTCTCAATGTCTTTTGGACTTGATCCTTAAATGCTGCTGGATCATCCCTCAACAATGTATTAGACTCATCGTATGATAGGTCCATCGGATAGTAGCCACCAGACCATGGATTATGTAATGATGTCTGATCTGAGCCTAAGTGTATATAGATATCTTCATCTATGAATCGTTCCCATATCTCTACAACATTACCAATGTATGCTATCGATACTACTTCTGATTGTTCTTGTGCGGTATGTACTCTCTTGACAAGATCATCGATATTATTTATGAGTACATCTACCCAACCTTGTTCATGTCTCTTAGTAGCCGCATTGGGATTAACTTCTGCGCATATCGTAATACAGCCTGCAATGTTTCCTGCTTTCGGCTGAGCACCACTCATACCACCAAGACCAGCTGTAAGGAATATCTTTCCTGCTGGAGTCTCTCCTTTCTCTAGTACTTTACGGAATGCATTCATCACTGTAATCGTCGTACCATGTACGATACCTTGAGGCCCTATATACATGTATGATCCCGCTGTCATCTGACCGTATTGGCTCACACCCAGAGCATTGAATTTTTCGAGGTCATCAGGCTTCGAGTAATTAGGAATTACCATACCATTAGTTACCACTACCCTTGGGGCATCTTTGGAAGATGGAAACAGTCCCATTGGATGACCTGAATACATATGAAGCGTTTGCTCTTCCGTCATCTCAGATAGGTACTGCATCGTCAATAAGTATTGAGCCCAATTTTGGAATACAGCCCCATTACCACCGTAGGTAATCAATTCGTCAGGATGCTGTGCCACTGCTGGATCCAAATTGTTTTGTATCATAAGCATAATAGCTGCTGCTTGCTTAGTTACATATGGATACTCTTCTATCGGTCTAGCGTATATATCATAACTAGGCTTAAACCTATGCATATAGATTCGACCAAATTCCGTTAACTCTTCTGAAAACTCCGCTGCAAGTTCTGAATGCCATTTAGCAGGAAAATATCTTAAAGCATTTCGTAGCGCTAGCACTTTCTCATCTTCTGAAAGGATTTCTTTCCGCTTAGGTGCTGGATTAGCATCGGCCTTGTGTTCCCTCTTTGGTGGAAGTGAAGATGGTAATCCTTGTTGTATATATTCTTTGAATGTCATGATCTTTAGCCTTTTGATTTACTCCAACACTAGAGTAACCATGTAATCGCAGTAAAGTTACATTATGGAGTGGTAAAGGTGGTAATCCTACAAGGTATAGAAATGTAAAACTTGTGCATCATACGATTCCTCTATTCAAATTTGATGTCATTCAATCTATTCAAATAAATAAGGTTCATTGTGATCTACCATATTTCGGACGTTTTCTAGAACTCTTTTCATGTAGATTTTCCAAAAGAAGTTAGCAAAAATCCAATTAAACAGATACCATATTGGCTTATTAGAATGCAAACAGTAGCTGTACTCAATTAGTATCTCATTCTCTTTTAGTTCTGATACCTTCCACTCGCCGACAAATTTGTAAAAACCCAACATCCAAGATTGAAAATCATCCACTTTGATTTTCCAGTATTCATTTTCTACCCTTTCCAAAACATTGTCCACAGAAGCAAAACCTCCTGATTGTGTCAGTGATTTTTTCACATATACTTTTTTACTTGAGCCTTGTTTTCCCCAATCTTCGTCATCGGTAGTATGTGTGACCATCGGCATTAATCCATAACCTGTATGAACTTTTGAAAGATCACAAAGCATAGGTGTTTTGAATGCCCTCTCCAGTGAGCATCGATAGATTGTATCCGTTTTGATTTCAAACTCCATATCTTACTAATAAAACTACTTAGATGGTAGCATCACACAGTTAGTGAATTATCTAAAAACACATGCTAAACTAAAGCGATTCAATTAGAACTTCAATACATTTCCATTCCGAATTTAAGGAGTAAAAAGTACTGCATGTAATTGAAATAACCTAAAAGGCTTATAATAATTTAGTTAATTCTGATTATTGATAGTGCAAAGATAAGGTGACAAAATACTAATACTGAGAATATAAACTTTAATTGAAATAAAAGTCATGGTACTTCTAGTTCTAAAATTGCCATTGGAGATAAAACGTTCTTTTAAATTTCTTCACAACAGTTTGATATTTGCATGGCAAGTAAAGAATTAAGCCTAAAACATTAGGAAGTAACATAAAAGGCTACCAACGAAACTTATTACATTACTTCCTATATTACAAATACTTTTCATTACTTCAACTCCTTCAGTAAAGTCTCAGCTGCTAATTTTCCTAGATCATTAGATGCCAATGGACTAGCTCCAGTAATCAATCTTCTATCCAAACAAACAGTATTATCTGACTTAGAATTAACTATTTTAGCTCCTAGGCTTTTAAGTTTTTCACTCAATCCCCAAGGCATCAAACCCGGCAAGTAGCCAATCTTAGGAGTCATCTTATCCACCGAATCAGGGAAAACAGCCATATTATATCCTTTATAAAGAAATTCTTGTCCTTTTAATGTAGTTGTCAACAGCGACCCTGGTCCATGACAAAGAGTAATGGTATACAATGAATTTTCATGAGCCCAGTTTAAAACTTTTCCAACTTTTTGATCTTCTGGAATACCCAGCATTGCCCCATGACCACCAGGTACAAATACAGCTGCGTACGAGGCCATATCTACTAATGAACTATCTATAAAGGTTTTTAGACTTAATGGCCGCCCAAAACTTGATTTATGTTCATTGTAAATATCTTGGACATGTTTATCCCCATTTGGGAACGCCCACATTTCGAAAACAACAGGCTTTCCAGTAGGAGTAGCAATTATAAATTCAAATCCTGCATTTCTTAGATGCAACATAGGCAACAAAGCTTCTACCGGATGGTTTCCAGTAGAAAACAATTTGCCATTCTTCATTTTCATATTTTTACGCTCAGTGAAAATCACTAAGATCTTTGATCTCTTACCTTGATATTTCGTGTATTCGATATTCTCAAAATCAGTTACATCAGAAGTTGCTAATTTTAGTGCCACTCTTGAAGGACTATAAGATCCATCAGGTTCTAATTTTGGGGCTATACCTAATATTTTTTTTAACATTTCATCATTTTTAGTTCTTGACGTTCTTGCCAAATGAAAAGCAAAAGTAATATTCAATGAATGACCAAAAATTGATGTATGATAATAAATTAATTAAGTGCAAGTTCTTTTCGGATTCTACTTAGACTTTCCGTTGTAATTCCTAAATAAGAGGCGATATGGTAATTCTTTACACTTTGTTCAATATCTGGATAAGTCTGAATGAATTTAACGTAACGCTCTTTGGCCGACAAAGTTAATCTTTCAAGAATTCGTTTTTGAAAACTAGAAAAAGCTGTTTCCAAGTTTTTAATATGGAAATGACCCACTTTGGGCATACCTATGCAAAGTTTGTCAAAATCGTTTTTTGAAATAGCATAGATCTCAGAATCCTTTATACATTCAATATAAGAAACAGATTTTGTTCCTTCATTTCCAAATAAGGTAATATAATCGCTTATCCACCAGCCTCTAATAGCAAATTGCAAAGTATGTTCTTTTCCTGCGGCATCTACAAAGTAAGTCCTCAAACACCCCATAACAACATAATAAAGATGATTTATTTCTTCATCAGCCTTTAAAACATACTCTCCCTTCTTAAAATTTTTCTTTACTAATTTTCGATATAGAAAGTTTGATTCATCCTCTGTTAACGGCACATTTCTAAAAATACTCTTTATAATTGAATTCACTTTTTAATCATTTTAAAAATTTGTTACTGTAATAAAACATTTAATTACATTGAAATTCTCTTAGATCTATTCATTAAACACATTCTTCAATATCCTACGAAAAAAATTAACAATAGAAAAACACATCGACAATAAACACATATGGTTAAGACTTCATAGCTGTAATTAACTCCCATTGATTTTTTAACATCGCATATTGAAACTCACTCCCCCATTTTCCATTAAAAAATATATTCTGAATAAAATGTCCTTCTTTTACAAAACCGACACTCTCCAACAAACGAATTGAAGCAACATTTTCGACATCTACAATTTCTGTAACTCTATGAAAATCCATGATTGAAAATAGAAAATTCAATATGGCTACTAAACTTTCTTTTCCATAACCTTTATTCTGTTCCATATGTGAAATAGTGATTCCAACCTCCGCAATTCTCACATCGTATTCACCAAGTTTAATAGCACAATCACCTATTAATTTGCCTGTTTGCTTATTTTCAATACCCAATTGATTCCATTCTCCTGCTTTGCCAAATTGAACACTAAGTTGACTTTCTATAAACTCTTTGGACTGATCGATGGTATAGGTATCGAATCCTTGATATTTGGTTACTTCTGGATTTGATCGATAGAAGTAAAAATCCGAAAGGTCTGAAATTTTCAGTTTTCTTATTTTAATGTGTTCTGATTCTATTACTAATTTATCCACTATAAATAATTTGCCTTAATTGATATTACTGATTAGTTAAACCCAACCCGTCTCAAGTTATTTAAAACTCTACAGGTAAATAGTGCTAATTGAGTTCCATCCCAAACTTAATCACTAGTCTATTGATCAGTATATCATACTTGGTGTTAATCTCATTGCCTAATGGATCTATAAAAGACTCTGTACCCTTCGCTTGCTGATGATGCCATGCTACCGCGACAAAATACTTATGAGGTTTAGGTGAAGGGAATGTCAAACCTACTCCAGCTTGATAGTTCGTCCCATCATCATGATTGACAATAGATCCCTCTTGAGGAGGACCAAAACCATAACCCACTCTACCATATACAAATGGCATATATTTAGTATTAGTAAGATTGTATCGACCTCCAAGATAGAATGTAAGAAATTGTGTATCAAATCTAAATCCAGCAATTCGAGATTCATTAAATTCGAAGCCAAGACCAGAAGTAAGAGATACCTTTTTACCAAATCGCCAACCGAGATAAGAATCTATGTGAGCCGCTCCTAAGTGCTGCGTAGTGTCTGTCGAGAAGTCATCCAAACCTATGGCAATGGCAAATCCATAATGAAATCCATAGGTGTCATGATAAGTACCATCATCATATTGAATCACACCAAAGTATTGGCTATTCACATCTGGTGGATAGCTCTGTGCATTTACAGTATCCATACAACACAATGCTATGACAACTAATAGAATCCGAGATAATCTCAGCATATACTAATATGAAATAGAACTCTGTAAAGTCAGACTCTCACCATTTTCATTTACTAAATATTGCGATACACCATCTGGACCAGTAGTCAAAATTAGATTTCCAATCGTCGGGTGAGGTATGACATCGTATGCTTTTACGTTATTAATAGTCCTTAATAACTCAGGCTTATACTTATCCGAGATATCGAAAATTTTGAGCCCGTTTTCTCCTTCGCCGACATAGAGTTCGTTACCTTTTATAGTCATCCCGTAAGGACTAGACATTGCTATTTCTTCTTTTTGATCTACATCGTGAATGTCACGAGTATCTAATACTAGCAAAGAATTAATATTCCCTGGACAAGCAGAAAAATCAGCCGTTCGAAGCGTCACATATGCTACGCCGTCAGCAGGCAATACAGGATCACAAGCGGTTGCATGATTAAATTCATATGCCTCTTCCGGTTGTCTTGGATCTGTTATGTTAAAAATATTAACTGCACTACGAGAACCTACATATAGGTTGTTTTCATAAGGAAATATAGTTTCCATTCCCTCTCCAATATTCGAGATTTTATTTATGTTATTAAGTCCTTGCGCTTCATCAGCTACAATATACATTGAATTATTACCGATGATATACACATGCTCATCACTATAAGTTACTCTATTAGCAGTTCCACTTACTTTTGATCCACTTCCAGCGAATGATGAGGGTAATGCAGATTTTGGAATTATATTTTTTGCGTAATCCAAATAGATTTCATTCTCTGCTAGCACTTGCTTAGAAAAGTCATCATCTTGATTTAGCTCTGCCGTAACTTCTTTAAAGGAAAATCCAATTAGCGTCTCCTCTTGAGCATTTTTCCAAACATCTTGAAAAACAAACTCCGCTCTAGAATCTAACACGGCATTTTGCATATCCGAGACATCAATCTTCACCACATCGTAATAAGTCTCCGCAAAAATTTTATTATCCTTCACAAAGAATTCTCTATTTCCAGGAATATTAATAAAATTAACCGCCGTTGGATTAACAGGATCCGTATTGTCTATTACATGAATTCCTTCTTGTTCTTCACCGATTAGGATCATATCGCTTCCGAGGTATATTTTTCCTGGGTTGTTAATTTCTCTTATTGTCTCATTTAAAGGCTGAGATCTGATTTCGTCTATATCTCCATAGATTGCCGTCGCTTCTTGATAAGTTACTTGCACCGTTCCATAGTCTGTAGTACAGCCAATTATAGAGAAAGCTATAAGTCCTAGTAGTAGATTTTTCATAAATACCATTTTAGTTGTTCGCAAATAAGACAAGTTATCTTCAGTAATATTCCCATCTGATGTCTAAAATTAGAATATTCTATGCAGATATAATAATAACGTCACAAAAAGACTGATGTGTATTATGTCTTCAAAAAATTATAAAGTAAATTTAAAACAAATAATCAAAAAGCGATATGGCAAATCAAAGTAGATTCCAAAAGGTGGGTTCCATTACCTGGAAATTTATAAGAGAGATGATACCAGTGATGTTAGGTGTATACTTTGCTTTTGTGCTAAGCGACTATAGCGAAGCGAGAAAAACAGCTAATCAATTCAAAGAATACAAACAGTTAATCAAAAAAGAAGTCTCTCAAAATCTTGACAATATCAATCCTACCTATGAATATCACAAATCCTTTAAAGAGGATTTAATCCAAATTGCGAATCATAAAGACCCTTATAATCATTATCTAGATTATCAAATGAAAGGCCTTAGGCCTGGATTTGTGAGCAGTAGCGCATATCAAACAGGTATCCAAACTGGTATCATACAAGAGTTCGATCTTGATATGATTCAACAAATAAATAACATCTACACCTATCAAAGTAAATACGACGACTACAACAAAAGCTTGCTTAGCGGATTTATCAATAAAGAACTTCCTCAAAATAGTACAGAAGTAAAAAGCATAGCATCCAATCTGATTATGTCCATGAATGACATCATAATATCAGAGCGAAATCTAATAGAGTATTACGAAGCTCTAATAGATAAACTTGAGCAGCAGTAAGAGATCCTTGCTTTTGTTATGATTTCTTACATTTACTAAAAATCGACTAAACTATCTAGCCTGGTTTTGAATTTCAACTATTTGATTATATACTACCCTTGCACGATCTATCAAAATTAACTGAGGTGTCGATTTCATTCCTGGCCACCAATTCATACCACTTCCCCAAACCATAAATGGATTTTTAGGGCCAATAGAAATTGTTCCGGATCCATCATTTTTTTCACTTAATTCGATATCACTTAAAGTTTTAATATTTATTGACTGTATATTTTGAGAAAATATACCAGATCTAATGATAATTCTATTTTGTGTAAGGCCGTAGATTGTATTCGCTCTTTGTTTAGATTCTATTATAAATCTTCCGAAAACAAATATCAATCCAATGATTACAAATGGAATTCCAAACAATGCGAATATTACACTGCCTTGCGATGCAATGACTACCCAAAAAATTGCGAATCCTCACCAAAGTATGCTAAAGGGAATCAAAAATATATCAGCTAACCTAAAAACCATTCCTTGTCTTGGCCGCCCTGTCCACAGTAGACTTTCTTCCTTATCGAGATGTTCTCTTAATACTGATTGAAGATTTCTTATCATTGTCTCCTAATTATACAATTATATATTTTATGGAATAAACACACCCGCACTTAACTGAAAAAATGTTTCTTCTGAATGAAACAGCAACTTCGGTTCCAAATAGAAATAGGTATATCCACATGTCAACGAAACGGCGCCAAAGTATCCACCATGCAGGATATATTTATCACCGAAAAATTTAGTGTCTTGTCTTGTTCCTACTTCTACACTTGGGACAAACTGCATCTTATCTATCGACCGATATGCATAATGCACACTAAGCGAAAAATGAGATATTGGAAAATCCTCTCCTTCTATGGCCGAGTCTACGAAACTCTTTTGAACGTCTATATTAACTCCCAAGCTAATTGGCATCTTCGAACTTTGCTTTAGGATCAACCCACTGAGTCTCTGACTAAACGAAAATCCAGATAATCCTGATTCGTAAGTAGCATAACCCAAACCCCAAGCTACTGAAATACGACCATTAAATGTATAGCCTGGAGCTAGCTCAAAAACGTCATGATAAGTATTACTCGAAAACTTGAACTGCGCGTGTTTCCCACTAAAACCTGGAGATGACATATATCCCTGAGCATTAACGAAAATACTTCCGCTAACAAATAATAAAACAATCAACAATGATCTAAATGACATATAATTCTCTCAAATTAAAAGTGTGAATTCAACTCTATTCATATCAATACTTACCCTACTCTATTATGAATTCTTATTCATCTATGACTTCACTTTTTGCATTATTGTCAATGCAAAGTAAGGAACTATAAAAAAAGTGAAAATCAATATTTTCCAGAACGCCATAGCCAAGGTATACATCTGAGTAAACTGCTCGTACGTACTAGCGAAAAGACTATTCCAAACATCGGTAATCAACTCTCTAAAAAGAATGTACATCAAACTATTAAATAGTAACAAACCTAAATTAATCACTGCAAACCATCCCAAGAAAACTTTCAATTGCGAGATATTCATTTCATAGTATTTTACTAATTAAATCAAAGTATAAGATTATGCTACTACATTCTACAATGACAAACAGGTCTCATAAAACTTTGCGTCTGTTGATAGAAGGGATAAGCGTTACCACTACCCTCTAATTCCCAGAAAAATTTAGTTCTCTTAGTTTCTTTATTACCTAGTTCATTCATAGTCGCTGCATCGTATAGACGACCATTGATCATGGTATAAGTTACGTTTTCTGTATCTTGAATATTTACCAATGGATTACCATCGATGATAATTAGATCTGCTAATTTTCCTTCTTTGATAGATCCTATTTCAGTTTCCATTCCTAAGTATTCAGCACCATTCATAGTCGCTGCTCTTAAGGCTTGCATATTGGTCATACCTCCTTGCTCTAGCATCCATAGTTCCCAGTGTGCCCCAAGGCCTTGGATCTGTCCATGTGCTCCGAGATTGATATTTACTCCGGCATTTTGCAATTTCGTACAAGACTTAGAAGTAAGGATATGTCCATTATCATATTCTTCATCGGGTATCATCATACGATGTCTTGATCTACTATCTACTATTGCTCTTGGTGTAAAATTGTATAGGCGATCTTTCTCCCATACATTCGTTTTTTGATACCAATAGAATTCACCATTTACGCCTCCATAGTTGACAATAAGTGTCGGTGTATTACTCGTGTTCGTCGAAGACCAAAACTGGATCACATCATCATACAAGGGTGCTACTGGGAGATTATGTTCGATACTTGTATGTCCGTCTGCAACCATACTCAGGTTATGATGGAAAAATGATCCCCCTTCTGGTACTACTCTGATCCCCATCTCTCTTGCGGCTTGCACTACTTGTTGGCGTTGTTCTCTTCTTGGTTGATTGTAAGATTTTACAGAAAATGCACCATACGCTTTAGTTCTTCTCAATGCAGATCTTGCATCCTCGAGATTATTAATCACCGCTTTGAAATCTCCGTCGGCTCCGTATAGAATCGTTCCCGTAGAATAAATCCTTGGACCTACCATCTTTCCTGACCTTACCATTTCAGATTGTGCGAACGTAATTTCACTATTTACTGATGGATCGTGTGTAGTCGTTACACCATAGGCAAGGTTGGTATAATATTGCCAATGCTTCTGAGGACTTACACCTCCACGGAATGCTCCTAAGTGCGCATGTACATCTATTATTCCAGGCATTATTGTCTTGCCTTCTAGATCTATTGTAGTGGCTCCTTGAGGAATTCTTATCTTGATATTTCCATCGCTGACATGTGTGATTTTATTTTCAGAAACTACGACTGTTCCTTTTTCGATTACGCGATCTCCTTCCATAGTAATGATACGCGCATTGGTAAATACTACTGTCCCTTTTGGCTTGTCTACATCTGTAACTAACTCTATCACTTGACCTACAGAATCTATCAGTGGGATACTATCTACCGCACCATCCAAATGTAAAAATCGCTCTCTCAATGGAGCCGTAAAATATTCATTACCCAATGTCCAATGTAATTCTTTACTATCTCCAGACCAATGCAAATTGATTCCTGCGTCTCTTGCGACTTGAGATACCGGAACCATCTTTGTTTTTGCTGATAATCCAATCGGCTGACCGATACTTGGCATCGGTGCGATATACACTTTATATAATTCCGAAAATGCGATCCATTGATTATCCGGACTCGGAGTAAACTGTGTCGTATAACTAGTATTAAAAATAGTATGCATTTCTTTCTTCTCTAGATCGTATCTGTGGAATGATTTTTTGATCGATCCGAATACGTGTCCACCTTTAGTAAGGTATACTCCTTTGCCGTCCGTGGTATACATAGGGAAGTTACCTTCTGTAGTAATCAATGTTGATTTTCCTCCGCCAGAAGCCACTTCATATATACCTGGATCAGTAGCAAAAGTATAACCCATATGTCCATTTCCTCCTTCTTTCTTATATATGATCTTACGACCATCTGGTGAGAATGATGGAGTACGATACATTCCTTTATCCGTAGTAATATTGACAGCACTTCCTCCATTGATTCCTACTTTCTTTACACCTCCAAGCGTCTCATCATTCCAACTTACAAATACAATACTCTTACCATCAGGAGAAAAACTAGGTTCTGCTTCGATGTCATTACTCTCAGTCAGTTTCTTTGGCTTACCCCAGCCGTCACCTTTCTTATTAGCTTTCCATATACTTCCCAATGCATTGAAAACTACCGTCTTTCCATCTGGAGAAGTTCTTAGATCTCTTAACACTTTAGCAGTCATCTGATCTGCATCTACTGCGTTTTGAAATTCCAGGGTCTTCATCATTTTATGCTCTACTTCCACTTCGAATGGAATGAATGAAGCATCACCGGTTGTCGCATTTACTTTATGAATCTTGCCCTGTCCCCATATAATAATATTCTTATCATCTGGCATCCAATCGAATCCTGTATAGATACCAAATACCGTCCAAGCCTCTTGCTGATCTTTGCTCAATCCTTCAAAAATCGGGTAATCTCTACCCGTTGCTAAGTCATGTACAAATAGAACTGACTTAGTCCTTACTCTACGCACATATGCCAACTTCTTACCGTCATTAGATATCTGTGGACGACATGCTCCCCCTGGACCACCAGTGATTTTCTTAATCTTCCCTGATTCCATATCATAGCGCTTCACGGCAAATATCTGATCATTGGGATCCTTGTTGTACTGAAAGTATCCACCTGGATATACATCTTCACTATAGTATAGGTATTTTCCATCTGGTGAGAACACTGGCTCATTGACATCTTGCTGATCGTTTTTACGCTTAGTGATCTGGATCCCTTCTCCGCCTGCAATATGATACTGCCACATCTCTCCTGCTCCTAGTGATCGAGAAGAAGTAAAGTGCTTACGAGCGACTAGGTATTGTCCATTAGGATGCCAAGTGGCATTATTCAAGAGTCTGAATGATTCCTTGGTAATCTGCTTTGCATCGGAGCCATTAGCTTTCATATACCATATATTATCTCCCCCACCTGCATCAGATGTAAATGAGATATGCTTACCATCTGGACTAAATCTAGGCTGCACTTCCCAAGCTAATCCTGATCTTATTGCTTTTGCCTTACCGCCAGCTACTGGCATCACAAATATATCACCTAACATATCGAATACTATGGTTTGGCCATCTGGGCTTACATCGACACTCATCCAAGTTCCTTCATTGGTCTTGATGGTAGTCATAGACGAATCTCCAGGTGGATGATTCACATCCCACTTCTTATCGTCAGATTGAGCGGATAATGTAAGGCATGTAAAGAGACAAAGTACTGATAGGATATTTCTCATGTTGTGTATTTGTATATTGTAAATATAGCGAATTGAGACGTTAGCGAAAATCCTATGCTTACTATTACTTATAACGAGAAACTCTATAATCAAAAGAAGTGATTGAAATTCATTATTCCTACCCTTTCTGCAAATATTGTTTAGCGATTTTGGATTCCGGATTACGTACGAATAGATAGAGTGAAATCAAGAATATCCACTCCAATGGCTTCATAAATATATAAACCAAATCAGAGATCCATTTGATCGAAAACAGATGGTAATGGCTTTTAACTACGTCGCCTACTTTATCATAATTTCTTCTAATTACTCTATGAGATCTAGGAAGTTTCTCTAATATCATTTCCTCGAAAGCATTGGATATTAATAGTTGGCGATTACATATGATTAGCCCTCCATTTCTATGTCCATATCTGATTGGCTTCACTACATTGGTATGTCCTTGTGCTGCAACAGAACAGAGATAATGACCGCCACATTCAACATTATCACATTGGTAATCTAGTTGTGAAAATCCGTGCTTGTATGTATCTGTGAAGGCTTTGATTAGAGAATCTGGTTCTTGACCGAAGAGAAGCAAAATACAAGCTATTACCATCAAAAGAGGTATGACAAGTATTAAAATTATAGGGTATTGATTCCAGGCATTCAACTTCAAAATAGATTTCGCCATATTGTCAAGTGCTGAATCTGAGTATAACTCTAAATTCAATTCTGCTTTGATCAATCGAAAGTTTTGAATTAGACGAATAATAAAAAAACATATTATCGAAAAACAACCAAGAAACCAATATTCAAGATCGAGATGAAACAATAGTATTAGATTAAATACAACTCCTAGAACAAGAAGCACATTATATATTACTTCCAGCAGTGGTGCTGCAATAATACTACGATTCATGGTCAGGTAATATGCCGCCATACAAGACCCCACTATTACCAAGACTGACAATCTATGTTCTGGAGAGAATGCTGCCGATTCACCACAACAATTATTACCAGTTTCAGATATAAAAAAGAAAATAAAAGTTAATCCAAACACTCCCAGAGTTTCTAGAATTATAGTTCCTACTTTTTTTAATCTTTTCTTCTCACTAAAAACCGTAAGTATGAGCGATATAAAAGCCAACAAGGGCATAGTCAATGCTATTCCCGCTGCCAAGTAAAAAAACATATTACTAATTATATTACCCATCTCTAATTTTAAAACGTAATCGTTTAAGAGATAGTATTGTTACATAGAAACAAAATTATATTCTAACGATTTCATTTTCTTTGAGCCAACCACTTTCTGTATCCGCAGTGACTACTTTGATCCATTCATCTATCTGATCTACAATCTCTACTTTGGTGCCTGCCTCGATATCCTTTACTATAGGACTTCGATCATCAGCTCCTTCATGCATATCGTAATCAGCATTCATCACAATGGCATAATCCGTATTAGTGGCTAGAGCCTTAGAGCTATTACCTAATGCTAATACTATCAATAAAAGTATTGGCAATGCCAA
>CALLPN010000010.1 GCA_938015435.1 uncultured Saprospiraceae bacterium
CTAAATAATAAGAGCCCTATAGAATTTGCTGATCGGCGCCAGCCCTCTTTTGGGCTTTATAAAGCCCAAAAGAGGGCTGTTATTCTTTGATTAAAACATTATATTTAAATTATAAACTGTCTAAGTTTTAGTAAGTCTACAAAACCATTATTATAACATAGCTTTACATCTTATAAAGAAAACATCTAGATGACTGCCACTTCTCAACGACTCGAATACCTCAATACTTTATTAGCCGAAGATCCTGATGATAGCTTTGTAAAATACGCCATAGCCAAGGAATATGAGAAACTTGATGATCTAAAAACTTCCATAGCGAAATTTGAATCGCTAAGGGCAGATGATCCTGATTATGTAGGACTCTATTATCATCTAGCTTATATCTACACTGAGATAGATGAGATGGAAAAAGCACTAGAAATCTATGATGCAGGAATAGAAGTTGCCAAAGTTCAAAATGATCTTCATGCTTTGTCAGAATTAAGAAATGCTCGAGTAAATGCCGATATTTAATCTACTTAGAAATCAATAGCCCTCCATTTACAGTGAACCTATCTTCTTGGGACTGCCTACTACCTACTGAACACTGCCTTCTGCCTACTCTGTTGAAACGACTCCTTCGAAAACTCTAACTGCTGGTCCAATCAAATAAATATCTACAAAGGCATCATCTACTTTTTTGCATCTTACAGATAGCTCACCACCTTTAGTATTTATTTGCACTTCGTATTGACCATTTGGTTGATCTGTACTCAAAAGACTTGAAATAGCTACAGCAACTGTTCCTGTACCACAAGAATAAGTTTCGGCTTCCACTCCCCTTTCGTAGGTCTGCATGCGAACAATATCCTTTTTAATTTCGGCAATATTGACGTTGATTCCTTTTTCCTTATAAGTATCATTGAATCTGATAGATTTACCTTCTTGTTTGATATCTATCATCTTAAGGTCATCAAATCTCACATAATGCGGCGAGCCAGTATCCATGACATAAGCTTCACCATCACGAGATACACTAGAAACAGAAGTCATAGAAAGAAATACTTTATTAACGTCTATAATCGCACGATGTAGCCCATCCACAGCCATAAACTGCATACTTTGACCTGCGATCCAATCTTGATCGTATGCAAATTGACTTATACATCTACCTCCATTGCCACACATAGAGCTAGCATTCCCATCTGAATTATAATACTTCATATAGAAATCCGATTTATTATCTTCTTGCAGCAGAATGAGACCATCCGCACCTATACCAAATCTACGACTACACCAAGAAGCTATTACTTCTTTTGTAAGTATTTTCTCAATGTACTTATCACGATCTTCGATCATAATGAAGTCATTAGCCGTACCGTGATACTTGTAGAACTTTATGTTTTTCATATAACCATGTTTTAAAATAATCATCTTAAAGTTACGCTCTCATGCAAATATATATAAATAGCATCATCTCATTCGATACAATAATTAAATCATATAAGTCAGCTATACTAGTAGTCATCATCTTATAATCAGTATTTTATACATTATATATCATTATAATATATTATCTTTGTTTTCATGCCGTATACTACGGATGGTCATTTCCTCTTTATATATATACACAAACTGATTACTGGTATTCCTTAGATACGCAAATAGATACACTTATATGACAACTTCTAAATTACTTGCACTTGTAACATGCACATCGTTATTAACGGCAATTACCACTGTAGCTATATATCATAAATTGGTACAACCAGAACAAGTTATCTATGAGTCACAGCGAGGAAAAGCGATTCAAGCCGCAGAACGTGAAATCAATTTATCTCCAAGATTTCAACATCTATTTACATCTACGACGCCTACTAATTTTATTTCTGCAGCTAAAGACAGTAGAGAAGCTGTAGTATCAATTAGATCCTTGACTAAAATCGAAGGAGGTAATGCTCTCAATAGAAATCTCAGCAGCTCAGCAGGATCAGGAGTTTTAATCTCTAGAGACGGCTACATCGTTACTAATAACCACGTAATAGAAGGCGCGGATATCATTGAAGTCACACTTAACAACAATAAAGAATACATAGCTAAGGTTGTGGGAACCGACTCACAAACTGATATGGCAGTACTCAAAATTGAAGCTGATCAAATGCCATATATGTTATTTGGAAATAGTGACTCACTTCAAGTGGGTGAGTGGGTTCTAGCTGTTGGTAATCCATTTCGTCTACAAAGTACAGTTACCGCTGGTATTGTAAGTGCCAAGGGACGGAACATAGATGTGTTTGAAGATCGATCTGGTATAGAGTCATTCATACAGACAGACGCCGCTGTAAATCCGGGTAATAGCGGAGGAGCATTAATCAATACTAAAGGAGAACTCATAGGTATCAATACTGCAATCATCACTTCCAGTGGTAAATATGAAGGATTTTCTTTTGCTGTACCTTCTAATCTCGCTCGTAAAGTAGTTACCGACCTTATGGAATATGGAGCCGTACAAAGAGGCTGGATGGGTGTTGAGATATCTAGTGTAACAAATCAATTAGCAGAAGAACGGAGTCTTCCATCTGTAGCCGGAGTATATATCACAATTGTAACTAGAGGAAGTGCCGCAAATGATGCAGGACTTATTGGTGGAGATGTAATACTAAGTGTGGACGATGTAAATACAAATACTCTATCGCAATTTATGGAGCAAATAGGTCGTCATAGACCTGGTGATGTGATCAAAGTATCCTATGTAAGGAATGGTTCTTTAGAAAGCACTGAAGTCACTCTAAAAAATAAATTAAATAGCACAGATTTCGTGGCTGTTAGAAAAGATAAAGCATTAATTGATTTGGGATTTGAACTCCGAGATCTGTCATCATCAGAGATATCTAAAAATACTACTGATGGTGTAATGGTGGTAAGTGTATATCAAAACAGCACAGTGGGAAAAGCAAATATCGAGCCTGGATACATTATTACCAAAATCAACAATATAGAAGTAACCGATGTAAGAAAACTAGTAGAATATCTTACAACACATTCTGGTGAAATTATGCTTGAGGGTTACTATGAAAATTACCCAGGACTGTTTCCATATATGTTTAAAAAGGAAGGGTAAAAAAAATATTGTGCATAGATATTGCATAGAATAAAATGTATTCTTAATAAATGAAAAGAGAATATATTAATCTACTCATGATTAATATATTCTCTTTTTTTCAACATCCTTCGATAAAAACCGACTGCATTTTTTGTGACAATTATACAATACTTATAGAGTATATTATTTATCCAATATAGAATTAATATAAATCGAGAAGCCTAAAATATTTTGAAGCTTGACTCGTATTATGGGTTTAAAGTATTTAACCAATTACTAAAAAAAAATAGCCCCTAACCGAATGGATAGAGGCTACAAAAATATATTCTTCTTATGACTTATTTCATCACCCCAATTCTTTGATAAACACTACCCTTTTCTGTTTTTACGTAGAGTATGTATAATCCATTTAGAAGGCTACTTACATCTACTATTTGCATATTATTTTTTGGCAATTGCGTATCGTTTAATACAATTTTACCGTCTATACTTATTAAAGATATTTGCTGTACTCTATTATTAATATCTAATAGTTCTATTTGAAGATTTTCGGCAACAGGATTGGGATATACTTTGATGTCATTTTCAGAAAGTAAATCTTCGGTACTTGTAAACATGATTCCAAAACTTTCCACACATCCTGAAGAGTCCATAATTGATATAGTATAATCCCCATCAGGTATATTTGTAAAGAAACCATCTTCGTTAAATCCTTCCGCCTCAATTGAATAACTATAACCTCCACCAGTTCCTCCGGTACCTACAACAAATAGCGTATCCGTACTAGTACTATTCATCAACCCTAACTCAGGGTTTTCGTTTATGACTACACTTGCTTCAGTGAATTCTGATCCATTAACATCCTTTACAGTTATACTATAAGTACCACTTGGTAGATCACTAAATAATGCTTCATCTTGGAAAGGTCCATCATTAATAGAAAACTGATATGGTCCTTGACCTCCTGTAATACCATTGATTAGTATACTTCCAGTAGACTGTAAATAACATACATCTATCGTTGTAATCGAAATTGCTGTAACTGCTGAAATAGAAAGATCAAATGAATAAGTACATCCAACAACATCTGATATGGTTAGAGTATAATCTTCATTAAGGTCTAAATCTAGTACATTCTCTGATTGAAAATCTACACCATTCGTAGAATACATATAAGGCTGCGTTCCTCCCATAGCATCTATTACTACATCTCCCATAGATACTGTATAGCTATAAGTAATTGGAGCAGTAGAAGAAATTAGAATATTCTCATATTCAACACTTCTACCTCCTGCATCTCTAACAGAGACAGAATATTCACCTATTGGAAGATCAATAAATATGTTATCCGGTCCAAAGCCACTATCATTAAGACTATATTCATAAGGTGGAATTCCTCCTATTGGAGTAATTGCCAACATTCCATCATTTACATTTGGACAATCAGGATCAGTAATCGAAATATCTGCGTTAAGCATTTCAATATTAACCGAAACAGTATTGCTAACAGTACAGTCATTTGCATCTTTAACTGTTACACTGTAATCACCGTTTTCTAAATCCGAAAATATTCCAACCGTACTAAAATTAATTCCATCTATACTATACTCAAATGATCCAGCTCCACCTTCCGCACTGGCATTAATATCATAGCCTACAAGAGTAGCTGTGAGCAACATAGGTACAGGCTGCATCAATAAAATAGGATCAGATTCACTTTCGGTACCGTCAGCATCTTTTACGTATACCGTATAGATTCCTGATGACAAGCCATCGAAAGCAGGATCTGCCTGGAAATTTATATTATCAATACTAAATTCGTAAGGCTCAACACCTTCTACAGCTGTAGCGAAGATAGTTCCATCAGCACCTTCAAAACATGATATTTCGTTTGAAACATTAGCTACTACTTGGAATGTGTTTTCCAATATTTCTATTGATATATATTGATTTCTTAACCATACTCCAGTAGATGGAATTTGGACATCCACAAAAAATCCATCTGTAAGCGCTTCATTACCGGAATGAAGATAAGACACCGTTCCATTTGCTAACTGATCTTCTGTCACAGGAGACCCTTCGATAAGCACATCACTACCTCTCATTAAAGCTCCTTCATTAGGAAGTTTAGTGATATAAATAATAGCAGGATCATCACTATCAATCGTCAAAGCTGTATTATCAAACAAAGCACTTGCTCCATTAAGAACTATTATACTTTTACTGCCACTGGTTACCAGATCAGGAAAGACTACTGGTGAGCAAGCTTCTATTGCCCAGGAATTAATAATTCCTTCATCTGCCTGAAAGACATCTGTAATTTTTAATGTCCATACCCCAAAAGTTGATGTCTCTGTAAATTCATCCATTGCATTATAAATACCTGAAATTGCTAGTGGATCACTGTCACAAGTATTTTCAAAATCCATTGCCGTTAGAGCAGCTGAATTATTAAACGATGCCATGATGTTATTTCTACTACATCCATATTCATCTGATGGTACACCTGGTCGATCAAACAGATCAAATTTTATTCCATTCGGTGAAGTTATTTCAGCACTCAGATCTCCGACCCAAGTATGCGAAACATCTAAAACAACGGTCGCTTCTGTAAAATCTATTTCCAATGGTATTTCCAAAGTACTTTCAACTTCTACATTGGCAACCATAGGAATTACAACAGGCATATCACTAGAATATTGAATACATTCTACAGAAGCAGTTCTAAAGGCTTTGGTAACACTATATTCACCTGTGGAACATATAGATCGAGCTCTAACCCTCCAGTAATAAACTGTACCTGGTTCGAGATTATTTCTTGTTGTGGTTGACGAAGTTGGAGTGGCAGACATAACTGGTGCAGAAACGAAATCTGGCACAGTACTCAATTGAAATTGATACAAACTAACACCCTCTTGTGCGTCCCAGGTAAATTCTACTGCAGTTGCATCTACTTCATCTATTCCTTCAATAGGTGCTGTTGTATTAGTAATCAATAAGCCGTCATTTTGAATATTGATTGCAAATATTTCGTTGATGGTGCTGTTTTCAGCCATTGCTGTAAACGTAGAGAGATATGAACCCGCTTCAGCTCCTATCAATCCACTTATTGTAATATCGACTGAAGCAGGAGTTGTGACTGTATTTTCAGATATCGACGCTGTAACACCATCTGGAAGGTCACTTACGGAAAGATTTACCATATCATCAAAAGTAGACGCAGATAGCAAATTTACAGTATATACAAGTTCATCTTGACCGCATGCTACTTGACTAAATGGTGTGATTTCAACACTAAACTCAGCTGTAATACTAAAGTCTTCGTCTGACATATCGTAAAAAACATTATCACTACCCACTATCACTACTCTAGCCATATCTGTCTGAACATTGGGTACAGTTACCTCATGAGATCCATCATTAGTAACATCTTCTGCTAATAAGATATCGAATGTCTCGCCACTATCCACTGATAAATAGATATCTACTTCTGCAGTATTTATTGGCGCTTGATCAGTACCAGCCACATCCCATGTAACTGTTTTGAGATCAGACGCTGGCCAAACCACTGGAGTATTTGGTGAAATAAGAACAAAAGGGCTTCCTGTATCTTCTACATTTACAACTATATTGACTTCACCGGTGCACCCGACAGCAATATTATTGTCTCTGACAGTACACATAAAATTCATCTCTCTAGTCACCGTTGGTAGCACTTCCCACTCAGATCCACCCGATCTTTTCGGAAAAAACCTTCGTGAATCTGTAGTAGGTGAAATGGATCTAAACAAAGGTCCACCTGCATTTGTCCCTTGCGGCGGCATAGTTGCTACTTCATTATCCATCTGTTCCCAACAGTATGTCATCAAATCTCCATCAGCATCCATAGCGTCAGCAGTCAAAAAGAAAGTCGTCCCAGCAGGAATAGTTACTGCAGCATTTTCCACGGTTACAACCGGTGCATTATTTGAAGTTGGAATTATCTCTGCACAATCATTTCCATTTCCTGTAACGAAATTTGCAATTTCTATAAGAGAGATACCATGAAAATAATCATCGCTATTACCCTGAACATTGGGATCACATATTCCTGCATATCCCATAATTGTAGTAGCGCTACCTGGTTCCATTGCAGTTGCAGGGTTTATATTACAATCATTATTCTGAGTATGATTACCACCAAACTGGTGACCCATTTCGTGAGCTACATAATCTATATAGAATGGATCATTAACTGGACTACCGAGCCCAGTTACACCTTGAGCTTTACGATTAGTACATGGGCTTCGCAAAGATGCTATTCCACCTCCACCAGTACTAAATACGTGGCCAATATCGAAATTATCAAATCCAATGACGTCATTACACGTTGCTCTGTTCTCACCAAGCATATCCCCTCCATCATTATTAGTGTAAGGATCTGTTGCTCCGTTGAGGAAGATCAGTTCATCTGTATTAGCTATAAGTTCCATTGTGATACCGGCATCTCTTTCATACAATCCATTGACTCTTGTCATAGCTATGTTGAATTCCGCTAATACTGATACTACCGTTCCACCATGAAATGATGCATACTCACCTGTACAAGCTAATGCCAATCTATATTTACGTAACTCACAGTCTCCATGCCTAGTTGAAGCTTCATTAGCTCCATCTATTTCTCTAGCATCTTCATCTACTAAACATTCAAATTGATGTCTTGCTTTAACACCGTAATCATACTTATAATATACTGCGTATTCCTGTGCCGTGCCATTGATATGATCTATATAGGTAGCTTGTTGGCCCTCACGAAGTACCATTGCATGCATTCTCTTCTCTCCATATCCCATACGTATATATGAGCCAGGTACGTCTAAGCTAAATCCTTTATATGCCTTTATACCTGGATATTTAGCCGAAAGATCAGGATGAAATACATCGGCTGCTTCTATCATAAAAACTTCTAGTCCACCTTCAGGATTTGGAAGCGTTACTCTTGTTTGGTTCGATTTCGTCTTCTCTAGCACGTTCATTAGTGAAGAAAACTCTAACTTATATCCTTGATATCTTTGGGGTAAGAGATCTGTACTGATATTAGATCGTCTCGATAGATCAGATTTAGTCCAATCTTGGGCGCTTAGATAAGTACTCGATATAATTAGAATTAATAGTAGTAATCTTTGTAATTGCATGTTAGGTCGGTTAGATAGGTAATGCTATTTGTCTTCGGTCTAAATCTACGAACGCTTTTCCAAAATATGTACATAAGTTACCTGACTTGTCGCTTTCGATTAAGTCTTTGATCTAAAATTGCCAATTTCAAATTTAAACTTGACATTTTAGTATAGCGCTTAAAAGCCAATTCTCTACAATTTCATAGTCTGTTGGATTACATAAATTACTAAAACCAATAAGAATGTTGATTTATTTCAAGTCTATTCGAATCGAAGGTTCATTCTAAACTATCGCAATTATGTGTCGCTTCACACCATTAAGTAGAGACCTTCATTCTTTTCAACTGCAGAATCCCCATAAATCATATTTATATTTTGTCGTTTCAACAAATACAATCTAAAAACATCGATATGTAAACAAACGCAGAATTACAAATTTCTGCCAAACATATGAAACAATAGATATTATTTACTAATTTTAAATTATATGTGCGTTTCTCTTTTTAGAATAAATCGAATTTTAAATATCATTTAACAGTGTTTTATCCATTCATATTTGTTCGAATGCTTTTCTGTTGTTAACCCCTAATAGAAGAGTAACAAGAAATTAGAATCACTTAATGCGCAAACCACTTTAGCGCAGAAAATATCTTGCAAAAAATCAATTTTATTTTTTTTTAACGACGTCTATTCTTCGAATAGAAGCTAATACCCCGTATTGGCTTATCGAATTGATTTTATAAACGAAATTCTTACACACATGAAAAAATTTACACTATTCCTAATCCTATTTTATCCTGTTCTTCTATTTTGTCAGCAGCAGGATCAGCCTATTACTCTTTCTATAGAGTCCAATGTAAAGTATCTAACTTTTGCGCCAGTTGTTGGGTTTGAGCTTACAGAAAACATTCTATCTCAACTAACGAATGATGGAAAAATTATAGCTAGTAGAGATAATGCTAACCCCAACTGTTTGATCCTAAAAGCCAGTTCTGAAATAACGACAGAAGACCTCATATCATTAGCTAAAAAAGCTGGATTCCCTGTCGATCCAAATGAAGTAAATAAATTATTCACGACTAAAAAACTATTCTAATTATGAAAAATTTATACTTAATTACTTTAATTGGATTGTTAATCTTTGGCAGCAAAACACTTCTTAGTCAAACAGGACTTGGATCTTGTGATAACGCAATACCATTAATATTGGACATGAATTGTTCAGATTCTAATAGTATACCAGCTGGGGGAAATTTTGGGGACCCAACTGGCTTTGACAATACTGATACACACCCATGCTCCGACTCCTATGCAGGCGGAGATGACTGGTTTTATAGCTATACTCCATCCACTAATGAAACCATAACACTTGATTTATTTGGAACCAATACATGGACTGGGCTAATGGTGTCTGACGACTGCACAGGACTTGATCCTTCCGGTAATTGCGTAGCCAGTTCGACTAGTTCGTCTAGCGACGAAAGTTTAAGCTTTAATGCTTGTTCTGGTGTGACGTATTATATACACATTTCTACATGGCCGTCTCCTCAATCAATAGGAGCCTTTTGTCTTAATGCTTCTACTGCTCCCACTGCCTATGCTGATGCTGCATCTGGAGGAGCTTGCTCTTTTGAAGCTGGTGGATCAGCCTCAGCAGCAGGAATATGCGGTGGAGAGACTATTGTGGCTGGTGTAGATATCCCTGATGATGCCGATGTAACAGATCCAGGAATTGATTATGGTTGCTTACTCTCCACCCCTAATCCAGCATGGTTCTATTTTGAAATAAGTAGCCCTGGTGATTTGGCTATCACTATTGACTCAGACACCAATGTGGATATTGACTATGCACTATGGGGCCCGTTTTCGAGCTTGGCTGCGGCAACTTCACAGTGCGACTATGGGGCTCCTGTAGATTGCGACTATACTACGGCCGATGGTGGAACCGCTACCACAAACTGTGCGCAAGCTGGTGATGTATTTATATTATTGGTCACCAATTTTTCTAATACTGCAAACAACATATCAATAGACGAATCTGCCGGAACTGCTACGACAGACTGTAGTGTAGTAATGCCGATCGACCTAATAAGATTTGAGGCGTACAGCAAGGGCGAAGTTAATATGATAGAATGGAGGACAATCACTCAAGTAAATAACGAATTTCAAATTATTGAAAAATCTGAAAATGGAATTGACCACTGGCAAGAGTTGGTTAGGATAAATGGCGAAAGAAACTCTACTGAGATATTGAATTATCACGCTATTGATAATGATCCGCTTAAGACGACGTATTATAGACTAAAATCAATCGACTTTGATGGCGAAGAAGAAATTTTTAATACTGTTGTTGTTCAAAGAGATGAAAATAAAAGTGAAATTATGGGTATTACTCCGAATCCATTCAATCAAAATACTACATTAAATATCAATAGTAATTCTGATCAGCAGGGATCTATAGTCATTCATAATATGGCAGGTTTAGTCATTTATCGCGATGAATTTTCTCTTGTAAGCGGAGTTAATTCATTGAGTATTGATTTGCAAGCCTACTCTTCTGGAATATATATCGTTGAGGTATTAATAGCTGGAGAAAATGAAGTGATCAAATTGTTTAAAAACTAGACGTCGCAACATTTTCACAGCCCAATAAAGGAAAGATACTGGCTTAATAGAAGTCAGCATCTTTTTTTTAGCATGATAGTGCTGACTTACTAAATGACTACAATTAGAAAAATTACAAAATGGCCTGAACTATTAATCAATACTATGCAGTATAATTGTCTATTCCATACCTATTGTTATATTTGATTCATTCTATAATTATTACCAAATGTATTTTTGATCTATGAGTATTCATAAAATCACTGCCCTCTTAATGTGTGTTTTTACAACATTCAGCTGCTCAGTCGATGAAAAGTCAGTTTCTCCGACCATAACGAAAGTAGATTTGCCTATTGGAGATGAACTTAATTTTAGAGAATTAGGTGAAGGTCAAACTGGTATTTCTTTTACCAATAAATTGAAAGAATCCGATGCTGTAAATTATTATAGTTATGAATACCTATATAATGGTGGTGGAGTAAGTTTGGCGGATTTTGATAATGATGGATTTCAAGACATATTCTTCGTTTGCAATATGGGCTATAACAGATTGTATAAAAACAATGGACAAATGTCTTTTACAGATATTTCTAAGTCATCTAATATTAGAAGCTCAAGAGACTGGTGTACGGGTAGCACCGTAGTAGATATTAACAATGATGGGCTATTGGATCTTTATGTTAGTCGATCAGGATGGTTCGAAGATTCTCAAAATAGAGCTAATCTACTTTATATCAATAAAGGAAATATGATCTTTGAAGAATCGGCCGAGAGATACGGAATCGCAGACAAGGGGTATAGTACTCAGAGTTCATTCTTCGATGCCGATGGGGATGGTGATTTAGATCTATATGTGATGAATCATCCAGATAAATTTTCTGAAGAGCTCACCCAATTTATTTCAAAAACTAAATCACCACCCAAATTTCAAAGTGATAGACTCTATATAAATGAATCAGGCAAATATGTTGACAAATCGGAACAATGGGGCATTTCAAACTATGGACATGGTTTAGGAATTGTTACAGCTGACATTAATTTGGATGGTAGAGCTGACATCTACATTTCTAATGATTATCAGCAACACGATTTTATTTATATAAATAAAGGAAATCGTTTTGAAGATGAGTCTAAGAAAATGCTGAAGCATATGTCTAAGTTCAGTATGGGGATAGATATCAGTGATTTTGATAATGATGGAGATCAAGATGTAATAACTGTCGAAATGATGCCCACTGATAATTATAGGAAGAAGACTAATATGGCAAGTATGAATCCTAAACTGTATTCAACTCTTTATGACAATGGATTTCAAGATCAAGAAATGCATAATTCACTGCAGGTGAATAACGGTGGAGAATTCTTTCAAGATAAAGCTTACTTGTATGGAATTGCGGAAACCGATTGGAGCTGGGCACCACTATTTGCGGATTTGAATGGTGATATGCGTAAAGACCTTTTTATAGCAAATGGCTACCGTAAAGACGTATTGGATAAGGATCTTCAAAAAAAAGTAGAAAAGGCCAAAATCAAAGGTACATTCAAATACTCTCAAATAGAACATATCTTAACCACTACGGAATCAAAGAATCTGTTCTTTAAAAATACCCCTAACGAATTCATAAAACAATCTGGAAATAGCTTCTCTTCAAAATTCAATTCTAATGGCGCGAGTTACGGAGATTTGGACAATGATGGTGACCTTGATATTGTATGTAACAATATGGAAAGCCCATCTATCATATACGAGAACCTTTCGAGTAACAACGTTTCTACTAAACTTCGCCTTAGTTCAAAGGCAGATAAATTCGGATTAGGTTCGCAGATCAAAATTACAACAGAAAATAGTTCATTCTATTATGACAATACATCTACTAGAGGTTTTCAATCATCCGTATCACCAATTATTACCATTCCTGGATTGGATGCAAAAAGTATAAACAATATTGAAATTACCTGGGCCAATGGTAAAACTGAAAGATACACCGAAGGATTTGATTCTGAATTACATCTCAAAGAAGGTGACGGGGAATATATAACGAAGAAGAAAAATACATTAGCTAAGAGTCTTAAATCGATTTCTTACACTTATGCTCAAAAGAAAACCAATGATTACAAAATCCAACCTTTACTGCCATACAATGTGAGTGACCAAGGACCGTACTCCGTTACTGCAGACCTTGACAATGATGGCGTAAATGAAATTATAATATCTGGAGGCCAAGGCCAAGCCACTGGTATTTACAATTTTGAAAATGACAAGCTAAAACTTAGCAAATTGAGTAAAAGTCTTTCATCACAGTTAAACTTTGAAGATTCTGGCATTTGTGTTTTTGATCTTAATAAGGATGGCTTAGTAGATATATACGTAAGTCGCGGAAGTTATGCCCACACTCAAAAGGCTGATCTCCAAGATATGATATACATCAACAAAGGGAAATCATTCGAACTATTGAAATCACCCATCACGACTAATAGTACTTGCCCTATAACTATTGACTTTGATAATGATGGTGATCAGGATATATTCGTTGGAGGAGGATACGTACATGGACAATATCCCAAAGGAACTGATTCTTATATTCTTGTAAATAATGATGGAGTATTAACTGCCGAAATATTACATACGGGCATCAAAAGTGCCATTACTGATGCAATGAATATTGATTATAACAAAGATGGAATTCAAGAAATATTACTGGTAGGAGAATGGTCTAACCCATCATTACTCACTTACGAAAACAACGAGTGGAAAGATATTAGTAAGAATGTAATTCCAACTAATCTTAAAGGAATGTGGTCAGCGATAGACACCATAGACATTGATAATGATGGAAAAGCAGAAGTATTACTAGGGAATCTTGGTACTAATTCAAAATATAACGCAAGTGTAGAGAAGCCATTAAACTGTTATAGTACTGATGTAAATAAAAACGGTAATTATGAAGTTGTTCTTAGTAGCTTCGAAGATGACAATGAATTTCCAATCAGAGGAAGGCAATGTTCAAGTGAGCAATTCCCAGAGCTAGTTGACAATATCGAATCTTATGATATTTTCGCAAAGTCTGATGTTCAAGATATATATGGGAGCGCATTAGATGAAGGACTAAAATTTTCTTGCACACAACTAAAGTCTGGATACTTGAAATTGAATAGTTACGATAAATATGATTTTGTTTCATTCGATAACAAGATGCAACATTCAAAAATATATGACTTCGAATCCAGTGTTGATATTAATAATTGTACTATAGTCTACTATCATGGAAATTTACAGATGGAGGTTGAATCTGGATTATTAGATGGATTTGAATTTGAATCGTGGAATACTTGTACCAACGAAGTTAAAGTCATATCTACAAATTCTGACAAGAAATTTGTAAGATCCATGATCACTTTACCAAAACACACTGAGATTCTACTTTTATCTTCGAATGGAGAATCTTTAACTGCATTTATAGGTCAATAGAACAAAATATAAACAATGTTTTTTTTGCTTCTGCAAATAGAATCTATTTTCATATGATTTTCGGCATTTTCTATATACTTGATATAGTTAATCTATGATTATCCTAGTGGAAGTTACAATAGATTAAACTAAAGGTCTTGATCTATCTTTTGGATAGAATTACTCTAATTGACAAAATAACATATTAAATAAATTCTACATATAACTACACTGACAATCAGAGAAAAAGGCGTCATATTTAAATAATATTCATATAAAAAATCAACAGGCCGAATATTTCTTCCCATTATATTTTGCCCATAGAATATTTTGTTTCAACACACCTAGACACTACTTATCTTTATTTAATTCTGATTCATAATAAAAATAACGCACATAATTCCGACCCCCTCAATTAACCAGTCAAATAAGTTGCACTTCCAGACAAGATCAGTATCAAATAAAATTCATCATAGTTATGATACCCATATATTATTCTTTAGTATTGTAATCTTATTTGCAATTTGTTAATTAAAAACTAGGATTATGAAAAAACAATTACTCTTGGGAGTAGCATGCTTGCTATTCTCAATTACTCTATTTGGCCAAGCGGATTGTGCCAATGCTTTAACACTCACACCGGGCACTCAACAATGTGGTGATTCAACAGGTCAACTTGGAGATTTTCCAGCTGATGGTTCAGCTCCTGCCAACCCATGTAATACTAATTACAATGATGATGAATATTGGTTTGAGTATACAGCAGCCGTAACTGGTGAGACACTCGAATTGACTATGAGTGGAATTACTCAATCATGGTCTGGATTTTTTGTTCTGGACAATTGTCCAACTGCAGCTCCATCATGTATACTAGGTCAAGAAAATGGAAGTAGTACTGCAGACGCAACTGCAACTACTCCTGCATTAACCGCTGGGACATCTTACAAAATTGTTATTTCAAGTTGGGGAACACCAGATAATACAGGATTTTGTATGGATGCTGTGGTAAATACGCCATCAGCTTGTGCGATATCAATCGCTGCTGGACCTCCAGCAAACTGTAATCCTGCTGATAACACATATTCACAAGACATAGTTGTTACTTTCAGTGATGAACCAACAACGGGTATGTTAGATGTAAATGGACAACTGTTTGCAATCGGCACAAGTCCTCAAACTGTTACTTTAACTGGTCTTGCTTCTGATGGAGCAGATGTAGATGTTACTGCTTTCTTTGTGGATGATGCTCTATGTTCTGTAACTACTGCTGCGTTATACACAGCACCTGCAGCTTGTCAAACAGGTTCAGCGTGTACTGCGGCTGAAACACTTACTCCAGGAACACAGCAATGCGGAACTTACGCTTTCTCTGGTTCATTCCCTGACGACGGTAGCGCACCAACAAATCCTTGTAATGGAAGTTATAATGATGAGGAATACTGGTTTGAATATACGGCAGTAACTACTGGCGAAACTATTGATTTTTCAGTTTCTGGGCTTGATGCTACCTATGCAGGATTATATGTATTAGACGATTGCCCAGCTAATGGTCCTGCATGTGTCGCAAGTCAAGATAACGGTAATTCTTCAGCAGATTTTACTCTTTCAACTCCAGCCTTAACGGCAGGTACGACTTATAGAATTGCCTTAGCAAACTGGGCGGCTCCTAGCAATTCCACGTATTGCTTAGATGCTGTGGTAAACACACCAACATCATGTGCAATTACCGTTATTACAGCTGGTACTCAATCGGCTTGTAACCCTGCAGACAATACATACACACAAGAAGTGGAAGTTAGATTCACTGACGAACCAGCAACAGGAATGTTAGATGTAAATGGTCAACTATTTGCGATTGGCACTAGCCCGCAAACAGTAACTTTAGTAGGTTTAGATTCTGATGGTCTTGATGTAGATGTAACGGCATTCTTTGATGCTGATGTTCTTTGTACATTAAGTGAAATGGCAGCATTTACTGCACCAGCACCTTGCCAGTTAGGTTCAGGATGTATGGCTGCCGTAGTGCTCACACCAGGAACACAACAATGTGGAGATTCTGCAGGCTTTGCCGGTGAATTCCCTTCAGATGGTTCTGCACCTACCAATCCATGTAACTCTAGTTATAACGATGATGAATACTGGTTTGAGTATACTGCGGCCGTAACCGGTGAAACAGTAGACTTTACAATGTCAGGGATTACTGAAACCTATGCTGGATTGTTTGTATTAGACGATTGTCCAGCAAATGGTCCTACATGTATTTCAGACGCAACTAACGGTTTTAGCTCTGCTGACTTGACACTTTCAACTACACCTCTCGTAGCCGGTACTACTTACAGAATAGTTATTGCTAACTGGGGAGCACCAAACAATACTGCTTTCTGTTTGGATGCTGTAGTTAATACACCATCTGCTTGTACTATTTCAATAACGGCAGGTGCTCAAACTGCATGTAATACAGTTGATAACACATACACACAAGAGGTAATTGTTGTTTTTGCTGACGAACCAGGAACTGGAATGTTAGATGTTAATGGACAACAGTTTGCAATAGGAACTAGTCCTCAGACAGTAACTTTAGTAGGCTTAGATTCTGATGGAGCTGATGTAGATGTCACTGCATTTTTTGTCGATGATGCTCTATGTGCAGTAACTACTGCCGCTCTATTTACAGCACCTGCACCTTGTCAAACGGGGTCAGCATGTGCAGCAGCCGAAGCACTTACACCTGGAACACAGCAATGTGCAGATTCTGCAGGTTTTGCTGGTGACTTCCCTGGAGATGGTACAGCACCAACTAATCCATGTGATTCGGATTTCAATGATGATGAATATTGGTTTGAATATACTGCAAGTACAACTGGAGAAACTTTAGATCTTACAATGTCAGGTATTACACAAACATGGGCTGGATTATTCATGTTAGATGGATGTCCTGCTGATTCGCCATCTTGTTTGGCAAGTGCAGATAACGGTTCATCTACTGCTGATCTTACATTCGTATCTCCGCCACTTGTTGCGGGTACTACTTATACTATTGTAATATCTAATTACGGTACACCTAACAATACAGCATTTTGTTTAGATGCAGTAGTAATTCCTCCTCCAGCGATTGCTGAAGGTGCAATGAATACATGTATATCAGGTCCGGCTACATTAGTAGATGGAACTGTAACTAAAGTTGACCTTCTTGATGCTGGTGGTAATTTAATAGCTGCTATTTCATCAACGGTAAACCTAGGAATGGTAAATGCTTCCTACGTAAGATTCGATCCGACTGATAGTGACAATAGAGATTATGTAAACGCTGCAGCTGGTGGAGATGGATTTGATTTAATTGATAGAAGTATTGTTATTACACCTGACATTCAGCCATCTGCTGATGTATCTGTTTTCCTATATTATACTGACGCCGAATATGCTGAAATTACAAATGATGCTGATGGTGATAACCAATCTGCTGATTGGAATGCACTTACAGTAACGAAATTTGATTCTGACGATTGTAGTGAAATGGTTAACCCTCAAAACATGAGTGGTGTCATAGCAACTAGAATGGGAGATGTTGCTGTACCTGGAGGATGGGAAGTAGAACTATTAGTTTCTTCTTTCTCTGGATTCCAAGTACATGAAGGAGGTGCAGCTCTACCTGTAAAGCTTAATAGATTTACTGCTAAAGCTGATGGAAGACACAACATGATTGAATGGAGTACTGCGAGTGAAATCAATGTTCAAGACCATACACTTATGAAGTCTAATGATGCTACTAACTGGGAAGTACTTGGTGTACAAGACGGTGAAGTAAATAGTAGTTCAAATATTGATTACGAAATGATGGATGTTAATCCATTTAGCAATACATACTATCAGTTGATGACAACTGATATCGATGGATCTATATCTTACTCTCCTATAGTAAGTGTAACTAGAGACGTTGAAAGATCTAGTGAGTTCCTTGGAGCTAGTCCAGTACCTACTAGAGATGTTGTAAATCTTAATGTATTCTCCAAAGGAGATGATAACTTGACAATTACTCTTACAGATATATCTGGAAAAACAATAATGGTAGATACAAGAGTTCTCTCTAGTGGAGATCATCAATTGCCTTTAGATCTCTCTGATATGACTAATGGTGTATATATGGTAACAATTACCTCTGATTATATACAACAAACTCATAGAGTAATTAAAAACTAATACTTCATAATCCGAAGTTAATAGGCCTCATACTTTTTAAAGTGTGGGGTCTTCTTTTTTTATGAAGAGTTCGAAATCAGATTTCCATAAATTTGCAGGCGTTGTTTAATCTAGACTTAAACGTAGTCTCAATAACATACATAGACCAGATTAAATTTTGGTCAACTCCAATGATGATATTTGACGGAACGATTAAACAAATTTATTTATTTCAAATAGTATGAACATAGGTTAATGCATGTATTTCATTGGACTTGAGAAACTGCAAAGATAGAAAGAGCGCTAAGCTAGAAGGGCTTATTATATTGAAATAAAACGTAGTCTCAAATGGAATGAAATTGGGTTTAATACTTGTATTCATTTGAATTGAAAAACCACAAAGACAGAAATAACGCTAAGCTGGAAGGGCTTGTTATATTGAAATAAAACGTAGTCTCAAATGGAATGAAATTGGGTTTAATACTTGTATTTCATTGGACTTGAAAAACCACAAAGACGGAAAGAGCGATAAGCTAGAAGGGTTTATTATATTGAAATATTACGTAGTCTCAAATGGAATGAAATTGGGTTTAATACTTGTATTTCATTGGACTTGAGAAACTCCAAAGATAGAAAGAACGCTAAGCTAGAAGGGCTTATTATATTGTAATAAAACGTAGTCACAAATGGAATGGAATTGGGTTTACACTTAATGGAAGCATCAGGTTTACTTTTTATGGAAGCATCAGGTTTACTTTTCATGGAAGCATCAATACGTGCGTTTGCTGCACAAGCCGCACTGCCATTGATGCCGTTTACGCGTTTGCTGTGCAAACGCGTTATTCAAACATCTGGCTTAGGCCTAGCATAAATCCATGATCGCTAAATTCGTTTTTATCTTTTGCCCAAGCATAATCCATTCTAAACAATGTAAACGGTCCGATACTTATTCCCTCTAAACCAATAGAGTATTCGTAGTAGTATTGCTCCTTGTAAACTAATGCATTTCCTCCTACAACCATATTAGCACCTATATTTCTAAATAGTGGAATGCGATCCAATATATATCCATCAAAATGATGTTCAAAAAATACAGCGCCATACGTCTCTGTAGTACTATATACGTACTGAGGCATCAGTTTAAAGCTACCAAGATTATTACTCTCATAATTAATTAAAGTCTCGTTCCCTCTGAAGTGAAACAAATCAGGAAACTCAACGCTTTTATTCGATAAAAACACACCTCCCTCAATGGAGTAAGAGCTATATCCATATAGTTTAGCGTTCATTTTCCTATCCCAAATATTCAATTTCAATTTATTATAAGATACATCTTTCAATCCCATTATATAATCAATCTGAAACTTTGGAGCACCACTTTGAGTACGACTTTTGAAATCTGGAAAGGTCATGAATTTTTGACCTGGATACCACGTCAACCTAGCTCCTGTAATAACCGCATTGTGATTTGACAATAAATAAGAACTCAAATATTCATCCTTCCCTATCTCATTATTCTGACGGTAGGTTTTATCATCATTGCCCCAGCTATAACTCGAATTATTACTTAGTGGTTTTCGATTTTCATATTTCAAAAAAGGTCTTACATATAATCCATTTGACACCTCTTTGGTAATATTTACATTTACAAATCTCTTATCATACAAATGAAGAAGATTCTCTTTCGCAAATAAGCTATAAAGGGTATTGATATTGGCCATTACTGGACTTCGATTATCTAACTGTACATATTGACGTCCACCACCTACATAAAAGAAACCACGATTTTTACGATCAAATCTATACCTCAGATTTACAGAAGCCTTTATTTCTTTATCTGCAAAACCATATCGAATAATTGGATTGATCTTTAATTGTTTATTTTCAGAACTATCATACAATCTGGCTTCAAAAGCGATAGACAACGCATTACCTTCTACAGCGTTGAATTGATAGCTGCTCAATGGGCTTGTATAACTAAAATGTCTTTTTTTGAAAGTTTGATCATAATCATAACCAAATAAAACATCCGACCATTTAAATTTATTATTCGCTCTGTCTAATGAGTCTAAATATGGTTTTGACTCCCATATTTGCTGCAAAGAATCTTTGCGTACGTAATCTAATTTTTCCTCTTCTGTTAATGGAATAGGCCGTACTGCTTCCCAGAATGCGCTATCCTTTACTACCGCATCGTCAGTCATTCTAAATAATTCTGCTGTAAATGTTCCGTCAGCTAATTTCTCATTAAGAGTATAGTCGGAAAATATATAATTAAACGCACCTCCTAACTTAAAGCCTAATATGCTCGCGGAGAATTCCATGGTTTGAGATATTAATGGATGCCCATCAAAACCATCCACTGGAACGAATATTTGCTTGATTCCTATAGTATCAAACATTTTCATTTTGACAGATTTTCCTGTGTATTTTAGATCTACACTATGAAGACTCCAGCTGTTTTCATATATATATATTAGACCGAAAAATGCAGGTTGATAATCGGACTTAGGGATCACTAATATTTTGTTTACCAAGTTCCCATCAGTATCATAAGTTGTCCCTTCTAATCTAAACTTGTAATAGCTCATTGAGTTATCAGCCAATGGAGCTATCATACTTCTATTGAATTCTTGATATTCTTCATAAAAATCAAACCGTGCATTACTAAACTGGTTTGCATTAAGACCATTATCGCTACCACTGACAATCGAACTATACATTTCTTCTTTGATATTATCCGGTCTCTCAAAAGTGATCGTAGACTGAGACTCTGACAAATACAAGATACCTTGTCTAGTAGAATCATCTATTATACCATCTAAATTACCTACCTCTTGGCCAAAAATACTTTCTGGAGCGTCTAGCATTTTTACCGTTCCCTTGACATACACATTCGCGGTATAAGACTGAATCAGATTCTTGTTCTTATCTCTATTTTTAATTGCCTTTCGCATAATTGAATATGCCGGATCTTCAGCATCTGCAGCTATTACGATATCATTCATTTGGTATGCACTCTCTTTCAATACTACATCCTTGGATTGACTAGAAGTATCAATTTTGATTTTGTGAACTACTTTTTCGTAACCTATATATTGATAAACAATATTATAAATTCCTTCTGATAAATCTATATTGTACGCACCATTTTCATTAGCAATAGTTCCTTTGGCTGTACCTTCTACATATACTGATGCATAAGCGAGCGTATCACCTTGGGTACTTGTAATTGTTCCTGTAAGCTGAGCTTGAGCTGAGATGAATGTAAAAAGAAGTATGAGTATTATATATGTATGCTTCATGTATTAGGTTTAGGAGGTATAGGTTAAATATAAGCATCCTAAAACATCTATAGATTGTTTAACCATTCATTAGGAGTACATTAATAGAATGTAAGACTTTAAATGTTATTTGTTAGTTACAAATATTGATATAATACTTACCTTCAGAACTTGTTAAAAACACTTCCATATCACTTGAATGTCTTAATCCCAAAGTCAGCACTGCTTTTTATATTCATGACTATCTGTCTAAGTATAACCATAGCACAGGATACTATTCCAACGATCATTATCGAAAAACTAGAAGATGCTCTAGAAAACCAAGCAGAAGAATCAGAGATTGACATCAACAATATTGCAGATGACTTAAGTTATTTTAGCCGAAGTCCTGTAGATCTTAATAAGATATCAGAAGTTCAGCTAGAAGAAATGCAAATCCTCAATAGTATACAAATACAAGACTTCCTTAGCTATAGAGATGTATTTGGTCCATTCTATTCGCTGTATGAGTTACAAGCTATCAAATCGATGGATATGGAGACGATCAGGGAGTTTTCTCCATATATCAAAGTTTCGGGTAACAACGAACAAAAGACGTTCAATATCAATGACATCCTAAAAGAAGGTTCTTCTCAAGTATTGTTTAAGTGGAAGCGAATATTGGAAGATAGAAAGGGATTTGAGAGTGAGGATGGTCAAGATCCAGATTACTTAGGAGACCCTAGCCATATGTTTGCCAGATATAAATTTGACTATGGTCAAGTTTTTAAGATGGGTTTCACAGGAGAAAAAGATCCTGGCGAAGAATTTTTCAAAGGAAATAATAGCTCTGGGTTTGATTTCTATTCAGGATATGTTGCGGCTCGAGACATTACTGGCTGGCTTAAGGATGTTACGGTCGGTGACTATACTATCAGTCTAGGTCAAGGACTGATTCTTCACAATAGTTTTGGAGGTAGTAAGAGTTCTCAAGTGATGAATATTAAAAAAGGAGGCCGTGTAATCAAGCCTTACAGTTCTGTAAACGAAGCGAATCAATTTAGAGGAGCTGCCACTACCCTAGGCCTTCATAGACATTTGAATCTTAGTATATTTTATTCTAATAGTGCAGTGAGCGGAACAGTTAGACTAGACACTACTATTGATACTGGATTTAGTAACGTAAGTTCTATAATAAGAGATGGGTTTCACAGAACAGAAAACGAAATAGAAAAGAAAAACAGTCTTTCTCTTCAGTCTACAGGTTTTGCCCTTCAATATAAGCGTAAAGCATTAGGCTTGTCTTTAAATGGTCTAAGAACTAACTTTAGTTTACCATTAAATCCTACTCAAGATCTATATCGTAAGTATCGATTTTCTGGTAACCAATTGACCAATGCAAGTATGGGATATAGTTATAGGTGGAGAAACTTTAATTTCTTCGGTGAGGTTGCCCAAAGTGATAATAAAGGCATGGCGCAAGTGCATGGATTGTTACTAGGATTAGATCGTAGAGTTGATATATCATTTTCCTACAGAAATTTTGATAGAGACTACCAAGTACTCAATGCTAATGCATTTGGAGAAGCTAGTACTCCTACCAATGAAAAGGGCTTATACATGGGTATTTCTATAAGACCTTATAAAAGATGGGCGATAAGTGGATATGTAGATATGTGGCGAAATCCATGGTTGAGTTTCAGAAGAGATGCCCCAGCGAGAGGAGTGGAGTATTTTGGAAGAATAGAATACAACATTAAGCGTAAGCTCAATGTATACATGCAATATAAGTATGAGGAAAAGCTGCGAAACACTAATATAGAAACCAATCCAATAGATGCCTTAGGCCTTACCAAATTGCATAGATTGAGGGTGCATCTTACTCAGAATGTCAACAAAAGTATCACGCTCAAGTCAAGAGCAGAGTTTTCATTTTTCAATTTGCAAGATGAATCATCAAGAGGTAGCTTGTTTTATCAAGATATAGTCTGGAGACCGCAAGGGTCCAATTACCAAATTGTTGCAAGGTACGCGCTCTTCGATACAGATAATTTCGATTCTCGTATCTATATGTATGAAAATGATATTCTTTACGAATTCTCAATACCTTTCTATCAATACAGAGGATCTAGATATTATATCAAAGCAAAGTATAGATTTAGTCGTCTTCTTAGTGCAGAAATGAGAATATCTCGAACGCACTTAAATAACCAAGATGAAAGTGGAAGCGCAGGTCAGCTGATCAATGGCCCAGATAGGACAGAAGTCAAAGCTCTAGTTAAGTTTAGATTCTAGTCTTTGGTCAATCTAGCTTAGTTCAACTGGAATAATACAACTAACTAAGACTGATTATATATGTTTCTTTGAGATACCTACTTATACTTATATAAAAATGTGAAGTCTACAGTCTAAAATACATAAGTTTTGTCATCGCTTATCACGCTAATCATCCAACTAATTTGACAGTATTCCTTATAAATTTATGTAATTGTTTCGACTATAAATATTAGAGTTATTCAAAGCCAAGATTTCCCGTTCTCGGTCCAAAAGACAATGAATCTCTAGTAAGAGGTGTTAAGGATAGATTATCTCTAAGATCAGTATATCTGCTGGCAAATAATCCAAGTCCATAGGATAGACTTCCCTCATAGATTGGGACTTCACCACTACTTGTAATCCCTAAATTAGCTTGGCCGATACGAATGTATTCTGCAATTTCTGTGGATCCAGAAGTCAATGTAAACAAAGCACCTTTTTGCTGACGTACAATAGAAGCATCAACTTCTAAAGAGTTGGCTAATAAATCATAAAATGCCGTTCCCTTAGCATCTATTTCATTTTCTTCAGAATTTCTCAAAAGAGTCCAATCTATACTTTTACTTGTAGTAACCCCATCTATAGTTTCATCATAAAACAGCCTTACATAAGCATCATATATGGTTGTGTTGGTATTAGCATTCCAATTGATTCTAAATATTCTTTGCGGATCAACTTCTAAATCACCATCTACTTCAGGTTTTACGAAAAATGGTGGTTCTACTAGTTCTGTAGTCGCTTCTATGAGAGGTCGATCATCACCAATATTAACTGTCAATTTGTACTCCTCTTCTTCCACTAGTGAAATATCAGAGGTACGCAGTTTATATAGTGTATTAGGACTAGTAGCAAATACTCCGCTTTGTCTAGGATAGCCTTCAAGATTCCCGTCTACTTCATTCATAATCCATACTTCACCAGTGCTCAGTCTTGTTAATGAGACTACGGCATCAGGATAATAAAGACTATCAGGATTTTGAGCGATTACGAGAGCAGATACATTCTCATCGATAAATGCTCTTTCTACTCTGAAGTACTGTGCTGTATCCGCTGCGTTCAATATAGCGTAGACTACAGGAATTTCGACTTTATCTGTAACCAAATCAAAATCATTATCACAAGCTGAAAAAGCCACCACTGTAGCCAATATCGCAACAAAACCTTTTATAATGTTATTCATCTAATCGTATAGATTGCTTATAGTTATCTAAATAGGCCACAAAGCTAAGATAATCAATGATTAATTTGGAGCATATGTTGTATTACTGTACGCTATAGTAACCTATATGTTCCTTCAGGACATAATTTATTAACCTATTAAGAGATAAAAAACACTTGTCTCTTTCTTGATTAAAAGACAAACCTCTCTGATATACCAGAATATAAGGCGTCTTTCTACTCTATCCGATATGTATCCTGCAGCATAAGCAACCATCTCCTCAATAAAAAATAAAGAATATACTTACCTTGTGATTCCAAAACTAAAAAGATCATGTCTACAGCGAAGAAAGATGTAAAAAGAGTGACTGTACATACCCTCCATGCTATGAAGCAAAAAGGGGAGAAAATATCTATGCTCACAGCATACGATTACAGTATGGCTAGGATATTAGATGCCGCGGGTACAGATGTACTATTAGTCGGTGATTCAGCTAGTAACGTAATGGCTGGGCATGAGACAACCTTACCGATTACACTAGATCAGATGATATATCATGCTTCATCAGTAATCAGAGCAGTCAAAAGGTCACTGGTCATTGTTGATCTACCATTTGGAACCTACCAAGGAGATAGTAAAAAAGCTCTTAACTCTGCAATAAGAATCATGAAGGAGTCAGGCGCACATGCCGTAAAGCTTGAAGGAGGGAGTGAAGTCAAAGATTCTATCAAGAGAATCCTAAAAGCAGGTGTTCCAGTCATGGGCCACTTAGGATTAATTCCACAGAGTATTTATAAGTTTGGAACCTATACTGTTAGGGCGAAAGAAGAAGCTGAAGCCATCAAACTCCTAGAAGACGCCATTATGCTCCAAGAGATTGGGTGTTTTGGAATGGTTCTGGAGAAGATTCCTGCTAGCTTAGCTAAGAAGGTATCTGAATCTGTTGATATTCCTACCATAGGAATCGGAGCTGGTCCAGATACTGATGGTCAAGTACTAGTTACCCATGACTTATTGGGTATCACTAAAGATTTTCATCCAAGATTTCTAAGAAGATATTTGGAGCTTTTCGAGAGTATTAAAGGCGCTGTAGAGCATTATATTGAAGATGTAAAATCTAACGATTTTCCTAATGAAAAAGAGCAATATTAACTGAGATGTTAAAATATTGGAAAGTCATATTATTAGTTTTGTTAGCTATCGGAGGGAGTATTGCTTTCTATGGATATCAATTGATATACAGCCCTAATGTTGTCGAAGATCTCGAAGAGAAAATTCTTAACATACCGCAGGGTACCGATTTTGAAGCATTAACACAAATCTTGACCTCTAAGAAAATAATTTTAGATGAATCCAGCTTTCGACTTGTTTCAAAAGTAATGAGTTTCGACACACGAAAAAATATTTCTGGAAGATTTGAATTGAAGTCTGGTTGGAGCAATCGAGAGCTAATATCGCTTCTCAGAGCGAATAAGCAAGCACCTATCAATGTTACAATCAATAGTGTAAGATTGATCAGTGACATGGCTGGTAAGGTATCTAGGTATATAGAGCCAGATTCATTGACCCTACTGAATTACTTAATAGATCAAGAAAATCTTGAAAAATGGGGGCATACACCAGAAACTGTCCTTTCTATGTTTATTCCTAATACATACCAATTTTATTGGAATACATCACCTGAAAAATTTGTCTCTAGGATGCAATCTGAACATGATAAATTCTGGAATTCCAAAGGAAGAATTGAAAGTATAACTAAGTATGGATTGAATACCAAAGAAGCCTATACTTTAGCTTCTATTATTGAGAAAGAAACAACTAATCCTAAAGAGACTAAAACTATATCCGGAGTATATCATAATAGACTAGATCAAGGAATTGCATTACAAGCTGATCCTACTGTAGTATTTGGTGTGGGCGATTTCTCTATACGAAGAGTATTAAATAGACATCTAGAACACGAATCGCCTTACAATACTTATATCCATCCAGGCTTACCGCCAGGTCCCATCTATATGCCGACATTATCTAGCCTAGATGCTGCTATTTTTCCAGAGGATCATAAATACATATTCTTTTGTGCTAAGCCGGGGTATGATAATGAGCATTCGTTCGCAAAAACGCTTAGTCAGCACAATCGTAATGCTAGGATCTATCATACCTGGCTCAATAAAGAGGGCATCAGAAAATAAACTCTGAGTTTAAATATAGCAGCAAGTACATATCAACCTATCGACTGAATATCAATTAGTTGCACTGTAATTTAATTATTATATATTATATTTGAACTATAACATATTAGCAAAGGTTGTTAATTATGTATTTAACAAGTACAGATTTTAGATTTTAGCATTCTTTACCATTATTATGATACCAAAGTTGTGAGATTCTAAGTTCAATTTATTTATCACATTAATTATTTTATTATGAACATTTTCGTTGCAAAACTCAATTACAGAACCACAAAAGAAGAACTAGAATCTGCATTCGCACAATTCGGAGAAGTATCTTCAGCTAAAATTATTATGGATCGCGAAACAGGGAGATCTAAAGGATACGGATTCGTAGAAATGTCTGATGACGATGCAGCAAATGCGGCTATTCAGGCACTTAACGAAAGCGATCTTGATGGCCAGAATATCGTAGTGAAGCAATCAGAGGATAGACCAAAGAGAGATAACAGTGGCTACGGAGGTGGTGGAAACAGATACTAACAAACCACTAAATACTAAATATAAGAGTCAGTTGATTGAGTTCAGCTGACTCTCTTTTTATATAATTTTATCTGAGTTTCTTCTTGTTATTTACAATTGGCACTCAGTTTTTCAATAATATTTATACAACAATGACAGAAAAACAAAAGATGTGGTACGCTATGGGAATACTCATAGGTGCAGACTTTAAAGGACAAGGAGAAGAGACACTTGACTCTGAATCACTACTTGCTGGAATGACTGATATATATGCCGGATCAGAAAAGATTGCAGCAGAAGAAGCAGCTCAAATCATAGGTGAATATAGAGCTCAAAAGATGTCAGCGGTAGGAACAGCATGGCTAGCAGAAAATGCTAAAAAAGAAGGCGTCCAAACGCTTCCAAGTGGACTACAATATAAGGTACTCGCAAAAGGTGAAGGAGATAAAAATCCTACGGCTACAGATACAGTAAGCACTCACTACGAGGGATCATTAATCAATGGTCAAGTTTTCGATTCTTCTTATAAAAGAGGAGAACCCGCATCATTTCCACTTAACCGTGTCATAGCAGGATGGACAGAAGGTATTCAACTTATGTCTATAGGAGATACATTCGAATTCTATATACCTTTCAACCTTGGTTATGGTGCTCAAGGAGCAGGTAACGACATACCACCATACGCTTCCTTAATATTCAAAGTAGAATTACTTGGTATACAGTAACAATAGAACTGATTTACAAGTTATTCCTAATAATAAAAAGGGCTGCAAGACTTTGATTTTGCAGCTCTTTTTTTTATAATATTCCTAAAATTGAACATCTAATTCTACATAGGTCAAACTCACTTCAATGATTTAGTTTCGATTTAACATCCTTGTTATCTCCAGCTATTGTTTGATAGTCTTTTAGCTCATGTTCAACACTGCACTGGGCTATTGATTTTTTGAAACGAATAATGCTATCCAAATCTAGGACGTAACCTATAATAAGCATAATAATATTATGGCGCCAATACATTATGCTTTTAAATCACTTCACTATCTTACCCTTTTAATGACATGAGAAGCAAATGGTTATTGCTATATCAATGGTTTGCTTAGGAACAACAATAGCTATGAAGTGGGAAAAATTAAACAGGAAGGAACAATCTATTCAGATTATAAGAATATTGCGGAGTTTATCTATCGCGGATGGTGCTCTTACACATAGTGAGTTAGATTTGATCCGTAAGGTGGGTGATTATTATGGATTGACAAGTGATGAAGTAGATGATGAACTGATTTCTGAAACGCCTGTTATATCTGTACCTTCCGATGAAAATGCAAGAATCAAAATTCTTTATTATATGCTTTATCTTATCAAAGCAGATCAAGTTATAGATCTCGAAGAAGTACAACTGGTGCATCACTTTGGTCTTAAATTAGGTTTTAGAGAAAATATGCTCGATAAGCTCATAGATATTGCCAAAGAGAATATTGGCAAAGGTCTACCTATAGAAAAGATGCTTGACACTATACGTCAATATCTAAATTAAACTTATTAAAGACATTACGAACTACCAAAAACGGCATTAAAGTCTTCTTTATATTTTTTTGAATTCTAAATCAGTTATTCTTCTTTACAAAACAAATAATGTGTTAGAAATCCTGTATCAAGACGAAAATTTAATCGCAATCAATAAACCGCATGGATTATTGGTACATCGCAGTCCGATAGCTGCTGATGCAACAGAATTTGCAATACAGATACTTAGAAACCAGATTGACCAATATGTATATCCATGTCATAGACTCGATCGTAAGACATCGGGTGTGCTACTGTTTGCTAAAAACAAAGAAACTCAATCAGCAATAAATTTATTATTTCAAGAAAGAAAAGTAAAGAAAGAATATATTGCTATTGTTCGAGGTTGGACGGAAGATAAGACTCATATCGATTATCCTCTTACTAATGATAAGGGAATTACACAAGATGCGATTACTGATCTTGTAACGTTAGATAGGTCGGAGATCAACGTACCTCTAGGCAAGTATGATACTCAGAGATACTCTTTGGTGTTACTCAAGCCAAAAACAGGACGTATGCATCAGTTAAGAAAGCATATGGCCCATATAAGACATCCGATCATAGGAGATAGACCTCATGGGTGCAATAAGCAGAATCGTCTGTTTAGGGATCGCTGGCAAATGATGACAATGATGCTTCATGCGCGACAATTGCAGTTAATAGAACCACATTACATCAATATGAAGTCTAGACCATCTAGTGAATTCAGCAGAGTAATTAGTATATTAGACTTGTCTTATAGTGAAAATTAAACGCAATAAATATCTTATTAATACGTATAAAAAACTAATTATGAAATGCATCAAAACTACCCTCTTTATATTGCTTTCGATCTTAATCATAAGCTGTGGTAAAGAAGGTCTATCTGATCAAGAAATACCTGAATCATCGCGTAATTCTAAATTAAGAGTTACTGTTGAACTTTGCGATGCCAATGGTAATTGCTTGGCTAGACAAGGAAAACTCGTAAGCATTTATGAGTATGAAGATGAAGCAATGGAATCTCTGCCTAGTCTCCAATTGGTCCAAACAGATACCTCTGGAGTTGCTGATTTTGGTTTGGTAGAATTAGAAAGCGTATATGTAACCGTTAGACAAAATGGGATATTAGATATTTCGCAAGTGAATCTCACTCGCAACACAATATCTCATCATTTAATCCAATTAGAAGAGTAGTATAGATTAGTTTTGTAATTATGATGAAAAAGTACTTTGCTGCCGGTGTTATTATTCTTTTCTCGTTAATCAGTAATGGTCAAATTCTCATAGATGAAAATTTTGAGGATTGGAATGACATTCCTGTTTACAGTGACCCTATTGGTGACGGTAACAGTTTTGGAGATGATTTCACTGAGTTTCAAGTAACTAATGATGATAATTACTTATACTTCCGTATAGAGCTAAGAGATGAAATCTTACTACAAGAAGAGAACCGGATCAACATTTATATTGATGCTGACAACAATGCTAATACTGGCACTATCCAAGCAGGTATAGGTGCAGAAATTGGATTTGAATTCGGTGATCGAAGAGGATTTATCCGTAATGACAATACGACTAATACGGTATTTCATGATGATCTTGGTATCACTGTATTGCCTTCACTAAGTTCTAAAGTTTTTGAATTTGCGGTCTCGCGTTCTTACTTCTCAGGGAGCGATCAATTTATAGATGGTACCATAGCGGTGGCTTGCAGAGATAATAGATCTGGGGGTGATGTAATACCCAACAGTGCTTCTGATAGGATATATACTTTGGTGGATAACAATAATGCAACATTACCAGAATTTGGATTCCTCAAAGTTGGAGATGGATTTCGTATGATGACATACAATGCATTGTTTGATGGACTGTTTAAATCTGGTCAATCACAGCAGCAAAAAAGAATCATCAAAGCTATGGATGCTGACATCTATGCTTTTGTAGAGATATATGATTTTAACTCTGGACCTATTGCTGACATCATAGAAAATGAAACTGGATATATCGGTTGGGATCACGCATCTGAAGGATCAGATACACATGTAATCAGTAAATATCCGATCAAAGATCATACAAATATCGATGGTAATGGAGCTTATCTTTTGGAATATCAAGGAAATGATATGCTTATTATTGTGGCTCATCTACCGGCTGGAAGTAACGATGAATCCAGACAAGCAGAGGTCGATAAGATCGCAGCGTTTATCAGAGATGCTAAGTTGGGTCTCAATGAGTTTCAGCTAGCTACAGATGCACCTATATTGATAACTGGTGATATGAATCTATATGGCAATAAAAGGCAGAGAGAAACGCTTACATCAGGCGAAATAATCAACAACAATGCTTATGGTCCAGATGCTAGTCCTGATTGGGACAACACACCATTAACTGCAGCATTACCATTTGCAACTGGTTTACCACAAGCTGTTACCTGGATCAATCCTAATAGTAGTTTCTTCCCTGGAAGATTAGATTATACATTCTACTCTGATCATGTTCTAGATCTCACAAATACTTTCTGTCTGAATACTAACGATATTGATGATACTGATCTAGAAATATTAGATCTCAATCGAAACGACACACGAAGTGGCTCAGATCATTTGCCTGTGATAACGGACTTCGAAATCAGAGTAACTAATTCTCAAAAAAATCTGACTTTGGAAGATATCAATGTAACTGTTTTTCCTAATCCTATTGCAGATCTATTACATATAGAAAGTAAAGATGAGATCTTATTTATTAAAGTGATAGACGTTATGGGTAAAGTCATATTTAGTTCTGATCATCTAAATCATCAAAACAAAATATCAACCACTCAATGGAACAGTGGGATGTACTTGGTTCAGATAGGTACTGTGGTAGGAAGCGCAACAGAAATGTTATTTAAGCGTTAGATTATCTAAACCTATAGATCAAATGAAGAAGGTAGGATTCTTAATTATCCTAATAGTAATTATCTTATCGCTATACAAAAACAAGAGTGATCGCATTCAATCTAATTGCGAAAAGGATGTTCCAGTACAAGTATGTTCTTTGGGCCTTGATAAAGAGTTCAAATTAGCAAAATCTACACTTTACAATTTGTATGCTTGGAACAAATTAACAACTGCAGATCCTCTATGCTCCGACAATCTAATTCCCTTAAATATAGATATCGTATTAGACACTGTGAACTTTGATAAGAAGCTCAATTCAATTCGATTCTACTTTCATATCTATGATCAGTTTGATATCAATCGTATAATTCTTTGTAAAGAAAGAGGGATTCACTCAATATGGGTAAATAGCAAAGACAAATCGAAACCATTTATATCGCATTGGGGATTTAATGATTATGTAGTATTCAAATTCACTGAAATGAATGAAAATCAGTTACAAGAGATTCAATTATTCTACGATCAAAATCAGAGTAACCTTTCAAGCTGGATTAAAAATTACAATCTCGATCAATAAGTATCTAGTGGTCACATATACAATCCTGTTGGCAACTGAGAGTTGAAAGTATATATCTGTTTTTTGTATATTGCTATAATAAATCAATTAGAATCTCATGAAAAATCTACTCATCGTCCTTACCGCAATTCTTTGCTTTAGTCAATGCGACGCACAATCAGATGTACTCATCAGAATAAAAGTCATAGACGATATCGAAAACTATCCAATCTACTCCAGATTAGCAGAGACTGTTGATGGCAATTCCACTTGGAAAGAAGGCTACGAGTACATGGATGACATAGAGATGAACTCGATTAGTTATATGAGTGATGGGCTCAAAGTAAATGGATTAATGGTGAAACCCAAAAAGCCAGGAAACTATCCATGTATAATATATAACAGAGGAGGAAATCGAGACTTCGGTCAACTTATAGTAGCGACTGCTGCCATACGCTTAGGTAAATTAGCAAAAGAAGGTTATGTGGTGATCGCGAGTAACTATCGAGGAAATGGCGGCGGTGAGGGCCAAGAACAGTTTGGTGGAGAGGATGTAAATGATGTACTCAATCTGATTGATGTGCTCAAAGAAGTAGAAAGTGCCAATATCGAAAAGATCGGAATGTATGGATGGAGTCGAGGTGGAATGATGACTTATTTGGCATTAACTAAAACTGACCAAATAGACGCTGCCGTGGTGGGTGGTGCAAGATCGGATCTTACTATCATAGATAGGCCCAATATGGAAACTAATGTATACGCCGAACTGATTCCTAATTACGAAGAGAATAAGGAAGCAGAACTTAAAAAAAGATCGGCGGTGTATTGGGCCGACCAATTCCCTAAGAATGTTCCTATTCTGATGTTACATGGTAATTCTGATTGGAGAGTAAAATCTACTAACTCATTAAATCTCGCATTAGAATTTGAAAAGCATAGAGTCCCTTATAGACTTAAAATATTTGAAGGAGGAGATCATGGAATCTCTGAACATCGAGATGAAGTAGACACAGAAGTAATTAATTGGTTTCGAAGATTTCTTAAAGAAGGTGAAGCTATGCCTAATATGGAAATGCATGGTAGGTAAGGTCAAAACACCATACTTCACTCACGATTGAAGTATTAATAACTCAACTATAAATTAGGAAGACTTTATGAAGTTTAGTAGAAAAGATAATCAAACCCAAAAGATACTTCATTTATTAGTCGCAGTACTCGGAATATGCATAATATACTTGGGATACGCGAAACTATACTGGACATGGAATGTACTTACCTTTCCATTAGGATTGATCATTGCTGTTTCGGGTTACAAAAACTTCAAAAAATCAGATCATGTTATTAAAGAGATAAACTTTGGGGATGATATTATTTGCATCGAATATCTTAATGGTTTAGAAACTGAAGTAAAGACCGAGAAACTATCATACTCGTTATTGGTAAAGAAATTCTACAAGCCTATTAGATCATTAGAGATATTTGAAAAAAGGAAAGTTGGTCTATTTAGAGGCAAGAGTCTTGGTATTATACATATCAATAAATGGGATAATATTGAAGATATTGCAAAGCATCTCATTCGGAATAAGTACGAAAGAAAAAAATGGAAATTTGGATGGAGCACAACAGATTTCCTTATGTTATTTGCAATCCTAATAGGACTTACTGAAGGAGTTGCGGGTGGCTATGTGAAAAGCATGCAAGATGTTGCCTCACAATCACTTGGTGAAATAGGCGAAGCGATGTCCGATGCTAAATCAAAAGAAATGGAGGATAGCATTAGAGCTGAAGAAAAGTATTTTAAAAAGTAATATTCAATCTTAAGCAACCTAGCAATAGGAAAAGATATAATCTCTATCAAAATAGACATCCTTGAATTCATGATCAAGCAAATTAAACTGACTTCCAAGTGTCCCATCTCAGACATTCTAAGTATACTGATCCTATTCTATGTTAAAATGTATTTTACATTTACCACAGAGATAATGATTGGCTAGTTCATGAACAAACCATTCGTAGCCACAAGAGATAAGTCTCATGATAAACAAATTTAATCCAGAAGTAAATAAGATCTATCTTATAGATAAGTATGTAATGTATCATATACTTAGTGGCTCTGGTGGTATCGAAGTGGACTTCCAGAGTTACCACAACTGGAAAGATAAATTGATATTCTTAGAAAAAGGACAATACATTAAATTCCAATCGGACAATTTTGAAGTACGAAAGATAGAATTTCGTGATGAAAAAGTGTTTCGAAAAAAAGAGGTACGAGTACTATTCAAACATCTAGTAGCTTTGGGTTATATCAATTTCTCAGAATGTGAGACTTGTCAGAAATATTTAAACCATTCAGTTTTTTCAGATCATGCCAGTGACATCATAGACATATCTTCTAAGCAATGGTATTGGCAAAACCCGTTTCATGCCAACCAAGAGGAATATCATTTGATATTTGATGTCAAGGACATTATAGATAAGCAGTATAAGAATCATTTATCTAATGAAAAAATTTCCAAAATAATTGGCGCTCAAGGACATGATGCTCAAGCTTTGTTTAAAAGTAAAGTTGGGTTCTCTATAAAATCGATGCTTAGTTATAAGCGATTCTTGGAAAGCAAGAAGGAAGTCGCTTTTAGTGATAAAAGCATCAAAGAAATCGCATATGAATACGGCTTTAAAGATCCTGCTTATTTCAATAGAGTTTTTAGCAAAATGGCTGGACAGACACCTACCCAATTTAGAGAAACTGTTGACTTTGAAAAATCCGATACTTTCTTGGCTGATCTATACTACTTGCTAGAGAATCATCACAAAGAACAAAGAGTACTAAATTTTTATGCCGACAAAATGAGCTTACCCATCAAAAGCCTCTCAAAGAAAGTGAAGGACAAACTCAATGTCACTTTGGGGCAACTCATACGTCAAGAAGTAATTAACTCGGCCAAAAGCATGCTTCAGACTAGTGCAAGTATCAAGGAGATTGCTTTTGAATTGGACTTCGAAGAAGCTAATCATTTTTCTGCTTTCTTTAAACACCATACTACGTTCGCCCCATCTCAGTATCGAGAACTCATGAATGTGAAGACGTCATAGAAAAGACCTACAAATCAAGGATAGTAACGCTAATTGAGTTAGTTAATTCGCTATCACGAATAGACCTCCAGTCCATTCCATATTCTCAAGATTCTAATTCTAGAATTACACAATCAATTTTCAATAAGTTATAAAAAGTACAACTCTTTAGGAGTTTCTTGTACTAAACTTGGTATGATCCTGTCTCATCTTTGCATTGTAATTAATTAATAATATACATAAAAAGGAATACAATATGAATATCAAGACACAAGTACAAGCCATGGATGCACTAGTAAGTAAAGGCGCAATAGTAAATGCTGTAAAAACTTACTTTTCAGAGACTGCTAATACATCTGATTATGGAAATGTAAATACTACTACTAAAGATCAGATGGTTGAAAAGATGGAAGGATTTGTTGGAGCTATTGCCAAAGTAAATGGAATCACACATCACGAAACTATCGTGGATAGCAATAGTTCTGCTTCAGAATTTACATTTGATTTCGATATGAAAGATGGAAGTAAAATCTTATGGCATGAGATTATTAGAAGAAAGTGGAATGTAGAAGGTCAAGTAACTTCTGAACAATACTTCCAAGCATAATTTTCCATTCCCACACACATACTAAATATAATAATATGAAATTCGTAACCAAGCAGATACATGCTTACTTAGACTACCCTGTTGCTTTTGCATTAATAGCTCTACCCTTCCTGTTAGGAATAGGTGAATCAAATCCAATTGCGCTTCAGCTATCAGTGATTACTGGTTGTGCAGCTTTAGTACTTACTTTACTTACAGATCACCAATTTGGAGTAATTAAAGTAATATCATACAAACTGCATCTTATAGTAGATTTCCTAGTGGCCGTAGTCTTTTTAATAGCACCGTTCATATTCTCGTTTGAAGGTATGGATGCCATCTACTATTGGATTAATGGAGCTGCCGTGCTCTTTGTGGTCAGTATGCATAAACCAGAACCTGCACTTTAATTAATCATTTATTAATAACATTCATAATTTATCAAATTTACATTCAATGAAACAGATCATATTTACAATTGCATGTTTTGCTGTAATATCGACTAGCGTCATAGCACAGGATAATAAAGCAAACAACATCGATAATAGTAATATCGCATTAGATGGATATAGTCCAGTATCGTATGCTGATCTTGCTCTAGCTCAAAAAGGAGTAAAAGAGTACAAATCGGAATACGAAAAAGTAGTTTATTACTTCACGTCATCGGATCAAAAAAATACTTTCGACAAGAACCCAACTAAGTACTTACCGCAATACGGAGGCTATTGTGCGTTTGGTGCTTATGCCGGCGCTAAGTTCCGCACAGACCCTACTAAGTTCATCAGTAAGGATGGTAAGTATTTTCTATTTCTAAATAATCTAGAATTAGATGCTAAGCAATTGTGGCTTAATGAAAAAAACCATAACAAGCTCGTCAGTGCTGCTGATGGCAATTGGATAAAACTGAGTAAGACGCATAATTAATTGCATATCATATTTAGTATCCCAGGGTAAATCTAATATTAGATTTACCCTTTATTCGTTTCATACAATCACTAGCAATAAATACAATCAAACTTCTACACGCTGCAAGACATTCACAACGGTAGCCATCCCAATAGCTTTTACTGCGGGTACCTTATTTCCCTCAAGATCAGTATAGATGATTTTGCGAACTTGCCAGTGAAATTTATCTAGGGGAATACCTGCATTCTCCACCTGACTTACGATACTATTTTGAGACTTGAGCCATTTTAGTTGTTGCACTTTACTTCCTAATTCTGGCCTATCAGATTTACGATCATATATCTTAGTGTAGCTTACAGGTATATGGTACTCTTCAGAAAACAGATCTTTCGATTCTTTCTCACTAAGAGCACCTCTCCAATTTAAAGTATCTGTAGGATATTGTTTACTCATTTCATAAGCAATCTCGGATTCACTTGGTCGATAACCACGCTGATAGTAATAAGGCCAATAGCTTAGACTCAATCTACGGATTTCATTAGTAATACTATCTGGTCGAAATATCACAAAGTGTGGAGAGCAATATACTGATACACTATCTCCATCTTGAGGCTGAAATATTTTATTCAATGACATTGTAATTAATGGGTTTTTACCGATACCACAAGACCAAACATTGACATTAGTATTACTATTCATTACATGAGCACTAACCTTTGGCAACGAATCGATGAGTACCGCTTGTAACATTCTCTTCGGCGTTGCTTTTTCGCCTTCATCAGATAGATATAGATTCATACCCGTATTAGGATTTCCATGAGCCACTATATTTACCACTGACCATGGATTAGTATTTCTCAATTTTGAATCATTGAGAAAAGTAATAATATCAGATACCGTTCTACAGGAATTGATAACAAGATCCGTTTTCTCTTCTTCATTATAAAGAAAGTGCTCCGTAGCTAATGAATAATAGTTACTACCTTGCTTATCAGATCCCATAATAAATGTAACGCTGGTATGATTCTCTATTTCAACAAAGCGATCACTAATGACATTGGATTCGGACTCCATGCAGGCAGCATATATGAGAGCCATACTTGCTGCTCCGCAAAGGATTATGATGATATAATATTTCATAGTTTATTTTCTTTTAATAATCAGTAATAATATCAAGCCACTCAATTACTTAATTGTAAGAGACAGTTCTATGGTTTGGTGAGATTGTATCCCTAGTTGCTGGTATCGCTTATTTAGCTTAGACAGTAAAGTATTTTGTATGAGTGTGATTGTAGATTTACTCATGATATTACCTTTATCATCTATTACTAATTGCATACGAGTACCAATTAAATGATCTAAATCAGTGGCGTCCATCTTCTTCATTTCTATTGCTAGTATAGATTCGATGATCTGCTTCGTGATTAGATCTACACAGCTAACATTGACATCTATTACTTTTGTCATTCCGTACTTATCTACTATATCTCCTATTTCCATTTCGAAACCGATTGCAGAATTACTCACACCTTGTGGCATAGGCAGAGGTTGCTTTACTGTTGGTGTATTGGTTCCTTTTGCTACCACAGGATTATCGTCTACCGCTACAAAAGAGGTATATTTCGTAAGTAGATTATACTTGAGACCAATGGCAGTAATTTCCTCAACCCTTTTGGTGTCTGTTCTATTGATATTAAAATCTTCATTAAGTCTAATTTTTTCGCGTGCCCAGAGATACGGTAGAGATTCCGACGGCTTACTTTCATACATGGCTATAGTATTAGAAAAATCATTGTTGCCACGCTTGCCTTTGATAGAAATAGACGCTTGTCTACCAGCATTCTTGTACTTACCAAAAAAGTAAACAGGTCTCGCCGCCATAAGATCAGGCACCGTCTCTGGAATCAGATCATAGAGGGTAATATCATTAGCTACGATCTCGATATCTGTCAACATTGGGTTAGTGATATACTTCTGTAATCGCTGTGCTTCTTTACGAGCATATTTTCTATCGAGAACGATAAAAGGTTCTGATCTACCTACATGTGCCATACCTTCTATCAAATGTCTATTAACGCTATTACCTATTCCAAATGCAAAGAAATTAGCATCATCTAATGAAGTATGAATCATTTCAAATGCTTCATCTTCTACAGTGACAAAACCGTCCGTAACTATTACAAAATTTCTAGAGTATCCATCTAATTTGGGGTAACTCATAGCACTCTTGATTGCAGGCAATAATTGTGTACCTCCACCACCAGATTGTGATTCCATTTTATCAAAAGCCATTTTGACATTTTTTCGATTAGCGACTATAGACTGCTCACTCAATGCAAATGCACTACCTGCAAAAAACATGATATTAAACTTGTCGATACTGCGCATTCCACCGAGTAGATTTTTCATGAGTTCTTTGGATACATCCAGAGGATACCCTTTCATAGAACCAGATACATCTACAATAAATATATATTCTCTTGGACTAATCTCTGGATTCCAATCCATAGAAGGTGCTTCCATCTGACAGAGGAAAAATTTCTCATCTCCCATTTCATAGGTTTGTATTCCAGTGGCTATTCTTTCTCCTGCTAATGAATACTGCAGCACAAAATCTTTGGTACCTCTAGTGTCATCACGAGTATCAAGATCTACCGTAGCCACATTATTAGGCCAGTAATCGATATGCGTTTTATGGCTAATGCTTTTGACATCTATCACTGGAATAGACATATCTAATTTGACATCGATATCGTAATCATACATAGTTCCAATCCCTTTCTTAGTATGAGGTTGATTGGCAAATGACTGACCTTGTTCAGGATTAGGATGTCCTGTGTATCTCGGACCTACTACTGAAGGATATACAAAAGTATATTGCTGGTCTTCGGGTATCATAAACTCAGTGTATCTCATTTCGACTTCGATTGTCTCGCCAGGTAATATATTAGCTACATTCATCTGAAATACATTAGGTCTATGTTGCTCTAATAACGAAGCTCGTTTACCGCTCTTCTTAGCGTCTTCATATACTTTACGTGCTTGCTTCTTTTCTTTTACTTCTGCCACAATAACTCTATCGCCGATAGTCATTTGCATGTGGTGGACAGCAGCTCTTGTTGATGATGGAAAAACATAAGTCGCTTCGATAGGATTAGTACCATTATTCTGATAGACTTGCGTAATCTTTACATTAGCTATCGGTCCGCTTATACCTACATCCGCTTTAGTAGATAGTAAAGGAAAAGTGCCTTCTTCTGATACTGAGGTGATATGGAAGTATGGACTTTCACTAGCTTGATATTGGCCAAAAGCGATAACAGAAGAAATTAGAATTAGGATGATCGTTAATGCTGAAATTAGATGCTTCATGGTGATACGTTTTAGATGATTAATATGATACACCAAATGTCAGCCTATATATCAGTGTAATACACGGCAAACAAGTATTCGTAGTATAAGATTGAGTATTCGTTATTATGTTATCTCTTTATCCCTACCTTACCAATCAAAAGAAAGAAGATGAAGATGAAACTATCGTGCATGGGTGACAGTATCACCAACGGACACGGACTCGATCCTAAGCTCTGTTGGACTAATCTGTTAGCTAACTCTGCAGATATACAGGTATCTAATCACGGCATATCAGGAGACACTACAGGAGGCATGGTTGGACGATTTGATCATATGCTGAGAAGCGAACTACCTACACACGTTTTTATTATGGGTGGGACTAATGATCTGAGCTTTGGTTTAGCTGACAACCTTATACTTAGTAATATCAAGACCATGACTAGGCAAGCTAGACATTTGGGTATACCTTTTATCATAGGTATCCCTTCTACTTACTATCCTACTAGTGACGCAAAATTATACGAAATCAATGTAGATCAATTTGTAGAGAGGCTTAAAGGGTATCAAGCAAAGCTTAAGCAATTTATCGAGATAGATGAATGTGCATCTATTGATTTTAGTTATGGAATGGAACCTAGCCATTTTCTTATCGATGGCATTCACCCTAATGAATCCGGACAAGTGGTGATGGCGGAGAGAGCTATGGAAGTAATTAATGCAATGAAGATATAGATCCCATCACTATAAAAATACGATCTTGATTTTTACAGTAAGAATTTCTTTCATTCACATCGGAAAGGTCAAAACAATAGCCTTCCAAAATACATTTAGATAATATGAAAGTACTACTTACAGGAGCCACAGGATATATTGGAAAAAGACTACTCCCAGTCCTAGTGGAGAAAGGCCACCATGTAGTATGTTGTGTTAGAGATACCCGAAGATTTAATCCACCGAGCTCTCTCAAAGATAGTATTGAGGTTATCCAAATAGATCTTGAAGATACCGAATCCCTAAGTAAAATTCCTAAAGATATAGATGGAGCATATTACCTAGTACATAGTATGTCCTCTTCAGTTGACTACAAAGAAACTGAACATATAACTGCTATTAATTTTAGAAATGCATTGGCTCATACTAGTGTAGAACAGGTAATCTATCTTAGTGGAATCGTAAATGAGACCAACTTATCAGAACATTTGTCATCGAGAAAAAATGTAGAAGATGAACTGTCAAAAGGAGATTATAACTTTACTACACTCAGGGCTGGAATCATTATTGGATCTGGAAGTGCCTCTTTTGAAATCATCAGAGATCTGGTAGAAAAACTTCCAGTAATGATCGCTCCTAAATGGCTAAAAACTAAATGCCAACCCATTGGTGTTTCTGATGTATTGTCATTCTTATCGCTATCTCTATTGCATAAAAAAACATACAATCGAAATTTTGATATTGGTGGTACTGACATCTTATCTTACAAGGAGATGCTATTAGAGTTTGCCAAAATGAGAAACCTTCAAAGGCGAATCTATACCATTCCAGTAATGACTCCGAAGCTTTCTTCTTATTGGTTGTACTTCGTTACTTCCACATCTTATAAGTTAGCGATGAGTCTCGTAGATAGTATGAAAATAGAAGTCGTTTGTAGAGATAATGAATTGAGTCAAATCTTAGGCATCGAACCTATTAGCTATCAGGAATCTTTAAAGAAAGCATTTAAGAAAATCGAAAATAATGAAATCGTTTCTAGTTGGAAAGATGCATATGCTAGTAGTGGTTTTGCTTCTAATATATCCGACTTCATACAGGTACCGACATTTGGTTGTTTTATAGATCAACGAAAAGGGACCTATGACAATCGCGAGCTGTGTATCGAAAAAATATGGAGTATTGGTGGAAAGACAGGATGGTACTCTGGCAATTGGCTTTGGCAAATAAGAGGATATCTTGATAAGCTATTTGGTGGTGTTGGACTTAGACGTGGACGCACTAATAAGAATTCAATTCACGCTGGAGATGTACTAGATTTTTGGAGAGTACTCTATGCAGATAAAGAAGAAGGTCGACTTTTGCTCTATGCTGAAATGAAACTACCTGGAGAAGCCTGGTTAGAGTTTAAAATAGATGGAGGTGAACTATTATTAACTGCGACATTTAGACCATTAGGCGTATTGGGTAGGATGTACTGGTATTCCGTACTACCCTTTCATGGGCATATTTTCAATGGAATGCTCCAAACGATTACAGGACAAAAAAGATGAGCGCAAAGTGACTGAAATAAAGAATCAACTAGAGTAGTTACCTATATGTATTAATTGACTTTTTCTAGTACTTGATTGGAATAGTGGCTGTATACACTTCTCGCCATTGGATTGAGTGCGCCCAACTCACTTAGCCTACAATAATCTTGTATAATCTCGGCTTGTTGTTCAAAATTGAAGGATAATAATTCTTTACCTTGAAGCATCGCATGATACAATCCTTCAAAACCTCCATAGTCATATGCATTACCTCTAGATTGTGCATGTAATGCTTTGATCGCATAGATGGCGCCCAAATTTTGATATTGCCAAACATGCATCATCTCGTGAATAAAGACATCTCTAGATATCGGTCGCCAATGATTGATGGTATTGAATGATACGTAGGCCAAGGCAAATTTATTCGCTGTGAGGTTGGCAGACGGATGAACTCTCACTAGATCATAATTGATAGTGTCTCCAAAATATGTTTTGGATATTTCTAGCTCTTCTGCCGTGAGTGGTCTTGTAGTGGGTTTGATCCATTCTGATATTACATCATACATTACTGGTACTCCGACTATCTCGAGAAAATACATCATAGTTTCACCTATCGCTAAGAAAAAACTGTAAGGCCGACAAGGTAGCTTATATGAAATATTAGGTACGAAGTAACTCATGTGCCTCAGCAATCTATAACACAACTTAGGAATAGAGCTTATCCAATGAGAAAGACGAAGGAAAGTAGATCGAGTCTTGAATGATATACTAGCCAAATCTAAGAGCTTTCATTGGTGAGATCCTAGTGACTAAGTAAGTCGGTAATACTAAGAATATGATTGTAATGAAAAAGCATGCTATATTGATCATTAATAGATTACTCAATTGCACATCTATCGGAGCTACAGAGATATAGTAATTTGCTTCATCCAATTCGATGATTTCAAATTTCTTTTGTATCCAACATATCGTTAAGCCTAGTACGTTACCAAAGAACATTCCCCATAGTACGATATAAGCCGCGTAATAGAGAAATATCTTACGCACGGCCCAGTCACCCGCACCCAATGCTTTGAGAGTCCCAATCATCTTAGTACGATCAAGAATAAGAATAAGTAATGCGGTGATCATGTTGATGATAGCTACTATAATCATCAGACCAAGGATAACAAGCTCATTGATGTCTTGCAACTCAAGCCAATCAAAAATACCTGAATACCTTTCTCTAGTCGTTTCCGAAAATATACTTGGTGGTAGATGATCGTAATAGATATAGGATGATACCATATCAAGGTCTTCAAGGTTATCAACGAATACTTCTATTCCTCCTACTTGATTCGGTTCCCAGCCCAATACACCTTGCAACTTTCGGATATCTGTCAATGCAAATTTACGATCGTATTCGTCCAATCCAGTATTGTAAATCCCTACTACTTCTAGCCGCCGGATTAATTGTTTTCTATCTTTAAAGAAACTGACATTAGTACGATCACCAACTTTCATTTTGAGCCGCTTACTGGTCACTTTGGAGATCATGATCTCATTAGAAACCGTATCTGACTGGGTATCTATTACTCTGCCCTCGACTAAAAAGTCTTCCATGATGTTCCAGTGGTAGTCATCCCCTACACCTTTCATCATAATGCCTTCAAAATTCTTAGCCTTGGCTGTGATGATTCCTGGAATCATAGCATATACTTGAGCGTACTTAACACCGCCAGTGGTCATCTCCATGGTATATCCCTCTTCGATCTCTTGTCCTAGTACGCTGGCAGGATGCTGATACTCGATAGCATCTATATCTTGTAATGTATAATAGTATTCGTCGTTACGATCTATAGGTCTCTGATCAAAACTGGTACTATTACTAGAGTCGGCGATATGAATATGTCCCCAAAAACCATAAATCTTATTAGTGATCTCTTTTTTGAACCCTGTAATCATCGCCGTCGTAATAATCATCACGGCTAGACTTATAGCTATAGCTGCAATAGCTATTTTCACTATCACCTTAGTAAACGATTGCCCTTTGGAGAAAGCTAATCTTCGCGCTATGAAATATGGTAGATTCAGTGGATAATTTTCTTTATGAATGTATAATAGCTCTCTAATCTTGCATTATTTCCTCTGTAGAACAAACGCTTTTTGAGATGCCGATCAAAAGTACTGATTTAATAACGGAGCAAGTAAATATATAGTTATCCTTTATCATATCTAATTACGTAGGTAAATTCATACTTTTGTAGCTTAATACATATAACACAGCTTTATGAACTTTATAGAAGAACTAACTTGGAGAGGAATGTTACAGGACAGTACGCCTGGAGCAGAAGTATTTTTGAATGAAGGACCTACTAAAGGTTATATTGGATTTGATCCTACAGCACCTAGTATGACTATCGGTAACTATGTGCAATTGATGTTGCTCAGGTTATTCCAATTGAGTGGACATACACCTATCATACTTATGGGCGGTGCTACTGGCCGTATTGGAGATCCATCAGGTAAGGACAAAGAACGTCAACTCAAATCTTTTGATGAGTTGGATAGCAATCTCAAATTTCAACTAGAGCAGGCAAAGAAGTTCTTAAGTTTTGAAGGAGAAAATGCTGCAATAGTGGTCAACAACCTTGATTTCTATAAAGAGATGAACGTATTAGACTTCCTCAGAGATGTAGGTAAGACTCTGACGGTCAACTATATGATGGGTAAGGATAGTGTGAAAAATAGATTGGAGACTGGGCTTTCGTTTACGGAGTTTAGCTACCAACTGATGCAAGCTTATGACTTTCAGAAGTTATACTCAGATAGAGATTGTCGTATTCAGATGGGGGGATCTGACCAATGGGGAAATATCACCTCAGGTACAGAGTTTATCCGTAAGAATGTGAATGGTAAGGCATATGCCGTTACTACTCCACTATTGACTAAGTCTGATGGTAAGAAATTTGGTAAGTCAGAAGAAGGCAATATTTGGTTAGATGCAAAGATGACTACTCCATACAAATTTTACCAGTTTTGGATCAATGCTGACGATGCTGACATACCGACGTTTACTAGGTACTTTACCTTAAAGACACAAGCTGAAGTAGAAGCGATGGAAGCAGAACACGCTGATAACCCTCGTAAGATTAAAGAAATTCTGGCTGAAGAGTTGACTAGAAGAGTTCACTCCGATCAAGCATACGAATCAGTTATGAATGTATCCGAGATACTATTTGGTCGCACCGCTACTGAAGATTCGCTTAAAGGGTTAGCTGAATCAGATTTGGAGACTATCTCAGAAGAGATTAGATCATTCAACATTTCTAAATCTGACCTCACAGCTGGAATCAAAATCACTGACCTCCTATCTAATCAAACCGAAGTATTAAAGTCAGTATCAGAAGCTAAACGAGCGGTAAAAAACAATGCTATCTCTATCAATAAAGTAAAGGTTGCAAATGATGAACATATGGTTACTTCTGCAGATCTTATCCATGACAAGTACATTATGCTAGAGAATGGAAAGAAGAATAAGTTTATGATTATTTCGGCATAAGCGTCATTAAGAAACGGCTACGCCTTCGAGAAACGCTGCGCTTCAAGAATCGAGAAACGGCTGCGCCTCCGAGAACGATAAATTTATTACTTTGAGAAAGAGAGAGCAAATAGTAATTGTTCTCTCTTTCTTTTTCTCATCTCTTCATCTCTCAATATCTCCATCTATCAATCTTTCAATCTCTCAATCTCTCAATCTCTCAATGCTCAATCTCTTAATCTCCATTATATGAAAAACCTTACCGACACACTCACTCACTTAGGAGAAGATCATAAGAAATACTTCAATGCAGTATGCCCTCCGATAATTCAATCGAGCAATTTCATCTTTGATACTGTACAAGAGTTGAAGGATGCCATAAGTGATGAACTCAATCATCATATATATACTAGAGGTAATAATCCTACTGTCAATATTTTACGACAAAAAATAGCAGCATTAGAATCTGCTGAAGATGCTTTAGTCACCAGCTCTGGAGCAGCAGCAATCGCAGCATCAGTTATGAGTCAAGTCAAAGCTGGAGACCATGTGATCTGTGTCAACAAACCATATAGCTGGACGTACAAATTATTGAGTAATCTATTGACACGGTTTGGTGTAGAAGTAAGTTATGTAGATGCCACCTCTGTGGACGAAATGAGAGGCGCAATAAAAACTAATACTACTTTGCTTTATTTAGAAAGCCCTAACTCATTGACCTTCGAAATTTCTGATCTACGTGCTTGTGCAGCATTAGCCAAAGAGCATGGATTAGTCAGTATGATAGATAATAGTCATTGCTCACCTATCTTTCAGAGACCTATAGAAATGGGTATAGATATCGTGATTCATTCTGCGACGAAATATCTCAATGGTCACGGAGATGTAGTTGTAGGTGCTATTGCAAGTAGCAAGGAGATTATTAGTCAGATATTTAACAATGAGTATATGACCTTAGGGCTTAATATCTCACCACACGACGCTAATCTAGTTATCCGAGGACTACGTACTCTTGAACTCAGAATGCATCGCTCAGATGAAACAGCACACAAGGTTGTCACTTTCCTCAAAGCTCACGATAAGATTAACAAAGTTATTTTTCCATTAGATCCAGACTTTCCTCAATACGAATTAGCTAAGACCCAAATGACTGGTTGTGGTGGACTAATAACCGTAGCTCTCAACGCAGATGATAAAGCTTCAGTAATGAGATTTGTCGAAGCCATAGAAAAGTTTTTAATGGCAGTTTCTTGGGGTGGTTACGAATCACTTATGATACCGAGTATTACATTCCATGATATGCCTGGCGTGCCAGACTCTCCTATCCCTTGGACCTATGTAAGGTTTTATATTGGATTGGAAGATGCAGATTATTTGATATCGGATTTGGAACAGGCTTTGGATAAGATTTAACCTTTCAATTCTACTTTTTTTGATCAGGATAACTTCTTACTAAGTAAGAGTTAAAAGAATTTACATTTGACATCTGCGACTGATATACTAATAGTGGAATCAAAAATGTAACGACTGCAATAGCTCCTAGGAAAAAGAATAATATTCCTGTTAATGCTATTCCTGTTAATGCTCCGTACACTACAATATCTGTATTTACTCTAGCCCTAATTTCATTTACATGTCTTTCCGTTGTCTGATTGCATTTGGTACAAATCACCTTTGTAGTCAGTCCAACTTCACTACGAAACTCTGGTCTAGTCCTAGCGCTTGACTTTACATCAATATCCTCTTTACAATACTTGCATTTTGTAAATAACTTCATAAGTTTAAGATTATCATTTTAATAAATTACGATAAAATCAAATAGCAAGTTACAAATTCTAAAATTCTAATAATACTCATAAGTATACACCCTCACATTGCCATCTCTATAATTCCTAACTTCTCTTTCCGGATGATCCATATCGTTGAATTCTATATCTGTAGTGTAAGAACTAGATTCAATTAAATCCTCCTGTTCATTTCTTTTGACGTATGTTTCTATATTATTAAATCTATCTATTCTAAAAAATGGAATTCGAATAGAATTATATGAATCATATTTATTTCCTCTAAAATATTCTGATTCTATAAACGAGGTTGTAATACTCGAAGAAATCGTAATGACAGAACTACAGTTATCGTCTGTAAAATCATAATCTATTGCGCCATCTAGTTGGCCAAACGTATTATAAGATAGTGCGCTGTAATATCCACACGAAGCATCATCTGTAAAATTGTAATACCTATAACCTACATACTCTCCTGCTTCGTAAGTGTCTCTTCTTCCTTGATTTTCACTTACTAAGTAGTACTTCCTTGTATATACATTTGCATTACTTACCGCTTCCACCCTAATGCTGATAGTCGTATCTGTATCATACACATAACTATCAATGTAAATTGGATCTCCTGTAGGCTGATAAAAAGTTATCTTTTCAATTAAACCTTCATTGTTATATTCAAACGAGGAATGTAATAAATTGTTAATTCGTCTTTCTTTGAGTAATAAAGGTGACGGAGTGAATGATGATGAAACAGAAGCGATTGTAGTATCATCCTTGCCGCAAGAAACAAGTCCAATAAGACAAATAAAAATCAGGAACTTTAGATTTAGATGTTTTTCAATTTTCATCAGGCAACAATTTTACACAAAAATATGATAATTGCATTAGCAAATATCTTCACGACCCCATCTTATATCTTAACACATTCACTGTTCGAAATATTAAGAATAAAAGCTCTTATTAATTCAATATCAGTTAAAACATTATAATCTGGATTCATACCATCTAACCTCTCCACTAAGGGCGTGAAATCACCGTCAGACAAACGATCCATATCATTACAGTATAATTCGAATTTCTCTTGAGATGTAATAACATTTGATGTTTTATTTACCAGATGAAAATAAATCATTTCAAAAAGTTGACTATACTCACAAGATTCTAAAACATCTATTTGATCCTGGTAATAGAACTTTAAACTATAACGATCATCCTCCCACTTATTGATTTGCATTCCTAATCTATTTTGTAATAATGGACACAATACCTCATCTTCGCATAATATATCAGTATCTAAAACGACGGATACCATCGTTTCACATCCATTAGAGTCTGTAGCAGTTATTTCATATTCTCCATTAGGTAAATCCGTAAAAACTCCATCAGTATTTAATACACCGTCTAGAGAAAATACGACACCGGCCATATTAGAATTATTGACAACTTCAATGCTACCATCGAAAGTGTCTACACAGGATGGCAGGTTAGAATTGGTAATTAATTGTGGGCCATCAAAGAGTTCGATAGCTACATTTATATTTTGTAAACATCCATCTGAGTTTTGGGCAATAACTGTGTAAATGCCTGGCGCCAAAAATTCGAACAAACCACTACTTTGAAAATCTAAAGAATTTATTGAGTAAGTAAAACCAATGCTGCTTCCATCAGAATCAGATGCTATCACTTCTAAACTTCCACTTGAGACATCATCGCATGCCGCATTGTTATTTGCTACCAATCCAATATTAAATTCAGCTACGTTTTCTAAGTTAACAGATATTGAAGCTACGTTTGCTTGGTTGTCTTTTACATAAACATTATAATCACCAGCACTCAATCCATCGAAAACATTACTTTCTTGATGGTCATTTGTATTTAAAGAATATTCATATGGAGGAATTCCACCTTCGCCTTCTACAATTATACTTCCATCTTGTGCTTCGGAACAGAGTGGCGAAGTAGTTGACGATAAGTTAATTGCAAGATCATCTGGAGTAGTACAAAGCAAAAGCGCTTCAGCTTCTGTCAATGCTCGATTATAATATCTAAAATCATCTAATGCACCTTCAAAATAATAAGCTAGAACTCCTTGTGTATTTTGATCCTGCCTTCCAATACTACCTGGTAGAGACGAATAAAACAAAGAACCTCCAGATCCAGAATATGCTCCACCCGGGTCCTCACAATTAACATAAATTTTCATGTCGAGCGTACCATTAAGTACTACAACGATATGTACCCACTCACCAGTTTGAACTGTTGCATTGCTACCAAAACCTCTACGTGAAGATGCATTATAAAAATTAGAACCATCACCGAAACCAATTCCAAAATTACCATTGGCAACTCCACTTGTAAAGTAAATACCGCTACTTACATCCTCTTCAAAGGATGTATTAAATAGAGCTCTATCTTCTACATTATCACTATCATACCTTACCCAAAATGCAAAACTCACAGGAAACTCTGGTTTTAAACTTTCTACATTAGGTAAATCTATGAAACTAGATTCTCCATTGAATAAAGCTGCTCCTTGAGGATTTCCTAATCTATCTTCAGTAAAGGATAGATCACTGGGAGTCCCATCATAGTTATTAGAACTGGCATCTTCGACTGTATTATCGAAAGTATAATGGAGTAATAGTCCATCTTCTAGATCTTGTCCAAAGCATATGAAAGGTAAAATCAGAAGTAAAAAAAGCATTCTCATATCAAGGTTGTTTATATTTAGAATTTAAATATACGTTTATTTTGCAACATTAAATTTCAGGAATTGAAAATGATATTATCTTAAAACAATAGGCTTTATGCATTCTAAATAATAAGAATAAACAATATTTCTTGTAATAAAAATCACTGCATTTCTAATACCAAAATTTACAAACTAATTAGAATTTCTCTTGTCTCACTAAATAATAGTTACATCATTCTTTCTAATCTCTTTAAGTAACCTATTATACTCTTCTACTTGTTCCTCAAGTAGGATATCTGAATTCATTACGTCACTATTACACGCAAAAAAAATAAAAGTGATATAAAAATTTAGTTATACATTCCAGTTTATACAAACATAAATAAAAAAAGCCGAACCCATACGGATTCGGCTTTCGCTAGTCTCTAAGAGAAGTTAGATATTATAATTTACAATTTACGTTCTACAAACGTAAATTGGTATTACACCCTTTACGTTCTACGAACGTAAATTGGTATTACTACCCTTTCTCGTCTACTTCTTCGAATTCTACATCTTGTACATCTTCGTCATCGCTTCCGCCTGCATTTGCTCCTGCTCCAGCATCTGCTCCAGCTCCTTCTGCACCTCCAGCCTCTTGGCTAGCTGCGTAGATATCTTGACTTGCTGCTTGCCAAGCTGTATTTAGTGTCTCCATATGAGCTTCTATTCCAGCCATATCTTCGGCTTTATGCGCTTCTTTAAGATCTACTACTGCTTTTTCGATTGCTTCTTTCTTCTCCGCTGGGATCTTTTCACCATACTCCTTGATCTGCTTCTCCGTTTGGAATACAAGTGAATCTGCTGCATTTAGCTTCTCTACTCTTTCTTTAGCAGCTTTATCAGAATCTGCATTAGCTTCTGCTTCGGCTCTCATTCTTGCGATCTCCTCTTCAGATAGACCAGTAGATGCTTCGATGCGTATAGATTGCTCCTTGTTAGTACCCTTATCTTTGGCAGATACACTTAAGATACCATTGGCATCGATATCGAATGTTACTTCGATCTGTGGAGTTCCTCTTGGTGCTGGAGGAATATCACTCAATACAAACTTACCAATAGGTCTGTTATCTTTTGCCATTGGACGCTCACCCTGTAATACATGTATCTCTACACTTGGTTGATTGTCTGCTGCCGTAGAATACGTCTTCTGCTTATTGGTAGGTATAGTTGAGTTGGCTTCGATTACTACATCATATACACCACCCATTACTTCGATACCTAGAGATAAAGGCGTTACATCTAATAGAAGTACATCTTGTACATCTCCACTTAATACACCACCTTGGATCGCCGCTCCTAGAGCTACTACTTCATCAGGATTTACTGACTTGTTAGCTTTCTTACCAAAGAACTTCTCTACAACTTCTTGAATCTTAGGAATACGAGTAGATCCTCCTACCAATATTACTTCATCTATTTCTGATTTTTCGAGACCTGCATCTTTTAATGCTTCCGCACATGGCTTTAATGATCTCTCTACTAGTTCAGATGCTAAAGATTCAAATTTAGCTCTAGAAATCTTAACAACAAGGTGCTTAGGTACACCATCTACTGCAGTTACATAAGGTAAATTTACCTCAGTCTCTGTAGATGTAGACAATTCTATTTTCGCTTTCTCCGCTGCATCCTTAAGTCTCTGTAGAGCCATAGGATCTTTACGCAGATCCATATTCTCTTGAGATTGGAAAGTTTCTGCTAAAAAGTCAATGAGTACTTGATCAAAATCATCACCACCTAAGTGTGTATCACCATTAGTAGATTTTACTTCGAATACACCGTCTCCTAATTCTAGGATAGAAATATCAAATGTACCTCCACCAAGATCAAATACTGCGATCGTCTGATCTAAACCTTTCTTATCTAATCCGTATGCTAGAGCTGCTGCTGTAGGCTCATTTACGATACGGCTAATCTTTAAACCTGCGATCTCTCCTGCTTCTTTAGTCGCTTGACGCTGACTATCATTAAAGTATGCTGGAACAGTAACTACTGCCTCAGTTACTTCAGTACCTAAGAAGTCCTCAGCGGTCTTTTTCATTTTTTGGAGTACCATAGCAGAAATCTCCTGTGGAGTATACATTCTACCATCGATATCGATCTTTACTGTATCGTTGTCTCCTTTTACTGCTTTGTAAGGTACACGTCCCACTTCATTACTCACTTCTGAGAATCTGTTACCCATAAATCTCTTAATACTAGAAATTGTACGCGTTGGGTTAGTAATAGCCTGACGCTTTGCAGGATCTCCTACCTTACGTTCTCCATTATCTAAGAATGCAACTACTGATGGAGTCGTTCTTCTACCCTCTTCGTTAGGGATCACAACAGGCTCATTACCCTCCATTACTGCTACGCAAGAGTTGGTAGTTCCTAAGTCTATTCCGATTATTTTTCCCATATTATATGTTTGTTTATTGTTTTGGTAAAATCAAATTATAGTACAGCTACCATAGCTGCACACAATTTATTATTCAATATATGTGCCATGGGAAAAAACTGACAAGATGTAAGACTCCAACTGACAAACACTACAGAATCGAGATGAAAAATGCTTCATGTGAATGACAAATCGTCAGCCTTTAACTCAAAGTCTTTGTTTTACTTCAAAAAAGCAGCTTTTAGTTTTCATACTTATTCCTATCTTACTGACCTTAACCGTATTCGAATCAATAACCTAATCAGAACCTAATGAAAAGAATTTTACTTCTATTTGTAGCCGTACTAACCATTACTGCTACTCTTGATGCGCAATCTAAGAAATTTGTCTTGTTTGAGCATTTTACGCAAGCTAGCTGTGGGCCGTGCGCCGATCAAAATCCAGATTTTGAAGCAGTGAAAGCACAAAATTTAAGTAATGTGCATCACTTATCATATCATACATCTTGGCCAGGAACGGATCCGATGAATGCAATCAATCCAGCACCTGTGCAAGCTAGAGTTGATTACTATGGTGTAGATGGTGTACCTTCTATACATGTAGGTAAACTATGGAACGGTCAACCAGGATCAGTATCCACTGCGCTCATTAATAGTCTATCTAGCGATTCTGCACCAGTAGAATTGGATGTCGTGCAACTCAATGATGGCGAAGGTAATTTCACAGTTGATGTCAATATCAATGAGTCAGGAGAACTTACTGGAAGTGATCTAAGACTAAGAGTTGCACTCGTAGAAAAAACAATAGAATACACTAGTGCCCCAGGAAGTAATGGCGAAAGAGAATTTCCGAATGTATTTCGTGAGATGTTGACTGCAGACGAAGGACTATCTTATACCTCAACTGGTGCAGGTACCAGTCAGACTTTAGACTTTGCTTTTACCGCTAATGCGGCATACGAAGAAGAGGAGTTGTACATCATTGCATGGCTTCAAGAAGAGCCTTCAGGAACTATAATAAATAGTGGATCATCAATAGATCCAAATTGGCAAGTGGTGAATGGATCAGAAAATACGACTTCTGGTGGAGACGGCCCTCATACTTTTGATCTTAAGTATGCGTCCAAAGACAATACAGAAACGCTATTAGTTTCTGTTTCTACAGATGCGCCAGATGATTGGTCTCATAACCTATCATTCAATGGTACGGTTATCACACTAGAAGAAGGAATAGAATTATTAGTAAATGCTACTGAAATAGATTTCACGCTCGATGTCAACCCAGGAGCTTCTGGAGCAATAGCAAACTATACTGTAACAATAGAATCTACTGAATTTCCTGAAGATGAACCTGCAACAGTTAACTATTCTGTGATCTCTAACATTACAGATTTAGTTGTGGATCACGGAGGTGTAGCCACACAATTTAATGGAATGTATGTAGATGGCTTACGTGCGGCTAACAATACAAACCTTGGTGTACTTCCACTTACTTCACTTAGAGACGCTTGGGATAATGGATTTTTAACTACAGTCAATAATATCTATGATAATGTGTCATGGACTTTCCCTGGACTTATGGATGATGAAGTTGCATTACTTTCTGATTTTTTAGATAATGGAGGTAATCTATTTATCAATGGACAAGATGTTGGTTGGGATACTTGGGATGCTGCCGGAAATGGAACTACGGCAACTAAGGCATTCTACACTGACTACCTAAGTGGTAACTATATCGGAGATGGATCAGGAGCAGATAACTTTCTCACATTTAATGATGAAGATGTATTTACTGACATTAATTCAAGTATAATCGTAGATGTTCATGGTGGTAATATCTATCCGGATCAGATCAATCCTATAGACCCTGCAGTTTCTATATATTACTATGGTAATAATGTAAATAAGTCAGGTGCCATCAGAGTAGAAGAGAATGGGCATAAAGTTGTTTTCTTAGGAGTAGACATGGGTATGATTGCAGACGAAGAAGTAAGACTTGCAATTATCTCGACTTCTCATGATTGGTTCTATGGATTGTTATCAAGTGCAGAGTATGATAAAAAAATCAAGCAGGCACTAGGTCAAAACTTCCCTAATCCAGCTCATGAAATGACTACTATTCCTTTCACATCATTGGAAACAAATGCAGATATATTTGTAGTTGACATCAATGGTAAGACGGTACATCAAGGAAAAGTAATCCAAGGAGATACTCAATACGAATTTTCTCTTGACAATCTTACTTCAGGCAATTACTATTACTACCTGAGTACTCAAGATGGTCAATCTATACCAAAGAAAATACAGGTGATTAAGTAATTAATTTCAGCTTGAAAAATAGAATAATGAAAGCCCTTATGCTTATAACGTGAGGGCTTTTGTATTTACCGACTCCCAGAAGATAAAGAATTTTAAAACTCCTAATCGCGCTAGGATGGGTAAGCTTAAAATATTTATTTATTGTTAATAAGCGTAATGTTCTTGATATTTCAGTGGCAAGCTTATTAGAATCGTTCCGTAGAAGCACCATCAAACTAGAAATGTGTTTTGATGACTAAATTTTAATGAATGGTAATTGAACTATATTTCCATTCAATTCAATACTTAGCATATAAAATCCAGTGTTAAGATCAGAAACATTAATTGCATCATCTAATACTTTAAAATCATTTTTTAACAAAACTCCATCTGAAGTTAAAATTTCAACAGATTTTATCGATGAATCACTTTGGAAAATATCTAATTGTAATACTTCGGTTACCGGATTGGGGTACAAATTGATACTCATTTCATTTAGATAATTATCATCTATCGATGTTGTTAAAGTCTGTCCGTATATCAAAAGATCATTATCATATTGATATCCTTCAGTATTGATAAATATTTCGATTCCTCCTTCTTCTCCTGGAGACATATTACTCATGATATATGTATTTCCATCTCTGACACCGATAGGACCTTGAAGTATAACTATTTCTAAATCTAGTGCTTCTAATTCGTCTGTCCATGAAAACATCAATTGATCTATACTCACATCTACTGACAAGACTTCATCTACTTGGAAGCATCCTATAATTTCTATTGTTGTTTCAAAGTCAGTAGGACAACCACCTATATCATCACTGATGGAAAAAGTACAAATATAAACGCCTGCTTCTAATCCATCTAGATATATTATATTGTCTTGGATACTTAATTCATTTGACGACCAGTTACCATTCAAGCCAGGGGCTACCGCAGCGGAAAGATCAAATGCACCTGAATTGCAAAAAGGTCCTATTGCTGCAAGAGTTGGGACAGGACATTCGCAGTCAACTACAGTAATAAATATCTCGGCAGATTGATCAAAACAAGCCCCTACTTCTGTGTATATAAATTGATATTGTGCTCCAATGGGAAATCCTTCAAAATCAACATTGGTCGGATCGCTAAGGTCTACTCCTGAAAAGCCAATATCACTCCAGGTTCCATTAGCTGATCCTCCAGAAATCAATTCGTTCAAATCTATAAACGTAGCTCCAACACCATTATTAACATTACAAACAGAGCCGCTAATCCCTATAATTCCAAAAGGGTCTTCTTCCAGCAGTTCAATATCAACACAAGCTGTACAACTCACTCCCAAATCATCTGTAGTAGTCACACAATAAGTAGATGAGTAATTAATCATAATACTACTTGCTATTCCCAATTCAGCATTAGGGTTAATGGCATCTTCCCATTGATAAGTGGCATAATCATCCTCTAAGGTCAATTCATATCCTACAAAGAGACAATCTTCATCTATTACAAATTGGATATCGCTAACGACTATAGGTGCATACCCCAAAGCATTAAAAATTAGAAATACGTTTATGAATAACATTCCTATAATCTTAAACATGATTTTTATCTTTTGTATGACCTTACCGCTATATATAATTGCAATCCTAAGTTAATCGTGTTCTAATATCAGGCAATCAACTATCTTGTGGCTTTTAAAATTAAACTTAATTAAATATATGAAAAAATATCTATCAATACTTTTAGTAGCAGTATTCGCAATTAGCTTATCTGCACAAGACAAATCAAAATGGCCTAAAGTAGATCCAAGTAATATGGATGCAGAATTCTATCCTTCAAGTGCTGCATGGAGAAATTATCTTAAAGGCGACGACCGTACGATGACTCCTAAGATCAAAGTTCTTTACTCGCGACCATTAGTTAAGGATAGAGATATTTTTGGAGCTCTAGTGCCATATGGTAAAGAATGGAGAATGGGAGCGAATGAAGCTAACGAAATCACATTTTACCAAGCGGTAGATATCGGAGGTATAACAGTAAAAAGGGGAACGTATACGATGTTCGCTACACCTAATGAGAATGATTGGACAATCTCATTATCTAGCCAAACAGGAATCTGGGGAGCTGCAAATAGAGATGCGTCTAAGACTGTGGCTCGTATGACTGTGCCTTCGACTCGATCAGATCAACCTGTAGAGATGTTATCTATGTCATTTAGAGAAATCGATGCTCAGACTGCACACTTGACGATCCAATGGGATCGTACAAGAGTAGAACTTCCTATAGCTTTTAACCCAATCATGTTTGAAGGTGCTGATAAGAGTCCTATGGATATGGCTACATACCCAAGCAAAGCTGCACATACTAACTACCTAGAAGGTGCGGAGAAAGATATCAAGCCAATGGCCAAAGTAATCTACAGCCGTCCTTATAAAAAAGATAGAGTTATATTCGGCGAGTTACTTAAAGTAGGTGACATCTGGAGAGTAGGTGCTAATCAATCTACAGAACTTGTATTGATGAGCGATGCAACGGTAGGTGACTTAGAACTCAAAAGAGGAAGGTATGCTGTCTATGCAGAACTTATGGAAGGAAGCTGGGATATGATATTTTCAACAGATCTACCAGCGTGGGGAAATGCGAATAGAGACGAAACCAAAGATGTAGGGCGTACTAACATCAAAACGTTTACTGAAGAAGAAGCTCTAGAAAATCTTACTATCATATTTGAAGATAAAGGAGATAACAAAGCCGACATGGTTATCGGATGGGACAAGACAAGAGCTGCACTCCCCATTACTTTTAGGAAAGCAAAATAAAAAACTAAATTAGGGTTACTTGAATAATAAAAATACGAGACCTGCTTATCTGATGAGTGGGTCTTTTTTTGTTGTTCTTTGATTGGTGGGTACGATGGCTTTCATCTAAGGGCTCTTGTCCTCAGATGAAAGTGTCGAAGGGGATATTGATACGCTGAGAGGTCTGGAACCTTCAGCGAAATTATAGCATTGAAATTATATTAGTTTATATGAATGTGATTATCTAACTATCGTCAAATCACCAAAACGCCTTTCTAGTTGGCCGTCAATGATTACTTCGAGTAAGTAGATATATACTCCTGGATTGATTTCCGATCCATTGTAATTACCATCCCATGATTGAGCTTGATTCAATAATACTTCTTGTTGTGAAAACAACAGATTACCCCATCTATCAAAAACATTCATTGATTGTAAAATTGCTTGATCGTCGTTTGAGGTGATCAAAAAATTATCATTATTTCCATCTCCATTAGGGCTTATGATATTGGGTATAAACACTTCTGAAATTACTACTTCTGGTATGATATTTTTCATTCTTAATCTTATCACATACTCTGTCTCACAACCATATTGATCTATGAAAGTTACGACTATATCCTCTTCATATTCTGCTACAAGCACGATAGTGTTACATACTCCAATAGAGGTAAAAGATCCGCAATCATATGTGTAAGAAGTATTCCAATCAACTGTATAATCAGATAGCTCCATATCAGAAAAAATAGCCATAGTTATAATCACTTCGTCTCCCAATTCAAATTCAACTTCCTCTACAGATACAGACAATTCATAATCTTCTATTGGCTCCAATACAAAATCACTTATTGCTACTTCACAGTTTTCATTAATGATATAAGAAAGAGAATAATCTCCAGGCAGCAACCCTGTAATTTGATTATTGGCATCCAACGAAATCAATTCATCATTGAGTAAATATGGATAATCGTATGGGTTATCGCCGAGTATTCCGATAGTGTAATTATCATCACAATCGATAGGCTGCAATGCTGACTGCACTGATATAATAGGAACATCATCAATGGTAAACGAAGCCGATTCTATACAACCATTATTATCCATCGCTACTACTTCATAGCTACCGCTATTGAGTTCACTGATCGAATCTCCCTGTGCGCTATTATCCCAAGAGTACTCAAAAGGTGAAGTACCACCTAAGACCTCTAAAGTGATAGATCCATCTTGAGCATTTAGACATGAGATATTATAAATTATTCCATCTACGATAATATCATCTGGGCTAGATATGGGAATCATTTCTGACTGAATAGTATTTCCATTGGCATCCGATATTTCTAATTGATACTCACCATTACAAAGTCCAGTAATAGAATCTATATCACTACCATCAGACCATAAGAATGTATAGGGTTCTAATCCACCAGATACATTGGCCACAATAGAACCTAGACAATCTCCAAAACAATCATTGTTAGAAATGGTATAAAACACCGCAAGGGAATCATTAATCTCCAAAGTAAAACTCAAAGAATCTGAGCATCCATTATTGTCAGTCACTGTAACCCAATACTCGCCATCACTCAATTCGTCTACAATCGGAATTATTTCTTGATTAGACCAAAGTATACTATAAGGTTCGGTACCTCCAGATATTGCAATTTCGATACTCCCATTGTTATTATCTGAAGTAGGATTTACAGAGTTGACCTCTGCTATCACAATTGGATCTACAGATTCGTCAATGGTCACGATCGTGCTCGCCGAGCAACCAAACTTATCTGTGACGGTTACAGAATATGTTCCATTGATTACTTGTATAGTATCGGTTATATCTCCAGTCGACCAAAGATATTCGTATGGCGCGGCTCCTCCTTCGTGTATGATAGCAATCGTCCCCAAGTCTCCAGCACAAAGTGGCGCTTCTAAATATTGAGTCAAGACCAACGAATCGAACAAATCGAAAAACATAGTACTTCCATTATGTTGACAGCCGATGGCATCGGTGACATTAAAGAAATAAGTTATCCCTGAAGAAATCCCTTCAAGGGAAGCTGTAGTTGCTCCTGTACTCCACCAGTAAGTATACGGCTCTACCCCATTTTCTGCTACAATAGTCGTGACACCTGTAGATTCTCCAAAGCAATAAATAGGCATAGTCGGAATAAGAGAAACATCTAAACCGTCATCACTGATCACTTCAAATTCTTCTATCAGTTGGCATCCATTATTGTCTACAATAGTGACTTGATAGAGTCCACCTACTAGATTTTCTATTGATGCATTTATAGAATTATCTTCCCATAAATAAGCAAATGGTAAAGCCCCGCTAATTGGATTGATTTCAATGCTCCCTACTCCAATGGTTCCGCAAGTATCTCTGACTATTACCGATTCGATTTCTATAGATTGGGCCAAATCATTTACTTGATAACTATAATTATATACACAGCCAAATTCATCAATCACTTCCAAATCATAATTTCCTGATTCCAAATTTTCTCTCAATTCATCTTCTGACCCATCATTCCATAAGACGCTATAATCGTTTCCATTGGCATCGATAGTAAGTTCTATAGTTCCTCCTATCTGATCCGTACATAGCTTATCTTCTACATCGCCATTGACATTCATACTAGTCAATAAATCTACCGTATAAGTATATGATCCAGAGCAACCCGAACCGTCAGAAACGATTACTGTATATTCTCCAGGCTCTAGATTATCTATCGAAGAAGTGATAGGTCCATGCGACCAATTGATCATATAGGGTTCCATTCCATCTTGAATATCTAATGCAATCATTCCATCATTATCATTGATACAGTTGACATCTGTTATCGTTTCGGTAATCACAAATCCAGTATTGGCACCGATGGAAATAGTATCTAGATATTGGCAGCCATTTCCATCTGTAATGATCACATTATAATCACCAATGGTTAATCCATTTATATCTTCGACCATCATTCCATTACTCCATAGATAGCTGATTGGCTCTACCGCATTAGTCACAATAAGATCAATCGATCCAGTGTCTCCACTATCGCACCCTGACAAGATTACTGTACTGCTTATAATAGGGGCTGGAATCAAAGCTATTTCTAATTTGATAGAATCGCTACAAAAATTGGCATCTGTAACCGTAAGCGAATACATACCGAGCGTTGCATCGAATAGTGTATCATTAGTAGATGTAGTAGACCATTGATATGTATAAGGAACGGTACCACCAGTTACTTCTGTAGAGATTAGTATACTATCCGAAGACGTACATAATGTATCTATATAGAAAGCCTCTATTGCAATCGAATCAAAACTAGAAACTATAGCAACTCCCTGAAATAAAGTACCGTCTTCATCAGTAACGGTATATGGATAATTACCTGCACACAGTCCAGACAAATCAAATCCAATATACTGAGTATCACTCCACGCTACAGTATAATTTATTGGTGGTCCAGTTACTTCTAACAAGATGCTACCGTTACATTCTCCAAAGCAACCCGCTGGAGAGATCGTCTCTGTAACTGCAAAATCACCTTCTATCGTAAAGGTTACAATGTCTTGGCATCCATTAACATCTGTAACGATTACAGAGTACGAGCCTGACGGCAAATCTGTCGCACTAACGGTGTCTAATCCATTACTCCAAGCATAGTTATATGGTGTTACTCCGCCGTCAGTTATTATAGTCACTTGAGATACTTGGCTTCCTGTGGGCTGAGTGACTTGAGCCGAGGCCAACAGATCGTTAGGTTGCTCGATATTGAAAGATTCAGAACCAGTACATCCATAACTATCCGTTACGGTTACCGTATAAATTCCTATTCCAATATTGCTAAGATTTTGGCCAGTCCCACTATTACTCCATAGATATTGGTAAGGTGCATTATCATTTATTATCTCGATATCAATCGATCCAGTTTCTTCTCCAAAGCATAGTACATTATTGACTACACCCATGATATCTAATACTGACGTATCAAAAAACACATCGATAGGATTGGAAGATTGACAAGTATTACCATTCGTAATGATTACATAGTATTCTCCCTGAGCATCTGTAGGAACAAGGTATGGATTGGTCGTAGCACCTGACACCAAAGTCCCATTGTAATACCACTGATAAGTATCATTAGGATCAAAACCTCCAATCGATACTTCTACTCCATTATTACAGTTACCAGATACATTTGCATTGACATTGGGTTGATCATCGACCGTATAAGTTTCTTCCGCAAAACAACCATTAGAGTCCGTAACGGTAACAGTATACATACCCACGGCGAGACTAGTGATATCCTCTGTGACTTCACTATTACTCCATGTTATATCATAAGGCATATTTGGGCTATCTATTACTAGATCGATATTACCATTTTCGCTGCCCAAGCAAAGAACATCGGTAACAGTAGCCATCAGATCTATGACATCTGCATCGATCGTAACATCTATTGGAAGGCTGGTGATACAAGTAGTACCATTATCAGTAACCACTTGATACATACCTGCATCGCTAGCATTGGGCACTACATATATATTAGAAGTAGCTCCCGCTATAGCAATACCCTCAAGATACCATTGGTAGGTATTACCACCGTCTAAGGGTACTTCCAATTGGACTCCAGTAATACAATCACCAGTTATCACTATTTCATCTGGAGCCTCTACTACTCCAAATAGACCTTCGAGAATAATATTGTCTAAGAAATGATATTCAGTCTGTGAAGTACAATCAGTGCCAAAAGCAATAGCTGATGCATCTACATTAGATATAAAAGTAGTAGATACGAATAGCCAACTAGAATCCATAACACCGGAAACAGGTATCGAAGCCAGTACCTCCCATTGGCCCAAAGTCTCTAGACAACTAAAGCCTGGAGCAGGAAGATCACTACAGGTCGGAGTACCATAAATTATAATATTAATATTCAACGAAGACACTACATTTAGGAAATCCAAATCATTGAACCCTACATAGAAACTAAGATCATAACTCTCACCAGTAACCATCGGTTCATCTAAGCATACTCCGGCAGGCTCTTGTGAAAACGATGTAGATGAAACACCAATAGCCGCTTGACCAGAAGGTATGGGCAAGGGAACAGCAGGAAACATTGAACTACCTACAAAGTCACAAGTATCAAAATAATCAGGAGAACCACCATTGGCTGATATCCAACCATCTATAAGGCAGCCAAATCCATTACCAAATATACCACCAGAAGGTCCAGATGGGCAACAACTATTATCTTCGAAATCTGCTGTGACAGTACCCTCCATTAACTGATTACAAAAACAGTCTTCATCATTGATATCTACTAATCCGTCTCCGTCATCATCGATTCCATTATCACATACCTCTTGCGCCGACACCATGACAGCGACTAACGTAAATATGATTAGAAAAATCATTTTTGAATACGTAGGAAAAATGGTTTTCATTTAGAGCTTTTCTTCGACTTATACAAGATAATGAAAAATCGCGAAAGTCTTAAGCAATGATATGTTAATCTATTGTTCTACAACACTTTGCAACATTACTGACAAAAAATCCATAACTTTTTAAAAAGAAATTATTAAGTGAGAAGTCTAAAGACCTCCAGCGAAATTATCATTCTAAAAACGAATTTTCGATACGCTTAGAAATCAGAGGGCCCATAAAATTATCGTATCGAACACAATTACGCTGCGAGGTCAGGAGACCTTCAGCGAAATCATCGTAAAGAATCGGTATTTACTTTTATGAAATAAATCCATCAATGAAACCAAATTCTTTTCCACTAAATAACCCCTTATCACTCAGCTTGAGATCAGGAATCACAAGCAGAGCCATAAACGACAATGTCATATATGGTGCTCCTAACTTACTGCCTAATACATCCTTGGTAAACTGATCCAATTCTGCATATTGCTTACCTACTAATGCGCCATCTTCACCACTCATAATACCTGCGAATGGAAGCGGTAAAACCATCTCACGATCATTACCTACAGCAGAAATACCACCATTTTTTGCTATGATAAGATTGACTGCTTTTGCAATGCTTTCGGTATCACAACCTACGGCAATGATGTTATGTGTATCATGCCCTACGCAACTTGCAATAGCGCCATGAGACAATCCAAATCCATGAATCAATGCAGTCGCTGGAGAAGCATCTTGATATCTGTTAACCACCGTAACAATTAGGATATCTTGCTTTGTATCTGCTACTATTCTACCATCTTCGGTGGTTACATCTGCTAGCAGTTCTTTGGTAATAATCTCACCGTCTATTGCATGTATTACTCTTGCTCTAGTTGAAGAAGTATGAATCTCAAAATCGTTGGCTTTTTTCGCTTTACAATTAAATTGATTGATCGGCTCTGCAGTGATTTTAGGAAATAAGCAATTCGATCGATCCGATACTTGATGACCATCTATATAAGTAGCGATTACATCGAACTCTTTAAGATCGGTGACAATAATAAAATCTGCTGGATCGCCGACATGCAATCTTCCTACCTCTAGACCATAATGATCTATAGGATGTACACAAGCAGCGCTTAATACGTCGTAGAGATTATACCCCTCTGCGATAGCTCTTCGTACTAACAAATTGATATGACCCTCTATCAGATCATCAGGATGCTTATCATCAGAACAAAACATCAGCTTGTCAGGCTTATAATTAAATAATGGCGCTAAAGCTTCGTAATTTTTGGCAGCACTTCCTTCTCTGATCAGGATCTTCATGCTGTGATCTAGCTTATATTTAGCTTCCTCATAAGTATAACATTCGTGATCGGTAGATATCCCTGCATCGATATATAGTTGTGCTTGCTCACCCATCAATCCGGGCGCATGACCATCTATAGGTTTGCCAGCATCTTGGGCGTGTTGTATTTTTTGCATGACTCCCTCATCCTTGTATAGAACTCCAGGATAATTCATCATCTCAGCAAGATACTTGATCTCATCTTTGGCTAATAAAATCTTTATATCATGAGCATCAATAACAGCACCACTCGTCTCAAATGATGTTGGTGGTACGCATGATGGCGCTCCAAAGAAAAACTTGAGAGGAACTTGAGCAGCATCCTCTATCATAAAATCGACTCCTGGCATCCCTAATACATTAGCGATCTCATGAGGATCAGATACCGTAGCGACTGTACCATGTAGAACTGCCAATCGTGCAAACTGGGAAGGAATCAACATAGAACTCTCTATATGAATATGCGCATCTACGAAGCCAGGCATGATATAATGCTCTGGTGCATCATCAATCCGATCGATAGAGTGAATTACTCCATCCATAAATGTAACAGAAGCAGGATAAATGCTTCTACTTTCTAAATCCACTAATTGGCCTTTGATTGTTGTACTCATATACTTATAAATGTAACTTACTTAATTTACATCAAGAAATCATATTACATAAAAAGATAATATTATTCTTTGCGTGATTCCAAAATTGAAATGATATATTAGATTTAGATAGTGTAATAACCATATGTAAGCATCGACAAGTATCCCATTTCGTCTAACTCAACATTGATTACACTTTGCTACTCATCCAATATAAATGGTACTGTGAAGCATAAAATTTGACAATGTAAACATTGACCATAGTGACCATCCGAAAAACGAAAATTAATGATGAAATTTAGAAAAGCAAACCAAGGCGATATTTCATCTATAGTGCATATGATTGCTGATGATGACCTTGGGAGTAAAAGAGAAAACTTTCAATCTCCATTACCCAAAGAATATTTAGAGGCCTTTGAGAGAATCAACTCTGATGCAAATCAAGAACTAATAGTTGTCGAAAATGACATCACAGAAATCATAGGAACATTACAACTATCATTTATTCAATACCTAACTTATCGTGGTGGAATAAGGGCGCAAATAGAAGCCGTAAGAATCAGAAAAGATCACAGAGGATTAGGAATCGGAAAGACGATGTTTACTTGGGCCATCAATAGAGCTAAAGAACGCAATGCACATTTACTACAATTGACAACAGATAAACAAAGGCCTCAGGCTATTAAATTTTACGAAGACCTTGGATTCAAATCTACTCATGAAGGAATGAAAATGCATTTCGAATAGATACTTGCTTAAATAATATCGTGGCAATCAATTAAAAATATCTTGGGTCCTCATCAAATAATTGAAACAGAAGAACTTATTAATTAGAGCGTTACTATATTTTATAGCTGCCTACTTATAAGAAAGGAGTTCCGTGACAACTGCATATTTCATTGTAAAGCAACAGAACAAACCTTACACGTACAACTCAATTTCTTTAATATCTTTCATATAAACAAAATAAAAATATAGCAGATTTGAATTTTATCAGATAACATATATATCATTGTGTACCACATTAAGAATGAAGTATTTAAAAGACGATAAGTTTAAATCAGACTTCTATCTTGATCCAAATAACTTTTCTGAAAATAAAACAAACTTGAATTTTAATGTTTTTATAGTATTTTTGATTTCTACTATAGTGATTAGCTATCCCCGCATTATATGTAATCTGTAAATAAAGTACTTTACCAAAAAATGTTCTTTAATACATAACTTAACGGCGTAGCGATAATACATACCATACATACCATACATACTTAATACGATACATTTTACTTAGGGCAACGCCCTGAGTAAACTTACACTCAGTTCGCAAGTTGATTCTTTAATCAATGATGTAAACGCACTTGTACCCAGCTATTATACTTTTGGTAAATACGGTAATAAATCCTGGTCTTAAGTCTTTACATTTTTGTCTAGCACTCTGCTATCAAAATTGTTGAATTTCACTTAAGTGCAATTCAAAATAATACAACGTCAACACAAAAAAAATTGAATCCAGAAGTGGTTCTTTTCTAAATAATTCATTAATAAACCTTTAACCTATTAAAATTATGAAATCAATTATTTTCAGTACCCTAATGTTTACATTACTCTTTATGACTTCTTGTCAAAAGGATGAATTCCAATCTATTGATTCCGAAGATTCTCTTGAACAAAGAAGAAAGACGGGAGAAAAGAAAAGAGATAGAAATTGTGAATGCGAATTAACTTTTGTAAGTGCAGAATTTGGAGCATCACCATTTGCAAATGAATTTAATCTATATTTCAGTAATGCTGAAGGCGTAGGAACACCATTATGGGATCCATCAGCTAATGTAGGTCCTATATTTGATCCAGTTCCAGGAACTGTTTTTCCAGTCAACATGGGTCATGATGTAGCTTGGAACATATCAATCCAAGAATTAGGTATCACAGTTCCTGCTAGATACAACTTCTTGCTTCAATGTCCAGAAGATGAATCACCTAGAGAAATCGCTCTTGGAACAGGCCCAGGACAATCCGGTGCTGCTCCAGATCAATGGTTCCAAAAAGAGGAAAGATCATTATGCAAAAGATGTGCTTGTGCTATTAGAATAGAATCAATTACTCCTTCATTCATGATTCCTGATGTTTTCTTAAGTGATGCAGCTGGTGAAGATTTCAACAATTTCCCAGATCTAACGGTTCCTGGAGTTCAATTTCCGTTTATGAGAAGCTTAGATTGGGCTTCTGAAATAGCGTATAACTTTAGATTTCAAGCCATCTCAGGGGGCGGTATGTTTAGTGAAACGAATTTGAGTTATAAAATTGCTTGCGGTCATATAGATGAAAAAGTAATTGCATGGGATTTAATTCCACTGAGAGAAGCTATCATTAATAAAGGCGGCGAGCCTGCAACGGTAAATCATCAATGGTTATCTTCCTTTGATGAATGTGATCCTATCTTCATGTCAGAAGAAGTTAGTATTGGAGATCTAGATAACTAAGAATTATTATAACAGGCTGTAAATAATTTACAGCCTGTTATTTTCCAATTCCGATCACCCCAAATTTTGTAATATTAATTTATATTCCGATGAGATTTTTCTATTCTAGGTAACACCTCGCTTTAATAGTTCAGAGATAGCATCGTCAGAGAACATATTCTATATCACCTAAAGGTGATCACACCAATAATTTTTAAATTTATATCCAAGGTCAATAATATTATTTTCAAAAAAATGGTTTGACAAAAACTTACAAATAGCAAAGATTAAGCAATTGGGAACTGAGTTTAGAACAACAGTCCCCTATGAAAATAATTTATCATTTCCTCGATTCCCCATACTTTAGTTTTCCGCTTGATTTTCCTACAAAATTTTCGCCTTAAATATTCATGAAGTATTCGTAAACATGTGGTAGGCGGGATATACAATTTCTGGGTTATTCATGATCCTTCTAGTTCTTTGGATCCTTTTTAGCTATGAAGACTTCAAGACATCAAATTTTAAAACTATTTTCTCAATATCCGTATTTGTCATATAGTTGGCCTATTACAATCCATAAACGAGAATGTCATGATGGACATCGTAGGAGAAAATACAGCGAACCTATTTCAAGGACTAATATATGATATAGCTATGATGGCCCTTTGTCGAACAATAGAAATAAATCTCAGCGAAATGCTAGGTAAAACCGATCTACCTCCATCAATAAAAGCAAAAAATGGAGTTTTAATGTAATTTTAATATCTCCATAGAAGAAATTACCTCAATCGATTTATAAAAAGGGTAATTCACAATGACTTTGAATTAAATAAATTTTCAAAACATTCAAACCGCTTCTTTTGTATCCTGAAATATTTAGTATCGAAATTAATGAATCATTCCAAGGGTTTCTACCCCAGGTAATTACTTTGAATTCGTATTGGTCAATGATAATTATTGGAATAATATTGTCCTTCTATTTTACATACAATCGTTTTAGAGAATTCGGAATTTCATTAAAGCATTTTAGTGATATGATAGCTATTATGATTGCTTCTGGTTATGTTGGAGCCAAATTCATTTACTTCCTACAGGGTCCCAATAAATATATTCAGGACCCCATTAAAATGATAGAAAATCCAGGGCAAGGTTTTGTTTTCTATGGTGCATTATTGTTTATAATTCCAGTTGTCGTTTACAGGTTAAAAAAATGGAAAGTTGACTTTCGAGAAAGCCTAGATATCTTTTCTTTTAGCGCTGTTATATTACATGCATTTGGGCGAATGGGTTGTTTTCTAAATGGCTGTTGTTATGGTAAATTATGCAACAACTTTCTAGGTGTTAGTTTTACCAATCCTTTGTCTGTAGCTAGTCCATTAAATACTCCTTTGTATCCAACACAACTATTTGACATCCTCAATAATCTTATAATACTATCAATTCTATTTTACGTAGAAAAAAGAAAACGATTTTCAGGTCAATTGCTACTCACCTATTTAATATTATATGCCGTTGGAAGAAGTATCATAGAAAATTTCAGAGGAGATGCAGAACGAGGATTTGTCTTTGATATACTCTCCTATTCGCAGTTCATCGCAATAATCATTATTGGAATCTCTATTATATTTTGGAATAAGTGGAAAAATGAATCATTAAATTAAATCAAATTGATTACATTACTAAGGATTACTTTTCTTTCACCACTTTAAACTTTTTTATTATGAGCATTATTATGAAAATATTTAAAGCAGCTGTAGTCATTTCTATGATTGCGGTGTTATTTGCCCCAGGCCGAGGGTGCTAAAACAAGAGTCTCGGCTATCCTTACCTAAGTGATATCCGAGGCTTTTATTACTATTTCCCTATCTTTTCTAATCTTGATACTTACTAGTACATTTTTCGTCTTTCGTTTTTAGAAAAACTTGTCATAATACATATCTAAGATACATCTCGACCTGGATCAACAGACAAATTACGGACGGTGCTATTTTTCATCCGATTTCAGATCTTGCAACATTCAACAATACTTACTTTCTGTCTTGTATCGCGATTTTAAATCCATTTAAACCATGGCTAATCAACTTAAAAAATCTAAAACCTGCACCAAAAATTATTGAATATTTTCATAAAAAAATACTTTTTACACTAACAGACCAAAACCGCCTTATAATGAATCAAATAAAAAAATTATCCATAGTTCTAATCTCGCTACTATTCTTTAGTTGCTCAGAAGACATAGAGCTTCAAAAGAATGAATCCATTGCAACAACTACTGAAACAAGACAAGCAGTTATAGATGGAATTCTATACCGGCCTTGTGTTGAGATCACAGTGTTTATAGAGCCAAGCTGTCATGATAATTGGATAGATGGCACTGCAGGTGCAATAGAAGCTTATAATAATGTACAGGGAGCGGCCATCAAAATGACTCAAGTTTATACGCGACCCGCTGATATCGAAATATCATGTGACTATTATCCGAAAGAAACATTTATAGGTTTAGGAGAATGGCCAGAAGAAGACTATGCTATTGGTGAGCATATCTTCATCAATGAAGCTTACGATATTGAATGTGAAGGAAATATGTGTTGGTATCAGGGAGTAATGATGCATGAGTTTGGACACAACCTTGGTTTTATACATGGTGATGATCAATGTTTAGCTTATGTGACTACAGGTCCTCATGAAGTAGATCCAGCAACTGGAAAAGTTGTATGGGAAGGAATTGCTCCAGTTAACACTACTCCAAACATTAACCTTGCTCCTATTCATGTAGCCGGTACTGCAAATAAAGATGATGATGAAAATTCTGTTTTTAATGATTGGTGGGGTGATATGGTTTGCGATAAATCAATATGCTCATTTTCATTCTTTGACAAATTAGCCCTCAAAACTATTTATCCAGATCCATTTGCATATATCCAAATTATTGGCGACAATGACCTTTGCTTTTCAGGAGAAAGTAAAACAACTATAATCTGCTTATCTAACGTACCATCAAATGCAACTTTCTCTGTGACAAGTGAATTACCAAGCAATGTTCTAAATAACAATTGTATAGAATTCAATTTTAATAGTGTTGGGAATTTTGCAACCTCGTTTGAGTTTTGTATCGATGACTGTTGCGAAATTATTAATACAAACATTTTGGTCAACTCTGATTGTTGTTCGACATGTTATTGTGATTGTATAGATGATGATGGAAGTCCAATAAGAGAAGAAATACCTTGCTCGGAAACTACTAGTTGTGCAGATCTATTTGCTGGGGATCGTTACGATTGTGTGAGGGCTGTAGTCCCAACAGAATTCGATTATACATTGACAGGTGATGAAGAAATATGTGTAGTGGATGGATATGGAACATTTTGTGTAAATGGTCTACCCGTGGGTACATCAACAAGCTGGATTATATATGGTCCTGAAGAGACTTACAAGAGAGATTCACCTAACAATTGTTTAGCGTTTGACCTAAACGAGGCAGGAATTTATACAATTACGACTGAAGTATGCAACGGTGAATGTTGTCAGACTTTAATTCATACAATAGTAGTTTCAAATTGTTCAGAGTGTTATTGTGAATGTTGGGAGGAAAACTACAAATCAAACATACGAGATGATAAAAATATACTTTATCCTGGTTATCATCTCGTCCAAGTACCGATTGACTGTGATGAAGATTGTGAAGATGTTTATGATGGTGACTCCTTTAAAAATTGCGTCAAAAAAAGTCGATAAGAAATAAGCCGAAGCAAACATTTTTCACTTCAAATACTTAGAGCGTGGCTGTTAGTATATTTACTAACAGCCACCTTTGTTCTTACCATAGTGTGTCAAGTACAATTAGAGTAATTTAGAGCAATACTCTGTAAATTAGAACGATTTCAAAAAGGTTACACAAAAAAATATCACTTCTTACGGATAATTAATCTTTGACAAACTCTCGGAACAATTCTAAGATATCTCGACCTGACTCTTCCGACAAATAAAGAAACTGTCCTTTTTTACCTATGATTTCATATCTGGGAACATTATACATTTGGTAAGCATCTCTAACATCGCCATGCTCTACTCGTGCGTGTATACCATTTGGTCTATGCTTTATTATAGCGGCTTTCCATTTTTCTGGAGTTTTATTTATGGATACATTTAACATTAGCACCCCTTCGCTTTCCATATCGTTTCGCAATTGACGATATTTATTAAAACCATTGATACATGGCTTACACCAACTAGCCCAAAAACTAAGATAAATCACTCTCCCCCTAAAGTCACTTAGCATCTTGATACTTCCGTCTTCCATTATCATCTCAAAATCTGGTGCAAATTCTTTAATGACTTCCTCCTCGATGATGACCTTTCCGATATCAATCTTTTGGGATTCAATATCTAATGTATCAATTCCTTGAGCTTGCAACCACAAAGAAAAAAGACAAAAGAATAGAACTAATTGATATAAAGACATCCAATCTATTTAAGTATTTGAATTAAATAACTCAATTTAAACAATTACCTAGACAATACCCTTCATAATCTAAAAAAGCCTACAAGTTACACTCTTGAGATGTTATAGTTCAAATCAATTATCAGACTCCCCTATTTTGCATCATCGACTCTATCAACCCTCACGACTCTAGAGGTCCCAAAATCTATCATTTGTTATCCACGCGTCTACATTCAATTATTTTGCTTCCAGATCTGTGAATAGCCAATATAATATTATACTTTAGTGTAAGTTTGAATGTTATTCTATTCCCTTTCGCGATTGTTGGTTATTTGGTGTGGAACAATTGTGATGTTGTATTGTAGATACTCGTTTCAAAATAAACCGAATTTGTTCTGAAACTTGGAAAGACAACTCTTCAATGGAAAATGATGTATGACAATTGACAAAATTGTAAAATTTCAAGTTTGAATTAATGTTTTGAAAGAGAATAGGAGCCGTAAAAAATGAGAAATGAGAAAATGTCTATTGTTTATTTTTATAGCACTAAGCTGTCATGTAGCGATAGCACAGGAAGTTCTACTAAGTACCCTTAATCAGCTATATTCTTTCAATGTGACAAATTGCACATTTCAATTAGTTGCGAATTTAGAAATTCAAGTCTACGATATTGCATATGCTCCTGACGGAGATCTGTATGGTATAACCGGAACCGGGAATCTCTTTCTTATAGATCAAACCGATGGTAGTATTGACATAATTCATTCCTTTTCAGGACAGATATTCAATTCATTGACCGTCAGTGCCGATTCTAAGGTTTATGCTACAGGATTAAACGGGCAGCTATGGTACTATGATCTCAATTCTCAACAAGAAACCTATGTTGGAGATGTAGGCTTTGGAGCCACTGGTGATTTAACATTCAATGATGGTAAACTATATGTTGCCGTTGGTGGAGATGATATCGTGGAGATTAATCTTGATTCCCCAGGTAATAGTCAAGTTGTTATCAATGAAAGTGTCGATGGTTCGGTATGGGGAATCTTCTCTTTCGCAACTAGCTGTAGCGAAATATCGTCCTATGTGGCGACCAATAACAATTCCGATATCTATGAAGTTGACTTTGAAAACGGGTCATTCAATTTCATTTGCCAACTCCCTTTTCAAGTTACTGGGGGAGCCAGTGAATTTGAATTTTTAGGATCTGACCCAGTATATATTGATGATATCACTATATCCATCCCTGATTGCAACTCAAATGATGGACAAATCCTTATTGAAGCATCTGGCGGTTTAGGGACTTTGTTCTACAGTCTTAATGGTTCTTCAGAACAAGTATCAAATGAATTTAACAATTTGTCTAGCGGTATTTACAACGTAGTGGTTGTAGATGAAAACGGTTGTTCAATAGATGAAGAAATAAATCTAGTAGGAACCACTACGCCAATAATAATAGATGTGATAGTCGTCGATCCTTTCTGCAATAATGGAACGGGATCTATTGTAGTCATAGCTGAAGGCGGTACAGGGTCTATTCAATACTCTATAGATGGTAATGTATATCAAGACTCTAATACTTTCCTTGATCTTTTAGCAGGAACCTATAGAGTAACCATTATCGATGAAGAAGGCTGTGAAGCGGATGAGGAAGTAGTGCTTACCCTTGATGTTCCACCTGCTATCCAAGACGTTATAATTCAACAGCCTAGTTGCGGAGTTTCTGATGGAATTATTGAAATTATAGCTACAGGCACGCAACTCATGTATTCCATTGATGGCATTAATTTTCAAAATTCAAATGTTTTTTCAGGACTTAATTCAGGTGTCCTAGAAGTATTCGTTATAGACAATAATTCATGTTTGGAATCAATAATAATCATAATCGAAAATCAAGGCGATGTGCCTATTATTGACAACATCATTGTAAGTAATGCTACTTGTGGTTTAAACAATGGAGCTATTTTAGTCGAAGCCAGTGGTGGCCTTGGAAATTTAGAATATTCCATAGACAATATTACATTTCAATTATCTCCAAATTTCGACAATATCACCCCAGGCAATATTACTGTTTTTGTAAGAGATGAGTTGAATTGCATTATTACTTATGAAACTGTAATAAGTAGTGGTATAGCACCAGAGATAATTATACTTAATCAAATCGATATTGATTGCATAAATAGTTTTGGAAGTATATTAATTGAAGTTATCAATGGATCAGAACCATATGACTACAGTATAAATAATGTCTCACAACAAACAGGAGAGTTTATCAATTTAGAAAACGGTTCATATCAAATACTAGTAGAAGATAGCAATGGTTGCACTGCAACATCTTTTGTAGAAATAGATTCAATAGTTACTATAGAAATCGAAAATTTCGTAAAGTTTAATACATCATGCGGATTAGATAATGGTATCATTGAAATATCTACTTCTTCAAATAATTTCAACTGTATATTGAACAATGAAGATCAGGGTAACACTACTGTATTTAACAATCTCAAGCCTATGTTCTATGAACTGATCGTAGTAGATGAAAACAACTGTAGTGATTCGATTGAACTTACTATCGAAGAGACTTTACCTTTTGTCATTGATAGCATTTCGATCACTCACAATACTTGTGGACTGAATAACGGGGAAATTGAAATCTTACACTCTAACAGTGATTTTGAAATAGCCATAAACAACAATGAATATAGTAGCGAACAGATATATCAAGACTTAGCTCACGGAGAGTATGTTATATCTGCAGTAAGCATGGAGGGTTGTTACTTTAGAGATACTATACAAATCAATGATAGCGATTCTATTTCAGTAGAGATAATCGTAAGAAGTACATCCTCCTGTAACGAAGACATAGGTTCTGTTGAAATAAATTCACTTAACTCTATAGATAACTTAATCTACACTCTAAATGATGCAAATGTAATTCCTGAAGGTTCGATCATTTCGAATCTTTCGTTCGGCAATTACGAATTATATATACAAGATGAAAATCAATGTAACACAACAAAATACTTCACTATTCTACAAGGTGATTGCGAAGTACATATTCCAAATATATTTAGCCCTAATTCGGATGGTCAAAATGATGAATTCCAGCTTTACATTTCACCAAATTTCAGGGGCTCTTTAGATAAATTTGATATTTATGACCGATGGGGAAACTTAGTCTTTCAAGGAAGTGACATTCACTCTAGTTGGAATGGAAAGTTCAAAGGTCAGCTTGCAACCGTTGGAGTCTATGTATACCATATAGTATTATCGAACGAAGATTTATCTAAATCCGTATTGACAGGAGACGTGACCTTGATAAGATAAAAAGTTACTTCTAAGTCCGAATTAACAATCCATATAGAATCAAACCTCTAAATTAATTTCAAAGAATTAATATAAAAATACAATTCGAAGAATTACACGTTACGCAGTATTTCCAATGGACTTCTCTTGACTACGTCTCTACTATTCAATAATCCTATAACCACTGTTAAGGCAACAATGAAGACAAAGATTCCTAAGATTGGCCACCAACTAAGATTAAAATCTAACTCGAAAACAAACTTCGCTAAAACATAACTTCCTCCCACTGCTAACATGATTCCCGTCAACGCTGACAAGCCACCCAATGCTGCATATTCTACCGCATTGATTCTATAAATTTTCTTTTCAACAGCACCCAATGTTCTAAGCAATACGCTTTCACGAATCCTTTGAAACTTAGAAAGGAAGAGCGAACTGATCAAGACGATAAGACCGATCAAAATACTGAATCCGGCCATAAACTTAATTACATAACTCACCTTTGTAACAATATCATTCAATGTAACTAATATACTTCCAAGATCTATAACCGATGCGCTAGGCATAGATTGGACTACCGCATTACGAAAGTCCGCAGTAACTTGCTTATCTGGTGACTTGGTTACTAATATCATAAACTGTGGAGCGTCTTCTAACACACCCGTAGGAAATAGAATAAAAAAACGAGATTCCATTTTCCTGAAATTAATTTTACGTATACTTCCAACATAAGTCTTGATTAAAGCGCCTTGGACATTCCATATCAACTCATCACCAATCTCAACATCTAGTCCATCTGCATATCTCTCACTTAATGAAATCTGTATCGAATCTCCGCCATCATGGACACCGGTATATACTCCATCTAACAATTTATCATCGGGTGACATCACTTCTCTATAGCTCACCCTTGCTTCTCTATTCGCAGCCCATCTTGAAGCAGTTCGAGTACTGTCTTGCATCCAATCTTTCTTAGTCCTTCCTTGCCATGCAGCAAGCTCCATCGTCACTACCGGCACATTCTGGATGACTGGCATGTCAAAAGATTTGGTAATAGTTTCTATTTCCTCTTTTTGATCCGCTTCGATGCCGAAGACAATCATATTTGGTTGATTACCGACGCCCATTCCTTCTACATTACCTAAGATCAAGCCTTGAAGTATAAATAGTAAAGTCAGTATGCCTGTACCTAAACCTATTGAAACTACCAAAGTTTGCGTTTGATTATTAGGGCGATATAAATTAGATAATCCTTGCCTTAACACGAAACTTGCTTGTTGGGGAAGAAATCTTCTAACACCCCAAGTCACTAATTTTGCTACTCCAAATAAAACCAAAAATGCCACTAATATACCTAATGTAAATACACCAGCCTCTAGAATCGAACCTGTCAATGAATACAAAAATCCAGTAATTGATAAGATGATTAATAAGTAAATTAACCAGCGCAAAGGATCGGCCTTTACAGGATCATCACTAATTCTTAAGGTCTTTAATGGAGTAATATTTCTGACACTCAATAATGGACCTAAAGCAAATAAAGTAGTAATCAATACTCCCATCAAAAAGCCTTTGATCATAGCGCTCGAGGAAATTGTCATATTGACTTCGTAGGGCAAGAATCCTTTGAGAACAATGGGCAAAATAACCTGAACAATACTTCCAATGGCTACTCCGGTAATCACGCTGAGTACACCAAGCACAAATATTTGCAAAAAATAAACCATAAAGGCTTCTTCTCCACGCATACCTAGACAACGCAATATTGCAATACTCTGAACCTTGGTCTTAACATAGATCAATACACTGCTGGCGACTCCAATACAAGCTAACAGTAATGAAATCAAAGCTACGAGGTTAAGAAAATTATTTAGATTAGAAAACGCAGCCTGAAGATTTTCTCTTTGATCTTCGACAGTTGTCACTTGCATTGATTCATTTCTAAATCTTTGTTTCCTTACTTTCTTCCAGGCATTTAGATCTATATCCGAATGTACTTTGTAGTATTTTTTATAGTTCACTAAACTACCTGGCTGTATCAATTCTGTCGCGTGTATTTCTGCTCCTGATATATATACCGAAGGTGCAAAAGACGACCCCATATCAACACTCCCAAACGCACTCATCAAACGACCATGAATTGGAAATGTAATCTCACCCAATTTGATAGAATCTCCGACTGAGAGTCCATATTGAAGCATCATTCCATCATCAACTAATGCATATCTTCCTGTTTGATAGGTATCGCCTGCAGAAGAGGGTTCCGTAAGCAAACTTCCATAATAAGGAAAACCGCCTGTCAACCCTTTGAGCCGGACAAATTGGCTTTGCGCAATAGAGGGCAGGTAAGACATAGAAAACAATTCTACTTCTGTAGATTGCTCCGCAGACAATGAATCCAGAGAAACTAGAAGTGATTCGGGTATTGGTTTTTTACCACCAACAGTCATATCAGCGCCTAAGAGAGATTTAGATTGTAATTCTATATCTCTGATAAGGTTATCATTGAATGAGTTGATGGCCACCAAGGCAGCTACACCTAGTACTATCGAGGACATAAATAGCAACAATTTTGATCTGTCCTTTCTACTATCTCTTATTGCTGTTTTGATTATGATCGGCCAATTCATACGATCGAGTCTGATTTTAGAGATTGATCACTTACAATCTTACCTCCTTTGAGTTTTATGATTCGATCGGTCTTATTAGCCAATTCCATATCATGGGTCACTATAACCAATGTAGTCTGCTTTTCTTTATTTAAATCAAAAAGTAAATTTTCAACTATGAGGCCCGTCTCTTCGTCTAAATTTCCTGTAGGCTCGTCTGCAAAGAGGATCTCTGGATCATTGCTAAATGCTCTAGCTAATGATACACGCTGTTGCTCTCCACCAGATAATTGACTTGGATAATGATGGTGCCTTCCGCCTAGTCCTACCCTTTCCAAAAGCTCTATAGCCTTTGATCTAGCTCCTTTGGCTCTTCCTTGTAATTCCAGAGGAATCATTACATTCTCTAATGCGGTGAGTGTAGGTAACAATTGAAAATTTTGAAATATAAATCCGACTTTAAGGTTTCTGATTTCAGCCTTTTCATTTTCTGTCATCTGACTTATAGCTGCACCTGCGAGATAAAGCATTCCGCTTGAGGGATTATCAAGCCCTGCACACAAACCTAGCAAGGTAGTCTTACCAGAGCCTGAAGGGCCCACTATCGATAAGGTCTCCCCCCTCGTAACATGGAAGTTGATGTTATCCAAAACTGTCAAATCCTTATTGACGCCTTTATATGTTTTAAAAATCTTCTTCGCTTCAAGAATCATAAGTAAGTTTTATATACAGGTAGAACTTATATACATTAATTTCGTTCTACGAATCACTTGAATATTATATAAATGAACAATAATCATAGACGAATACCTAATAAAGCGAACATCGACGACTATAAAAGGTTGTATTCGCTAAAATCGATTGATAAGACCTATAACAATCTTATCAATGGCAGTAAGACCATGAGCTTATTGATTTTAGTAACATGTATCACTTTTATCGGATGCAAAGATGATAAGTCTACACCCAATCAATCACAACAAGCAGTTAAAAACGAGGTAATCACTGTTGAAAGTGAAAAGTCTGACAAAAAGGTGATACTATTTTATGGTAATAGCCTCACTGCTGGATATGGATTAGATGAAAACGAATCCTTCCCTTCTATCATCGAAGACAGAATAGATTCATTAAACCTCAAGTATACTGTGGTGAATGCTGGACTTAGCGGTGAGACTACCTCTGGTGGCCTCAAGAGAATAGATTGGGTAATGAAGCAGAAAGTCGACATCTTCTTCCTAGAGCTTGGTGCAAATGATATGCTCAGAGGCTTACCGATAGCCGAAACTCGCAAAAATCTTTCTGAAATCATTTCTATTGTTAAGGTCAAAAATCCAAAAGTTAAGATTGGTCTATGTGAAATGATGGCTCCACCAAACATGGGAGATGAATATGTAAGAGAATTCAACAAGATTTACAAAGACTTATCTTCTTCTTTCGAAATCACATTTGTACCGTTTTTCTTAGACGGTGTTGCTGGGCATGAAGATCTATTACTAAAAGATGGTAAGCATCCCAATGCAGAAGGTCAGAAGATTGTTGCAGAAAACATTTGGAATTCGTTGGAGACCATGTTGTGAACAATAACTTCTTATGATTAACCTATGTGATTGGCCCTAGCATCTGTTTTAAGACTTAACAACATCAATTCGTTAAGAGACAACAACATTGATATAATTTAAAAAAGAGCTACAAGATGTATATCCTGTAGGACTTTCTAGTTAGTAGAAAACTTCTTCTTTATATTTTCATAAATTTATAAACTGCTATTTGATCATCCACTTTTACTTCAATCAGATAGGTACCATTTTGGAGAAATTCAAGATCTAATTGATATTCCGTTTCCGTTATTTTCTTATCCATCACCTTTTCTCCTAAGAGATTGTAAACCGTTACTGTTTCAATCGAAGAATCTGCTTTTAAATTTAATACTCTGTCTACTGGACTAGGAAAAAAACTAAATCCCTCTATTTCATTATGATCATCTATGTCAACAAGGTCCTGATCGTAAGCAGAAATAGAAAATTCACCAAAAGCATTATTTCCATATTCATAATATCTTATGTAAATAATCTCTCCAGGTGTTCTTTCCCCTAAAGCGATTATGGGAAATAAGGTGAATTGAGTATCATCACTACACTCAAGTAATGAAAGTGCTCCTGGCTGACCTTCATAAAGAGACATAGCTCCATCACTCAGAGCAGAAGAGTCTAGAAATTTCGATTCGACCACCAAATTACCAGAACTTGGAACGGCAGCTGAATACCAAACGTCTCCGCCAGCGTATAAGCCACAAATTGGGGTTGGAATTGAAGAATCGAATATCTCAGAAGCTGAAGCATTAAGATTTGTCCCTACCACTACATATTCTGAATAATCAGCACCTACCGTTAATGAAATAGCATCTTCGAATTTATCATTGATAGGTCTTTCATTTGAATTTCCTGAATATGCAGATATTTTGAATGCTCCGAACGAATCATTAAAATACTCCCATACCCTTATATATAAAATCTCGCCTGGGGCCCTCCCAGAAACGGCTAAAAAAGAAAAACCTGCGGTGCCATCATCATCGCTACAATCTATTTCTAACAAATTTCCAATTCCTCCTTCATAGATATTTAATCCGGTATCCGAAATTCCATCCTCTTCTAATCGCGTTTCTACGATAACAAATCCACCATCAGGAACAACAATACTATACCAAACATCACTTCCTTGGTAAGAAGCACATGACGGATGTGGAATAGATGTATCATTAATCTCAGAACTAGTTGCGTTTACATTCGACCCAACCAATGGATAATCCTGAAATAGCATCCCCACAGTTAGCGGTAACGCATTATTAGGATTGTCTTGTGCATCCATACTGTTTATGCTAAGGAGCAATATCCCACTTAACATTAGTATAACTATCTTTCTCATCATTTCTATTGTTTATTATCTATAAATATTCTAATTCAATACTAAGTTAATAATTACTTACAATTACCAACTTAATGAATATGAAATTCAATTGACAATATGCAATCTTGAAATTAAAATTGAAACCACCATACATCTTATTAAAAGCAACAATCTAATCCTAGCTACACAATCATACATAGTACTACAACGAAATGAAATAAGAGCAACTCTGAACTGTAACCGTTACAGTATTTATTGTATATTGTATAACGAATGTTACATTAAAATCAGAGCTATAGTAATACAAATAAAAACTTTGCCTTCCTATTATTTCTAACTCTAAGTTTTTATTATTGATTTCAAAAATAATAACCATCGATATTCACAGAAAATACTTAAGATGAAAAAGACAATCTTAATAACAACTATAGGAATATTACTCTATTGGACTTCTATCGCTCAATCGGAAATGACGTTGTATAATAGTTATATCAATCAAGCAGATTCCCTATATGACGCTAAAAAATATGTAGCGTCGGCCAATGAATATCAAAAAGCGTTTGATGCTAATGATGGCAAGGCATATTCTAATCATAGATACAATGCGGCTTGTAGTTTTGCATTAGCAGGAGATTCTGTGAAAGCATTTTATCATTTGTTCTATCTAGCTGAGCATCCTAAAATATTATATCAAAACTTAAGTCATATCACTATCGACTCTGACCTCTATTCACTTTATGAAAGTGAACAATGGCCAAAATTGATTTTATTGGTTAAAGCTAATAAACACTTGGCTGAAAAAGATTTAGACAAACCTCTTGTTGCCAAACTTGAGAAGATCCACTATGAAGATCAAACCTATAGAAAAAAAATCAATAGCATCGAGAAAAAGTACGGAAGAGATTCTGAAGAAATGAAAAACCATTGGTCATTAATCAATGAAAAAGACTCGATTAACCTAATAGAAATACAGAAAATTCTTGACGAAAGAGGATGGTTAGGCGCTAACATAATTGGAACACAAGGAAACTCCACAATATTTCTAGTAATCCAGCATTCGCCTTTAGAGATCCAAGAAAAGTATTTACCTATGATGCGTGAAGCCGTAACAAAGAAAAATGCAAGAGCAAGTAGCTTAGCTCTATTAGAAGATCGAGTAGCACTTCGCAAAGGAAAAAAGCAAATTTATGGAAGCCAAGTTGGACGTGATCCAGATACTGGCAAATACTATGTCTCCCCTTTAGAAGATCCTGAAAATGTAGATAAAAGGAGAGCTGAGGTTGGATTAGGATCTATTGCTGATTATATAAGTAATTGGAATATGGTTTGGGATGTCAAAAAGCATATTGAACGCAGTAAAAAGTAACATTCCCATAATGATCAAAATAAAATATCGATACAGCGATTACTGTAAGTATCTTTTGTCTTTACTCTGTTTCCTTATACTCGTTGTAATGACGTCATGTACTAGTATCGTTGACACGGAACATGCCAGTTTTACGATTCCTTCTGGATTCGATCAATACGAAACAAATGATACAACTGCCGTGATTTTAAAAGTAATGTATAAGAACGAAATGTACATTATCGTTCAAGATGACTTGGGCGATCTAATAAAAAAGAGCAAGATCAACAACTACACCACAATGAAAATGGCTCACAGTATAAAATTCATGATGATTAAAACCAAATATGAAGGATACAACGAAACAGAGCAAAAGAGCTACCTTGTCGATGGTAGAAATGTCATAGAACAGGAATTTGCTGCAAACGAAATTGTGGGAAATGTATATTACAAATACTATATCGTAGAAGTGAATAATCATTTTTTGGAAGTAACCATAAGTGGAAAATCCAATTTAAAAACCAAACAGATTAAAATTTGCGAAGAGTTTATAAGAAATATTAAACCAACTAAAAAGTAATGATTATCGAAACGCAACTGAAGGAAAAAAATGGAAAATCATAATAAACGAATGCGCGTCGGTGAAGGTAGGATTAGTGGAGCCATATCTATATTTCTTGGTTCGTTATCATTAGCCGCAATCCTTTGCTTCAAATTCCCTGAACAATTGACTACTCCAGACATGCGAGCTTTGTATACCGCTGAAATGGTTGAAAATTTATTATTAGGATGCATTATTGCTACGTTTATTTTTGCTTTGGTAAGCCTCTTACTTGGTAAAAGCAGAAAGAAAGCAGTAATCGGAATAGTACTCGGTGTGCTTACTATCGCTGTAGGAGGGTTTACCGTAGAAGGAAGGGCCGTAGAAAAAGTGAGTTGGAGTATTGGTCTAGATTGGCTTCTACTAGATTTGTTTATCATGGCACTTCTATTTGTTCCTATTGAGCTCGCCTTCCCAAAAAGAAAAACACAATCTAAGTTTCATGAGGAATGGCGAACTGATTTGATTTACTTCGCAATTAGTCATTTAGCTATTCAGTTATTTGGAGTACTAACCAAAGAACCTGCAGTTGCTTTCTTCGGCTGGATGAACCTAGAGCCAGTGCAGCAATTGGTATCCAGCTTACCATTCGTAGTAGAATTATTTTTGGCTTTACTCGTAACGGATCTATTTCAATATGCGGCGCATAGATTTTTCCATTCACATATGTATCTATGGAGATTTCACTCAGTACACCATTCCACACAAAACATGGATTGGCTGGCAGGATCAAGAACACACTTTATAGATATATTCTTCACTAGGAGCATGTCGTACATACCATTATATGTACTAGGATTTTCTACCTTGGCTTTTAATGTGTCCATTGTATTTGTTGCGATCCATGCGGTATTGATACATTCAAATACAAGTATCAATTTCGGTTTCTTAAAGTATATCATTACCACTCCACAATATCATCATTGGCATCATTGCGTAGAGCCCGATCGCTATGGCAACAACTTTGCTGTCGTTTTTCCTTTTATAGATAAGATATTTGGTACCTACTATCTTCCTGATAAAGAATGGCCTAAAGGAACAGGTTTAGATGATGCTTCATTCCCTAAAGGATTTGTCAAACAATTAGTCTTTCCGTTTACAAACAATCCTAATGACAACGATTTACTTCCTGATGAAAAAAGTAAACGTTAGATATTAATATTTAATTTAATCCAACTATATAAGTAATGCTAGAATTAGAAAAGATTAGAGAAAGCTATAAAACCTTTGATGATGTCACGCTCAAAAAACTAGCACGAACAGGATCAAAAGGTCTACGGCCTGAAGTTGTACCTTTATTGATCGAAGAAATTCAAATCCGAGGGTTAGAAAGTGGATTAATTGATTTTGTGCATGCAGATAGAAGAGACTTATCAGACACTGAATTAAACCAACTTAAATCGAAAGTAAAGAACTGTGTTTGCCAAGAGTGCAAAAGAAACAGAAATTTAAAAGCATATCGCTTTGAAACAAAAATAGGCATCGTATTGGCATCACATGTGACAATCACCAAAATAATCGTTTGTACAGATTGTGGTGAATATAAAAGAAAACAATCTGCTCTCCAATCTATCCTCCTCGGCTGGTTATCAGTTGTTGGTTTTATATCATACCCTTTATTAGTATATGGGAAGATTAAGGAATATTACAAAGAGGATGAATTGAGCGATCAGTTAATTGAAGATTTAATAAGGAATAATATAGGAACAATCACATTGGGTAACGAAAGCAATCAAACTTTAACTGACTTAATCAGCACTTATAATGGTCTAGAATATAGCTCGATCAATTAACAATTAGACATACCTATACCATAGTAAAGCCCATATATGAATACAGTAAAAATAAATATATCGGACGAATTAGAGTTGTCTGATATAGAAAGAACATTAATAGATAATGACATCTCATATAGAGTACGATCAAGTAAGAAATCAACATTCCCAAAGAGCAAGAATGAATCTGTTGATATTTTATTGTCTCGTTATGACCTCAAGACATTCAACAGATTAACTAACAATCAATATAACTCGATACCGCTAGATAAAAACCCACGGAAGAAAATGAGTATCGGCAAGATTCTACTTTACGCCTATGCGTTAATCATGACTATCTTATTCGTTAAGTACTACTTCCAAAGTAAAGTATACGAAGAGACAAAAAACTTCAATAATTCTTGGAACTACAATGGCACCATATCTACCTATAGATGGAAAGAATCAAATAAGATCCATTCAGTATTTCATGACATCAACTATGATCTAAATATTGAGATTACAGAAGGATTTATAAACGGAAGACGATCTCTTCTTACATATGACAAAGATGAAAATGGAATCATCGAGAAGTACATCCAATTTGACAAGGCAGGAGATACTTCCGCTATATTCATAGATATCAATCAAGACGAATGGGTTGACAAATCAATTCAATTTCTTGAAAACGGTCATTCATTAATATTGCATGACATCGATAACAATGGTCTTTTTGAATTGCAAGAAAAGAAATAACAGGAATACATCTACCACTTAATACAAGTAATACAATTTATGAAATTTGATAAAACGTGGATCGACAAAAAAGAAAAAGGAAATAACATAGTTATTTTTCATGAAGGTATTCTTTATAGAAGAAAGGTTAAAGAGAACCAATTCCTTATGGTCGAAAATGAACTAAATCAAGGAATTATTAGTAATCAATTCATAAACATACCTGTACGCTACATGAATCAAGTCGAGTATAGTGATAGCGATAAATATATAACTGTAAAATATGGCAAAGATTCTGAATACAAATTAGAGATTAACGACCAAATCAATAGAAAGGAAATCTTTGATTATCTAGTTCTTCACACAGATTACAAACAACACTTTACCAAGAAGCCACATATTTTATCAAGAATCAAAAAGCCATTGATTGCTTTTATCATTTTGGTATGTCTTTTTGCATGGATATATTACTTCATTAATAGATTTGATCAAGGATATCAATACGAGATTGTTGGCAGTGAAGGAAGTATAATAGGTTTTGTATTTGGAATGGCTCAACTAGGCTTAATAAAGAATCTATTCATATTTACTATTCCTGTGCTTATTAGTCTTTATCGTATCGAATGCAACATAAAGAACAACAGCCAAATACATTATATCCTCTATAAGAAATAAAAAACAAACCTTACCATTTCTTGATCTCGGACTAATCCATATGTAAGTTATCAATAGCTAAACTCTTGCCAGTCTTTTTTTTTCAATATCTTAGATCCAACCTTAACTACAATTATGCATCGCTTAGCGCTTCTACTTTATTCTATTCTCATCGTACAATTAGGAACCTCTCAAATAGATCCTGAGCTATCAATTCAATTACAAACAGAATTAAATAATAGTGTAGAAAACAATGGCAACCATGGTGTTTCTGCATATTTGATTATGCCTGATGGAAAAACTTGGAGTGGCACTTCAGGAATCGGTAAATCTAATGTTGCGATCACTGACACTACCCTTTTTAATGGTGCTAGCACTACCAAAATGAATATTGCTATTTTGATATTACTAATGGCAGAAGAAGATCTTATTGATCTAGATGCAAGCTGGCCTGAATACCTATCTTTAGATCTCGATTTTGATACATCGATTACCGTTCGTCAGTTACTCAATCACACAAGTGGCATCAAAGATTATTTAGAAACTGCTAATAGTGGCAATGATATTATGGCAGATTTCAATAGATTTTATACACCTCAAGAGATATTAGAAGATATCGTTGATCCTACTCCTGATTTTACGGTCGGAACAGGTTTTCAATATTCTAATAGTAACTATGTATTAGCCGCCCTCATTGCAGAATCGGTTACGGAAAATTCATTGAGTACAGAATTGAGAAATAGAATTTGGTTACCTCTTGGAATGCACCACACCTATTTTGGTGGATATGAAGAGTATACAGAATCTATTGCTGGAATTTGGTGGAATTTTGGAAACGGTGTTATTGATTATAGTGATCTGCCAACCACATCGATACACAGTTACGCTTATGGTGCTGGTAACATAGTCACTTGCCCTTCAGATCTTGCGATTTTGTTGTCTAGTCTAATCAATGGTCAATTGCTAACCGACTCCTCACTTAATGAAATGAAAATGTTTGTTCCTAATAGTTTTGGTAGTTGGACAGCCGGCTATGGATTAGGCATCCATCATTCCAATCAATTAAACGACCAAGTACTCGGACATGATGGATATTATACTAACCTCACTGATATGTTCCATAGCTCTAGCTGCGAATTCACATTAGTGACGATGACAAATACACAAACATCTTGGTTTGGAATATTTAATCCAATGTATAGTATCGTAACCGATTATTGTGAATCTATTGATGTCTCAGATGTAACCGACATAGATTCCAAGCTAAATCTCCAAATTTGCCCTAACCCAACGTCTGGAAACATTGATATCTCTAGTAATGTATTATTTAATGAAATTGAACTTAGAGACCTAACTGGTAAGCTAATCGATAAAATTACATCTCGCACAAAAAAGATATCATTAACTCTAGAGGACGCAGGAACATTCTTGATCACTATCAAATCGCACCAAAATATAGAGACTCAAAAAATAGTCGTTTTCTAAATTTCGATCTCTCAAATACTTTAATGATATATTTCATTTCTTAACTTCTACAATATCCGAAATATAATCTATCAATATATTACCAAAGTATGGCTTAGAATCTTCTTCTTCAATATCTGCATAATATACTTCTATGAATATCCACTCGTGATGATAGTTAGGTATAAATTCGAAAGTATAATTTTTCCATTCAGTATGATCAATAGGCGGCGATGTCCAAACGATCTGACCATACCTATTAGTTCGCTGATCGCAATATTCTGCATCCATCCAAACTCTAACTATTACGAATTTGGAAGGAACTTCCTCTTTCAAATAATAATCAGTCATTCCTAGATTCGTCATAGCAACAGTCATCGATTTAGATTGCGCTAACCCGATAGTTATTGTATAACTAGAGTCCATTTTGACAGGCTGCGATAGCTTTTGAGATATTCCTTCCCAAGTTTCATTCTCTCGAGTAACCATAGAAATGTAAACATCTCCATCATAAGCCCCATGACTTACACCAAACAATCCGCCTTCAGGAGTGTGCACTGATACGGGTGTCTCGCTTCTAAAGTAATCGCCAGATTTCCAACTTTTCGCAATTCTATTCGTATAAGTAGTGTACTCACCTGGCTCCTCAAGATCTTCAAAAGAACCATTCTTAATCTCAATGACATGCTGGGCTTTGACTTGATATATCATCACCAGAAATAGAGTTATGAAAATTATTCTAATTGCATTCATAATATCACATGTTTATATTTAGAATCTCAAGATACGAAATCAGATTTTATCATTTAGGAAAACTAAATTTATCATTCAGTAAAAACTCCTTATCGGTCAAAGTCTTCAGAAAAGCGATCAACTCTACCCTTTCGTTTTTACTAAGATCTATTTTCCCTTTAAGTTGATCTGCTAGGTTATCATGTTCCACCATACCGTAACCATAATGTCTCATAACAAACTTGAGGCGACGAAAACGACCATCATGCATATATGGATCAGAAAACTCAACATTGCGAAGTGACGGCACCTTAAACTTCAAAGAATCTACTTCATTACCCGTAACCATCATACGACCATTATCGTTAAGTGTTGGATCTATCGATAAACCGTTATTCTGAAAAGAGTAATCTGTAAACAAAGGTTCGACATGACAAGAAGCACATTTCGCTTTGAACTGCTCATAGCCTTTCTGCTCTTTATCCGTAAAAGCGATACCTACTTCTCCTCGCATCACTTGATCGTATTTAGAGTTAGAAGTCACTATGGTAAGAATAAATTGTGATATCGATTTTAGAAAACGTTCTCCTGTAGCAGTCTCATTGCCCCACGCTTCAGCAAAAGCAGATTTATAGCTTTCGTTTCTATTAAGACGATCTATAACTAATGCCACATCAAAGTCCATCTCATCCGGATGAGCAATCGGTGCTAACGCTTGCATATCTAGATGGTTGATGGCTCCATCCCACATAAAGTATGGACTCCAAGCCAGGTTAGTAAGAGCGGAAGAATTACGAGTACCTATCCGATCTTCTATACCATGACTAAGATCATGATCAGTATGTGTAAATGCAGTATAAGACAAATGACAACTGGCACAAGAAATCGTACTATCTCTTGAAAGTATAGGGTCGTAGAATATCTTGCGTCCTAATTCAATCTTAGCCTCAGTAAGAGGATTTTTCGTAAAATCATATATTGGTTGAGGCCACCCATCAGGGACCTCAAAAGTGATAACCTCTTGAGTAGTAAGCACCTTTGTATTAGCACAAGCATAGATGGAAATTGCAACACTTGCAATCAACACCCAATGGAGATATTTACTTTGTACTTTATTCACTTATCTTAAATATAGAAGAAGCAATCTTAGCATACTTATATGCTTCTTTACCAGGACTCATTACATTCGGCATATCTATTAAATCTACCTTTTCGATATATTCATCGATGTCTATTGTGATCTTCATCTCGCTATTTGACATGATGGGTAAAGTTACCCATTGCTGTGCAGCGTACTGACTTTCATATCCACCTAGATGGTAAACAAAACGATTTTTACGAGTATCGCAGATTGGGCTAATTCCTTCAACTTTAAAAAAAATATATCCAGTATTCCAAGTCCAAAACATGCCTTTAGTAGGATCCAAATCTCCACCCATAGCACCGGATACACTCGTAAGACTATCGACACCAATCATGAATCTTATAGAATCATAAGTCACACCTTCTTCTACGTCTAATGTAAATGAAAGAGTTTCGATTTCTTCCGCATCTAATAAGTGATAGCTGTCCTTCTCTTGCACCAAAACAAGATCGTTTTTAATGAGTTCAATATTGGATATATAGCACCTAAACATATCCACAATCACATCTGTAGAATCTAATTCGATATCGACTTCATCATCTATTACTAATGTGGCTCCCTGATATAAAGGATCAAAAGCAATCTGCATTTGCCAATCATCTTGTGCCATTGTAGAACTACAAGCAACTAATAAAAAGCAATATATAGATATCATTCTTCTGATCATAATCAAATATACAAATCCATGTAAGCAGTGTCCAAAAATGAAGATAGTATTAATATTAAAGGCTTTCCTCGAAAGATAGAAGTCCTTCGAGAAAAGCCATAGTCAATTGCTTTATTGCTTTATTACCTTATTGCTAAAGCATATTATTTAAAATTGAATAAAAGGTTCATTTTCCTGTCATCGTAAGGTCCTCTATTATAACAACCTTATTCTCCGATCACTACTTTTTCTGTTCGCACATTGTTACCGTTAGAAATAGCAATCATATATGTACCTGCATACATTGCTTCTACATCGAAATATGCGATGGTCGATCCTACAGATATTTTTGTAGTCGCCACAAGTTTACCATTGATATCTATTAGATCAACTTTGTAATCATCACTTACTAAACCAGAAATCTGAATCGCAATCAGATCTACAGTAGGATTTGGAAATATACTTACCGCTAACTGTGCAAATTCCAAATCGCTCACTGCAACTGTAGGATCGTACTCCAGCGTTTCTTCAGTTACGTTATTTACTTTTCTATTTTCTTTTTCTCCGTAGAAGGTAGGGCCAACTACATATGGATAGGTAGAATTCCAGTTTTCATCTACCGTAGCGTAGTAAGCATAAGTTCCATCCGGATATTCTGGAGTAATAGCAAATCTACCATTATGAACATCTAAATAATCCTCTTCTCCTTCATGAGCTACCCATTCGTAATCTTCTCTAAAGTATCCCAAAGCATATGCATCTACTGTAGGACCTTCATTAACAGAAGAACCATCGGCGTGAGTATTCCTAACTGTAATATCTCTTAGTTGATAACCGGACTTGATACGAGTGATCCCTCCGCTGCCATCCGTATTTTTAAATCCATACGCCCCATAAATTGGAAAGCCATCATAGGCAAAACCTATCAGTGGAGCATGTTGATTTTCGTCTATGGCGTATAGTCCTTCTGCATCATACAGATTACAGATATCAGATACTACTTCTAAGTCAAGCTTAAATGCTGATGGATTCTGATGATGATGATAATTACCCATGGCCGGATGCGCCTTCGAACAGTCAAATCCAGGCATCTCAGCTGGAATCGCATCTCTACTCCAATCGGTCTGAGCCATGGGACCTCCAGGACAAGGCGGGTTGCCAGGGCCTCCACAAAGGGACTGATTATTCGAATTCCACCCAACTCCATCTCTAAAATCAAATAGTGAAACACCATTGATAAAAATTCCTATGTTTCCGCCATTCGTATTTTGAGGATTCGCAGCTTGTTGGGGATTTCTTGGCATCTTGTAGATTGCATCCTGATCAGACGCCTGAGATGGATTATTATCTTGAAAAGGACCTGTAGGATACGCCGGTATCCCTTTAGTATGAACGTATACAAACTCATCGGAATACTCTACAAGTTGACAATTGTATAATACATTATTATCGATAGCTGTAGAATTACCAGTGACATAATATGTCCCTGTTTCAGTAGTATTTTGCAACCATGAAACAATAGCTGGATCAGTCTGAGCTGACAACTGTATTACTAACAGATTCAGCAATACACAAAAAAGTAAGTTGTTTTTCATTTCTATAAGGTTGGTTATAAATTTTATAGTCGACAATTTTCGAACTTTCCTTCTACAAATCTACAAAATGATCAATGATCCAATGGTAGTAATCATTATCAGGTTTCCAAAACTGAAAATACGTTTATCATGTTCTAAGATCTATTTAGTGCTGACACCAACCATCTTCAATAAAAATCTTTCAATTTGCCTTCTGTGTCTCATTATATGCACTATTGCATGCTCTATAAGTTGCTCATTACTATACATCTGCCCCCATCTCGTGATCAGCTTTTTACTATTATCAGATTCATCTAACTCCATATTGGGATAGTCACTCATCATTAGAATCGTGTAATCCATCATCTTAGAGAGTTCGATATTATAGTCTTCTGCGTTATCCAAGACTACTTTGTCCTTATAATCCAATGATTCTCCTTGATGATTTCTGATTGATATCACGTATGTATAACCTGACTGCACTACATGGGCAAGTATAGTTTGAATAGATCTACAGTCTTCATCTTTGGTTTCATGATCTACTATTTTTGAAAGGTTCTCAAAGGATATTTTAGATACCAAATCTTTTAATTCGTCAACTGATTTTTCGTATTCATCTAACAATGCCCCATAAGCACCATTGTCTCTATATTTTCTCTTCATAATATTATAACCGATTATTATAGTTTAAATATACAAACCTATATTTAGGTCTCTTTGAAAAAAGGTATTAATAGTAGGCTGTTTTGGTGCTGGCAAATCAATGTATGTATGATCCTTAAATGATATTACAGGAATAGTCACCATTCATCATTACAAACTGTTTCAGTTGGTCACTATGAATGATAATATCTAAAAAGTCATTTATCAGAAACGGTAATAGATATATAGATTTTCACTCTCATTAATAAAGAGTCTTGGCATCCTGTAGAGAAGAAAAGTTAAAGAAGCTAGAACAAAAAGATAGCCGAACAATGGACGGTAAATACGCAAGTAATTTAAATGTCAGATTACCAAAACAAATACCGTTATCTATATCGATATAAGTACTGTAAGAACTGATATGATCAAAATTGAAAGATGGATTTGACTTCGATTTTCGACATTTTGTAGCCATATTCAATATGATTTACAAAAAAGGTGTTCCAAAGAATCGATAAAAACACCACCCAGAAATTGCACATACTTAAGAATGCCTTTGACAATAGTATTTTTCTGAATGGCGCTATTTCTCAAAACGAATATATTCAACCTTTGAATTACGCCATTCTATTTTACTTAGAAATCTCGAGTAATGTAAAGACCTGACAATTTTCTATTTATCAAAGTGCTGAAGTCTCCAGAATTATATATCGCATTGAGATCTTTACGATATTGATGACTAAACCCTACGGAAACCACGCGAGTCCAATTGTATTCAACATTAAGACCAATACTAAAAAATGGTCTGAGTAGATTGAGATCTGATTGGTCTTTTACTATTTCTGAACTGTGTGAATTAAAACCAAGTTCTGAAGTACTAAAGTGATCGAGTGTGTTATTTATTTTTTCTAAATAGTTAATTCCTGCACCTAACTGCGCACCAAAACTAAATTTTCTAAATTGTAACAATTCCAATTGACAATACAATCTAGTATCAATATTTGTAACTGTGTGGCTATTTTCTAAATTAATTATCAATTCTGTTGGGTCACTTACATCAATACTCCTGGCTACAACAATATTGGACTCTAAGAAACCTAGTGGAGATGCCATCGTCAGACCAAATGTATTGGAGTGATTAGAAACCTCAACATTAGGATCATAACCGATCGACGAATTATGTCCTGATTCGAAAGTATTTCTTTCTGCCAGTACTGATACTCCAATACTTAATCTATTACTTAATGTCTTTTCTGTTGCAATCTCAGCAAAATAGCCTTCCCCATTTGAAAAATTAAAATCCGCAGGTTGCAATGCAGTCAAATAGTTTTCATTCAAATTAAAATTCCAATTAGTCGTACCGAATGACATTTTCAAATTCCAACTAGAAAGTGGATCATTGTTGATTTTTGTTGTAAATAATGAAAACAATGCTTCTGGTGCTCTTTGATCCAAACTAACCCTACTTTGAACGGCTACAAGAGAAGGAAAATCAAATTTAGATCTATTTATTTCGTCACCAGATAGAGTATTAGGTAAAGTATTATTCAGTTTAGGAATAAGAGTAAAGTTCTGATCGATTTGTCCAATAATACCATTGTTGTTTGAAATAGTAAAAGGCTCATTTCTAGTGTAAGCATTAGTAACAGTCTCTGATATTATCGTGTTACTTAGAGACAATGGACTAGGTGTTCCTTTACTTTCAAGGTAAGTAGATGGTAATTCAGACTTATTAATGTTTGGGGAAGCATTCGTAATGGATTGATCCATTCTTATTCTTTCTTCACTTTGAGCTATTCTATCATTTATAGTTGAATTGTCATTTCCTTCTTCAAAAATCAGATTAGATTGTTCAATATTATCTGCCAATAAAGCTTCATCTTGGTTAGTGTTTATTAAAAAAAATGTAGCACAGCTGATCAACAGTAATGGTAACAACCAAAACCAAAACGCTCTTTTCTTTTTCTTGGGCTCATCATAGATAGCTGCTTCGATAGACTCAAACAAATCGTCCGAAGGCATCAGCCAGTCCTCACCATCCAATGAAGGGGGTGGATTAAATGTTTTTTGTATTTTTTTATCTAAGGACATAATTCATTGAATGTGAATAATCATGAGATATAATCATCCCTTGCAACATTTGCTTCGCTTTCATAAGTTGCGTTTTCGAAGTACTGACAGATACACCTAGTTGTTGTGCAATCTCTGGATGCTTAAATCCATCGATAACATACATGTTGAAAACTGTTCTATACCCTTTTGGCAATTGAGTTATGAAATTTGTCAAATCCTGAAGGCTGAGATTATCCACGGCATTAGCTTCAACCTTAAGTTTAGCACTAAAATCGATAATATTATCAAAATCCCTTAATACATTCTTTTTCCTTAGATTCATAAGGCAAGTATTGATAACTACACGATTAGACCAAGTATTAAACTGTGCTTTATTCACATCATACTTATCGAGATCTTTAAATATCTTGATGTATGACTCTTGTAGAACGTCTTCAGCTTCTGATCTATTCTTGATATATCACAAACAGGTAAGCATATGACCTTTCGCATATCTTTTATATAGATCCTTAAAAGCCGTCTTATTGCCATTAAGAATCTCATGTATTAGCTTTATATCTGTTTCGTGAGTTTTCACTGCTTCTTTGAATATTGGTGGATCTGATTTTAAAACATGATAAAGATTACTTTTGTTTAACCTCCGGAGTATTTTAATTAAACAAATTTACTCCAGAGGCTAATTTTCTTCAAATCGAAGAGCATAATAACTTCGATACTATTAATTACTAATTGTTAATAAAAAACTTTTTTGAATATGTGATGTCATCCATTACGATGTTGAGATAGTACATACCGGATTGAAGCTCACTTACATCTAAGCTTTGTACAGTGTTCGTAGATCTAATAGTATTGATCAAACTTCCAGTTACGTCATATATATCTAATCTTAGCACTTGCGCCTCTACATCACTCATATCCAACGTCATATTGCTCACCGCTGGATTAGGGAATAAACTAACCGCCGCAAATTGAGATAAGTCGTTAGTTGACACGAATCCAGGCATTAATATCCCATCGATCACATGTACGACTCCATTATCCGTTTCGATATTGGCAACTGTTACCAAAGCCTCATTGATCATTACTCCTTCATCTGTTATAGTTACTTGTACCTGCTCACCATTATTCAGAGTTGCTATAAACTGGCCATCCGTAAGATCTGTACTCAATGCCGCTGCGCCTACGACGTGATTCAATAAAATATCTGTAAGTGCGCCAGACGGATCATCAAGTAATGATGCCAATGTTCCTTCTGATAATGTAGCAAAAGCTTCATCTGTAGGAGCAAAAACGGTAAATGGGCCTTCACCTTGGAGTGTTTCTACTAGCCCAGCGGCAGTCACTGCTGTCTCTAATGTTTCATGTACAGGACTATTGACGATGATATCTACTACTGTTACTCTTGGAGGTAAAAGTACCGCATCTATAACATGTACTATACCGTTAGCTGCTACTATATCGTTGATAATTACTTTGGCGTTATTAATAAATACTCCATCATCATTGATCGTGATATTGATATCTTTTCCATTGACAGTTGTAGCCGTATTACCGTCTACCAATGATGTACTTGGTACTGGCACATCCAATAAGTGATAGAGTAATATCTGGGCTAAATCTCCTGTTGGATCTTCTAATAAAGTCTCAACAGTTCCTTCCGGTAATGCTGCGAATGCGTCATCCGTTGGAGCAAATAGAGTTCCTGATTCGATATCATCAATATCATCAGCCAGACCAGCTGCAATTACCGCTGCCTCTAGAGTTTCGTGTACTGGACTATCTACTACTACTTCAACCATGGTCTTGATCTCTGGTAGAAGTACCGCATCTATTACATGTACTACACCATTATCGGTTGTCATATCAGCTACGATCACTTCAGCATCGTTTATAAATACACCTTCATCATTGATCTGAATAAAAATATCTTCTCCCTGTAACGTTGTAGCTGAAGTACCATCTATTAAGTCAGTACTTAAGATAGTACCCGAAAGCACATGATGTCTAAGGATGTCAGAAAGCGTTGCAGAAGGATTAGCAAGTAATGCATCTAATGCTTCTTGTGGGAGCTCTTCGAAAGCAGCATCCGTAGGCGCAAACAATGTAAAAGGTCCGTCCCCTTGTAGTGTTTCGACCAATCCAGCAGCTATTACTGCTGCTTCTAAGGTATTGTGTATTTCACTGTTTACAACTACATCCACTACAGTAATTCTTGGTGGCAATAATACAGCATCTATTACGTGCACTACTCCATTATCTGCAGGAATATCTACAACTGTTACTTGTGCATCATTAATAAAGACACCGTCATCGTTAATCGTTACAGTTACATCTTTTCCATTAACTGTAGTTACCATCATACCATCAGCGAGATCAGTACTTAATGCTGTTCCTGATACTACGTGATAAAGAAGTATATTGGTAAGATCTCCTGATGGATCTTCTAATAATGATTCTAATGTACCCTCTGGCAGAGCAGCAAACGCATCATCTGTAGGAGCAAATAAGGTAAAGGGTCCATCTCCAGCCAGAGTTCCTGCTAGATCTGCGGCGATTACTGCTGCCTCTAAAGTCTCATGAACTGAGCTATTGACAACTATATCTGTGATCGTATTTGATGGCGGAAGTAGTACTGCATCTATTACGTGCACCACTCCATTATCTGCAGGAATATCTACAACTGTTACTTGTGCATCATTGATAAATACACCGTCATCGTTAATCGTTACGGTTACATCTTTTCCATTAACTGTAGTTACCATCATACCGTCGGCTAGATCCGTACTTAATGCTGTTCCTGATACCACGTGGTAAAGTAATATATCTGTAAGTGCTCCTGATGGATCTTCCAATAATGATGCTACTGTACCCTCTGGTAATGCAGCAAACGCATCATCTGTAGGAGCAAATAAGGTAAAAGGGCCATCTCCAGATAAAGTTCCTGCTAGATCTGCGGCGATTACTGCTGCTTCTAATGTCTCATGCACTGGGCTATTGACAACTATATCTGTAATGGTATTCGTTGGAGGAAGTAGTACCGCATCCAATACATGCACTACACCGTTAGTTGCAGGAATGTCGACTACCGTTACCAGTGCGTTATTTATAAATACGCCATCGTCATTGATCATCACCGTGATTTCTGCGCCGTTTAGGGTCATTGCCATTTGACCATCTGATAAGTCTCCGCTATTAACTTGCGATCCTAGTACATGATAAAGCAATACATCTGTAAGTGCGCCACTTGGATCTGCCAATAATGCATCAAGTGCACCGTCTGGCAAAGCATTGAACGCCTCATCTGTAGGAGCAAATACTGTGAAAGGTCCATCGCCTGATAGCGTTGCTGCTAAGCCCGCTTCGATGACTGCAGTTTCTAATGTATTATGGTCATCGCTGTTGACAATCACATCGACAACAGTCTGAGCCGAGATTGAAATAGATAACATCAATGAAAAGAAAGTATAGAAAAATGTTTTCATAGGTTTTAGATTTTAAGGTGTATATAATTAATGGTTATGTTTCTTTATATGCAGCTTGAATAAGAAAGGTTGCTTTTCGTCGAAAAAAAAATATCTATTCATGAAATAAGACCATCTTAGCTAAAGCAATAGATAATAATGAAAGAGATCATTCAAGAACATTTTAAAATTCATCGAACGAGATTTGAAAGGGCTTCGCTAGAATTTGGATTAGATCCTTGGGTGAGTTATGTATTGATTCCAATTCTATTTATAGGAATGAGTTTTCTTTTATTATCGAAAGACATTTTGACACAATGGTCGTATATTATTCCTCCAGTATTTATTCTTTTCATTCTTTCTAATCCAGCCAGATTAAGATTTTATAAGCAGATCTATTCAGAAAGTACTTTCAAAACAATTAGGACATTTGAAAATTTCATTGTAGCCATCCCCTTTTTATTTTTTATGCTCTTCAAAGCAGTTTACCTTCCATTCATTGTACTATTTCTTGCTACCATTTATATCTCTATCAAAAACAGAAACGATTGGTTTTCCGTAGCATTACCCACGCCTTTTTATAGATTCCCTTTTGAATTTACCTCTGGCTTTAGATACAGTTGGATACTGATAATCGGATTATACATATTAGTCATCATAGCTTGGTCTGTTAATAACGAAGCATTAGGCAAGGTTTCCGTAATTACATTGTGTCTAAGTTCGACACTTTATTATCAAAATCCAGAAAGTGAATATTTCATTTGGATTCATAATATGGATAGTAGTTCTTTCATACAGCACAAAATAAAAATTGCTTTGAACTATACTCTGCTCCTTGCTACTCTTATGTTACTGTTAGTTATACTGGCATGGCCTAGCTATGCATTATGGACTATACTGGGAGTACTTTGCGCATTACTTTTTCTAGCTACGACCATCGTTGCTAAGTATACTATGTATCCTCAGATTTTTAATCTTCCATTGGTTATAGCCTTATCATTAGGTTTTGTTGCACCACCTGTATTACTCATCCTGTTTCCATACTTATATAATAAGGCTGTCAAAAATCTAAACCCTATCCTATCATGATAAGCATCAGTAATCTTGAAAAATCATTTGGTAAAAACCGTGTGCTTGATCATATAGAAATAGAATTTCCTTCAGGAGAAATATCTGGTCTTGTCGGTCGCAACGGAGCAGGAAAAACTACACTTTTTCAATGTATCTCAGGATTAGAATCCTACGCTGGAAGTATCTCTGCTAATTTATCTAAACACAAAGATCACCTTGGATACTTACCCACTTCTCCGTATATGTTAAGTCGAATTACTGGAAGAGAATACATTCAGTTTATAGCCAACGCCAGAGGACAAAAGATAAACGACATCAACCGTAAAAACATATTTGATTTACCACTTGACAGATATGGAGAACACTACTCCACCGGCATGAAAAAAAAACTTGCTCTCACTGCAATGCTTATTTTAGAAAACCAATATTATCTATTTGACGAACCGTTTAGTGGAATAGATTTGGATAGCAATATTATTATCAAGTCCATATTAAGAAAATTAAAGATGCTCGGCAAAACGGTGATCATCTCATCACACATCTATAATACATTGACCGAAGTCTGTGATACCATTCATGTATTAGACAAAGGTAAAATCATAAAGTCTGTTAACCCTGAAGATTTCAGTCTCTTAGGAAGTATGCTCGAAGTAGATACCGTTGATGGATTGATAGATCGTTTGGATCTGAGGTAGTTGTAATGAATGAGAAAATTAGAGTTAAAAGGGTTCTTGAATCTCATCACAAACAAAAAGATCCATATATTCTCCTTAAGGAAAAATATATGGATCCGATACTGCTAATAATTTAAATACGATTCGAAATCTACATTACGACAGCCATATTATTTACAGCGGCTAATGCTTGTTCGATATCCCAAATTAAATCTGCTTCATTCTCAATTCCAATAGAAAGTCTCACGAGATTATGTGTGATCCCCATTTGGATTTTGGCTACTGGATCTACTCCAGCATGCGTCATACTACATGGATGCTGAGCTAGACTTTCCGTTCCTCCGAGACTCACTGCAAGTTTGAAAAGTTTCAATTCATTTAGGAACTTAAAAGCTTCCGCTTCTCCACCTTTTACTTCGATAGATATCATTGCTCCTGGAGAGCTGTATTGTCTTTTGTATATATCATATGATCTACTGTTAGGCTCTAATAGAGATAGGTAATGTACCTTATGAATCATCTCATGATCTTTAAACTTATCAGCTATGGCCATCGCATTTTTCATCTGCTGATCCATACGAATCTTCAGTGTTTCGAGACTCCTTGTAAGCAACCAACATGTATTTGGGCTGGCCATATTTCCTAAGAATGTTCTTAGCACTTTTACTCTATTCATATGTTCTTGCTTTCCTAGTACAGCACCTGCAATCAGATCACTATGACCACCAATATACTTTGTCGCTGAATACATAACTAGATCTGCTCCATGCTCCATAGGATGGCACCATATAGGGCCCATATAAGTATTGTCAACTGCTAGAATTACTTCATTATCATCTGTTTGATAGATGTCTCCGATCTCTCTACACATGCTTATATCCATTACGGCATTGGTAGGATTAGCTGGTGTTTCTAGATAGATCATTGCTAACTTATCTGCTTTACCCGTAGCCTCTATCATTTCTATGATTTGCTCCTTAGTATGGTCTGCTCTTATCCCTACTGACTCTACTCCGATACGCGGTAGAAGATGATTGATAAAATGATCTGTACCTCCATATACTGGAGAGCTATATACTAGCAAATCTCCTGGCTTAAGAAACTCCATCAAAACTGTACTGATCGCTGACATTCCGCTTTCGAATACTGCACAATCATCTGACTGATCCCAAAGACATAATCTGGTCTCTAATATCTCAAGGTTAGGATTATTGATTCTACTATAGATTAGACCTTGTTCTTCATTTTCACCTTGAGATCGCAATCCATATGCTACTTCGAAAAATGCTTTTCCTTCTTCTGCCGTTTTGAATACAAAAGTAGATGTCTGAAAGATAGGTGGCTTTATAGCTCCTTCTGAAAGTTCTGGCTTGTAACCATAACTCATCATTAAACTTTCTGGTTTGCACTTGTGGTTATTATTAGACATGGTTATTTCTTTAGTGGTTTTGTAATATCAAAACTAACTCTCAACAGTCGATTATTCTACACAAAGAGCAATACGAAGACTAATAATCACTAAAAGTCGATTTTAAAGAATATTTTACAGCTTTAAGGGCAATATAGGCTCTTTAAACAGAAAATTATTCGCTATGAACTATACATTAGACGCTACTGACCGCAGAATCATCAACCTCCTTGAGCAAGATGCCAAGATGACGATAAAAGATATCGCAGCTAAACTCAATATGTCCACCACTCCGATATTTGATAGGATCAAGAGATTAGAAAAAACAAATTATATCAAAGGGTACTCTGCCATCGTAGACAGTAAAATGATGGGTTTCAATATAATAGCTTATTGTACGATAACACTAGAGACTCATCACAAGGAGCATATCCAACAGTTTGTCACTGATGTACAAGAGCTGACCGAAGTCATAGAGTGCTATCATATTGCAGGGCTATTTGATTATTTGATCAAGATCTACGCTCAGGATATGAATGATTATCAGCTCTTCATTACAGAGAAACTCGCTTCAATAAAGAACATAGGTAGAGTCCAAAGTTCATTTGTAATGACAGAGATCAAAAAAGAACGTTCATTACCGATACTATAATAGACTTGTGACATATCAACAAATCTCAATTTTACATTTATTTACAATTCTTTCAAGCTGTCTCCATTTAGATCTAGTAAGGTATGATTACATTCGTTTACGATACTTAATATCCAGACATCAGTAATGTATAAAAAACCGACTTTCCTGTATCTCTTCATGATCATGATCCTATTCTTGATCATAAGTTGTGCTGTACATAGTGATAAGACTGAAGATTACACTTTCGCTTGGGATATGTCTGTAGAGAATCATACGGGAAAATCAAAAGACTCGTATCACACCGATGGCAAACATCGCGGTATGAGCGTATTTCATTGGCGCTACGGAAAAGAAGACGCGCTTAACCAGCTTATCAAAAACAATATAGAGTGGGTAGCTATAGTACCCTTCATGTATCAACCCACTGACACTACTAAGGTGATGCATGCTCGAAAACAAATAGGCCAATGGAATGAAAGAGATTCTAGCTATATCGATGTAGTCACCGAAATTCATAATCGTGATATGCACGTCATGCTCAAACCCCATTTGTGGATGGACAAAGGTTGGAGATCTAATATCAAGATGGACTCACCAGAAGAATGGGATACATGGTTCGATTCTTACGAAAGGCACATGCTGCACTATGCAGAATTAGCCCAATATCTCAAAATAGATTTACTCTGTATCGGAACAGAATTTAGATCTTCTATAAAAACACAGCCCAAAAGGTGGGATAAGCTTGTAGCGGATATTAAAAAGATTTATCAAGGTAAACTCACATATGCAGCTAACTGGGATGGAGAATATAACAATGTGAAATTTTGGAATCAAATGGACTATATCGGCATACAAGCATATTTCCCTTTGACTAATAAAAACAATCCTACTCTCGGTGAAATAAAAGAAGGATGGAACAGTCATATCAAAATGCTAGAGAGACTTTCTAAGAAACATAATAAGCCAATCCTATTCTCGGAAATAGGATATCGAAGTGATGCTTCCTCCACTATAGAACCTTGGGTCTGGGGATCTTCATTAGATAAGCTAACCAATACCACATCATTTGAAACACAAAACTTAGCTTATGAGGCTCTGTTCCAGCAATTGTGGGATAAAGAGTGGTTTGCCGGCATGTACTTTTGGCAATGGCACAATAGTTCTGAAGAAGGCAACGAACACGAAAAAATGGAATTTACGCCTAGATACAAACCTGCAGAAAACACTCTTGCAAAGTGGTATTCTAAACCTCTATCTAAATAAGCAATAGATCGATTATTCGAAAATACAGAAATAATCTTTTCCGCTTGTGAAGAATCCGTCGACATAAATATCTCGAATCATCTCTAATTGTATTTCTCCACTACCTATATATTCTATGGTACCTTGTACCACAATTTCAATATCAATTGTGGGCTGATCTACAAAACCAAATTCAACTACATCGAAATTATAATCATTTGTGGTAGCGAAAAATTCTTCATCACAAATACGTAGCTCGACTCGCATACTTTCATCATCTAACTTAAATACTTCAGCCCAACTACTGCTACAAAAAAAGGGTTCTACTCCATTGACCTCAACATAAGCAGCATCCCAGTTACCGAGATAGCTTTCTTCTGGATCACTACAAGAAGATAGACCCAATACAATTAATGTCAAAAAGGCGTAAATATGTTTCATGCTATTTTGTTTTCATCTTGGTTAACACTATTCCTTAGAGAAGAGACCCGTAGAGTTAAATGCTGGCAACTCAGAACCCATACTATTTCGATATCCATAAGTTAATAAAAGTTCTTCATCCACAATTTTCATCTCACCACTATAATGCCAATTCAATTCATCATCAATAGTTTCAATGTATACAATACCTTCAGCCTCCGCTGTCGATATGAAAGTAAGTATTTCTCCTTCATGATCTAATACAACCACATATTCATTATCCGTAGTTTTAGCAACGGTAAGATTAGCATCAGAAGATTTTGTATTAATACTGGTCATAGTAGTAAAAGCCTCGGTATTCCATTTTCCTAATATTGCATTCTCGTCTTTAGTACAACTCATTAATAATAAGACAGCGGTAAGCATTCCAAAAAGTAATTTCATCTAGTATTATTTTAATTGTCAATAGTTAACCTCATAACGAGTTACTTCTCTTAATTTCGTTGAAACAAATTGTTAAAAAGATTGAAAGGTTTGTTATGGTTGGGTAATTTGTATTGAAACTATAATTAAGTCTTATTCCGAAGTTTTTATTTAGAACTACAATTATAAACAAGTAACAGAATGATAGATCCAAAAGAGCTATGGGTGGGTGACAAACTGCAAGTTAAGTCTACTGGCATCGTAGGTAAGTACCATAGTCATAAGGGCTCTTTCGTAATCCTTGACTGTAAAGGCAATAAGATATCCGCTGACAAATCAGATATCCGAATTTATAAACAACCTAAGCAGAATATTGAACTTACCTTCGACGATGATATAGTTCCAACCACTAATAACACCTTCAACGATACTATAGATCTTCATATTAACAAGCTAGCTCCGCATATGGAGCATCAAGAGCAGTCTCGCATATTGGATTTTCAGATCGAAAAAGCCAGAAAGTTTATTGAGATCGCTATAGATAGAAAACGATATCAGTTATTAATCATTCATGGAAAAGGTACCGGTGTACTAAAAGCTGAGATACTAGAAATGCTAAAAGATTACCACAGAATAAGATATACATTTGATAAAAATGATGGTGGTGCCACAGAAGTATGGTTAGACATATAATCTTTTTATATAATAATATACTGAATAGGTTAGAGTCTTAACCAAAAACCTTACCTTGCTTTATGTATGACTAAGTCTTTTAAACACATACTTGTAGCAATTATCGTATACTTATCGATAATACCTTTGTCTGCTCAGATCACTGAGTTGAGATCCGAAATTGATAAGATCATTAAGTATGATACACAATTGATTATAGATGATAATCCAGGATTCGTTATTTCTATCATAGATCAAGATAGTACATACCACCTTTCATATGGTAACAAATATTCCGACACTACATCGCCTCCAAATGAAGATGATGTCTACGAAGTAGGAAGTGTAACTAAGTCATTCACTGCATTATTGACATTAGTATTGGAAGAGCGTGGCTATCTAAACATATCAGATCCTGTAAATAAACACCTTCATAGCAATCATCAGAATCCTAGGTTAGAGGATATAACAGTTCATGATCTTTTGGCTCATACCTCTGGATTACCAAAGCATCCAGATCTTTTTGGTCGTAAAATGAAAGATGTCCATAACCCTTACAAAACTTATGACAAAGGTGATTTATTGAGCTTTTATGCTGGTTTTGTAACTGACAAAGAACCCTCTTTTGAATATTCGCATACTAATTATGCATTATTAGAGATCATTATAGAGAATGCTACGGGTTCCAAATTACAGGATCTCATGAAAAAGTATATCTGGCGTCCTATGGAAATGGATGATACCTACCTCAATTGGGATAAAGAATCACAGGCTTACATTACTTCTGGTTATGACAAAGCCAGCCGATTGACGAAACCTTGGGAATATCGAAGTTTTGCTGCATCAGAGGGTATAAAAACCAACTCAATAGATCTATGTCGATTTATCAATTATAATATGAACTCAGAAGAAATTGGGAGCCTTGCTGCATCTATTGCAAAAAGTCAAGAACTGCAAGTACCTAATAGTCTAAACAAATCAATATCAAGCGCCTATGGCTGGCAAGTATATTCTAGAAACAAAAATGGGTATCCCATCTATACTTATACTGGGCGTACATCAGGTAACAATGCGTTTGTAGCTTATATAAAAGAAACTAAAACGGCTGTAATTATTCTATCTAATAGTGTGCTAGGTACTGAAGATCTAGGTTTGCAAGTATTACGTCTTGTCAATTATAACTGGAAACGTAAAGTATAGATACATGTCAAAGAAGAATAAACCACAAGCACTTTCATGGGATGCATTTCAATCTCTAGGAAATCCTGAAAATGCTCCTGACTTGCCAAAGGAAGAAACACCTCAATCAAAAAATAGAGAGAAGCAACGAATTAGAGTATTGCTAGATAAAAAACGAAGAGGAGGAAAATCTGTAACTCTAATCACAGGATTGAATGAATCTGATGACTACATCACTAACCTAGGCAAGAAGCTCAAAAAGATGTGCGGTGTAGGCGGGAGTGCCAAAGACGGTGAAATCATAATTCAAGGAGACCATAGAGATAGAGTTATCGAATACCTTATAGATCAAGGCTACAAGGATTGCAAGAAGAGTGGCGGATAAGGGAATAATTAGAAATTCATTCTTTGATATGAAAAAATAGAATTTAAACTTAACATAGATTATATTCACGCTTGATCGATATTGATCTGATAATTTATGCACTTTATCAACAAACACTTATATGAGAAATTTATTTATTCTAGTAGCCCTAACTATTAGCTTACAAAGTTATGCCCAAACAGAAATGTGGAGCCAAAAAGTTTCTAAAGGAGCTTTCATCTCACAACTTGATGACGGAAAAATATTTCTGAAAAATAAAAATGATATATCACTGATCAACAATGTGAGCGGTGAAGTGGAATGGACTAACAAAGTAATAACTAAGGACGACCCTCAATTTTTGGACGGCCTACCATTTATGTACTTCGATGGAAAATCATATGCTGTAATCGATGCAAGTACTGGAGATGTAATCGACGAAAGTAAAATCAAAACTACTGTACTTAACACAAACTACTACTGGGATGAAGGTAAAGTAGTTATGGAATTAGAACGAAAAAAAATGCTCCATTTACTTAGTATGGATTTGAATGATATGTCAAAGACTTGGACTACTGAAGTAGGTAAAGTACAGAAAGAACTATTTGGTCTTTCTTCAAGATCGACAGAAAACAAACCTTCATACACAAGTAACGGCACACTAATATTAGTAGACAAGAAATATATTTCTTACGTAAGCGCTGAAGGCAAAATAATGGATAGAGTTGAGTTCAAGAAAAAAATTCAGAAATTAGGTTATAACCACAAACTTGATATTCTATATATTCTAGAAGACAAGAAGAATCTACATTTTATAGATGCGAATACGAGCAAAACAATCAGTACTGTAGAAATAAAGGAAAAAGATCCGAATCTTACTATTCTAAATGATGGACAAAGTATTTCCGTAGTCCAGAAAAAAGATCTTTTATTACTCAATGCTAAAGATGGTAGTGAAATCAAAAAACAATCATTTGGTGATAAAATAAGCTTCACTTATCAAAATCTAGAGACTCAACAATTTTACATCCTAGCAGATAAAGATATCGTAGAATTAAATGTAACTGATGGTTCAATTATAGACAAGAAAACATTGGACAATGGATATGACAAAATCTACACAGTAAATGATAAAACAATAATAGAAGGAGGAGGAAAAGTAAACTTGATTGACCTCTCTACATTAAAAAAACAATATACTAAGGCCGTGGGACTTCCAACTGTACAAGATCATATGATGGTTGGAAAACTTGATATATTTACTAACCAAAGCAATGGTCAATTTTTCCTTACTGCTCTTGACCAAAAAGGAAAGAAAATATGGGATAATAGATACATAGCTACAATGACGCCTGCACTAGACATTATCAATGGAGATTTACTTGTAATCACTACGGATAAAGCCGAACTCCTCTCAACAAAAACAGGTAAAAATAAGTGGGACTCTAAAGTATCTACTGGACCTTCGTTTGAATTTGAAGTAGATAGAGAAAATAATAGATTAGTTATGTACTCTGACAAAAAACTCCACTTTGTAGATTTAAAGACTGGCAAGCTCACCAAAAGCGATGAGAAGCTTAAGTTCAAAGATTTTGATTACGAAGCTCAAAGTCCTATTATCATTACAGGAAGTGATTTTGTTTTTGTCAAAGGATCTAACTCAGTATTTATAACTGATAAAAACGGAAATATAAAAAATGAAAAAAATTATAAACAAGCGAGTAATACTTCTGGCTTATTGAAGATAGCAACTGTTGCCGTTACAGTTGGAGCAATGGCTTCAGGAAACGCAGGTAGCGTAATGACAGTTCATTCTAATGGAGAGATGGTGCACAAGGGAGGCCTAGTGGACGGACTTAACAGTACTTGGGATTATGCGGAGACAGCAAAAGCGGACAGAATGGCTAAGCAAAACAGCACTTCAAACGCTTTTCCTTACGTATATACTAAGCTAGAAAACAAAAAGAAAGGTTTAATTTTTATAGATCCTGCAACGGGAAAAGAAAGATTTGATGTCGTTGTAAATGACAAAGTTCCTAACTACATCGTAGACGAAGTTGATGGCGTATTGTTTGTCGTTTCCAAAGCAAGCCTTAAAGCCTTTGATCTAAAATAGGAATAAATTCAAAATGAAAATAGCAGTCACTAAATTTGACAATAAAATTTAGAATCAATTGCCACTTTCATAAAAGACTTTAATAAAAAACAATGACCAGCATCAATCAAGGTGCTGGTCATTTTTTTCAACTCTTTTTCTTTCCTAAATAATCTCCGTTAGTATCCCCAAGAAACTGTATACACATTATTGTATTGAGTCTTTCAATTCCAATTGCCATCCCTTAAGAAGATTAAGTCCATTACGTGATACACCATCAAGGTAAGGGCTATGAAATCTAGATGCTTCATCGTAAAACAAAAAGATAACTGGTGCCTCATCTACCAATATCCTATCCATAGAATGATATAGATCGTATCTACTTTCTAAATCTGATTCTTTGATTGATTCTTCGTATAGTTTATCAAACCTCTCATTTTTAAATCTCGTGTAATTAGGTGGCGCAGGATTCTTACTGTAATACATACAAAGAAAACTTTCTGCATCAGGATAATCGGCAATCCAACTTGCTCTAAAAAAAGGAATCGACCCTTTACGCATACCATCTCTGAGTATTGCTGATTCCAATACTTCTATAGAAACTTCTAGACCTATTTTTTGTAGTTGTCTGGCGACAAACGTTGTGATATCCAAGTAATCTTTGTTGGTATAAAGTTCAATCGGTTCTAGGCCCTTACCATCTGGAAAACCAGCTTCGGACAACAATTGTTTTGCTTTAGATAGACTATATCCATAACCAGGAACAGCTTCCTTATTATGAGATGGTAATCCAGTAGGTACAAAGCCACTGTCGGCAGGTTGTCCAACATTATTTCTTAAAGCGGTAAGCATCAGCTTTCTGTCAATGGCATAATTCATAGCCTGCCTTACTTCTTTGATACGTAAAGGGCTATTGGGAGGACAAGCTTCCAAGTTGATTCCTAGATATTCTGAATTTAGATATGGGGATTTCGACAATTTTAGTTGATTCTTTTTGTCATTCAACAATGTACCATTCTTATCAAGCAATTCATTGATAAATGAAGACTCTAGGCCGTTCACAAAATCGATATTCCCATTCAACAATTCTAACATTGCAATCTTCTTGTCTGCCATAAAGCTCGTTTTAATACCTTCGAGCTTAGAAGGACCTTTAAAGTAGTGGTCATTACGATTAAGAAAAAGCGCTTGATTGGCGATCCATTTCTTAAATTGAAAAGCTCCAGTTCCAACAGGGTTCTGCGCAAATTCTGACCCATAATGTAACACACATTCTTGTGGTACTACTGCACAATATTGCATTGTCAATATGCCCAACATAGGGATAAAAGGCTTACTTAAGTGGAGTACAAAGGTAGTATCATCTACTGCTTCAAAGGGTCGATCTTGTCTAATCTTATCTGTAAACAACCATGACCCTGGAGAGCTGATTCCTGGATCTATCAAACGAGAAAGACTATACTCAAAATCAGAGGCCACTACTTTACGATTATTACTTTCAAAACATTCGTTTTCATGAAAATAGACATCTTCTCTCAAATGAAATGTATAATCCAAACCATCTTCAGATATCACCCACCGCTTAGCAATTGCTGGACTCACATTAAGCGAATCATCCAATTCTACTAATCCATCGAAAAGATGCAATACAGACCAGATATTATTCTGACTCTTAGCAAAGGCAGGATCCAAAGATGTAATATGATTAGGTTGATTATATCGAAGGACTTTATGTTCTCTTACCTGCTTAGATCCGCATGAAAGTAGTGCAATCGCAATAAATGTAAATAATGCTATAGTCCTGAGCATGATGTCTATCTGATTCATGTTTTATTTGAGCTCAAGATAATTAATATGTAGAAAATGCTGAATACAACAACGCTGTACTACCCTACTAAAAACGATTTTAGCAATCCATTGATAGCCTCTTGAGTTGCTTCATCCAATTGGTCATCTTCACCTATTACATTACCTATGCTAGATATAGGTAATTTAGTAGGATGGATATGCATACCTAGATAATTGAGTAATCCTGTCAAGTGCTCCAGACCCCTAAGATTACCTGCCCTTCCAGATGCAATTCCAATCAATGCTCCTGATTTACCTTTGAAGTTTTCTGCATACTTACGAACGCTCAGTGCATCTATAAACATCTTTAGCATTCCAGCGAAGCTTCCATTATACTCAGGACTAAGAACGATCATCTTATTAGCTGGCAATACATAATAATCTTGAATGGCAACGATTTCTGAGTGCATCGCATCGCCTGAGTACATCTGATCATGCAAAATACTATTTGGTACATCTTCTAACGAAAGTAACTTCACCTCTTCCGTGGTTATGCTTTTAGCGGCTTGCAGTACGTATTCAGCAACTTTGCGAGTATTACTTCCTGGTCTGTTGGTTCCTGATAGTATTAGGATCATATGCTTGATTGAGTTTGATTGAATAAAAGTAACGTTTCTGAGTTGTATTGGTTGAGGCTAATCGTGAAAACTATAAATGATTGTGTAGACTAAGCCTTATTCGTTTGAAGCTCAAGGCTCCGATATTATTATAAACCATGACTATAAGCTGCTATGAAGACTTATCTGTATGCCCTAAACTATTGTCAGTTAAACACAAGATTAATTACTCTAATAAGAAACTTAAAACCCTTAGAAAACATTCGCACAGTGGAAATGCCGATTTCAGGGGTAAAGAATTAACTTTGCGACGCAAGAAAAATGGGTAATACTATAATCACTATATGGGTAAAGTAATAGCAATCGCCAATCAGAAAGGAGGAGTAGGGAAAACCACTACAGCGATCAACATAGCTGCTGCCGTGGCTGTACTCGGTAAGAAGGTACTGATAATAGACTCTGATCCTCAGGCTAATGCAACCTCTGGAGTAGGTGTAATTACTGAAGAAGATCAATTGGACATCTATGACTTATTAGTCCATAGCGAAGAGCCAAAGGATGCAATAGTAGCTACTGAAACACCCAATCTGTACATCATTCCATCATCGATCGATCTTGTCGGTGCTGAACTAGAGTTAGCGAGTGTACTACAACGTGAGTTCCGAATGAAAAAGGTAGTAGATGCCGTAAGGGACCTATATGACTACGTATTTATTGATTGCCTACCTTCATTGGGTTTGATTACCATTAATGCATTGACGGCTGCTGATTCCGTTCTCGTGCCAGTACAATGTGAGTTTTTCTCTTTAGAGGGATATGGTAAGCTTAAGAATACGATTTCTCTGATCCAAAACAGTATTAATGCTGATCTCATGATAGAGGGTGTAGTACTTACTATGTACGACAAGCGTCTGAGAATGGCGAAGCTAGTAGTAAGTGAAGTAAGAGAGCACGTTACGGATCATGTCTTCGACACATTGATACATCGCAATTCTAAAGTAGGCGAAGCACCTAGTATGGGACAACCTGTGATTGTGTATGATGCGGCCAGTAAGGGTGCTATCAACTTTATGAATCTTGCAGCTGAGTTTTTAACACTCAACGAATCCAACTAATTATTAATATTTTTACGATATGGCAAAGAAGAAAGAATTATCAAGAGGAATACGTGCGCTCTTATCCAATATAGAGGATAAGTCACCAATGCCTAAAACTAAAGAGATCGTAAAAGAACTATCCAGTAACATCGCTGAAATATCACTTGATGATATCGAAATCAATCCATTTCAGCCAAGGACAGAGTTTGATCCGGAAGAGCTGATGAATCTAGCCAAATCAATCAGAACTTATGGACTGATCCAACCTATAACAGTAAGATCATTAGGAGGACACAAGTTCCAATTGATATCTGGAGAACGTAGACTCAGAGCCTCAAAGATGGCTGGGCTCAATGCCGTTCCAGCATACATCAGAATTGCTGATGATCAAGGAATGTTGGAGATGGCTCTTGTAGAGAACATCCAACGGTCTGAGCTGAATGCTGTAGAAGTAGCCATCTCATACCAAAGACTAATAGACGAATGCAATCTTACTCACGAAGAGCTGTCAAGCCGTGTAGGGAAGAATAGAAGCACAATTACTAACTATATCAGATTACTCAAATTGCCGCCAGTAATCCAAGCAGGTGTCAAGAAGGACCAGATTAGTATGGGACACGCAAGGGCATTAGCCGGTGTGGAGAATGTATCTTTACAACTCACTTTCTTTCATCGTACTGTCGAAGATAAATTATCAGTACGTGCTCTAGAACAACTCATACGAGGTGGAGGATCTACTAGTCAAGGAAGCTCTTCCTCTAGTAATTCATCTGGAAGCTCTCTACCGTCAGAAGTACTAGAGATTCGCGATGAGCTTAGCGATCAGTTTGGTACTAAGGTGGATATCAAAAGAGACACAAAAGGTAAAGGCCAGTTTGTCATTAAATTTAATAATGATAGAGACTTCAATAGAATATTAGAAATACTGAAGGAAGATTAGAATTAAATATATCTCTTCCTAGCGTTAGCTTTTCAGTTGAACTTGTATTTTGAATGATTATTTTTGAATTGTATTGACATCATCAATACACCATTTGCTAACAACTAAATTTTGCGAAAGATGAAATCCCTTTTCACTTACTTACTAATTATATCGTTTTTCACATCCTTCTCACAATCTTTTACAGAATCCCTGATTTACAACAATCAAGAAGGTGGAGTGCAAAGGAGTATTGCAACTGCTGATTTTGATGGCGATGGATTACAAGATGTATTGATGGCCGGAAGTAGCCCTAATGTATTCTGGGTAAAAAACTTAGGAAATAATCAATTTGGGGTGAAACAAACAATATTCGATGATGAAATATTTGGGGAAAGAGCAAAACCTATAGATATAAATAATGATGGCTTAATGGATATTGCTGCGGCCTGTTCTTTTAGCAATGTAATCGTAACCATTTTAAGTAATGGGGATGGAACTTTTGAAAATGCAGTTGTTTTAGAAAATCAATTAGAGCCTCTTACTGATCTTAAAATATTTGACATAGACAACGATGGATTTGACGATATATCATACAGCACATATAGCTCTTCAAATCAAGTTGGAAAAATATATTGGAATAAGAACGACGGTAATGGCGGATTTCTTTCTAGAGCTGTGATCGCACCCAACTCGTTGGAAACTTTTAATATAGAATTTGCAGATATTGATGGTGACGATCTTTTTGATCTCATATCATTATCTCATTGGGATGATAAATTTGTATGGTTTAAAAATATGGACAACGGAAATTTTTCTTCTGAAATAGAAGTTCGTCCTTTAGGCGAAAGTCTCGGAGAAAGGGCTCTATATACTGAAGACATGGATGCCGATGGAGACATTGATTTATTAACTTATGTAAGCCCTGATATCGTAATTTACAACAATGACGGAAGTGGCAATTTCACAACAAGCACAATTTCTATATCTAGTTTTAGTTGGGGACTAATCGCAAGGGATTTCGATCAAGATGGCCACATGGATATTTTTAGTGGCGCCGGAGATACTGATGAAGCTATCGTTATTTATGGCGAAGGAAATGGTTCATATCAAATGGAAGAAAAGTTAGCTCAAAACATTGGAAATATTATTGACCTCTGGATTACTGATATGGACGATGATGGTGTTCAAGATGTGCTCACTGCATCAGCATTACATGATGGATTTTCATTATTTACCAATAACTACAATGGTCCTTTATCAATAGATCGTACAGAACAAAAAATAGAAGTAAACATATACCCAAATCCTACATCATCCGAAATTACGATAAACTCATTAGACCTAAATGAAGTTCGTACGATAGAGATCATCAATACCGACGGACATAGAGTATTAGCTCAAAGTACAAATACAACTGATGCTATTGTGTTGTCGCTCAAAAAGCTTCCAAAAGGTTACTATGCTGTAATCTTAAAAGATTGGCATGGAAATATTGTATCTAAAAAGAAAGTTATAAAAACTAGATAGCCGATTTAAAATGGATTAGAAAATCTTTCGTCATAAACTAGCGACTCATCAGTAAGGGTTAATAAAAAGGCAAGCATATCAGCTTTATCCTTTTCTGATAAGTCAAGACGAATAGGCTCACCACTTTCATCTTGTAGCAACCAGTTAAGATTAGGATGTGACTGTACACCAGAATCATAAAAATCTATTACCTCTTCAAGAGAAGCGTATCTACCATCATGCATATACGGTGCTGTCAGTTCTATATTACGAAGACTTGGCACTCTAAAATTTCCATCTCCAGTTCCTTCATCCACATAATCTGTATCTAAACCAATATTCGCATGAGCGTAATAGGAGTCTAGATCTCTTCCAGAATGACAAGAAGAACAATTGTACAAATTAAACAGATCTAATCCAGCTCGTTCGCTCTCTGTATAATTTGAAAATCCAATATCATATCCTTCATCCCATTTGGAATCAAAAGTGTATATAGATGCTAAAAACTCACTCAATGCTATTCCAATTTTATCTTCAGATATACCATCTTCGCCAAACGCTTCTTTGAATAATCTAGGATAGTATTCCGTCTGATTTAATCTTGTTATTAGTGATTCCATATTATCGAAAGCCATCTCAGAGTGATCTTTAATAGGATCCAAAACCGCGTCAGTTAGGTTACCTCTTCTGCCATCCCAAAAGTATCTTCCTCTAAAACCACTATTCATAAGCGCTGAACTATTACGCTTAGACAACTCACCGAACAATCCTTCGCTTACTTTTTTATCATCAGCAAAAGCAGCCGCCTGATTATGACAACTTGCACATGAGGTTGAATTGTTTAAAGACAACAATTTATCGTAAAATAGTATCCTTCCTAAACTTGCTTCCTCGTCGCTTTTATTGAAACGCCAAAGAGTAGTATTTACATTATCGACATCATCAAAATAATCAAATTCAGTTACTGTAAAATCGGCTGTACGATCGATATTGTCCTTATCCAAATCTGCACAGGAACTAAAACAAAAGATTAACATAAAAACTGAAAACATTTTAAGAACATTCATAAGACCTAAAAATTTATTCGTTATGACAATTAGAATTTATAAAAAAGAACGAGATAAGAAGGAGCATGATATCTGGTACCGTAGCTAAACTTAGTTTCTTTCTCATTATCTCTACCTCCTGAATCAAACTTAAGATTAGTTCCAGTATAATCTATTACAAATATATAGGACATTTCGGTATAGAGAGAAAGCCTTTCCGTAAAGGAATATTGTAACCCAGCAAAGATCCCACCTCCAGTTTCTACAATATACGTACTTCGTTTGTTATCGAATTGAGAATTATTATCATCTGACACGCCAATAGAATTATAGTCCACACCTAGCAAATAATCACCGCCGCCGATAAATTTGAGTTTTTCTGTGATAGCTTTACTTTTACCCAATCCAGTACTAAAGTCAATTCCAAATCCATTATTCGAAACTGTCCTGTCTTCATCATCAGTCTCAATACTTCCTTGGATATCGAGACCTACAGCAATTCTTCTGACTTCTTCGTCATCCCACGAATTAAAATAAAACTGAAATGGAGCTACAGTACCAATATCAATATCAGAGGGTATAAAGTTGTTAATGAAATTAAATCCAACACCTACTTCTTTATATTTCCAATCTTCTTCCTCAGATTGAGCGTTAAGACTAGACAAGAAAAAAAAAGAAAACACTATTACTTTTAAACATTCCATAAACTAATATAACCATTTTATATTAAGGAAGACGGGGAGAATTCTTACATGGGTTGGTTATAATACAGATTATTCATGATTTTATTTGAAAAGCATAGAACAAATATGCTTTTAGGCCTTTAACAATTCTATTATTTTTGTGCGCTCATCATCATCTGCCACGTTTAACAATCTATCATCTTTTGGCAACTCTATGAGGTTAGACCCTGCGTGCTTAAGCAAATCTTGCAGCGTTATTTTGCCTTCCATTACGTCAGTAACTAATAGTTCTAGTAAAGCTTTTTCAAAAATCGCAGGAAATGGTTCTATATACGGAGTTCCACTTTGACGAAAACAAACAATCGTATCTTCGTCTTGATAGGTATCTAGCAGCTGCTTAATTATCTCTGCATCTATCAAAGGCATATCGCAAGGAACTAAAAGAGCTGCTTCTGCTCCTTCATCATTGAGTAAGGATATAATTGCGTGAATAGCTCCCTTCCCTTCATACAGTGAACCTAGTATTTTGTATTCGCATTCCAACTCAAGCTCTGATCTTTCTGTGATATAAGTCTCCAGTCCCATACTAGATAATATCTTAGCCGTATGTAACTCTTGAGGCATTCCGTAATAAGTTTGTGCTACTCGATTCTCGGCGTTTCCTGCTAATACTATTGCTAATGGTTTTTTCATGATTTGCCATTTGAACTTCAATAATGTAAACGAGCCCATGTGTTTGCTTCGCAAGCCACATTATACTCTTGTTTACGTGTTTACTGCGTAAACACTTTTAACGAGCCCATGTGTTTGCTTCGCAAGCCACATTATACTCTTGTTTACGTGTCTACTTCCTAAACACTTATTTAAAAAGTCCCTTTAATACTTATACTCGGTATGATTGGTAATTGATCTTCTCTTTGATATTCTACCCTATCAAAAAAGAATATATTATCTCTGTTGTAAGCGTTAGTTACAGCCGCTGTGATTTCTAAACCAAACCTTTTAGAGAATTCTAATTTCTTTCTTACCGAAAGATCTAATCTATGGTAATAAGGTAATCTACCTCCGTTACGCTCATCAGAATAAATAATACCAATATCATCAGGATTAGATGTGATTACATCTGTTTCTACTCCTCCAAGAAGACTTATGAAATTATAAAATCCTTGCGTTTGCGTAAAAGGAAATCCAGATCCTAAATTCCATCTTGCACTTACTTGCCATGTTCCTGCTTCATCTACATCAATCGTAGCTAACAAATTAGAGTTATGTCTCCTATCAAATACAGTAGGATATTCTTGCTCTCCATCAAATCGATTGACGTAACCATGAGAGTATGTAGCATAGAAATATGCTCTAGGCAATGTATATTTCGCAGTAAAATCAATACCATATGCATTTCCATTTTCTACTGCATAGTCAGGGTCTGTATTAGATGTCTTATTTCTATTCAATACAATTAGTTGCGGAAAATCTTTGTAGTAACCTTCTATATTCACTTCCAAATTCTCTGTAAGGTTATATTCAAAACCTGCAATAACATGACTACTTCTTTGTAATTTATCTTCTAGCCTCTCACCTTCTAATCCAATCACTTGAGACTCAGGACCAGTTAAAAATCCAGAAAAAAGATTTACTACATCACGTTCATTTGATGTAGAAAGAATATTCTGAGTATATAATCCTGCCGCTGCTTTGAATCTAAAGTTATCTGTAATATTGTACTTCAGTCCTAATCTAGGCTCTATACTTAAGTTACTTTGAGATGCGTAATAATGAAGTCTTACAGAAGGTTGGAGTATAACTTTACCTCCGAAATTTTGTTTGAATTTAAAGTATGTCGCTAACTCAGTTGTATTCTGGGTATTATCAATTTTGACATTGAAGGGATTTGTAAATTCGAACTCTGTTCGCACAGATCTCAGCTCCAGTCCATAATTAAATTCACTACTCGAACCAAAAAAGGTAAAATCGAATGCACCAAGTATTTCTCTTATATCAGAAGTACGAGGATCACTATCTTCCAATAAATCGATACCATAATTAGATACTCCTAGAGTTCCGCTCATCACTAAATTACTTTTAGCTGGTATCAATCTAAAGTTTAATCCCCCTCCACTATTAGTCCAACTTATATTGGCTAAAGATGGATTATTATAAGTATCGGTAAAATTGAAACCAAAGAAATTAAAATTACTACCTGTACTTGTGTTGATAGAAATCTTACCATAGGTATCTCTAAAATCAAAAGGGAATCCTTGCTCTGGATCATCTAGAGCATATTCATACAATGCCTTTGATGTATTGTTGATCAATGATTTTTTGGATGTCAATATGAACGATGCACTATTACCGCTATCCTCATTAAACTTAGCAATTGGTCCTTCTAGGACCATTTTGGCCAAGAAAGGACTCAATGAAACGGAGCCACCTATATTCTTTTTGTTTCCGTCTCTAGTCTGAATATCTACTACAGCGGATACACGTCCACCATGCTCCGCACTAAAGCCTCCTGAAAGTACATCTACATTCTTAATGATATCCGTTTCGAATATTGAGAAAAATCCAATCGAGTGAAAAGGATTGTAAATCGTTAAGCCATCCAAAAGGATCTTATTTTGAACAGGTGATCCACCTCTAATATATATTTGACCTCCTTGATCACCAGTAGATACCACTCCCGGTAAAATTTGCAGATACTGAGCGATATCTGGTTCACCACCAGCAGATGGCAATGCTTTAATTTCTCGAGCTGATATACTCACCGCACTTACTTGAACTTCTGATCTTGAACGCTCTCTTCTAGCACTGATATTTACAGATTGTAGCTTGACAGAATTTTCCGTCATGAAGAGATTTTTATTTTCTATCCTATTCTCTTTAATTACGATTTCTGATCTCACTGTATCAAACCCAATAAATGAAGCAATCAAAATGTATTCCCCTACCGGTACATCAGTCAAAGTAAAGAATCCATTGATATCAGAGTTTGTTCCTGTCGTAGTTCCATCCAAATAAACATTGGCATATATTACCGCCTCCCCTGTGTCTTTATCGTATATGTTACCCCTGATAGTACCCTCTTGAGCAGATATCGTGGCTAAAAACAAAAAACTACAAACTATAGAATATATAAATTTCATATAACGCTTTTATCGAAAATGGCTCAATGGCCGTGTTGTATTATTAATGTTGCAAATGTAAGTATCCAATCTCTCAAAAATTGTCGCGGCTAGGATCAGTCTTCAGTACTTAGCCTTGATCTGCCAACTTCTTACTGCTTACTTTTGCTTTTTATTCAAACCTACTATTGGCTCTATATTTAAGCAATAAAAACTAAGCTTAAACGAATAATCAAGCTCTATTCACTATTTTTTTTGCTTTTTACTCAAACCTACTATTGACTCTATATTTAAGCAATAAAAACTAAGCTTAAACGAGTAATCTAGCTCTATTTACTATTTTTTTTGCTTTTTATTATAACTATCCTTCAAGCTGACTGTAAGATTAAATACTCTCTTGTCCGCAGTACTATCACGATCTACTGAGTAATACCCCTTTCGCATGAACTGGAATTTACCTCCTTCTTTGGCTTCAACTAACGCAGGCTCCATCAATGCTTTATCATTGATAATCAACGAGTCTTCATTGTAAAACTCTAAGAAGTCTTTATCCTCATGTGATGTCGGCGTTGGATCAGTATACAAATGTCCATAGTTTCTCACTTCACAAGAAACAGCCTTATCCGCCGACACCCAGTGAATAGTACCTTTTGACTTGATTCCAGAGTTGTCTTCACCACTCTTAGTATTGTCATAATATGATGCATATACAGTTTCTATATTACCATCTGCATCGTATTCTGCTCTTTCACAATTAACTATATAAGCAAATTTCAATCTTACATTACGTCCTGGACTCAATCTGTAGAACTTCTTAGGCGCATCTTCCATAAAGTCATCGCGCTCTATATATAGCTCTCTACCGAATGGCATTTCTCTATATCTTGGTACTTCATCCTCAGGATTATTAAGGGCTCTCAGCGACTCCTCTTGTCCTTCTGGATAGTTGGTGATTACAAGTTTGATTGGATCTAGTACCACCATTACTCTATCTGCTACTCTATTGAGTTCATCACGTACGCATGACTCGAGTAGATTGATCTCGATAAGATTATCTCTTTTGGCTACACCTACTTTATCGCAGAATGTACGGATCGCAGCAGCAGGATATCCCTTACGACGAAGTGCAGACAATGTACTCATGCGTGGATCATCCCATCCAGTTACGAGGTTCTCCTCTACCAGTCGCTTGAGTCTACGCTTACTTGTAATCATGTACTCGACATTCATACGTGCAAACTCAATCTGTCTACTTGGAAATATACCTAGCTTATCTATCATCCACTCATATAATGGTCTGTGGTGTATAAACTCTAAACTACATAATGAGTGTGTAATGTTTTCAATACTATCTGACTGTCCATGAGCGAAGTCATACATGGGATAGATACACCAATCATCACCGGTTCTATGGTGATTAGCATGCTTAATACGATAGATCACTGGATCACGCATATGCATATTTGGGCTAGTCATATCTATCTTAGCTCTGAGTACTCTAGCACCATCCTCAAATTCCCCCGCCTTCATCTTAGTGAATAGCTCAAGACTCTCTTCTATACTTCTTTCTCTGAATGGACTATTAGTTCCTGGCTTTGTAGGTATTCCTTTCTGTTCAGATATCTCTTCTGCACTAGAGTCATCGATATAGGCATTACCATCTTTGATCAACTTTACTGCAAATGCATATAATTGATCAAAATAGTCCGAAGCGTAATACGCCTCATTATCCCACTCATATCCCAGCCAAGAAATATCTCTCTTGATTGCATTGACATACTCAGTATCTTCATTAACAGGGTTAGTATCATCAAACCTAAGATTTGCTTTACCTCCATACTTCTTCGCCATTTCGAAATTGATACAAATCGCTTTAGCGTGACCTATATGCAGATATCCATTAGGCTCAGGAGGAAATCTTGTATGTACAGTTCCCTGATGCTTACCAGATTTGATATCCTCTTCGATGATCTCCTCTATGAAATTTAATGCTTCGTATTTTTCCTCTGAACTCATAATGCTATAATATTTCTTTCAATGAAGAACTCTGATCTTCACTCTTATTTTAACTATTCTTTTAATGATGGGCTCCTGCCCTACATTTATTCCTTTTCTCAGTATCCAGTTATCTACTGCCGACTGCCTACTGAAGACTGCCCACTGCTTACTGCCCACTGAAAACTCCTTTACATCCGTTCTGGCATCTCTATACCCAACATAGCCAATGCATCTTTTAACACTACAGCTACAGTTCTAGATAGTTGTAAACGGAAACATTTCGCAGCTTCGCTTTCTGCTTTCAGAATACGTACATCATGATAGAACTTATGGTAATCTTTACCTAAGTCATACGCATAATTAGCGATCATTGATGGATCTAGATTTTCTGCAGCTACGGCTAGTATATCTTTAAACTCTCCAAGCGATCTCATCAAGCTCTTCTCCATCGGCTCTAAAGATTCGTATGCTGAGTAATCACTTTCTGTATAGTCCGCAGACTTACGCAGTATGGATTGCACACGTACATAAGCGTTTTGGATATAAGGTCCTGTTTGTCCTTGCATATCTACCGATTCTGCAGGGTTGAATGTCATTCTCTTTTGTGGATTCACCTTGATGATAAAATACTTCAGTGCAGACAAACCAATTTTACGTAGAGTATCTGCTTGCTCATCTGCTGTCAATTCATCTATTTCTCCACGTTCTGCATTCGCTTTTTGGGCTTCATTGATAACCTCTTGTACAAGATCATCCGCATCTACTACTGTACCTTCACGTGACTTCATTCGACCTTCTGGAAGATCTACCATTCCGTATGAAAGGTGATGTAAGTTATCCGCATAGGGCTCGCCTAACATCCCAAGTATGGTAAACAACACCTTGAAGTGATAATTTTGCTCATCTCCTACGACATATACCATCTTATCGATACCAAAGTCTGCATATCTCTGCATAGCAGTTCCGATATCTTGCGTCATATATACAGCAGTACCATCACTACGCAAGACGATCTTCTGATCCATCTTATGCGCTTCGAGATCTACCCATGCACTACCATCTTCTTTGTTGAAGAAAGTCCCAGATTCCAATCCTTTCTTCACGACTTCCTTTCCTAGTAAATAGGTATCAGACTCGTAGTATAGCTTATCGAAGCTTACTCCTAATGCCTTGTATGTCGTTTCAAATCCATCATATACCCAGCCATTCATCTGTTTCCAAAGGGCTACAGTATCTGCATCTCCTCCTTCCCACTGACGAAGCATCTCTTTGGCGTCTCCACCTAGAGTTGAATATTCATTGAAATAATCGTTTTTATATGCTTTCCAGAAGTCGTCCGCAGATTGCCCTTCCTTAGCTTTTTCCTTGAGTTCTGCATCTGCAGCATCAGTTCCTTTCCATTCCGCGTACTCCGCTTGAAACTTCTTTTCAAACATCACATAATACTGACCTACGAAGTGATCGCCTTTCTTACCTGTACTTTCTGGAGTAGCACCATCACCGTATCGTTGCCAAGCTAGCATACTTTTACATACCGCAATGCCTCTATCATTGATGATCTGAGTATTGATTACTTCATAACCAGCTGCTTTGAGGATCTGACTACTAGCCCAACCGAGTAATATGTTACGGATATGTCCAAGGTGAAGTGGCTTATTGGTATTCGGTGATGAGAACTCTACCATTACCTTCTTACCATTCGCTGGCAATCTAGTCAATTGGTCATCAGAGGCATATGCTCCTAGTGTGTGCTTCCATTGCTTATCCGATATACTTAGATTGACAAATCCAGCTACTACATTATATCCAGAGATCTGATCCATCTCATCTACAATTGCTTGCCCTAGTTCAGCACCGAGGATTGCAGGGCTCATCTTAAGCCTCTTTACATAAGGGAATATGACGATCGTATAATCACCCTCAAACTCCTTCTTGGTGAGGTTTAATAGGATATCTGCTGCCGTTACATCTATCTCGTACTTCGTACTGATGATTTTGGCCACAGACTCCTTGATTTGCTCTTTGATGTGTGTACTCATATCCCTTCTTGATGTTTCTTATCAAAATAAGGCGCAAAGTTAACTTTTTAGGTGGGAGTAATGGTTATGTCGTAGCTTCTATTTACTGGAGCTGTGGCGTTCTATATTTCGTACATTTATGATGAAATACAACTATTACAGTTAGATAACTTTAGGTGTCAATAAATCACATAAGATCATCAATATTAGCGATTTAATCCAAATCCTAGATTCTATGTTTACAAACCTTAAGAATTTCTCAAAGCTCCCTCTGCCATTATGTCATAATTCTCATCATAAAACTATATCTTCGCATTCTTGATAAAATTAGAGATCATAATACATGTACAACGATAATCCTACACTCCCATCTATAAGCAAGGAGATTGACGAAAAGCAGCAAGGAAAGGTATTTTACGATAGCCCTGAAGTGAAAGAAGATGGTAAGACCTTCTATATAGAAAGCTATGGTTGCCAGATGAACTTCAGCGATAGTGAAATCGTAGCGAGTATCCTTGGTGAAGCTGGATATAGCGCCACTCGTGACATGGAGAATTCTGATCTGATCTTGATCAATACTTGTTCCATCAGAGAGCGTGCAGAAGCAACCGTACGCAAGAGACTCACTGTATTCAACAAGGTAAAGCAACGTAATCCTGGAACTCTCGTAGGTGTATTAGGCTGTATGGCTGAGCGTCTCAAAGGGAAACTGATGGATGATGAGAAACTTGTAGATATGGTAGTAGGCCCAGATGCTTACAGAGACCTACCTACACTTCTCGCCGGTGCTGAAGATGGCGATCGTGGCATGAATGTACTTCTTAGCCGTGAAGAGACATACGCTGATATCTCTCCGCTTAGATTAAATAGTAATGGTGTTACGGCATTCGTAACTATCATGAGAGGATGTGATAACATGTGTTCATTCTGCGTAGTCCCATTTACAAGAGGTAGAGAGCGAAGTCGTAATTCATTCTCAATAGTAGCTGAGGCTACAGACCTATACGAAAAAGGATATAGAGAAGTTTCTTTGCTAGGTCAAAACGTGGATAGCTACAAATGGGAAAACCCTGAAACTAAAGAAGTAGTATCATTCGCCAATCTTCTAGAGATGGTAGCATTGATACATCCTGACCTCAGAGTAAGATTCAGTACCTCACACCCTAAAGATATTACAGACGAAGTACTTGTGACAATGGCATCTCATGAGAATATATGTAAGTACATCCACTTACCTGTACAATCAGGAAACAGCCGTGTACTCAAGCTCATGAACCGTACTTACGATAGAGAATGGTATATGGAACGCGTAGAAAGCATCTACAAGCATATGCCTGACTGCGCAATCTCGAGTGATATGATCACAGGATTTTGCTCAGAAACTGAAGAAGAGCATCAAGAGACATTGACCATGATGGAATTTGCTAAGTACTCCATGAGTTATATGTTTTTCTACAGCGAACGTCCTGGAACTTTGGCCGCTAAGAAGTATGAAGATGATATTCCACTAGAAATAAAGAAAAGAAGACTAGCTGAGATCATAAGACTACAAAATCATATAGGACTTGAGCATAATAAGCTTGATGTAGGTCAGACCTTCAAAGTACTTATCGAAGGAGATTCCAAGAAATCAGATCAAGATTGGAAAGGACGTAGTACTTATAACAAGATGCTGATTTTCCCAAAGAAGGATGGTCTCAAGCCAGGAGACTACTGTAACGTAAGAGTAGACAGAGTGACTATCGCTTCTCTTATTGGGGAGATAGTAGATTAGATAATTGACAGTGGATAGTTGACATTAATAATGTCAACTGATATAGAAACACCGTAATGCACGTTTCATATTCTACCCTATGTCGAGGCTAGCTAGTCTAAACGGGAATAGATTTCGAGATTACTGAATCTTTCCCATTATCCAATTTTATAATAAATATTCTTTCAATCAACAATCTCCACCCGTGAATCTACAAGCAGTAAAACAGAGGTTTGGTATTATAGGTCGTTCAGATTCATTGGATCGTGCGCTCAATACTGCCGTTCGCGTAGCACCTACCGAATTGACTTGCTTGATCAATGGAGAAAGTGGTGTGGGTAAGGAAGCTTTTTCGAAGATCATCCACGAACTCAGTAAGCGTAAGCATAATAAATTTATAGCTATCAATACAGGAGCATTACCTTCTGGTACTATCAACTCAGAATTATTTGGTCACGATAAAGGTGCTTTTACCGGTGCTACTAGTGATCGTAAAGGATACTTTGAGACTGTAGATGGCGGCACAATATTTCTAGATGAAATTGGCGAAATGCCATTGGATACTCAAGCGTATTTACTGAGAGTACTCGAAAGTGGTGAATTCCTTAGGGTAGGATCATCCAAAGTCCTTAAGACAGATGTACGAATCGTAGCCGCTACCAATGTTGACCTGATGGATAAGATCAAGAAAGGTAAGTTTCGTGAAGATCTCTACTACAGACTGAATACAGTACCGATTATAGTACCATCTCTTTCGGATCGTAGAGAAGATATCTATATGCTATTTCGCAGATTTGCTATCGACTTTGCCGAAAAGTATCATACAGATTCTATTCAAATGGATGACCAAGCAAGGTTACTCTTCGAAAACTATAGATGGCCAGGAAATATACGTGAGCTCAAAAATGCGGTAGAGCAACTATCTGTACTTTCAGAAAGCAAGATGATTACCGCTGAAAGGCTCATTGATCTAATTCCTAACATTACGAAACGTAATCTTCCTGCCAGATTAAGAGATACTGATAGTAGTGATAGCGGTTCAAGCTTTGCGGAGAGAGAGATTATATTCAAATTTCTATATGAAATGAAGAATGACCTCAGCGACCTTAAGTCACTTGTATATGAGCTAATTAGAAACAATGATCTTAGCGTACCTGATATCAATACAATGAGACAACTGTCGACCGCTACTGACAAGCTCGATCGCATGTACGACAACATGGATACCCCAAGATCAACTAACACAGATCCAAGACCCTATTACGGTAATGATGACGAATCTGCACCTATCATTCTTGATCGTCACGCTGCACAGCAATACGATGAATCTGAAGTCGTTGAAGAGCTACTGTCTTTGGAGGCGATGGAAAAGGACATGATCACCAAAGCACTTAAGAAATACAAAGGCAGAAGAAAAGATGCTGCCAAAGAATTAGGAATATCTGAGAGAACACTTTATCGTAAAATCAAGCAATACGAGATTGAAGAATAATCATTTTAAGATAACAATTCTTTAATGTACCTTTTTCAGATCTTCTATTCATTCTACATATACAATTCATCCGATCTATTCGTTTAAGCCATACAAGGACTTATACCATATCATATGAGATTTACAAAATACATTGTCTTCACACTTTTCATTGGTTTACTATCCGGCTGTTACAGCTTTAAAGGAATATCTATACCTCCTGAAGCGCAGACTTTTTATGTCAAAGATTTTGTATTGAGAGCCAATAATGCACCCGCGCAAATAGACCAACTTTGGTCGGAGGCACTCAGAGAAAAGATACGTAACGAATCCAGGCTCACTTACAATGAACAATCACCCGATATCGAATTTAATGGATCTATAACATCTTACAGTGTCCAAGGTACAGCACCGCAAGAAGGCAATACAGTTGCACTTAACAAACTTACTATAGCCGTAAGCGTAACTTATACTAACAATGCAGGAGAAGGTGGTGACGATGATGAATGGACCCAAAGTTTTAGCTTTTTCAAAGATTTTGATGCCACTTTAGACCTCAATAGTGTCGAAGAGGGATTCATTGAAGAGATCTTCGAACAACTGACCGAAAACGTTTTCAACAAAGCATTTACGAACTGGTAGAGCGAAATTTTCAAAGAAAATTTCGCGGACCGCGTATTGCGAAAGCGTTTTCCTCAAAAACGCGTGCAATATGCGCACCACACAAGCAATCCTAACTCTATCTAGCCTCCAAGTAATAGACACCCAAAGAAACGTCATCCCCCAAACCGTTTTCCTCAAAAACGCGTGCAATATGCGCAGCACACAAGCAACCCTAAACCTTTCTAGCAAGCAACTAAGTACCTCCAAAGGAATGTAACACACAACAATCCGCTCTACCTAAAGCTGTTTTAGCTTAAAACAATTACAAATCTATCCTATAAATTCTATCTTCCATTCAAGCCATTTCCCAAAAACGCGTGCAATATGCGCACCACACAAGCAATCCTAAATCTTTCTAGCAAACAACTAACAACCATCCAAAGGAATGTAACACTCAATAATCCCGCTCTACCTAAAGCTGTTTTAGCCTAAAACAATTACACATCTATCCTATAAATTCTATCTTACATTCAAGCCATTTCCCAAAAACGCGTGCAATATGCGCAGCACACAATCAACCCTCGCTAAAGCTGTTTTAGCATAAAACACTTTCACATTCACCCCCACAATTTAACTATAGCATAGATGCCTTCCATCGGAGGACAGGAGTCCTTCGATGAAAGGCATTTCGCATTGGTCTAGTCTAGCTTAGCACTAGCTTTCGTTGAAGGGTTCACGCCCTCGCAACGTAAGCGGAATCGAAAATCTATAGAAAATATAGTCTATTTCCTAGGAGCAAATGTTATTAAGCCAGCAAAGCCATTGCACATAACTCCTTTCGTAGCTTATCCACATTACCATCAATATATTAGACATTAGCTGTGTATAACTTTCTTTCATATCTCATTCATCAAAAGAACTAAAGACATATATTCGCAGTATGAAGAGAGCACCAATCTCATATTATTTAAAGAATCCCAGCAAACTTGTTGAAATAAGTGTGAGTCAGATAGAAAAGTGGTTGCAAAAATCACCTTATTCTCAACCTCTTCGCACCTTATTAGCCAAGAAGATACATTTCAACCAAGAACTTGTCTTGGACAATGCAATCACTAACTCAGCGGCTATATCTGGTAATCGTACTTGGCTATACCGTGAGCTACATGGCAAAGTTGAGTCTGAGACCAATGACAATATTACTCATACAGAAGTAGAGAATGCGGATGTACTTAATGCAACGACTGCCGTAATTGCTACCACAGCAATTGCATCAGCCGCTTTAACTCAAGAAACATTAGCTCCTGAAGCACCACAAGAAGCTCCAGTTGATTTAGTAGAGTCAGAAGAATCCATTGATGACACAGAAATCAATACAGAATCTCCAGAAGCATCTTCTGAAGAACGTGAAGCACATGACCTTGAAGTAGATTATGAAGAAATAACATCGCTTAATACCGGATCTCAAGGAGAAGAAAGTATTGAAAATGAAGAAGTTACACCAGATAACACTTTAAAAGAATCGGATACTCCTTCATTAGAAGAAGATACTGCATTTGATCATCAAGATATTTCTGATGATGATTTGAATACAACAGATCGTTCCTTAGATGAGATTGAAGACGAGATAGTAATCGAGCCACTCCCTACTATTCAACAGAAAGAGATAAAACCGCTAATCGCGACATTAGATGTTGTGAAAAGCTCTCCAAAACTGATTGATCTAAATCAAGCAGAATCACTTGACACTCCCAATCCCATCTCAGAAATCCAAGTAGTAAGAGTCGATACTGACGAAGAATTCATTGCGGGAAGAGATGAGAAGAAAAAGAAATCTAAGGGCAAGAAGAAAGTAAAAAAGGATAAGACTAAGAAGAAATCTAAAAAGAAGTCTGGCGACAAAGAGAAGAAAGATAAAAAGAAGAAAACGTCTAAAAAAGACAAAGAGAAGAAGAAAGGTAAAAAAGAGAAGAAAGAGCGTAAAAGATTAAAAGCCCTTAGTGATTTTTGGGATGGAAATAAAGATGCTAAACCTACTAAGCCTGAAAAGGTTAAATCAAAGAAGAAAAAGTCAAAGAAGAAAAATAAGACCGCTTCAGTAGACCTATTGAAATACGATATCCCAGTTAACGTTAGTGAAGAAGAAGCTAACCCATACAAAGAAAGCTTGGATGAAATGTCTAACTATACTAAATGGCTACTAAACTTTAGTAAGGACAAGAAAGATAGCAGCTTTGACCATATGGTTACATCTACCGTCAAGCCTAGCAATCGCATCGAAGAGGTCTCATTCTTTGAGTCGAAAGCAAAAAACAAGAAGAAAAAAAATAAGAAGGATAAAAAACATAAGTCAATAAAGAATGTTAAAGTAAAAAAGAAGTCGAAATCTGACCTTTCATTAGAAGCTAACGAGGAGATCATTTCGGAATTATGGGCTGACTTACTGGCTAAACAAGGACATATTAAAAAAGCAAGTAAGATGTATTTGAAGCTAAGTTTGAAATATCCTGAAAAAAGTGGTTACTTTGCATCCAAATTGGACAATCTTTAAAAGAATATATTACAATGGTTACAGCATTAACAATCATCATCGCTCTTAACTGCATCATATTAATGGCAGTAGTACTTATCCAAAATCCTAAAGGTGGTGGAGTAGACAGTACATTTGGAGGAGCAGGCGCTAATCAAATGTTTGGTGCAGCAAAGTCAACAGACTTTATTGAAAAACTAACTTGGGGATTAGCAATATCTCTTTTTGTGCTTTGTCTTATTACTGCTGTAATGGTAGGAGGTGGAGAAGCTGGAGAAGCAATGCAGTCTAGATAGATTATTTCAGCTTGTGATTACATGAGCATACAAAATACAAAGGCCTATCATTCGTGATGGGCCTTTTTTTTATACCATACTCCACCTAAATTCTACCACAATTAGAATCAAAAAATTAGTGTAGCAGATTGCAATTACAGCAGCACGGCTACCTATGAGAGTTCGTGGACAAATACAGTTTTCAATCTTGTCTTCACACTACCCCATTCAATACTATTAAGCCATTCAGACATAATGACACTTCGTCTTGCCACAAAGTGAATATACAAGCCTGAGTGTAGTATTCTTCATGTAAAAATGTCACCTATATGGGTATGGCATAAGATGTGTTAAGTATATATTCGTAGCCGCTAATCAATGGACTAGCGAACAAATAGTAATTCAATCATTAATCAAACATAATCATCGGTAAGTATGAAACCAATTAACGACAGAGTAGTAGTACAACCTGCTAAAGCGGTAGAGAAATCAGCAGGAGGTATAATCATCCCAGATACAGCTAAAGAAAAGCCTTCACAAGGTAAAGTAATAGCAGTAGGTCCAGGAAAAGACGGAGTCGCTATGACAGTAAAGAAAGGCGACAAAGTATTATACGGTAAGTATGCAGGTCAAGAATTAGCTCACGAAGGTAAAGAATACCTTATCATGAGAGAAGACGACATTCTTATCATATTATAATTTATTCAACATCGGCAATCAATTGTCATTATTGAATTAAGAATTGGGAATCTCTTTATTTGAAATTCCTACTCACTATTAACAAACATTAAAAACGAATATAATTATGGCTAAACAAATTAGCTTCAGTTCAGATGCAAGAGCAAAGCTCAAGTCTGGAATAGATCAGCTTGCTGATGCAGTAAAAGTAACGCTTGGACCTAAAGGTCGTAACGTAGTAATCCAAAAAAGCTTTGGAGCCCCAGTAATCACTAAAGATGGAGTATCAGTAGCTAAAGAAATAGAATTAGAGGATCCAGTAGAAAATATGGGTGCTCAAATGGTAAAAGAAGTAGCTTCTAAAACTGCAGATCTCGCAGGTGACGGAACTACTACTGCCACAGTACTCGCTCAGTCATTAGTAGCTGCAGGTATGAAGTATGTAGCAGCAGGCGCTAACCCAATGGATCTTAAGAGAGGAATCGATAAAGCTACAGAAGCGGTAATCGCAAGCCTTCAGAAGCAATCGGAAAAAGTGGGTAACGATTTCAAAAAAGTACAACAAGTAGGTGCGATCTCAGCGAACAACGACGAAGAGATTGGATCTCTTATCGCTGATGCTATGGAGCGTGTAAGTAAGGATGGTGTAATCACTGTAGAAGAAGCAAAAGGTACTGATACATATGTTGAGGAAGTACTCGGAATGCAATTTGACAGAGGATACTTATCTCCATACTTTATCACGGATAGTGAAGGTATGAAAACTGAATACGACAATCCATTGATCCTTATCCACGATAAGAAGATCTCTAACGTATCAGAAATAGTACCTGTACTAGAAAAAGCGGCTCAAGCAGGAAGACCACTTCTTATCATTGCGGAAGACATCGAGTCTCAAGCATTAGGAGTATTAGTAGTCAATAGACTAAGAGCTGGACTCAAAGTAGTAGCTGTAAAAGCTCCTGGATTTGGTGATAGAAGAAAAGCTATGTTAGAGGATATCGCTATCCTTACTGGTGGTACTGTGATATCTGAGGAGAAAGGATACAAGCTTGACAGCGTAGAATTAGATCTATTAGGATCTGCTGACAAGATTACTGTTGATAAAGACAATACTACTATCGTAAATGGTGGAGGTAAAAAAGCTAATATCAAGAACAGAATCAATCAGATCAAATCTCAAATAGAGACGACTACATCTGACTATGATAGAGAGAAGTTACAAGAAAGACTAGCTAAGTTGGCTGGTGGTGTAGCTGTACTTTACGTAGGTGCTGCGACTGAAGTAGAGATGAAAGAGAAGAAAGATAGAGTGGATGATGCATTACATGCAACTAAAGCGGCTATGGAAGAAGGTATCGTACCAGGTGGAGGGGTTGCACTAGTAAGAGCAATATCTGTAATGGATAAAGTTGTGACCGTAAATGAAGATGAAGCCATGGGTGTACAGATCGTAAAGAAAGCCTTAGAAGCTCCTCTACGTATCATTGCTGAAAACGCAGGTGTTGATGGTTCTGTAATCTTACAAGAGACTATGAAATCTAAAGGTTCGAGAGGATATAATGCTCGTACTGATCAATTTACAGATCTTAAGAAAGACGGTGTAATCGATCCAACTAAAGTAACAAGAGTAGCAGTAATCAATGCAGCGTCAATCGCAGGTATGGTACTGACTACAGAATGTGTAATCAATGATAAGCCATCAGCTGATGATGGTCATGGACATTCGCACCCAGGTGGTGGCGGAATGCCAGGCATGATGTAGAATTAGGCTTTTAATCCTAGCTCTATTCCATTCGCATATTTAAACGAGCACTTGTGAAGTGCAAAATAGCGCAATGGTATAAAATCACATAAGAATATAGCTTTCTAAGCTACATTAAGCCAGTTCAACGAAAGTTGAGCTGGCTTTTTTGATTGCATTGTTTAGTTCTGTAGAATCAAGATGAAAGTCTTGCGAAGTGCGACGCCTGGCAATGAATAAATATAGTGCTAACCCACAAGGTTTGATCCCAATTGCTTTATTGAGTATGGTTAAACTATCTTAAATTTATAGCGTCTTACAAAGGACGCCACCGAAAACCCAACACCATGAAATTGATTTTAGCGATTCTGATTACAAGCTTAAGCTTATCAATAGCCCATTCCCAAACCGATCCATCACAACCCAATATACTACTCATCATAGCCGATGACCTTGGCGTAGATCGCACACCTGGATATCATACCGGAGGAATGCTACCTACCACACCGACTTTAGACAGCCTTAGAGCAACAGGTATTACGTTTGAAAACGTATGGTCCACACCTAAGTGTACCCTACAAGAGGTGCCATAATGAGCGGTAAGTATGGTGTCAAAACCGGAGTAACAGGAACCCCTGGAAATCTAGATCTCAATCATCAATCTATCTTTAAGGCCATAGAAGAAAATACAGATAATGCATATGCTGATGCGGTGATTGGCAAATGGCATTTATCAAGTCCTGTAGTAGCCGACCATCCTTATCAGCATGGTGCAGATTATTACGTTGGCTTTCTGAATGCTGGTGTAGACGATTATTATGCTTGGCAAAAAACTGAAGATGGAGTGACTTCACTATCTACGGAGTACACTACTTCTGTACTTACCGATAGAGCTAGAGATTGGAGAGCTGAGCAAACCGATAAGCCGTGGCTCCTTTGGTGGTCTCATGCCGCACCACACACTCCATTTCATACGCCTCCTGCAGAGATGTACTCGATAAACAATACGAATAACAACGTCAGGAAATACATTGCAATGATAGAGTCCATTGATTTTGCGATCAATAAATTACTGCTTTCAATCCCTGACGAAGTAGAAGAAAATACAATCATAATTTTCGTCGGAGATAACGGAACGCCTGGTGCCGTATTACAGGATTATCCTGATGGTCATGGAAAAAGCACATTATACCAAGGAGGGGTAAGAGTACCTCTAATTATATCTGGCGCGGGAGTCACAAGATCCGCAGAAAGAGAATCGTCATTGATACAAGTGACAGATCTGTACGCTACTATATTACAAGCAACTGGATCGACACTTTCTGGAGGCATCAATAACAGCTTAGCTTTTAATCATATGTTCAAGGGCGAAGATGGTCCATCGCGAGATTACAACTATGTGGACTTTTTAAGTCAAGGTGAAGGTGGTCATGCGATCAGGGATGATAGATATAAGCTGATCGAGTTTGCAGATGGCAACCAAGAATTCTATGATTTACAGACCGATTCATTAGAATTCAATGATTTACTGTTGACTGGTCTAACCGCTGATCAGCAATCGATAAAAGAAGATTTTGAATTAGAAGCTTCTAACATCAGAGACAGTTGGTCTTGTAGAGATTATATCAAGAATGGTGATGAAGAAGGAATAGACTGCGGAGGAAGCCATTGCGCCGAATGCTCTGTGAATACTACCGATCCATTATTGATCGCTTCCAAATTTGATATCTATCCTAATCCAGTATTAGATCAGCTGTTTATATCCTCTAAGGGTGACGAAGCAATTACTCATATCACCTTTACAGATCTTAATGGGAAAGTAATAGAAACAGAAATTGTAGATGGCAAATCCAAAGTACTGGATACATCCAAATTAGAATCTAGCATATACATACTGAACATCTTCACGGAGACTTCAACGTATGTACAACGAATTATAAAGATTTAAACGCTTGTGAGAATTAATATCAGTTCGATTAAAAATTAATTAGATAAATCTGTCCACGAATTATTCGAAATGACACAAATTATAAATTAGATGAATGACAATTAAACCAATAGGTCAGGAATCGAGTTTCCCTAATTGAACTAAAAAAGCGAAAAAGTTACTAATAGATTGGAATAATTTGTTTCTGAGCCTTCCTACTTGGTTAAATCCGATTCATTCGTGGACAAAATCGGCCTATAAATTGAAAACCGAATTCAATTTATTAACAATTCGCCATTACTAATGGAAGATTAAACGCCAATCCACCTTCTGAAGTTTCTTTGTATTTACCGTTCATATCTTGAGCGGTATCCCACATAGTCTTGATGACTGTATCTAGAGTTACTATGGCTGAACTAGGATCACCAGTAAGCGCTAAGTTACTTGCAGTGATGGCTTTCATGGCGCCCATGGCATTACGCTCGATACATGGGATCTGTACTAATCCACCGATAGGATCACAAGTCAATCCAAGATGATGCTCCATTGCAATCTCTGCGGCCATCATCACTTGCTCTGGAGTCCCTCCTAGGACTTCCGTCAACCCAGCAGCGGCCATAGCAGACGACACGCCTATTTCGGCTTGACAGCCACCTACAGCGGCAGATATGGTAGCATTCTTTTTAAACAAGCAACCGATCTCTCCAGCAGTCAACATAAATCTTCTTCCCATCTCTAATCCTTCGTAATCACAAAAGAAAAAGAAGTAAAGAAGAACGGCTGGTATCACACCCGCTGCTCCATTAGTAGGAGACGTTACTACCCTGCTTAGAGACGCATTTTCTTCATTGACCGCTAAAGCAAAACAGCTCACCCACTTATTGATGGAATTGAAATCTTTGGGTGAAGCCTTCACCGCGTCGATCCATTCATTGAGCGTATTATACTCCACATTATCGGTAAGCTTTTTACTCAAGGCACTGGCTCTTCTTTTGACTTCAAGTCCACCAGGTAATATACCTTCCGTAGTACATCCTCGATAGACGCACTCTAGCATGGTAGACAATAGATCATCAATCTTCTCATGGATCATTTCTGCATTCCCAAAGTACATCTCATTTAGAATAACTACATCCGAAACGGAGCCTTTAATAGTATTGCAATGACTCTGAAGATCTTTACCTGAGTTGATCGGATAAGGCAATTGTATACCGCCATTAGAACTGTTCATCTCGACCAATTCTCTTTCGATAAAGCCACCACCCACCGAGGCATACATCTCATCCAACACTTTCTTACCTTGATAGTAAGCTCTATAAATCAACGTATTAGGATGCCTGATGTGATTCTTATCTTCAAATACAACATCTTGACTAGAAATGAATATAATCTCTTGATTATGGATACGAAGGATGCTACTATCTACGATAGACTTCTCTATAGATCCAATTTCGTTAGGATCAATAGTAATAGGATCATAGCCCGCCAAACCTAGCATGACTGCGAGATCTGTGGCGTGCCCTTTTCCTGTCTTGGACAATGAACCAAACAAGTGTATTTGCACCTTATCAAAATTGATATCTACCAATTTTTCGGCAAAATCTTGTGAGGCCTTCCATGGACCTAAGGTATGCGAACTGGATGGTCCAATACCTATCTTGAATATATCAAAAATGCTTATGGCTTCCATCAGACAGACCTATATTGAATATGTAAATAGAATTCTTTGCGATTCCCTTTTAGGCCTCTTCGTCTTCTACTGGCATCTCGATTGGAGTCAACATAGGAAGACTGATCCACTTCTCTTCTTCTGGTCCTACAGAAAAGAATCCTAAGAATCCTCCTGATGACTTCGCTACGTGCTTAGCAAAAGATGTATAACTCTTATAAATTGTAGCGCCAAGCTCTTGTGGCAATTTAGCTAGTATAGGATTAAGCTTAGCGAGTTTATCGCTGATCTCACCCATACGCATAGTTACCGCACTAGAGGTTACATGTGTGTAATGATCCAACCTTTCTGTAAAGTCAGATCCTACATCCTTGTAAAAATCATTTAAATGCTCTGGTAAAGCGTAAGATCTGATATTAGTGATCTTAGTTGCCCAATCTAGCTCCGTTTTCTCTACATCTCCATCAGCTCCTGCAATCAAGAGTGTTATCAAAGATATGGCATCAGTTAACGACTTGTATTCTTCGTCATTAAGCACTTTAAAATGTTCTGTCATTGTATGTATTGTTTATAGTCTATTTATGTCTATCACGTTTTATCGCGGACGTTCATAACACTATTCTTTTAAAGTCGACTTGAGCTTTTACCACGGTTATGATCGTCTGTCACAAATGTAAATGTTTATTTTGAGAGTCAGAGTATGTGAGCACTCGATTATCTGAGTATGCGAGATTGAGAGACTACGAGAATGAGAGATTACGAGATTACGAGATTGAGAGATTGGGAGATTGAGAGTATCTGGTATGAACCTACCGTTTTAATTCAAGATTCCCAACTAAAATAAGAGCAGCAAGACATAACGTTATCATAATGGCCAGGTATAATCCCTCTACTTATTGATTGAACCTGATGTAAATGGTTCTGTAGATCAAAAGTGTACCAAAATTGATGAAATTACCTCTCTAAAAAGGGCGCTCCCCTCTTATTTTGAATTAAAATATTTCTACATTTGCAATAACTCACAACAGATTTTAAGTGAGATTTTTTCAAATTTAAACAAAAATATAAATGAATAATTTAATGCAACTCTTTTTTGTACTCTTGATGGCATCTGTGATCATAAGCTGTGGAGATGATGAAGATTCGGCTACTTGCTCACAAGCAGATTTTATAGGTATCTACACTATTATCGGTGATGATGTTTGTAGTGCAGACTCTACTACATTTGGCCCTGAAGCTTTCTTTCTTGAAGCAGGACCGACTGCGACTACATTGCTAGAAGATGGTGACGAAGATTTAATTTTAAATATCGTAGGCTGTCAAGCTTCTGATGAATTTGTTACTTATACTATTATAGATAACGAAATGGAAATACAACTTGGAACTTGTTCTTGGAGATATACCAAGAACTAAACAATATAATAGAATGACTACCCATATATTTTGGTAGTTCTATAGAAGGAAAAACGAGCAATACATTCAATTATATTGCTCGTTTTCATTTGAAACACCACCCTAAAGCCAAAATAAAAACATAAGGTCCTTGTCACTTCAGTGGCAAGCGAACCACTCGTTACGCAGTAACACCCTATAACGTATAAACTATATCTGGCATGCCTGACCGCGATGAAGCTAAGTTATGCAATAGATATCATCTTAGTTACAAAGCAGATTGGTACTGCATGTTGCATGACATAATTATAGGGTGTTATGATCTCGTGTTCCTTATTTTTCCATTTATTTTAGATATTCTGGATCTATACTCATATACCCATAATTGTAAGATGTTCTTTATCATGAGGATAGTACAGAAAGTAATCTCCCACAATCTCATCCTCCCACAATCCATTTCCACTTCCCAAACACTCCCAACTGAGACTGAACACTAAGACTGAACACTGCCAACTGAAGACTGACCCCTCCCCCAAACCACTAATATAAAAAACACCCATATAATCTTTCTCAATACGTTTTCAAAACAATACCTTTGAACACTATACCAGAGGATAACACACATTGGCCAAATCAACCACCAAAGACCCGAAAAAGGCAAAGAAAGTCACACCCCTAATGCAGCAATACTTTGCTTTGAAAGCTCAGTATCCTGATGCTATACTTCTATTTAGAGTTGGCGATTTCTATGAGACCTTTGGTGAAGATGCCGAGAAAGCTTCTCGGATACTAAACATCATCTTGACGAGCCGTAACAATGGCGGATCAGATATTCCTTTAGCAGGATTTCCTTACCACTCCTTAGACACCTATCTACCGAAGCTCGTACGTGCTGGATATCGGGTTGCTATCTGCGAGCAACTAGAAAAGCCTTCCAAAGAAAAGAAGATCGTAAAACGGGGGGTCACCAATGTAGTCACTCCTGGAGTAACGATAGATGATACGATACTTAATCGCAACAGCAACAATTACTTATGTGCGCTACACATTGCAGATAAGAAAACCTGGGGAATCGCTTTTGTAGATATCTCTACTGGAGAATTTCTATTGAGCCAAGGCACACCTTCTGAGATCGAAAAACTAATCCATGGATTTAATCCGTCAGAGATTATTTACGCTAAGTCTCATAAAACTTTGTTTGATAAAACATTTGGAAGTGGGTTTTATACCTTCAATCTAGACGAATGGGTATTTAGTGAGGATCATGGTCGAGAGCAATTACTCGAACATTTCAATGTCAAGAATCTAAAAGGCTATGGCGTAGATCAGCATACCGTTGGACAAGTAGCAGCCGGAGCGATACTATATTATTTGGGTACTACCCAAAACGATCATCTACAACATCTTACTGGGATCAGCAGAATACAATCAGAGCAATATGTATGGCTCGATCGATTTACGATCCGTAATCTAGAACTCGTACATAGCGTACATGAGACGGGAAAACCATTGATCGACATACTGGACAAGACCATTACTCCTATGGGTGGAAGGCTACTCCGTAGATGGGTAATCCTCCCTCTCCTATCTGTAGAGAAGATTGGAGCTAGGCATAATATGGTAGACTACTTCTATAGTCAGCCGGATCAGATAGAATCTTTTGAAAGCATATGGAGACGTATGGGTGATATCGAACGTCTGGTCTCTAAGGTAGCTATGGAAAGGATCAATCCTCGCGAACTGCATCACCTGTTTCAATCGATCAAAGAGATCCCAGACATCAAGAAGATGCTGCTCGACACGAAGATCACTGAGTTGGTTGATCTATCAGAGATGCTCAATGAATGTGCGGTACTCAGAGATGATATATCAGTAGCATTATCAGAAGAACCACCAACGCTCATCGGCAAAGGTGGAGCGATCAGAGAAGGATACAACGAAGAGCTAGACGAATATCGCAACATCGTCAAAAACGCGAAATCGATCTTACTCAATATCCAACAGCAAGAAGCAGAGAAAACGGGAATCAAGAATCTCAAAATTGGATTCAACAATGTATTTGGCTACTACCTAGAGGTCACCAATAAGTATAAAAATGCAGGCCTCGTACCTGATGAATGGGTACGTAAGCAAACCCTTACTGGATCAGAGCGATATATCACCGACGAACTCAAAACTCTAGAAGTAAAAATCTTAGGCGCTGAGGATAAGATCGGTGGATTAGAAGTCCGACTCTTTGATGAATTGGTCACTAGAGTCGCAGTCTATGTCAGTGAGCTACAGCAAAATGCGCATATCATAGCTACCGTAGATGCGATCATATCATTTGCCAAAGTAGCGATCAGACAGCAATACTGTAAGCCTCAAGTCAACGATAGCCTCATCATCGATATCAAAAATGGTCGTCACCCAGTGATCGAGCAACAGATGAAACTCGATGAGACCTATGTACCTAATGATATCCGACTCGATAGCGATGATACTCAAGTCATGATGATCACCGGACCCAACATGTCTGGTAAATCTGCCGTTCTTCGTCAGACGGCTTTGATCTGTCTCATGGCGCAGATGGGATCATATGTCCCTGCCGATACGGCGACGCTTGGTATTTTGGATAAGATATTTACTCGTGTCGGTGCCTCTGACAATATCTCTAGTGGAGAATCTACATTCATGCTAGAGATGAATGAGACGGCTAGCATTATGAATAATATCTCTAATCGAAGCCTAATCCTATTAGATGAAATCGGTAGAGGTACTTCGACCTATGATGGAATATCTATCGCATGGTCACTCGCTGAATATTTACATAATCATAGCGAATCAAAACCTAAGACCTTATTCGCCACTCACTATCACGAACTCAACGAACTCGCAGATAAATATCCTCGGATCAAAAACTATAACGTAGCGACCAAAGAAGTAGGTAACAAAGTGTTCTTTCTGCGTAAATTGGTAGAAGGTGGATGTAATCATAGTTTTGGTATCCACGTAGCTCAGATGGCAGGGATGCCCAAAAGCATCGTCATCAGAGCCACCGAGATCCTCACTACTCTAGAGCAAAAGTCTATAGAGAGCGATGGCAAATCATCATTAGATAGCACAGAGACAATGAAAGCCTTATCTACGCAATCATTGCAAATGAGTATTTTCGAAACTGCAGATCCTATGGCTGGGCAGCTCAAAGAAATGATCAGTGATATGCAATTGAATCAGATGACTCCGATCGAGTGTATGATGAAGTTGCATGAGATGAAGAAAATTTTAGAAGACTAATAAGCCTAATACATGTTACCTTAGAAATAGTGTTTATCTTCAAATGTAATGCGAGGTACAGCACTAGGTTCTTATTAAAAAGGTACAGTTAAAAGTGCTTCCAGCATTCTTTGATTAACTTGAAACATACTCGTTTCTGTACAAAAAATATACTTAGACCACATTCGGCAGAAAAAATAAACTACATCTATTATTTCCAATAAACTGTTTTGAAACATTCAACTAATTCTTACTCTGACAACCAACTATATTCACAAATCCTTCTTATTGAATATTCCGCCAAAGACCAAATACTGAAAAAACAATATGTCAGAAACCTAAAAAAACAAAACAAATATTATATATTGAAATTAAATTGAATGCCAACTCCAACTTTTCTAGAAGCGTATTATAGATAACAATAAAACCAATTCCATGAAAAACTATTTGTACTTATTCATACTTAGTTTACTCTTTTTCTCAAAGTGCACTTGTAATCAACCACATCGAGACATATCTGAAAACGTAAAAACAGAAAAGACGTTGGGATTGACTAAAAATAATAGTTACGCTGAAAGTAACTTAAATCTAGAGAGTACCACTTCTTTCAAATCAACGAAAGTTCAATTTGGAGATAGCTTAAAAGAATACAATCTCAATACTTTAGACGACTACTTAATGTTTGAAGGAGATATAATTATTGGAAAAAAAGGTTTTCTATCTGATGCTATAAAAATAGGACAAGCCAATAAATGGGCTGGCGGTATCATACCTTACGAAATTGAAAAAGATCATCCACTTGAATCTCTAATACATGAGGCAGCCTTTAAAATATCCAATTTAACTAATTTATCTATTCAAAAAAGGAGAAATGAAGAAGACTACGTTCTTGTCCAAAACAGAACAGGATGCGGATCATTCGTAGGCAAGCTTGGGGGGCAACAAATCATCCAAATTGGAGATTGCTCTATAGGTACTATTCAACACGAATTTCTTCACACCGCAGGAATGTATCACGAACAATCCAGAAAAGATCGTGACCAATATATAGAAATCATTAAAGAAAATATCAACCCTCTATACCTTCACAACTTCGAAATGAAGTTCGACTCTTACTCTGTTTGTCCGTATGACTTTGGATCAATAATGCATTATGACCCATATGCCTTCACTAAAAACAAAAAAGCTACTATCGTCACTAAAATGGCAATTCCAAGTGACATAGTAATGGGCCAGAGAAAAGCGTTGTCTGATTGTGACATACAGGCAATCAACAATGCTTATAAGTAAAAACTAGACTACTTTACTTACATTTTAAATTAAAATAGTTCCAAAATCAACTCAACAACAAGAGTTTTACACCCTAAAAAATTTCTACAATATTCGTATTCATGTATTCAAAAACAGAAAACAAAGCAAAAAAAAATATAGCTATTCTATTCTTTATTTTATTTTCAATCACTCTTTACTCTCAAAAGAAACTATGCGTTCACGACCCTCTAGAAAATATAGAAGTAGCACCGACAAAGAAAGGGAACCCAAAAATAGGTGGAACTTTTGGCTGTGTCAGAATAGGATCAGTTAAAAAATGCCATCACAAAAAATTCAACAAAGAACATAGAGGACTAGATTTAAAGGCGAAGCGAGGAACCAAATTGTTTTCAATACACTCTGGAATTGTCACCAAAAGTATCACAGGCTATACCGATGGAAACAAATACAACAATAGTAAAGACGCATTGGGGAATTACCTTAAAATAAAATCTAAAATAAATGGGAAAAATGTTACTATCCTGTACGGCCATTTACAAAAAAACATGCTTAGCAAAGGCGACTCAGTTAAACAAGGTCAACTAATTGGATTGACTGGCATTACTGGAAATGCGTGGAATGTTGATCATCCTCATGTTCACATAAAAGTAGTAGAAAATTCTCAAACCATAGATCCTTGCAAATACATCGGCACTTCAATTAATAAAGATGGATCCATAAATAAAACATGTGATGAGTAAAAAAAGACAGAAGATAAAAAGAAGTATAAATACGGCTTCTGCAAAATCGACTTTGAGCAACAAATACAACTATCTTAAGGCATTGTCCTTACTACTAGCTCTAATTCCAACTATCCTTTATATCAGTAGCAAATCAGCGTATTTTATCAACAAAAATACACCCGAAAAAAACATTTCACACAATCCAATTAAACATATTACTCAAGTAGAATTATTAAATTCCAATATCAATAACGAAAATTATTCTGTTTTGGATTTAGTTAAATTACGCAATCTAAATTCAAACAACGAAAACTCATTAGAGCTAAAAGAGATTTCTGCCATAAGATTTTTAAAATCAAAATTCCGTAATGACATGAAGATAGAATCCTCTCTTCACTACAACGAAATTGATGATGAATATAACTATACAGTTAATTCCAGCGATATACAATATGAATTGAATGAGAATTTTATGATTAAAAACTTCAAAATTCTCAACCCTCATATTTCAGTTCAAACTCTTGATGGAATAGAAATACAGATTGGCAATTCTATTACTCCGATAAAAGAAAAATACCCTTCTCAATTTTCAAACTCTAAAACAATAAAAGAAAACAACATCGAGTTTGATGTTATAAATTTGGATTTAGAATTATTTACCAATGTAAAGACTGACATCTCCCTATATTTATTAGTAAACCGAAAATCTAATAAAATAGAAGAGATTGGAACATGGACACCTATGTAGGTCGAATATAGTTGTTATTTGTATGCTAAAATGACACACAAGAATTTGGTCAAAAAGAACATGACAAAAGCAAACAAGAAAGCGAAAACAATATCTTTGCACCATGGCTCCATCGACATACAACCAAACCATTAAAAGTGAATTTCTAGAAATCTTAGATTCGTCTATTAGAGATCAGACTTTTGTAAGCTTGGCATTAATGAATCAAAAGAATGGAGAAAGTGATCTTAAGAAAATAGCGATCCGTACGGTACTATTCAAAAAGGGACTGATGCTCTCTTTTGTCAGCCGTATCTCGTCTAATGATATCACCAAAAACTACACGATTGAGATCGGCATCAAAAAGATAGCTGAGCTATTCGAAGATACCTTTGCTCAAGGCGAACTCTCTACTGTTAATGCTGAATATTTCTTTGCTTATCCTGAGAAAGGAAAGGGCAAACTCAAAAAGAAAGAGAGGAAAGAAACGACGACTCCTGACACCCCTCATGATCAATCCAAAGGTAGCATTACCAATCAGAAACAAAACTATCTATTTGCCTTAGGGGTCACCGATAAAAATGGTGCGATCCTCAAAGACAAGCATGCTAAGTACCGTCAGATCAATAAATTTATAGAGATCATTGACCCTATCCTTACTAAGTCTGGACTAGATAAAAAAATGAATATTGTGGATATGGGATCCGGTAAAGGCTATCTCAGTTTTGCATTATATGATCATCTACAAAACAACCTAGGCTACACACCGCATATGACAGGGATCGAACTCCGATCAGACCTTGTCTCTACCTGCAACGATATCGCCGTAAATGCAGGCTTCAAAAATCTATCTTTTAAAGAAGGAAGTATAGAAACTACTCCGATAGATAATCCAGACCTGTTGATTGCTTTACATGCCTGTAATACGGCTACAGACGATGCCATCGCCAAAGGCATCCATGCCAAAGCCAAAATGATTATTTGTTCGCCTTGCTGCCATAAGCAGATCAGAAAACAGATGACTCCAACCACTGAAGTCAATAGCATCTTACAATTTGGAATATTGAAAGAGCGCCAAGCAGAAATCGTAACAGATACCATCCGTGCCTTGATACTACGTGCCTATGGATATAAGACCCATGTCATGGAATTTATATCTACCGATCACACCCCCAAAAACTTGTTGATCACGGCTATCAAAGAATCTGATCCCACGGTGCCTTTGCAAAACTACATTGACGAAATTGAGGCGCTCAAAACCGTTTTTGGGATCACTGAGCATCAGCTAGAAAAACTCACTTATGGTTCCTTGTAAATAGCAGACTTTCTTGATGTTCGACAACTATGATGACTTGAAATAAGTCTTAGATCAAGAACGTCAATGATACAACTTCACAATGACTTAAAGAGATCTTAATCGATCTCGTAATTACAGAAAAAAAATGTTTATTTCTAATTAGATTAAAACCACTAAACGATAATCGCAAATAGATCTTTAATAGAGAGATATTGTCCTACAGCCCAATCACCAAATTCCCATCTATCCTATCCATCAACTCACCTCCCACTCCTGCCTCTTTCGCAAAATCTTTCCAACATTTTACAACTTCAACTATCTCATCGATAATTCGATCTGCTTTTCTGATATTCATAGACTTCGCTACTTTCAACAAATCTTCTCTGATAAAATCTTTACGCTTCCCATTGATACTTAATGCATGTTGACTTACCCATATACTTTCTGGTCGATAGGCATAGCAAATATCATAGGCTGGAGAAAGCTCCCAACCATGATCTTGGCGCAATCTAAAGGCAAAATTCTTAGTATGATCATCACAATTTTTGGCGATCACATTGAAGACCATTCTGCGATACATTTCTTCGGCTTGTGGGTAAGGCAATCTCAACATACGCATCGTCTGAAACAACTGCTCATAACTAAAACTCTGCATATCATTAAAATCATAATGCTGCATACCACAGAGAGTTAACATATGATGCTTAGTATGATTTCCTTGCCGATCAAATCTCTTAGTTAAAAAATGCGCTCTACCATTTTCTTCCATCAGTTGGCATTCCATCATATCTATCCCACAAGCTTTTGCCATCAAGTAATAAGCCATCTCTACCCTTCCCCATCCGCTACTCTCACCAAATTGTGCATCACTTACTCCATCCAATTTGATTAGCCAATGTTCAAAATTGGGAGGAGCGTTGGTCTGTCCTGATCGCACTTCACCAGTGGACGAATTATAAGCGATAATCGCCTTAGGTCTTGCACCACCAGCAGAAGTACCAATTTTGAGAATATCCATCATCGCCTCTTTCTCATCTTCTTGCAGATTAGTATCGAAATCTTCTCTATCGCTCAACATATCTTGTGCGACTTGTACAAGACTATTGATCTCTACTGAAAATGTCTGTTGGGCACCTACAAATTGTGTTGGTACAAATTCCAACGCTCCCATTCCTCTGGTACCTATGAAGCATAACTTTTCTACAGGATTCATACTATTCTCTGGTCGACCGTTACGTACTAGCCATGCATTGATCAGCTGGTTACCATATTTGTCAGGTAATGCATCAGCGATCAATCCTGGCAGACCTTTGAAAGTATCATACTCCGCATCTCTACCTGCACGAAGCTCTGGAAAACTAAAGATCCTTCCCTTTTGCTGGAGAGGCATTTTGATCGGTGATAAATCATAACCTAGATCTCGGAAATCAGGATCGTATTCGAAACTAGCAATGCCATTTCGTTCATTCCAGATAATCGCTCCTGCGACTTCTCCCCATATTTTTACGTATGCTGATGTTATCATTATTAATAATTTCCTCTTGAAGCCGAATCTAAAATCATATAGTAAATTTCTACTGCGACTATGATCTTGACGATCTTAGTATTGTATTCTGCCGTACCTTTTATTTTGAGAACGTCTTGGCCAATCACAAATGGACTTACATCATCGAAGCGATTATAATAGCCAATATGATTTTTTACGAATTCCTCTTTATTAATTGATGCTATCAAACACTTTAGATATGATTTGTCCCTATCTACCTTTAATTCCATTTGAGGTTTCTCTTCTTCGTCGCCAGCTGTTCTTGGTGGTCTAATTTCACCTTCTTCGTATTTCTTTTCAGAAGAAGTGTATATGCTATCATAAAATCCATTGAGTCTCAATCGCTGAGCGTCTAGAATATCTTCTGATTCAAAGTCAGTTACTTTCGGAAATTCTCTTTTTAGAAATTCATTGATAAACTTATCTAATTCTCCATCGTATTTCCTCTCCAAAAAACCTTCAAATGAAGTCAGTAACAACTGCAAATCTGTACTAAATACACTAGGAAGGCAATCTTCAAAACTTTCGCTATTAGTCTCCTGTGCATTACTCGTTCGACAAGAACTAAACAACAGTGCACCAATCGTCATTGCTAAGAAATAAGATTTCATATTTTTTTAGAATTTAGTTAACAAACAATTCCTAAGCTTACCACTCAGACTCGGGCTCATTTAGCTCTTCTCCTGAGATCGGTCTAGCTCTATATCGCTTACCGTGTTGCGCTTTGGCGACTGCAAGTGGACTCAACTGCTCCTGAATATCAAATGATGATAAAATATGTAGTAAATCTAGCACTCTCAATACCTGCACCAAAGTACTTAGACGTACATCTTCTCCTCTCTCTAAGAGACTTAATGTAGATCTACTGATACCTGCATCTGTAGCGACTTGTGTTTGCGATCTATTCTGTTGTAGTCTTTGATGCTTGATAAAATCTCCGACATGGCTAATCAAAGCATCATCTGTCATAGCTGACCAATTATTGTATGATATTCCATTCATTATATACCCTAATACGCTTTAGTGCGTACCATTCCATACAAATATACAACATACTTTCCGGTATTTCAAGGCTAAACCAATACTTAATGAATGAAATACAATTCATTAAATCAATAAAATAGATTAGTGCACTATATCTCATGCATTTTATTACAACTAAAAGCAAAAAAGAAATGAATGAAATACAATTCACTAAACACCCAAAAAGCAACTAATGAATGATATTTAACGCATTGGAAAGTTACAATACACCAAAAATAAATTTCTCTAAAATGCTTACCGATCCATCCATACGGACAGACGTAGCAATCACTTCTATTCCATTCACATCCTGATCAGGTGCAAGTAAACATTGAATTATCTCGAAATAACGAAGGAACGTCTCTCGATCCTCAAAGATCCAGCCGACTATCGAAGCGACGAAAAAGAAGAAACTATCTTAGAAGAGACCACTTATCAAACCATTATCATCAATATCAATATGATTCGCAGAGGGCACACCAGGTAAACCAGGCATACGCATAATATTTCCCGTTATAGGTACTAAGAATCCAGCACCGGCAGCGATTTCGATTTCTCTTACAGTAATCTCAAAACCTCGTGGACGACCCAACAATTTGGGGTTATCTGAAAGAGACTTTTGTGTCTTGGCGATACATACGGGTAGATGATCAAGGCCTAGCTTCGCTATACGTCTGAGATCCCTTTCAGCTGTAGAAGTATAATCCACAGAACTAGCACCATATACCTTTTTAGCGATAGCTTCGATCTTATCTTTTACTGGAGATACCCAGTCATACATCGGTGTAAAACTAGAATTTCCATTCTCAACAGCATCCACCACTTCGGTAGCAAGTTCTATAGCTCCATCTCCCCCATTACCCCAAACATCTGAGATGACACACTTCACTCCTAGCTTGGAGCATCTTGCTTTGATAGCATCATGCTCTGCATCAGTATCAGATACAAACTTATTTATCGCCACTACAGGAGCGATTCCAAACTGTTGGATATTCTCAATATGCTTGTCCATATTCTCAAGCCCATTCTTAAGCGCTTCGACATTCTCTGTCTTTAGATCATCTAGTGGTACACCACCGTGATACTTAAGTGCTCTTACCGTAGCTACTATTACCACTGCCTTAGGTGCGATTCCTGCGCTTTGGCATTTGATATCAAGAAATTTTTCTGCACCCAGATCAGCACCGAAACCTGCTTCTGTCACTACATAATCAGACAATGTCATACCTAATTTAGTGGCGATTACAGAGTTGGTACCCTGAGCTATATTGGCAAAAGGTCCACCATGTATAATCGCTGGATTTCCTTCTAGGGTTTGTACTAAGTTCGGCTTGATCGCATCTTTCATAAGCGCAGCCATAGCACCTTGAGCATTTAAGTCGCGAGCATATACTGGAGTACGATCCATTTTGAAACCTATAAAAATACTTCCTAACCGTTCCTTGAGGTCTGCCATATTTTTACTCAAACAAAGAATAGCCATTACCTCAGATGCTGCCGTGATATCAAATCCTGTCTCCCTAGGTATACCAGATCCAGTTCCTCCAAGGCCTACAACAATCTTACGTAATGATCTATCATTCATATCCATCACACGCTTCCAGAGCACTGTACGTGGATCGATACCGATCGACTGAGTCTTAGATTGTATATTATTGTCAATGAGCGCAGAAAGTAGATTATGCGCCTTCTCGATAGCACTGAAGTCTCCAGTAAAGTGGAGATTGATGTCTTCCATCGGAATTACCTGAGAGTGACCACCACCTGTGGCTCCACCTTTGATCCCAAATACAGGACCCAATGATGGTTCTCTAAGTACTACAGTAGCTTTCTTTCCAATTTTATTTAATCCCTCTGTAAGCCCAATAGAAGTGGTAGACTTTCCCTCTCCTGCGGGTGTAGGCGATATGGCAGAAACCAAGATCATATTACACTGACTTACCTTCTCTTCATCGATGAGATCAAGAGGTAATTTCGCTTTATAATGACCATAAGGCTCCAGTACATCTTGAGGTATTCCAAGCTTTGCCGCTATTTCTACAATTGGTCTTATTTTTACCTTACGTGCTATTTCGAGATCGTTATTCATCTTTCTTTTTTGAATTTGCATCTAATATAACATAGATTACAAAAGCAACAATAAGAGATACCCACAAAAGCACTTCAAATGATCAAATACCCCTGAACTCAAAACAAAGAAAATCAATAAAACCTATTTTGGCGAGATCCCTAATCGATAATATACCGCTCCTAAGACCCAATAATTATAGTTTCAACAATCGCATGACCAGTATCAAGATCTTCCAACTTCAATAAATATATACCCGGAAGAATAGATTCAACGAAGAATCGATTAACATTAACTCCAGACTTTAATAACTTACCATTCGAGTCAAACAGATTGACTTGAAAATTTATATCTCCATCAATGTCAATATTAATATAGTCCGCTACTGGATTAGGATAGATAGTCAACGATGTATGAGATAAATAATGAATTGAAGTAGACAAGTCAGAACCATCACAATCTTCATCAATTCCATTATCTGGGATTTCTACTGCACCAGGATTAATACTCGAATCGGAATCATTACAATCAACATTTTCAGTAAATCCATCACCATCAGAATCCAAGAAAAGACCATCAGAAATATAATAAACCAAACCAGGTGATGTAACATCATTTTGAAAAAAATAGAAATCAATATTTCCATCATTATTCAAATCAGTTATACCTCCTCCATATGCAGCAAAATGATCATTAACAACAAGAAAATCATTCAAATCTTCACTATACCCCAGAATTGACATCTTGGGAGAACTAAAGCCCATATTTTCGAATACAATGACTTCATCCCTTTCATCACTAACTATATCACCCACTAAGGTCAAAGTGTTATTACTTTCCTCCAAATTCAACGTTAGAGAACTATAATCCCCTGATTCGTCACTAAGTATAATTTTACCACGATTATTATCATCGCTATAAAGCACAAAATCAAATAAATCATCATCATTCAAATTTGCCACTTCTAAGATATTCGTATCATAGCTATCTTCGTATAATATCGAGCTATTAAACATCAATGGGCCCACTTGCTCAAATAAACCTAAACCACTAGAATTGATACTAGCCACAATATCAAGATCCCCATCATTATCAATGTCAATTGAATTTAGCGCACCAAAATCACCATTCCCTATATCTCCAGAATACAATTCCGTAAGTTCAAACGTCGATTTATCAACTTGATATATAGATAACTCAAAAGTCCCTACAATCATTTCTAAAGAACCATCCCCAGTAACATCAGAAAAATTAATTGTCCTATAAAAAGACAAATCAAAATCTTGTCTTTCAAAGTTTGCACTTCCATCATTAATAAACAAATGGATACCATTCCACATAGTCCTACCAATAATATCCAAATCTCCATCTTCATCTATATCGACCACTACAGTATGGTTTATAGAATTTATATCAGTAATCTCAATAAATTCTGGCGATTCTGCACCATTATTTAGAGCCATCTTCATGATTCCAAAATTCGATGATGTAATCAAAAAATCGGGTAATAAATCCCCATTAAAATCACCATGACTCATGCCATCAACAAATGAAAAATCTGAAAACGGAAAATAAACCTCTTCAAAATTTTGAGCGCTTAGCAAGTTGGAATTAAGATACAAAATGGCTAGAATAATGGCTGTCCTATAAATCATAATATGATTGGTCTAAACAAAACTGTTTTACAAATTTTTAAATAAATCATGTTGAAAACATAAAACTACTCCATCTTCTCCGCGACTACTTCCCACTCTTCCATCTTACCTTCGAGATCCGTCTTGAGTTGAGCGTGTTCTTTTTGTAAAGGAACAAAATCATCGCTTGAATAAGTAGCAGGATCAGCAAGCTTAGTATTAATGTTTGCTATTTTCTCTTCTAATTTATTAATATCACGCTCTACGTACTGTAGCTGGCGCTTCAACTTTTTAAGCTCTTCACGATCCATCTCTGGCTTAGCCTCTACGACCGGAGCCGCTACTTCAGCTGCTTTAGTATTTTTAGGTTTAGAGAGTTCTACATCTCTCATATTATCCATCTCTCGTCTACCTAAGAAATACTCTATATCACCTAAGTGTTCATATAATTCTCCATCACGAAATTCGATCACTTTGTCTGTCATTCCTTTTAAGAAAGATCTATCGTGAGATACTACTATAAGTGCTCCTTCATACTTATCCAAAGCTGTCTTAAGAATATCTTTACTAACGATATCGAGGTGATTGGTCGGCTCATCCAAAACCAATAAATTACAAGGGTGCATCATAAGAAGCGCCATTGCAAGACGAGCTCGCTCACCTCCAGAAAGCACAGATACTTTCTTCTCTACATCTTCACCCGTAAACATAAACGATCCTAATATATTTCTAACAGAAGATCTTAATGTCGCCGGTGCTTTATCTTCCATCGTCTGCAGTATAGTCTTCTTCGTATCCAATGAATCGGATTGATTCTGAGCGTAATAAGAAACCTGTACATTATGTCCAAGCTTGAGCTCTCCACTAGACTTAGCAAGCTCACCTACTATCATTTTAGCGAGTGTAGTCTTTCCCTGACCGTTTTGACCTACAAAAGCAACACGGTCTCCCCTTTCTATTTTTATATCTACTTTATTAAGCACAAGATTATCATCGTAAGCTTTAGATAGATCTTTGGCTAATATCATTTCAACTCCTGACCTAGGTACCTCAGCAAAGCTGATATTCATCTTACGGTTATCTCCTTCGACAACCTCTATACGATCCAGCTTATCTAGCGACTTTTGCATCGACTGAGCCATCTTAGTCTTAGTGGCTTTTGCCATAAATCGAGTAATCGTCCTTTCTTTTTCAGCAATAGCCTTTTGTTGATTCTCAAATGCACTTTGCTGTATTTCTCTATCGAGTTTTTTATGCTCTATGTATTTATAGTAAGTGCCTTTATAATCATATAATTTCCCTAGCTCTACCTCTATTATACGATTCGTTACATTATCCAAAAACTCAGTATCGTGACTAATTAATATTACGATCTTAGGGTAATTCTGTAGATACTTTTCCAACCATATAATAGATTCTATATCTAAGTGGTTAGTCGGCTCATCCAACAAAAGAATATCATGCTCTTGCAATAACAATTTTGCTAGTTCGATACGCATTTTCCAACCTCCACTGAGTGTTGAAACCTGATCATGCATCTGCTCTTTCTTAAATCCTAGACCGACCAATATCTTGATAGCCTTAGTCTCCAGTTCAGTAAGATTATAATGCTCTAACATCGCACTCACATCCGCAAAGTCAGAAAGCAAGTTCGCGTATTCTTGAGATTCATACTCAGTAGCGGAAGCCACCTTTTCGTTGATCACGTTAAATTGCTCTTGGATCTCATGCGCCTTCGCAAAACAAGTCATCGCCTCATGGAGAATACCATGATCTTCACTCATCTCAAACTCTTGCTTAAGATATCCTATACTTGTATCATTAGGAAACTCCATACCTCCCTTATCAGGAGACATATTTCCAGATATGATCTTAAGCAATGTGGATTTCCCAGCACCGTTTCGACCGATGAGACCCAACCGCTCCTTCTTACCGATCATAAAATTGATATTGTCCAGTAGGACTCTATCTGCAAATTGGAGGCTTATATTTTTGAAGTAATACATGTATATATCTAGTTGTTACTGTTACTCTCAGGCATCTGAGCGATTACAGAATATGCATCTCCTTTGTGAGTTAAAACTTCACGCCAGAGGTTTTTATTTTTTTTATTATTAAATGCATAATTAGGATCCATTTCACTAACTATCCATGACTCAGCATCTAATTCTCCATTAAGTTGATTGGGTTCCCATCCTGAGTACCCTACAAAAAATCGAACATTCTCTGGACGCACCATTTCTGACTGAATAAGAAACTTCAACTTATTAAAATCACCGCCCCAATATAATCCAGGCATTACTTTAACACTATCTTCTATCAGGTCTCCCACATTATGTACAAAATGAATTGTATCAGTCCCTACAGGACCACCATAACTAACATGAGCTTCGAATTCCGGAAAATCTGCTACCAATTCTGCTACCTGCATCTTGATTGGCTTATTGAGAATAAAACCAACTAATCCATCATCTGGCTTATAGTCACATATAGTTACTACCGCTCGCTTAAACGTAGGGTCGTACATGTAAGGCTCTGCCAAAAGAACTTTACCTACTAACTCGTGCTCTCTATATTGATTTTTACTCAAAAATATTCTATTATGAAATTCAATCTTGAAACATCTATTTAATTCAAAACACTACAAGCGTAATCAACGATTTGATCAACATTTACTAAAATAGTAAAATCCCAAGACGTGATTATAATTTATCTGTTTCGAATTTTCTATCAATTTTCTTAATCAGGCCGGTCAAAACTTTGCCATTTCCTCCAACTTCTACATACTTCACCATACCATCAACGATCATATTCTGCATCGTCTGCGTCCATTTGACAGGACCAGTAAGCTGAGCAGTAAGATTAATTTTGATAAGCTCTTCATCTTGAGTTGGAGCTGCCGTCACATTCTGATAGATAGGGCAAGTAGGTCTATTAATTGTTGTATTCTTTATAGCCTCTTCAAGCTTCTCTTTGGCAGGAGCCATTAGTGGACTATGAAATGCGCCACCCACAGGTAATAATAATGCCCTTCTTGCTCCTGCTTCATTCGCTGCCAATATTGCTTTATCTATTCCTACTTTACTACCTGAGATTACAAGCTGACCAGGACAATTATAGTTAGCTGCTACTACAATCTCATCTATATCCATACATATTTTTTCTACTTGATCATCTTCTAGACCTAGTATCGCTGCCATAGTCCCTGGCTCCGCATCACATGCCTCTTGCATTGCCATCGCTCTTGCAGAAACCAATTTAAGACCATCTTCGAAAGACATCGCCTTAGCTGCGACTAAAGCTGAAAATTCTCCAAGTGAATGTCCAGCTACTGCATCTGGAGAAAAACCATCTCCTTGCATCATGACCTTAATTACCGCATGGAGAAAAAGTGCTGGCTGTGTTACTTTAGTTTGCTTGAGGTCCTCCGCAGATCCTCTAAACATAATTTCTGAGATGTCAAATCCCAAAATCTCATTCGCTTTGTGGAAATATTCCTTAGCTATATCTGAACTCTCGTACATATCGAGTCCCATACCTTCAAATTGCGCTCCTTGTCCAGGAAAAACATATGATATCATATCTATCTGCTTTATAGGTTTTTATACATAGAGATTTACGCCACTCGTAGAATAGCGTAAATCCAAAACCAAGAAGTCAATATTGAATAAAGTCTATCTTCCTCTTGTTGGGATCAAAGATAAAAATTCAGCACGAGTTTCAGCATTTAGAAACTGTCCAGTAAATGCAGATGTGGTAGTCATACTATTTTGCTTCTGTACTCCTCTCATCATCATACACATATGGCTCGCTTCGATAACGATAGCTGCACCCAGTGGATTCAATGTAGTTTGTATAGCATCCAAGATCTGATGTGTTAATCTCTCCTGAACTTGCAATCTTCGAGCGAAAACATCTACGATACGTGGCAACTTAGATAATCCTACGATATGACCATTAGGAATATAAGCAATATGAGCCTTACCAAAAAATGGTAGCATGTGATGCTCACACAGTGAGTAGAGCTCTATATCCTTAACTAAAACCATTTCGCTGTAATCCTCCGCAAACATGGCACCCTTTAATATTGCTTCAGCATCCATATCATAACCAGAAGTCAGAAACTGCATAGCTTTGGAAGCCCTCTCAGGAGTTTTAACCAGACCTTCACGCCCTTTATCTTCACCAACAAAGTCTAAGATATCCGCATATCTATCGTGAATATCTTTTGTTGTCTGTTCGTCGTATTCCTCTATCTTCTTGTAACCCATCTATATATTGCTCTTTATGTGTAAGTGTATATTCGTGATAATAAACCCAATTCTTATAATCATAGTTTAAGATTATTCGAAAAAAAATGAATTTTACTAATATGACTTCACTCTATTTACCCCAAAGGGTTCCAAAAAAATAGCTACAATACCTAATATAAGGAGATTCGTTAAGTATATCTTCAATCTTAAACCTGTTTATCGAGTAATCCACGATTTTGATCGAGTTTAGGTATTTCAATGGATTCTTATGTAGAAATTGTATGTTCGTAAAGTATGAATCCAAAAGCATTGATAATAATGTTAGCCTCGAAATAGGGCCAATTAAAGGCAAAGCGAAATTTCATGAAAGCTAATGACAATAATACTTACCTTATAAAATAATTTATGTCCACTTTGGTTAAAGATAAAATGATGAACAAGATCTTTTCTGTACTCAGAAAGGAATCGGCAACACACATACTCTTTTGGACCATATTATTTCTGGTTTTTACCTTAGTCGAAGGCAGTAGAGGTGACTTCTTTTTCACTATGAAAAAGGAAGTAATAAATATCAGTTTTTTTGCTCTTATTGTATACATCAACATTGTATACATCTTTCCTAAGTATGTCGAAAATAAAAACCTACTTAATCATCTACTAACGTTATTCGTCATAGCGATTCTCATCACGCCTATCAAGACATTGATTATTTATTTCCTTCATAACAATGATCCTCAGGCCCAAGCTACATTAATCAATGACCAATTATATATCTTCTTCTCTACCTTCTTAGTTGGAATGAGTTCCTCTATTTACAGCATTGTAAGAGACTGGTTGCGGAGTCAAAGAGAAAAACAAGAATTACAGAAGCAGACTTTGACCTCAGAACTTAGATTTTTGAAATCTCAAATCAACCCGCACTTCTTGTTTAACACCTTGAATAACCTATATGCTTTGACACTTAAGAAGTCTGACTTAGCACCAGAAATTGTACTTAAATTATCTGAAATGATGAGATACATGCTCTACGAATGCAATGAGCGTAGCGTGCCCTTATCCAAAGAAGTCAACTACTTAAAAAACTATCTAGAGCTAGAAAAACTTCGCCAAGGAAACAAATTCAAAACCAACTTGATTGTCCAAGGTGAAATCGGCGGTCAAATGATTGCCCCTTTGATGTTTATTCCATTTGTAGAAAATAGCTTTAAACATGGAATTAGCAACAGTATATCTGAGGGATATGTCAATATCGAAATACTCGTGGACGAACAAGATTTGCAAATTAACATAGAAAATAGCAAGGCAATGAGTCTGCCTTCTCCGAACAAGAAGAAAAGTGGCGGTATTGGCCTTGTAAACGTCCGTAGAAGGCTAGATCTACTATACCCAGAAGAATACGTGCTCGACATACAAGACAGCCCTAATCAGTACAGAGTAGAGCTAGGACTGACATTAGCACAATAATTAATAAAACAACAAAATCACAATCATATGATCAAAGCAATCATCGTAGACGACGAACCATTAGCATTAGATGTATTAGAAACCTATATCGCTCAACTGCCAGAACTAGAGTTGGTAGCAAGATGTGAAAATGCACTAGAGGCAAGAGAAGTACTGAAGGAGCATGATATAGATCTTATGTTTCTTGATATCAATATGCCTCAGTTAACTGGGATCGATTTTGTAAAAACTCTATCGGTAAGACCCAAATTTATATTCACTACTGCCCACCCAGATTACGCCGTCGAAGGGTTTGAATTAGACGCTGTAGACTATCTCATGAAGCCTATTCCTCTAGATAGATTTATGAAAGCTGTAAACAAAGTGATCGATATGCAGACAGGAAAAACTTCAACTCCTGAGAAGAAAAAAGAAAATTTCATCTTCGTAAAAGCGGATAAGAAATTGATCAAAGTAAATTTCGACGATATTCTATATATCGAAGGTCTAAAGGATTATGTAATTATTAGACAGAAGGAAGGCCGTGTCATCACATTGCAGACCATGAAAAGCTTAGAAGCAAAACTTCCAGATCATATCTTCAAAAGAATACATAGGTCATACATCGTCAATATCGGTGCTATCGATGCCGTAGTAGGCAACATGATAGAATTGAAAGAAAAGTCTCAAGTAAAGCATATTCCTATTGGAAAAAACTACCGAGAAGAATTACTCAAGGTAATTAACAAGAATAGGCTATAACCTGTTTCAACAATTCCTTTTGTCGACTATAAAAATAGTCCGTTCATGCATTTGAATGGACTATTTTTTTTGTGATGTAGTAGACAATCTAAAAACAACTATTTGAAAATATTGATGATTCAAAATACAATAACTATTCAAGTTTGAACTATAAAATAAGCGGTCATTATTGTTTAGATAATAACCGCTTTATTAATTTGAATCTATTCCAAAAGACTATTGCTTTTGCCACATTGAAATAAAGGTAGTTTCATTAGTGAACACTGTTCCTCCTTGAGTAGAGTTCGATTGCTCATTCTGTGATACAGTTAATATATCTCCAGAAATATTGTAAGTCGCTGTCTGAGGTCCACTTCCAGACATAACAGGTACACCATTCACTTCTAATTCGAAGAACTGCCCTGTTATCATTAATTGATTCCCTGATGAAGTATATGTGCCATCTCCGCTTACATTAGTGTACTGATCTGAAGTCATTGTAGTCATTCCTTGCGCTATTAAACTTATATCTATATCATACGACCCATTAGTCGTAAAACTATCATCAGTCATATTAAGAGTATAGTCAAGGTTTTTACCATCAATATTGGCCATTGTAGTCACTGCCATACCTCCAAATTCGGATGACGTATTGACGCTGCCTCCAAACGATTGTGCTTTCCATGTACCTGCCAATGCTGAATTCGAAGTTGACATCATATTATCATCTTCTTCTTCTCCACAAGAGATCATCGATACTGTAAGTAAAAGGGCTAAGAAATAAGTAATTCTAATTTTCATCTTTTCTATTTTTTTATTGTTCTAATATTAATTTGACTTAAAGATACTAATAATTTTAGCAGCACTAAAACTACAAAATATGACCCCCTACAAATACTTTAA
>CALLPN010000011.1 GCA_938015435.1 uncultured Saprospiraceae bacterium
CTACAAACCTTTTTACAAGTTTATGGCCTGTAGTTCTTGAGATGCTGAATCTATCACACAGAGCCGTCATTGTATAATTGTCGCTCTGCCACATCTTAATAAATAATAGTTTTTGTTCCATAACACTTTTTGTTTTCCAACTCATTATTGCTTTTTACAGCAAAAATCGAGTTTTTTAAAGTGTAAACTATGTGCCTTTATAAGTGTAAACTATGTGGGTTGTCTGTACCTTGTTGCAGCTAACGTATCAAGTATATCTGGCGTGCATTTCCGCGACAAAGCCAAGTTAGACCGTATATACCAAGGTTACTAACAGAGCAAATTGGGACAAAAGGGTGCATGACATGATAAACATTGTTAGGCACTGGCTCTCTTTTCCTATTACTGCTTGAATCTAAGATTAATGTAACTATTGTAATTTAATAGCCTACTCTTTTAGTTTTGAATACAATCATCTTCATATATTACAGTTAAATTAGCTCCTTGCTCAACTTCGCAATTATTAGATATAATAACTTCCTGTGTTCTTAATGTTAGTTCAAAAGGAGCAATAATGGTAACGTTATCTAATTCTATTTGGTCTCGAGCATAAATCGTTGTGTCAGAATCAATTATTTTGTTGATCACAAGTGTTTGTGTTACGCAATTCTCTACAATCTGACAAGTAGAGAAATCTGAAGTAGACCAATCGCCTCCACTTTCAACACCTTGATTTACAAGTATCATCTCTCCATTTATAAATGTACCAAGTTTCTTCCAAACTCCATTAGCATCTGAGTAAGTTGTAGCTATTATTGTTTCACCTTGACAAGGCATTGAAATACAGTCGTTTGAGGCGTATCGTAATTCTATCCATGCAAAAGGTTCAGAAGTTCCTTCAATAATATAAGTACTAGCATTAATGACTGTAGGTGTTTGAAGATTTGCGTTACTTCCTTGAATCATATAAATTCCCCCATTTGAATTACACCAATAAGAATTGTTCCAAGGATCCCATAAAGTTACAGAAGGTTCTGTCATAAAAATTCCATATCCATTGTTAAAAGCTAAATAATTATAAAATAAATCAATTTTATCACTAATTCCATAGATATACTTAATACCAGAACTACCATTTCCTAAATTAACACCGTTCCAATTTGTTCCGATATAATTAAATTTTATCGAATAATCAGTTTCTTGAAAGTTAGAATTACCAATTCCAAAATATATCCCAGCACCTAAATTAGAACCAATTATATTACTCCTTATTGTGCAGTCAGAATTTCCATATGCCCGCACGCCTGACAAAGTATTACCGCTTGGTGTGGTGGCATCTTCCATAACACCAATGAAATTAGAAATAAGTTCTACCGATGTTCCATTACGTAAAATTACACCATCGCCATTATTAACGAATATATTTCCTTTAGATTGAGCACCAATTTTTATGCTATCACCGCTTAATAATCGATACCCAGCTAAACTATAGTTTTGGATTTTCAAACCATAAATTTCTAAATTATTCGATTCATAACTATCGAGACCTATAGTCCCAGAGCTACTTATACCATCGACAACTATGTCTCCTGGAGAGTATCCTGGTTGAGACGTACCATCTATAATAGTATAATCATCTTGGATGGTTGGCATCTGAGTGACTGGAAATATTGTATGCGGGCTATTACCCATTATATTAAACCTTATTGTATCTGGACCAGCATTAGAATTAGCACATGTAATTGCATATCTAAAGCTTCCTATTCCAGAATCATTTGTATTAGTCACTAGAATTTCATCGATTCGATTATCGCAATTATTATCTATACCATCACAAGATTCCAATGCTAGGGGATTAGTGTTTGAGTCTGTATCATTGCAGTCAAGGTCATTAGTTACATATCCATTTGGTGGAGTACAACTAAGTAATTGTGAATTTGGGTTTCCAAATCCATCATTGTCATTGTCTAAAAAATACGTCGTGAAAGGAACAAAATTTAGATCGAAATTAAAAGGATCACTTGACCACTTATTATCAAATTCGATATAAATAGTCTCCCCACAATAAACGCCATAATTAAGAATTTCCGATGCCCAAGAATTACCACCTGGGTACATTTCACACGCATTATCACTTACTATCAATGGACTATTACAACTATCATGGTGTATTCTCATTCTAGTATCTACTCCCTGATTGCATGTGTTGATATTTAATTCACCTGATGTAGGGATGATAAATTCAAACCATTCGGCATGAGTTGCATCAGCTTGAGAAGCACCAAATCCAAAATCTAGTGGATCCACATAATATGTTCCACTATCATATATTGGTATAGCATTTGAGCAATTCTCTCCTTCGCATCTAGTTGATTCACATCCGTCGTTATAGAGAAAAATGTTTTGGATTTTTGTTGTTCTATTTCCACAGTCATCCTCGTAGAACCAAAAACGTAAAACCAATCCTGTATTAGTACAAAAATCTAACCCATCAGTATTATCATAATAACCACCTGATGCAGTGTTACAAATAATTGAAATATTACTCCATTGTCCTACAATATTGAAGTCAAAAATATTAGCATTGCAGGGAAGTGCTATATCATTAGGCTCATCAAAATTTGGTGGAATATTATTTGCTAAAATGGTTATGACCTGATTGTGGTTGTAGATGATATTGCATTCATCCGTAAAACTCCATTGTCTAATAATTGTCCCACCTCCACATTCTGAATAATTTGGGTTATCAGTGTAACTAGCTTGAACACATGTGCTACATATATATGTTTCACCAAGCACATCACCAGTAATTGCCAAGTTGGTAGCATCTACCAAACAATCAATTGTAATATCTTGAGGATAAATTATATTTTCTCCTGAGCAAAACTGTGGCTCAAATGCGCATAAATTAAAATCTCCAATTGATTGGAAATTGAAATTTGCGGACCACCATCTTAGATAAACAATTGTTCCTGGCGACAAGTATTCATATTGCTGTTCCGAATAATCTGCAGTATCAAATCCATTACATCCTACGATCGATAAGTTGCTACAAGAACCTGCATAGAGTGCAAATTTGGGTCTCGTACTTGTTAAATTATCAGATTGAACATTAATTTTGCCACTAGATGGGACAATTAATTCAAACCAGATATCTCCGAAAGTGTAGGCTTCACAGCCTGGGTTAGGAACATTAGAAGACATAAAATCGCATGTGCTGAAAGTCTGATAATTACAACTTGTAGACCCAACTGGTAAACTTATCGCTCCACATGGCTCGTCATTTGGTGGAATGGAACCACCACATGAAGTAACTGTAACTGTGCATGGTAAAACACTATAATTAGAAGCATCATTTGTACATTCAATACGAATCATTATTTCACCAAGCAGATCATAGTTAATTGGAGTAAGCACTGCCGAACCATCATTTGATATACCATTGGCTACATTAAACCTAGGAACCCAAGTGACACCTCCATCATCTGATGTTTCAAAATATACTCTATCACATGAGTTAGTTCCTGTATTCCATGTAATAGTTATATCATCATTCCATCCATATATCATGCTTGGGCAAGGGCCAGTCAACTCAACATTATTAGCGGAGTTACAAGGGTTACATAGTGGATTAGAACCTCCACAATCTACACCTGTCTCTGTCCCATTTATCACGCCATCAAAACAAGTCTCGCATGAACTATTATCATATGTAGCATTAGCGTTGTAATTATGAGCATTAGAATTTGTACATCCAAACACGGTACCACCAAAAACTGTATGGTCACAAGTCTCACCGCAGATAGATCCAGTAGAACAAGATATTCTTATTCTAAAATTAGTACTTAAATGATTTGAGGTAAATATAATTGTGTAAGTCCCATCATCTATCTCATTAGTTGATTCTGTAATCCACGAATTTCCAGAATCTAGGGAATATTCGATATTAACGAGCCCTGACCCACAATTATATGGTGACCAAATAATATTTTTTGTTGATGACACTAAAGCAATTTGTTGCCCACAATCATTAGGATGAGGCCAGGTAATTTGCAAATTATTACAACTAACGGAGGGACATGCAGGACAAGGACCTCCACAATCTATTCCAGTTTCATTCTGATTTTGTAAACCATCATTACACGTTGGTACTGAACTACATCCTGAGGTAGTTACCGTTTGGATGGAGGACCATGTACTAGAAATACAAGAGCAAATACTCCTTATTCGAGTTTCGTAAGTGGTGCAACCTTGTATTGGGTATAAATTACTATTACTATTTAATGGAGGAAATACAGAACTCCATTGCCCTCCAAGTTCTCTGGTTTGTAATTGATATTCAGTCTCACCATTTACATTGATCCAGTTGGTCTGTAAATAAGCGCCATTTTGGCTAGCGGAGAGATTTGGAGACGGACATGATGAGTTAGATCCGCTACCTATATAAAACGAGACAAAGTTAGAAAATGAACTAGAGCCATTAGCACAATTGGATCTAACTCTAAAGTAGTAAGTGTTACAGCTGGCAAAAGGATTAGTAGTAGAATTACTAGATATAGTTCCTCCTCCTAAGTTATGATTATAACCATCTGAACTATATTGTATTGTATAACTGTTCGCGGTGGATACATTTGCCCAAGAAAAACTAGTGACACTTCCAGTCGTATTTGCTGTTAAATCGTAAGGTATTTCGCATACAGGGGTAGACGGACAAGAAGCACCGTAAATATTTTCTTGTACATCAATGGTACATTGATTGTCTGAATGACCTGTATAATGTATAGTTACGTTACTCGTTAAAGCAATATTAGAAGCTACATTTATTGGATAATTTGTGTTCTCGTTTAAATTTGTCACTGAATTAATCAGAACACCATTTTCGTATACATCCGCTATTATACTATAAGTGCTCGCGGAAACAATATCCACATTTACATCATACGAATTTGTAAAACATGCTTGATTATGAGCAATTTCAATTTCAGGATTATTTATCGCTTTATTCTGTATTATATTTTTTTCATTTAATTTATTCTGTTCGTTATCATTATTAGTAAATGGTGATGTAGTATTTGTGACTAAAGAACAATAGCTATCAGGTAATTGATAAATAGAAAGATTGTAAGGCTGACATTCTGTAACTCCATAAAGAGCTCTAATTTCTATGTAATAGGTAGCTCCTGGTTCGCAAAATGCACCTAACGCATCTGAAGAAGTATTGAATTCATTTTGGGCTATTAAAGTAGCGTTGTTACTATCAATCCGTTTGTAAATTTTTACATCTACATCATTGTTGAGGTTATTTAATTGAAAAACATATACTCCAGGATGTTGCCCATTAATAGAAAACATGTCACTATCGTAAGGAGTGGTAAAGTTGGCGTATACTTTAGCATATAGTAAATCTCCAACTGTTGTAGGCGTTGGGTTCAATGCAATGTTCTGAATTCTCATTGTTTGAAAATTAATTTCATCAGTAGTATTTGACAGGGAATAATCTATTGAAATAGAATTGCCTGATGCAAACATCAAATTGTTTGGCTCAAACTCTCTTACTTCACCTGGAGCAGTTATATTTGGGAAACTACAACCAATGGGATTGTATTCCATATAATCAAGATCTGAAAATGAATTTTTAATATATAAGTGTGGATTCAAATAGTTATTGGCTGAAGGTGAAGGATAATAACCACATGAAATACCAGGTGTAGAGCCACAAGTTTGGAGTGTAGAACTGAACTCTAGGTGCAAATGCACTCCTAAATTATTTTCCCCGGTCTGACCTACGGTTCCTATTTGTTGTCCTTTCGTTACAATTGAACCTAAAGGTAAAGTAGCGACTGTTTGCAAATGACTGTATTTAGAATATATCTCTTGAGTCCCTCCACTAACAATTATTTCATGCTTTAAAACGATAAAATTCCCTAATGCACCATTATTAAAATTTTTGAGCTCAACATAACCATCACCACATGCTAAAACAGGTGTTCCTTCTGCTCCATATAAATCAATTCCGGAATGGTTAAAACAGGTATTATCACAAGGATTATTATTGAAGTTGTTATATTCATTATAAAAGTCCGAATAAATGCCTTGATCAGTACAATCTAAAAAAGTAGTATCTCCATCAGCATTTGTGTCCTCTATATAAGTTTTGGAATTAGGGAAATATCCGTTACAATTAAAATTTGATACACAACTATTTTGAAAAGTATTTTGAGTACAATTATACTTAATGACATGATTACTAAGTTCCACATTTCTAACTGGTAATTCAAAATAATTTTGGCTGAACAGTTGAACACAAAAAGTGAGACAACTTATTATTAGAATAGATTTCCTCATATTAGCGTAGGTTTGACTTATTGAAGACACGATTGAGTTTGTGGGCTCCTCCTAATTCCAAGCAATCATTGGGTATAAATTGGAAAATTTCTCCTTGCGAAATAGCCTCTTTAAAAACACAAAATCACGGCTTCTTAATAAACAAAAGGTAGAATTTTCAGAACAAACATGCAAGTAAGTGTTATTGCGAGTGGTCCTAAAAACACTCAAGTAGGGCTTAAAACCGTCATTTAGGGATGAATCCCAATATAAAGTGATGAATATTTTAATGTCAAATCTAGCTTAGCTTACTTTATTTGGAGATTTAAAGGCAATAACCTTTTTGTAAGATTCGCCTATTGGAATTTTTAGTTCTACTCCTTGGAGATCTAATTTGCTGTTAGACGATTCTCTCATAAGATTGCTTTGAACAACATAAGATCTATGTACACGTACAAAAAGAGACTCGTGGAGGTATACATTTATTACATTTTCTAATTTCACTCTTACTTCAAAAGGCTCTCTAGAAGAGGTATGTACGAAAGAATAATTACCATTACTTTTCACGTACAAGATTTCACCTAATTTTAAGTAATGAGTAATGCCCCCTTTGGCCAGAATTGTAATGAGAGACTCTTCAATTTCCCTAATATTTTGTTCCGTTTTTGGTTGATTTTCAAAAATTAAAAGCTTTTCTTTCAATTTCAAATTGAGTTTATTACTCAGATCTCTATCCTTTTCAATCAACTCTTTTTCGTTTTTAAGATTTAACGTTCTATGTTTCGCCATGTAGAACAAAAACACAAAAGTCAATGCTACCGATGCCAATAATACTCCCAGCAGCTTATTGTTCAACTGAAGTCTATCATTTTCGAGTTCAATCTTATGTACTTCATACTTAATCTTTTCGCCTTCTACTATTTGCAGTAGTTTTGTCTGTATTATTTCATCGGTAGTTGAGCGAAAACTGGATAATTCATTAATGAATTCATTAAGGTTATGTTTTTTGAGTCCACTCTTCAATTTATGGAATTCTATTTCTCCTTTTTCAACTAAAAAAGAAGTATTCGGATTAGACTCCGATAAGTGTAATGCTTTTAGATAGTTTTCATTGGCTTGATCATAGAGATCTATTTTATCATAATACTTCCCAAGGTAAAAATACCCAAGGATCTGTTGGTGAAGGTCCTGCAATTTTATTGCTATATTAATCCCTTCCTCAATATACATTTTTGATTTATCAAGGTCAGGACTTTCTGGATATGTTAAGTATAAATTACCCAATCCAAGGGATCCTACACAAGAATCCAATTGAGATTTATTTGGATTAGTTAGCACCTGTAGATAATAAATTTCTGTGGAATCATATTCGTTCTCTAAATATTTAATACCTGCTATATTATTGATTACTGTTCCCCAAATTTGATGCGATGAATCCATATTAGACAAGGCTAGGTTGTAGTACTTAAGTTCATTCCCCTTATCATACACACTAGAATAGATAAGTCCTATATTGTTGTAAAAGATTGGAATCATCACTTTGTACTTTTCTGATTCCAGTTTCTCTACAATATTAAGACCTTGTTGATAATAATTGATCGCCTTCGTATATTCTCTTTGATTATAATAACTTTGAGCTAACAAATTTAAATTAAGTGTATATACAAATTTCTCTTTATCGCTTCTAAGTCTTGGATTAGATACGACCATTGGCTCGATTACTAAAAGAACTGAATCCTGCTTAAAGGTTTCGGTATATATTACACCTAAATTATACGTAGCAATATTAACTCTACCATTATTTCCGGTTAGCTTAGCATATCTTATAGATTCTTTATAATAATAGATGGACTTATTCGGATGCCCCCAAATTCTATAAAACTCCCCTAGTTTATTATAACCATTGTTGGCAATTTTATAATTTTTGGCTTCTATGCTTTTTGATATACATGAGTTTATTTGCAAAAAAAAACATGTTGTATCACTTTTCCAATATTTCAAAGCATTAGTAAAAAGTGAATCTAGAGTAACAGATTTATCAGAGACTATTTCATTTGTACAATTCTGAGCAGAAAGAGAGGTTATAAAAAACAAAAAAACGAAACAAATACATTTTAAAATCATCTTCATTTTGAAGCTATATTTGGAATTGAAGGTAATTATATTGAGTCAAGCTGATAACTTAAGGGCCCCATACACATATAAGTCTAACTTTCATCATGAATAGTACACACTTTACTTTCATAACCCAGTAAAGCGCTATTCCATCTAAATATACAAAGTTACAATCAATTTTTGCCTCCCTTAAAAATACATGCTTCTCAATCTAAACAAAATCCTAGCTGTAGCATTACTTAGCCATGCTATACCTTATCAGACATGCTCAAGCTTCCTATCTATCAGATCATTATGATCAGCTATCAGACTTAGGCTTAGAGCAAGCCCAAGCATTGGGAGATTTTCTATCCGCGGAGGTTACGATAGATCAAAAGTACGTAGGACCACATCAAAGACAAAGGCAAACCGCCAATAGTATTCAGGAAGCATATAAGAGCGCCAACAAGGCTCTCCCCTCTCCTACTTACTTGGCGCAGCTCAAAGAGCACAGCGGACCAGCTACGCTGCACCACCACAAAACTAAGCTCATACAAGAAGATCCTCGATGCATACAATGGCATAATGAATCACTGGAGAACGTCGACAAGCTAAGAGAGAATAGCATTAAGATATTTGAGCATTTCATACCGCAATGGATGGCAGGTAATTATACTAAGGATGGACTAGAAGATTTTGCAACCTTCAGAACTGAAATCGCTAATGGCTTAGATATTATATTGAGTAACAAACAACCTTCGCAAAATACAATACTAGTAACTTCTGCTGGATCTATAAGTGCAATCATGGCAGAGCTACTAGAGATAGACGATACTCAGCAGATTGCCAAACTGAGCTTCGAAGTATATAACGCATCGGTGACAAGCTTATACTTAGATGGTGAAGATTGGAAGATCGCAAAGTTTAATCAAGTAGATCACTTAAGCAATGAAATGAAGACCGTAGTGTGATATAACGGATATCGTAGTTGTGCAGCTATTTTTCAGATTAGATATATACTCCGTACCAAATAAAAGAGAATACCACTTTGTAAAAAAACAGGTAGCCATCTCATACAAAAAAATAGGTGGGCAACATCTTTGTGATGTGGCCCACCTATTTTTTTTTAAGTAGCTATAAAATGTGTTCGATTATTTTTTATGATATCCAATAACTCTTATACGATTGATCATCATATCTTCAATTCTATGCTTATTCTACTGTTACTGATTTAGCTAGATTTCTTGGTTGATCTACATTACAACCTCTCATTTTTGCAGCATGGTATGAGTATAATTGAAGTGGAATAGAAGATAAAATCGGACTCAATACTTCGTGTGTTTGTGGTATACTGATGATATGATCTGCGATCTCCTCTGGAAAATCTTGACCTTCCTCTTTCAGTACAATTACTTGTCCTTTACGTGACTTGATCTCTTGTACATTACTTATCATTTTACTCAATGCACTTGTATTCGTTGCTACTACAAATACTGGCATCTTTTCATCTATGAGTGCTATTGGACCATGCTTCATTTCTGCTGCTGGATATCCTTCTGCGTGTATGTAAGATATTTCTTTTAGCTTCAGTGCGCCTTCTAATGCTACAGGAAAATTAGCTCCTCTACCTAAGAACATTGCATGATCTTTTTCGTAGTGACATGAAGCTACTTCATGCATCATACTGTTAGTTTCTAAGGTCTTTTTGATTAAGGTCGGTAACTCACTCAACTGAGATACGATCGATTTGTATTCCTTAGTTTCCATTGTTCCTTTTATTCTCGCAATCTTCAATGCGATCATAGTCAATAGACTTACTTGAGCTGTAAATGCTTTAGTAGAAGCTACACCGATTTCGATTCCTACACTTAAGTAACTCACTGCATCCGAGTGTCTCGCTATAGTTGATCCTTCAGTATTTACTAGAGAGTAAGTAAAGGCTCCTTTTTCATTGGCTAATTTCAGCGCAGCTAAAGTATCTGCAGTTTCTCCTGATTGTGATATAGCGATTACAATATCATTCTCTCTTATGATCGGTGATCTATATCTAAACTCTGAAGCGTATTCTACTTCCACACATGTATCGGCAAGAGATTCGATTAAGTACTCTCCTATCAAGCCTGCATGCCATGAAGTTCCACATCCTATGATTGTGATTTTATTAGCGTTTGCAAATATTCTTTTATGATTGTCTATTTCCGGTATTACGATCTCATAATTATCAAGGTCGATACGCGGTGAGATACAAGCCTTTACTGATTCTGGTTGTTGGAATATTTCTTTGAGCATATAAGAATCATACTCCTCTAAGCTATAGTTATCATTACTACACTTTACGGTAGTGATTGATGGCTCTACTGTATTATTTTCTAGATCGAAGATCGTATAAGTACCATCATCAAAAAGCTGTGCACAATCACCATCTTGTAGGTATATTACTTCTTGAGTATAAGTAGATATTGGACTAGCATCTGAAGCGATATATATTTCATCCACACCGATTCCTAATACTAGAGGATTATCTTGCTTTGCTACTATTACACTATCTGGATTTAATGAATCTAAAACTACTATTGCATATGATCCATCTACATCTCCTAATGCTCTTCTTACTGCTTCTTTTAATGTTAACTTATATGTGATTTGGTACCACTCGATGTACTGTACTAATACTTCTGAATCTGTATCACTTTGGAATGTAAATCCTTTAGTTACTAGAAAAGATTTGAGCGCTCCATAGTTTTCGATGATTCCGTTATGAACCATTACTATTCTACCACTTTCTGAAGTATGTGGGTGAGCATTACTATCATTTGGTACTCCGTGTGTCGCCCATCTAGTATGACCCAATGCAATATTGCCGTTTGTTTTTTGATTGTGTATGTATTGCTCGAGTTGATTTACTTTACCCTGTTTTTTGTAAAGACTTAGTGTTCCGTTCATAATGGCTACACCTGCGCTATCATATCCTCGATACTCTAGTTTTTTGAGTCCATCTATTACCATTGGATATCCATCCTTTCTTCCGATATAGCCCATTATTCCACACATAATTATTATTGTTTAAATTTCGTTTGTCGTTATTGACAATACAAAGATGCGAACAGAAAGAGGTTGTTTTGGTCGACTTTCGATTTTTGGTAGCGAATGGACTTTTTTTGGTCTGTATTACTCGAAACTTAGTTTTGGGAGGTGGAAAACTAGGCCTTGTATATCAATATACAAGGTTAAAACGATGCTAAGTAGCCGACAAAAATCACGCTAACTGGCTATATATGAGTAAATTACAACAACGAACACCTTGATAGGCCTCGGACTTTGATTATATCAGATTGATACTATTCATCAGTATGCTCTTGTAGGATCTACTGACAGGAATGACTTTTTTCTCTATGACAATGGTATTGTCTTCGATATCCTTGATCATACTCATATTAACTATGTATGATCTGTGTACTTTCAAAAATCGTGGATTCGTTATCTTTTGATCAAGCGCTTTCATAGTATCATGGAATATATAAGTACCATGTGTAGTGATGGCTTTAATATAGTCTCCTACATTTTCAAAATATAAAATTTCATCGTAACCCAATCGGATATACCTACCATCTGATTTGATATATAGTTCATGCAGAGCACTAGAGCTGGCTATCGCATTCCTTCGATCTTTGATATCTAATACTTTCTGAATCGCTTTTTCGAATCTATCCGCCGAGACTGGCTTTTTTAGATAATCAGTAATATCGTATTCGTAAGCTTCGTAAGCATATTCCTTGTTTCCTGTAGTAAATATGACCTGAGGCAAATAAGGGATATTTTCTAATAGCTCTAATCCCGACATACCTGGCATCTCGATATCTAGAAGTATCAGTTCGATATCTCCATTCTGAATTTTCACTAATGAGTCTTCAGCATTTTCAAATGATGCCAACAATTCAATCCTTGGATACTTACCGCATAGATTTTCCAATGATTTTCGAGCCATTAGCTCATCCTCTACTATTATTGTCTTAATCATAATTTCTAATTTGTCATATTCCTTAGCCTTTGGATCTCCGCTTCTATCGTCGGCATGCTTAAGGTTACCTTATTTTTTAATTCCTCACACATCCTCTTTACGTCTTTGGTCTTCTTCTCTTGTACCAGGCTTTCGATCTGTTCACTAAGTACAGTGAGGTGCGTCAGTCCCACCATAGAGAATACTGGTTTTACTTTGTGTGCTTGTTTTTTGACATCTGCATAGGCATCACCTTCAGCGAATGTATGGAGTTGATTTACCTCATCTATGATCATATCTTGATAGATCGAAAACATATCTAATGCGTAGACATAATCATTTCCATATATCTCATCCAGATATTTAGTATCCAGTGTTACATCATAGGCAAACGTATCTCCAGTCTCCTTGGCTATTGCAACCGAAGTACCGATATGCTTCTCTATCATTAATGATAAATCATCAGGGGTAAATGGTTTGGCCAAAAAATCTGTCATTCCTGATTGTAACGCCAATTCTTTTTTTGAAAGAAAGGTAGACGCGGTGAGTGCTATGATTGGTATCTGCTTGCCTGGTAGTTTCCTGATGATCCCCGTTGCTTCATATCCATCCATGACAGGCATAGACAGATCCATAAATATGAGATCATAAGTTGAGGTCTTGTATATCTCTACCGCTTGCAATCCATCATCTACTATATCATAGTCTATATCCCACTTGTTGAGTAGTGATAGGATATACTTTTGATTCATTTGGTTATCCTCTACTACGAGCAATTTGATGCCTTCTGCGATCCGCGTACTGAAGTCACTGATTCGCTTAGGCATACTATGAGTCGCCGAAGAAGATTTTAATTGTAAGCTAAAGAAAAAGCGACTCCCTTCATTCATTACAGATTCGGCCTCCAGCTGTCCTCCAAGAAGTGAGACTAGCCTACTCGATATAGATAAACCCAATCCTGTCCCACCAAATTCTCTTTGTACTTGGGTATTCGCTTGTTTAAATGCCGTAAAGACTTTCTTCAACTCTTCAGGGTTCATTCCTATGCCAGTGTCACTGACTTCAAAGTAATAGGTCGAATAAGACTTAGTATCAGAGATGTGTTTGATCGTCAGTTCGATCTGTCCTTCTTTGGTAAATTTGATTGCATTGCCCAATAGATTGATCAGTATCTGATTGAGCCATTGCTTATCAGACTCGACAATAGATTTTCCTTTGCAATCTATATTAGATACGATTGATATCGATCTTTCTTCGGCTCTAATACCAAATGTTTTGATTAATCGATAAGCGAGCTCACTTAGATCAAAAGCAGTTTCGTTCATTTCGGCCATACCAGAATCTATCTTAGAGATGTCCAATATATCAGAAACTAAGCCTTTGAGTAAGTTCGCAGAATTAGAAAGTATTTCGATAAATTCTATTTGCTTATCATCTAATTCAGAATCTTTTAATAAATGCGACATACCAATAATCGCATTAAGTGGAGTCCGTATTTCATGACTCATATTGGCCAAAAACTGCTGCTCCGCTCGCTGTGCTTTTACGGCCTTCTCTTTGGCAATTTCAAGATTAGCTTCCAGATTTTTACGATCGCTGATATCATAATGTATCCCTAGCGATCCACTGACTTCTCCTTCTGTATTATAAAATGGTGCACCACTGATAAGCACCCATATCTCTTTTCCATCTTTACGCCTGATTCGAGCTTCATAGACACTTGATTTTCGTTCTAATCTATTTTTATCTTGAGTCCTGAGAACATCTTCATAATCTTTGACAATCAAAGTTTCAATTGCATCTTTACCAATCAGCTCTTTGGGGCTGTAACCAGTCATCTGGCAAAACTTCTCGTACACCCTTACTATGATGCCTTTATTATCAACCTCCATCAATCCTAGATCCATATTTTCCAATACCGATCTATATTTGACTTCACTTTGCTGGAGTGCCTGCCTTGTATGGTCTAATTCTTTTTCTGTATTCTTTCTGAGTGTAATATCTCTGGCTACTGCATTAAAGTAAAAATCACCATTGGGTACTTCTACTCTATTTACATTTTGTCCGATCCAGTGAATTTGTCCGTCTTTAGATCGTATCGGAAACTCATAATAATCATTAGCGACACCACCTTTTTTAATTTTTGTGTAGTATTCATATAAGCCCGTCTTGTGTTCGTCTATGACAAAATCAATAAATCGTGTCCCTATGATCTCTTCTACGGTATAGCCGAAAGCATCACTTCCTCTGGGATTGATAAATGTGAAATAGCCATTTTCATCTGTACTATATATAATGTCCGCCGCTTGATCTATTACATTACGATATTTAGATTCACTCTCTTGTAGATCTTTAGTTCGCTGACTAATTTGATCTTCTAGGCTTTCGTTTAATTTTTTCAAAGAATCATTCGCTTGAAAAAGCTCCAATGCTTTAGTCTCGAGAATTTGCTCAGCTTGTTTTCTTGCTAAGCGCTCACGATTGAGTTTGCGTTGTAAGATTTCAAGTTCGTTCACTATGAGATTCTTTTGATGGTAAATCGTACTTCACTTCCGTCTTCTTTCAAATTTTCTGTTTGTATAGTACACTCTTCTTTATAGTATGCTAATGATTTTTCGATCAGCCCTTCTGCTAAAGCAGCCATTTTTCGTTCGCTCATATAGGTCATGATCATAGCGCCGTCTTCTGTCTCATGCGATATAAACTTAGGTAAGGTAGCATCAGGATAAAGCTTCAGTACTTCGACATGGATATGATTATCGATGGAGTGCAAAAATGAAAATGCATTATCGACTGCCGCAAAAAACTGCGGATAGCTCGCCAAAAAAGTATCAAATAGGTACTTCCCAAATTCCTTAAGTAACGCACCCGGATCGATATTTACTTTATCGGATAAGTTCATCAGTAAGGTGACTACCTCTGAATGAGGATAAGTTCCTACTGCGGTATAGATACCATTAGAATCGAGTTTTGATTCTTCTATGATCTGATCTACCACTTCATAGCCAAACTTTTGTTCCACCATATCCAAAAATTCTGTAAAAACGATCCCTTTCATATTATAAATTTTTATAATGTAAAAATACGATATAATATTAAAACTAAGATTACTAATAACCAGTATAGGCTAAGGTATGTATTGACTTATGGCGTGATGCCGCTCAATAAAATTGAATTAAAGTGGATTTGATGTCAAAAAAAGATAAAAAGCTACCGAAAATCGAAAGGGCCTTTTTAGATCTTCTACTTCCTCCATATTTGCATCATGAAATAATCAAAAGCTAAATTCGACTAGGCTTCAAAACAGGAGGCCACCTACATATGTGCAATATGTTTTTTTTTTAAAACTACACTGAATCAATCATAGGGCGATCATTCAGTTCGGTATATGGGCGACACCTAATGGGTGTGGCCCATTTTTATTTCAATCCATTCTATTTTCCTTTAATAAAAAACAGGACTACTACCTCAATGGATAATAGTCCTACTTTAATATTTTATTACTTCTATACTTATAGCGACTCTATTACGTATCGCTTTAAATGACTTGAGAAATTTCAACCAGGATTATTTCAACCATCACTCTGTCAAATAAATCGACATCTATCTATCGGCAAAATGATTAGAGGTTTCTTACTTCAATACAACCACTTTCTCTGTTTTGATAGTCTTCGATTCTTCATCTTGAATCGTAATTAGGTACATACCAGCATTTACATTTTGTAGGTTGAGTACCGTTGAAAGTGATGTGATCTTTTGTGAAGATAATACCTGTCCTATTCCACTAGACAGTGTTACTGTTGCTCCAGTAGTAGGTAGTTTTTCTAGATCGATATGAATAGCAACACTAGCTGGATTGGGATATACGTTTACATCTCCTACATACTCTTCTATCACCACAGTCTCTTGCTCATTATTAAATCCTATCGTTGGATCTTTAATGATATAATCTCCGGTTCCATTAGGTATCCTAGAGTATGTCAAATTAGTCTCTTGAAATCCGAATGTCAGTGAATCTATCACATCACTACCTTCTGTAAGCATGATAAAATCTCCATTCCTTGACAGTTTAAAATCAGCATGTAGTCCTTCTTGATCTTCATCCTTATCCGCCCATACTATAAGATAATCATTAGCAAGAATATTCGTTCCTACAGGAAACTGCCACTTCTCTGGTTCTTCCATGTTATCCGTAAGGAAGGCATTAGATAGATCTATATCTGCATTAGTATTATTAAATAGTTCGATCCAATCATCTGTCTCTCCTGCTGGATCCATGATCGTAGATAGCGAATCGTTCACCGCCATAAATTCATTAATCGACACATCTAATGGTGACAATGTAGTCACTAAACTATTACAATCATATACGTCGTTAAGCTGTGATGTCAAGCTAGCTACTTGATCGGTAAATACTCTCTTAAGTCCAGATATAACATCTCCTTGATCGAGATCTGCTTCAAACTGTTCATCTGTCCACTCATAGTGAGGATCTGCAAGCACATCTTCGCGGATGAGATCACCATATTGCTCTATGAGAGGAAATATACGGTCCGTAGTAAAGTTATCATCCAACATTCTACAGAAGCTTTGATAGTATCTTTCTTTGAATTCGGGTACATCCAACAATCGATTGATCAATACCTTTCCTGATCCACTCATATCTACTGGAAATAACGAAAGAGTGTTTCCTCCACCTGGACCACCGCCGCCTGGATTACCGCCACCGCCACCTTCACCAGCAGTAATTTGATCGTAAGCCGCCTGACACGCCTCGTCCCAATCAATATTACAACAGAACGCATCTTCGTTGATCACCTGTTGAAAAATCGAATCCGTAGCTGGATATGGACTTGATCCATTGGTTATAGTGAGGCAGTTCTCCGGATTTTCGATTTCATCTCCTCCACCGCCACCTGGACCGCCTCCGTTACCTCCACCGCCGAAGCCACCAAAAGTACCACCCAACGCAAAGTTATAATCCCAAGGGATCCAGTTGAATTTTCTAGAATCTGCATCTTGATACATGTAGAAATTTCGCCCATGTTCAATGTAAGAATCCCAATTTCCTGTAGCTACATCCACCGCTAAAACTTTGAGGTAAAGATCTACATCAAATACCTGACTGATTTCTTCCTTGAAATCTCCATCGCTCGTGTTGTTGATAACATCCATGAGCTCTACAAAACTTTCCCAAGCTTCTGCATTAGGATCTGTTTTCAACTCAAATGTTTCTTGATATTGACTCGTATCTTGACCTAACCAGCCCAACTCACTATTCCCCATGTTTTTAAAGAGATTACCGTCCGAATTATCAAAATTACTTTTTAAGAACGTACGGTCGATTTGCTCCACGAGTAGGTACAATCCCCAATATTGATCATTAAGATAGATCTTAGCATATGATGTACGAGGTGCATCTACACCCGCTTTATTCATTATATTATAGCAAAGATTATCTCTCTGAATAGCAGGGTCGCCATAGCCATTATTAAGATTGATCTTCTTTAGTCCATCTAGCTTTTTACCACCTACAAAATGATTGAAGTCGATCTTCATTGACTTCTTATTCCCCTGCGATCCAAAGTGAGAAGCATATCCTTTTTGTCTAACACCAACAGAGTCTATTACTTCTCCATCAATAGTAGCGCTAGCCATAGTATATGGCACATCCGGATAATTATTCATATAATCTTGTGAAAGGGCTTGCCAGAAATTATTGTTGTCTATCGTGATCCTAACTTCATGAACATAGCTATCATCAAAGATCAATTCTCCTTGCCCAACCGCAGTAAAAGATACAAATACTGCGACCATAGCCACATATAATCGAAAAGTGCATTTTATCATTTCTTTTAATTTTTATTTAGAACAACAAGTGTCTAAAACATCATTCTTCATTATTGTCGAACTAAAATAGGGAATTCCCCTATATAACATTCGGATATCCACCAAAATGTCACTCTTAGATAGAAGATGGAAAATATAACGGAACCGATGCAACGTAACGTCTGTTTGTGATAATTGGCTATAAGACAAAAGATTTTGAAAGTATAAAATACAGGATATTGATCGAAACACTGGCCGTCCGAAGTGATTATAAATCAGAAACCATACTCCTAGGACCTTAAAAACAATAGTCTTAGCCTAAAATGGGTCTTTATATCTAGCATCATTAATGAAACTCTGATCCGTCAATATTTTCAAGAAATTGACAAGATCTGCTTTGTCTTGATCCGTGAGAAATAATCCTGTATCAGTTGTCTAAAGTATCGCTAAATCTACAGTAGTAGATTGACCATGAACAGTTATTTACAGAAAATTAAGGCTGTCATCTTTACCTCTCAAATTATTTTTCCAGTTCCATAACAATTAACAAACAAAAACGGTTAAGTATGCTTAAACGCGAAATACCATGCACATCACGAAGCAAGACATACAGCAATTAGAAAAGATCAAAAGATTAAATCTGATAAATTCTATTACCGGCATCAAGCCAGCTAACCTGATCGGAACACAAAACACCAAAGGCCAAAGTAATCTCGCGATTTTCAGTTCTATCGTTCACCTTGGAAGTACGCCGCCACTTATTGGTATGATTACGCGACCGGTAGGAGAAGTACCTCGTCATACCTACGCCAACATTCTAGATACTGGTTTATACACCATCAATCATGTCCCTAATCATATGACAAAGGAGGCACACCAAACCTCGGCTAAATACGATGATAATATCTCAGAGTTTGATACTTGCGGATTTACAGCCGAATATATACAAGGATTTGATGCCCCATTTGTAAAGGAGGCCAATATCAAGATCGGAATGAAATACATCCAATCCATTCCTATAGAACTTAATGGGACTATCCTTTGCATAGGAGAAATTCAGCATATCATCTTACCCGAAAATTGCTTTTCTGACGAAGGGTATATAGATCTCGATAAGGCAAAATCTACTGGAATTTCTGGACTTAATAGTTATTACAAATTATCTTTTGAAGATAGTTATGGATACGCGAGAGCTCCAAAATAATCGTTGTTCATAACGCTTATAATTTCTCGAACATATACGAAAATCGTTTTTATCTCCGTTATAAATATATCTGTTTAAAAAAAACAAGATTAAGCTCCCACCTAAAACTTAATTACAATGCGTATATCCTTATTAAGCTGTTTAATAATAGCTTCACAAATCTGTTTTGGTCAGAAATTCAAACTCGGCGCACTCACAAGTTTCCATCGAGACATTGTTAGATATGCCGATTTGCAAAAGCCTGAATCCAACAAAGGAGACGAAGTAATCTATCGATACAAAGTCGGTATTAGAGCCTCTTATTCACCGTGGTACAGAATGAGTATCGAGCCTGGATTATCAATATCTACTTCTACGTTTTCTGATGAAATAAAAGCAGATAGTACCTTTGTGCGAGCCAAAGCTAAATACCAAATATCTGCAACCGAAATAGCCGCTCTACAGTCCCATAGTATGACTACCCTCTCACCATCAATTGGTTTTCTATTTAAAACTAACCAACATAAAGGTTGTGTAACTTTTATAACTATCAATTATAGTCGCAATTATACGATTCGTGAAAACGAAGAGTTCTTAAATTTCGACGAATCCAATTTCAACGAATTGATCGGTAATGTTCAATCTAGCAACGAAGCCAAATTTGAACATCAAGGATCGGAAATAGACTTTTCTTTCGGTGCCTATTGGCATATAGAAAACTTCGATGGTGAATTTCGACTGGAACCCAAATTCAACATCTATCGTAGTCGAACAGATAATAAAATCAATACTGCACCTGATGTCTTACTTTATTATGCCGATACTAAAGGATATACTAATTTGGGGTTCGAAATATCAATCAATAAGAATATTCGTAAACAAAAAGATATCGGAAATAATAGAAGTGAAATTTGGTAGCCCTCATATCTCTTTTGGTCAATTAGTTAGATAATCCTACATTAGAGGAATCCAAACTTATAACCAATAATGAATATCTACGCGACCGATTATACTACCGAAATAAAACAACGAATCAACCAGCTTACTCCTGAGACTAAACCAACTTGGGGTAAAATGACTGTCGACCAGATGCTCGCCCACCTCAATGTCGCTTATGACATGTCTTTTACTGACCAATACACTAGACCCAATGCTGTCGCTAAATTTTTTCTAAAATTGATGGTTAAAAATACAGTAGTAGGACCAAGACCATATCCTAAAAATGGTAGAACAGCACCGATATTCATCATCAACGAATCTAGAGATTTCGTTGTAGAAAAAAAGAAACTGGTAGGCTATATTGATAAAGTGTTAGATCTAGGAAAAGCACATTTCGAAGGAAAAGAGTCGCACTCATTTGGACCACTTACTGCTGATCAATGGAATGTCATGTTTGCTAAGCACATCGAACATCATCTTACTCAATTTGGTGTCTAATGTCATCATCTTTATTTAATAGATTCCAATACCTTCCGACAGTAGGTTGTTGTTTATTTCTAATACTAATTACCATCTCTTCTGTAAAGTTTCCTGGCGGTTCGCAAGCGGATATTACTGCCGCTGGATATAGCTGGACTAATAATTACCTGTGCGATGTGATCGCCAGTAAATCACACAATGGATTAGAGCATCCATATTACAAAAGCGGTCTTGCGGCTATGATTTGCCTTTGCGGTGGAGTGTCAATGTTTTTTTTCTTCTTTACCGATTGGATGAAAGTCAAAGGCGCTTGGAGATTTATCATTAAGTGGATGGGATTAATCTCGATGATATGTGCTATGCTTATTTTTACCGATCTACATAATATCATGATTGCGATAGCTAGTATACTGGCTCTACCTGCGCTTCTCGGTGTATTTATTACATTGTATCGAAAACAGTTTTTTTCCTACTTCTTTGCCGGTGTTTTGATACTCATACTATTACTTATCAATAATGTGATTTACTATACCGACTATATGGAACATTGGTTACCACAGATTCAAAAAATATCTGTGCTTTGTGTTATCCTCTGGTTGGTATCAATGAATAGAAAATTTGTAAAACTCAATTCGGACCTTCACATATTCTCGAAGTTTTAACCTTGTAATTGCATAGTATATAAGTCTAGTGCAAAAGCAATCCTCTAGGGTATTATTGTGAAGATTTTCTAATAATCAGAGATGTATCCAGCACCATAACATCATTTGCATTTTCTTCATCTTCGGCTATCATACGCAGCAGTCGTTTCATTGCTTGTCTTCCCATCTCTGAGCCTGGTTGATCTACTGATGATAGTGGAGGATCCACCATATCACAAAAATTCCAATTACTAAATCCAACCACTGCAACATCATTTGGGATCGAAAGACCAAACTGTTTCAATGCTTTGATAGCTCCAATCGCCAGTAAATCATTACTGGCAAAAAGTCCATCAAACTTGGCTCCATTTTCTAATAGTGCCAATATCTGAGTATAGCTATCATTCTGTACACTAGATGGACAGTCAAAAACAAAGTCTTCAATTACATCCATTCCTGATTCTATCAATGCCTGTTTATATCCCTTTAATCGCGCCATACTGATAGGCATATTAAGGTTATTACCAAGATGGACTATCGATTGACATCCACGATCTATAAGGTGCTGAGTTGCTTCCTGGGCAGATTTTTCATCATCAATAATTATACTAGGTGCTTTTACTCCTGATGGCATTCTATCAAAAAACACTAAAGGGACTCCCCTCCTCTGTATCTCATCATAATGTTCATTATTAAGTATCTCTTTAGCTTGAGATATCAATAATCCATCTACTCGATGTGCTAACAATGCCATTACATCTTTCACCTCCTTATCATGAGACTCTTTTGACTGACATACCATTACAGTATATCCGTTATCGTATGCTACTTCTTCTATGCCTGATATCACAGAAGAGAAAAAAAAGTGAATCAGCTCTGGAATAACTACACCAATCGTCTTAGTGCTTTTGTTCTTTAGACTAAGCGCTACGATATTAGGCTCGTATTTCAGCTCTTTGGCTTTAGCTTTGATTCTAACCTTGGTCGCAGCGCTGATTGCTGGATGGTCATTAAGCGCTCTCGATACTGTTGAAGGTGATACTCCAATTTCTCTAGCAATATCTTTTATGGTAGCCGGCTTTTTCTTCATTTGTTAGAGGGGCAATATAGTGCCAATAGGTCAATGTTTCTCACTTCGAGTCAATCTAGTGCAAAATCTTTTAAGTTGCAAACGATTGCATCGCAATTAATGATTTCCAAGCACATTGGTTTGATTTTTTTTTACTTATTTCACAACAGACAATTGATATAAAATAACCCTATCAAAGTTGAAATTTGAGTATATTCGAGCATTATCAGGAGCTAATAAGCTTTCGGAACCGTTTAATACTCAACTATTTACAAATTCACTTAATTAACTAAATATTTAAAAGCGTATGAAAAATTTTCTAAATCCGCTAATCCTGATGTTCGGGATTTTCGCAATGGTAACGTTTTCTTCATGTGGAGACGATGAGCCTATAATCGATACCGGAGCTGACGGAATCAATGTTGGTAATGGACTATATCTAGCTGTAAATGGCTCAGATCCATCTTCGACTGCAGCTCTTGTAGCAGAAAATGTAGGAGCACCTGATTTTGGAGCTCAAGCAAGAGATGGATTTAATGCAGGTTACATGTGGTTAGAAGCAGGTAACTACAACGTAGTACAAATAACAGATAAAGAAGTAACAGCAACTATTGGTGGCACAGCGGCAGCTGAAGATGACGGTGCTTCAGATTGTGGTAATACTTCTTACATGAGAGTAGAAACTGCAGCAGATGGACCAGCAATTAACGTTGCTACAAGTGGTCTATACAAAGTATCACATGATGCAATGAGAAATGAGCTTATTATGCATCAAATTACAAGTGCTGGTCTTATCGGAGCGGCGACTCCAAATGGATGGGGAGGAGATACTCCTTTGTCAGGATCTGCAACTGCAGATGGTGCATCATTCATGATCGAAGATGTAGTAATGAGAGCTGGACAATGGAAAATGAGATTTAACTGTAGATGGGATATCAAAAGATTAATCGATCCTAATGGTGGATTAGATGCCTCTAACGGATACGAGACTTTCACAAACTTTGGTGGTACAGTCGACAATCTAATGCCTGGTGGATCTAATATCGAACTTGCGGAAGATGGTCTTTACACGATTACTCTAGACTGGGATCCAAGAGATGGATGGTCAGCAACGCAAACAAGAACAGGTGATGCACCAACACTTTCATTTGATCCTACCGACTTCAACTGGGGTATCATCGGTGATGCTACTGCAGGAGCTTGGGATACAGATAGAGATATGCTTTACAAAGATGGTGGTATGGGTGTACATAACTGGTACGGAGTAGTTACTCTTGCGGCAGATGGACAATTCAAACTAAGAGCAAATGATGCTTGGGATCTGAACCTAGGTGGTGGACTTGCTCCTGATGGAGTATCTACAGTACTTGCTAATGGTGGAGACAACTTAGCTAATCCTGGAGCTGGATCATACTACATCGTATTGACAACATCTGACGATGGTACTACTTGGTCAGCAACTATGACTGACCTAGGATGGTCTATCATAGGAGAAGGCGGACCAGCAGGAAGTTGGGATATGGATACTGATCTAGTAGCAGCTGGTTTCGATGCAGGTGTAACGACTTACACTTACACTGGAGAATTTACAACTGGTGAGTGGAAATTCAGAGCTGGACATGATTGGGCGCTTAACTTAGGAGGAAGTGCATCTGCACTTATCCTGGATGGTGGTAACATCTCACTAGGAATGGCCGGTACTTATACCGTAACTATGACTTTTGATGGTGCTAACTATGCAGCAACTATCGTTCAATAATATACTATAATGATTACGAGGGCAGGCCACAAAGGCTTGCCCTCTTTTTTATCAGTCTATCCTCGACAATAGACTTTTACTGATGACATAACTTGGTCCTTCGATTTCTTATTCTGAATACCATAAAAAATTAAGTGTTAGATACTAATACTTGACGTCATCAGTCCTCATAAAAAACTACTTTTCTTTTTTGTAGCCTCATAGTGTCTATCATCATATGGTAGTGCTCCGCTGTAGGCTCTAACTTAAGTTCTATATCGTGAAAAACTATAGCTATCAATTAACTCAATCTCAACTAAAGAACTTCTCTCTAGTTTGCTTAGTAATGCTGTTTAGCATCCTAGCACTAAGCGCGCAAGTCAGTGGAACTATCATAGATGATACAGGCGAACCACTTATAGGTGTCAACATTTCTCTCAAAAACAAGATAACAACAGGTACTATATCTGATATCAACGGACAATACTCGATCACGGCTGTATCTGGTGACACTCTATCATATTCCTACATCGGATTCGAATCTATAGACAGAGTAGTAGATAACAATACTACTATCGATGTGACTATGGGTGAATCAAGCGAACTACTCAATGAAGTAGTCGTAGTAGGATACGGAACGCTTACCAAGAAAGATCTTACAGGAACCGTAACTAAAATCGTAACGAAAGATTTTAACAAAGGATCAATCGCTACTCCAGAAGCATTACTAAATGGTAAAGTTGCAGGACTCCAGATTACTACTGGAGGCGAACCTGGATCAGGATCTTCAATCAAACTCAGAGGACAAACTTCTCTTAATGCTAGCTCAAGACCTCTATTTGTAGTCGATGGTGTACCATTAGAAGATAATGGTGTTGCTGGAGGACGTAATCCATTGACATTTATCAATGCCGCAGATATAGAAAGTATGACTGTCCTAAAAGATGCATCAGCGGCAGCTATCTACGGATCGAGAGGTGCCAGTGGTGTGATCATCATTACCACTAAATCTGGAAAATCCGGAAAGACAAAAATCACATACAATGGAAATGTAAGTACTTCATTATTTTCTGGAGATTCTGGTTTCCTTAGTCCTAATAATTTTAGAAATGCAATCATCGCCAAAGCACCTCAAGAATTCGAATTCCTTGGTGATCAAAATACTAATTGGGTAGATGAGATTACGCAAAACCCGATCAGTACAGAACATACTCTTTCTATATCGGGTGCTACAAAAAAAATAAACTATAGTCTATCCGCAGGATTTTTGAATGCCAATGGTATCATCAAAAATAGTAGGCACCAAAAGAAAAGTTTAGCGGCAAAAGTAGGTACTAAATTATTCGATGATCAGTTAGAAATAAAAGTGAATTCACGGACTTCATTTATGGATGATACATTTACTCCTAATACTTATGGAGCTGCATTATCATTTGATCCTACGAGACCTGTTCTAGATCCTGACTCTCCTTTCGGCGGATATTACCAATGGAATGATGGACTTGCGACTAATAATCCTTTATCTAGTATCGAGCTGACAGATAATAAAGGTAACTCTATCAGAACGCTCAATAGCTTAGAATTAACTTATTCTCTACCTTGGTTAGATGGTCTATCTGTAACAAGTAGAGGAAGTGTAGATTATCAAAACGGAACCAGTAGATTCTTTCAAGATCCACTGCTCAAAGACGGAAGTAACTTTGTAAACGGGGGGCGATTATCATTTGCCGAAACTACTAATATCACCAAGCAAATAGAAACTTACGCAACCTATACTACTAAGTTAGAAGCGATCAAATCCAAATTGACTTTTACCGCAGGTCACTCTTACCTTAATACTGAAAGAGATCAAGAATCTGATTTCGGTAACGGTTTAGAACTGGTAGATGGTGAATATCAATACACAACAGATACTGGAAGAGATTCATTCTTAGTCACCAATAAGTTAGCTTCTTTCTTTGGTAGATTGAATTATTCTTTTGATGAAAAATATCTTCTATCCGCTTCTTTGAGAAGAGATGGTTCTTCTAGATTTGGCCCTAACAACAGATGGGGAACGTTCTCTTCATTCGCGTTTGCGTGGAGAATATTACAAGAAGATTGGGCTTCTGGCCTAACTAGCACTTTTGACAATTTAAAATTTAGAGTGGGTTATGGAGTTACAGGTAATGAGCGATTCGGAGATTACTTATATAACACATTCTATTTCTATGGTACACCAGATGCGTCTTATCAGTTTGGAGATCAGTTCGTACCAACATTGAGAGGTACAGGAGTAGATCCAGATGTAAAATGGGAAGAAACATCATCAACGAACTTCGGTTTAGATTTTGGATTATTTGACAATAGATTTAGTGGATCGATAGACGTCTATCAGAAATTTACGAATGATCTTTTATTCAATGCAGCACCAAGTGCATTCACTAATATATCAGATAGAATCGTAACCAACATCGGTGAGATGGAAAACAAAGGTTTGGAAGTTTCTCTAAATACTGTAATGATAGATGGCGATGCTTGGGATTGGGATGTGGGTTTCAATTTTGCATACAACAACAACCAAATAACGAAGTTGGACAATTCAAACGATACGACGTTTATAGCCTATGAGACTGGAGGTATTAGTGGGGATGTAGGACAAACGATACAAGTTCTTCAGCAAGGAGAAGTATTCAATGCATTTAGATCGTATGAGCATATCTTAGGATCTGGTGGTACTCCTCTCAATGATGTAGATGATCATAATGCGGATGGAATTCCTAACGATCTTGATATATATGTAGATCAAAATGGTGATGGTATAATTAATGAAGATGACCTGCTAATAATGGGTAATCCTCAACCCAAATATATCATCGGATTGACTAATAATATAAGATGGAAAAATTGGGATCTTTCCGCAACACTCAGAAGTAATTTAGGAATGCAGATCTACAACAATGTTGCTTCTGCTTCTGGATTTTATGATAGACTTGATGAGAGAAAAACTAATAACATCCATGAGTCGGCATTTGACAATGACTTCCAAGATAGACAACTCAAATCAAGTGTCTATCTCAGCGATGGATCATTCCTCAAATTAGATAATGTAACACTTAGTTATTCATTAAGTAATGCAGGAGTATTTAATTCTTTGAGATTTTACACTACAGCAAGTAATCTACTTACCATCACGGGTTACGATGGAATCGATCCAGAAGTATCTGGCGGTATCGACAACAATCAATATCCTAGATCAAGAACATTCTTAATGGGTGTATCCGCTAACTTTTAGTAAAGACTTTTCGAAGAAAAGTCAACGATAATATTTAATCACTTAAAACAGTAAAGACTTTTCGAAGAAAAGTCAACGATAATGCTTAATCTCTTAAAACAGTAAAGACTTTTAGCAGAAAAGTCAACGATAATGCTTAATCTCTTAAAACAGTAAAGACTTTTAGCAGAAAAGTCAACGATAATACTTAATCTCTTAAAACAGTAAAGACTTTTAGCAGAAAAGTCAACGATAATGCTTAATCTCTTAAAACAGTAAAGACTTTTTTTTTTTAAGTCAACGACAAATTTCAACACTCCGAACAGTAAAGACTTTTAAAAAAAAAATCACCGATCAAGCTTAATCGCTCCAAATAAAACCAGTTTAACACACTATAATTATTTCAATCATAAAGAAATAACGACACAATGAAAAAAATATCAATATTCATATTTATACTTACAGCATTCCTCTTTACTCAATGTACTGATCTTGCTGTAGCACCAGAAGATGGGCTATCAGATGTGGAGGCGTTCAAAGATCCATTAGCATATAGATCTTACTTAGCTAAAATATATGGCGCTTATAGTCTCACAGGTCAAGATGGACCTAGTGGAGATAGCGATATCAGCATCGTCAATGATGAAGGATTTACTTCTTATATCAGAGCATACTGGAAAGCACAAGAGCTTACCACAGACGAAGCTCTGATAGCTTGGACGGATGCTGGTATCCGTGATCTACATGAGCACTCGTGGTCATCAGAAAATCAATTTGTTAGAGTATTGTACTATAGGATAGCGCTCATCGTTTCTATTGCCAATGACTTCTTAGCGCAATCCTCTGATGAAAGATTAGATGCCAATGGAATAGGTGATAGCGATAGAGCTGATATTGCTATCTATCGTGCAGAAGCTAGATACCTTAGATCTCTAGCCTATTGGCATGCGCTTGATTTGTTCCGTAACGTAGTACTTGCTACTACAGTAAGCGCAGGAGCACCTACACAAGCAACTCCAGAAGAATTATTCGCATTTATAGAATCTGAATTGAATGATGTAGAAGGAATATTACCTGCACCGAGAGCTAATGAGTATGGTAGAGTAGATCAAGGAGCCGTATGGATGCTCAAAGCAAAACTATATCTCAATGCTGAATCAATGGTCGGAATGAATAAATACACAGAATGTATCACAGAACTCAATAAAGTGATTGGCGCTGGATACTCTCTTGATGCTAACTATCAAGCGTTATTTATGAAAGATAACCATGAGTCTCCGGAGATCATCTTTGCACTTAATGCAGATGGCAAGAATACTCAGAACTGGGGCAATACTACCTTCTTAGTACATGCTGCAATCGGAGGTACGATGGTGGATACTGATTATGGAGTCATCAATGGTTGGGGAGGTCTCAGAACGACTTCTGCCTTACTAGATAAATTTCCTGACGTTACAGGAGACATCGATGGTAGAGCGATCTTCTATACAGATGGACAGACAGTTGAAATCAATGACGTAGGAGAATTTACTGAAGGAATCGCAGTACCAAAATGGACTAATACCAATTTGGATGGTGAAGCCGGATCTGATAATACTCACACCGATACTGATTATGGTATGTTTAGATTAGGTGATGCATATCTTATGTATGCTGAAGCGGTGCTTCGTAATGGACAAGGTGGAGACCTAGGTACAGCTGTAGGTTATATCAATGAGTTACGAAATAGAGCGTATGGAAATGCTGATGGAAATATCACGCAAAGTGATCTCGATCTACCGTTCATACTTGACGAGAGAGCAAGAGAACTATACTTCGAAGGAACTCGTAGAATTGATCTTGTAAGATTTGGACAGTTTACCGGAGATACATATTTATGGCCTTGGAAAGGAAATGTAAAAGAAGGTAGAGGAACAGAATCATATAGAGATATCTTCCCTATTCCAGCATCTGATCTCTTGGCTAATTTTAACTTAAAACAAAATTCAGGATACTAGATTATGTATCAGAAAAAATATCAGATTTAGAAAATCAAACTAAGCTTCATCATTCAATTGATGAGGCTTTTTTTGTAGTAGATAATCCTGTATTAAAGCCTACTATTTTACTACATCCCATAAATACGATTTACGATTATATGGATTATCAAATATCGAAATCATAACTTTAGTCCATTGAAATACTAAAACATTTACTGGCCTCAAACAATCTAAAATTTAATCCCCTCTAATTTGATACCGATCGGTATCTTAACTATATTTGTGTCGAATCTAATCCATCATCCATATGCGAGATGCTTTAAAAACGAAACAAGTTATCATCGAAGCGGCAAGCATATTATTCAATACCAAAGGATATAAAGCCACATCGCTTAGTGATATCACTAAGTCTACTTCACTCACAAAAGGAGCTATATATCGTCATTTTGAAGACAAATCTGATCTAGAAAAAGAAGCGCTTACTTATATGTGCAATGTCCTTAGATACGATCTGCGAGATAGAATCAAAAAACAATCTGATACACAATCGAAACTCCATTGTATAATGGAGTACTTCAAAGAATATTCTGTATCCCCACCATTTGTAGGTGGATGTCCACTTATGAATGCTGCCATCGAAGCAGATGATACAGATCCAAAATTAAAACAAGTAGCGAAAGAAATAATGCTAAGTCTCCATCAAACTATAGTCTCCATATTAGACAACGGAAAAAAACATGGTGATGTGAAAACTTCTAAAGATAGTTGTGGTTTCGCTTCTATGATGATCGGATCATTAGAAGGTGGAGTGATGATGATGAAAGTAAGTGATGATTCTAATCATCTAAGATCTGTCATCAAATATATTCGACAAGAGATTGATAATTTGAATTAATATCTGTCTTGTCTAAAACCCAACAATTAGAATTACCCATATCTATAATTACCCAATATGAAATTTGTACTCGCGATCATCGGACTATATTTACGCATCATTAATACTATCTCTGCTAAGATCGGAGGCAAGCATGCTTTCTATGTATTTTGCAGTCCGTTTAGTGCTAAGATTACATCTAAGCAACAATCCTTCTTAGATACCGCTACTCAAGAAAACATCAAAGTCGATGGTGAAAATATCAAACTCTACAAGTGGGGATCTGGCGATCAAAAAGTACTTTGTATACATGGATGGAGAAGTAATAGTTATAGATGGAGAGATTATATTAAAACATTAACTGAAAAAGGATGTACCGTATACTCTATTGATTTTCCTGCACACGGTAACAGTGAAGGTAGATTTTGGAATTTGCTCAAAGGAGAAGCAAGTATAAAGGCTACAATCGATCATGTCGGATTAGTAGATACGATTATTTCACATTCAGTAGGTTGTTTTTGTAGCCTTTATTTTTGCGATCAAAATCCTAAACTACAACCCAACAAAATGGTTTCTCTAGCTTCCGCAGGTAGAGTTCATGATTTTATTTATGAAGTAAAACGAATGTTGAGTTTGACTGATCGAGAAATCAATAATCTGATGAATTACTTCGTATCTTATACTGGAAGAGATCCTGAGTATTTTGATATCGAAAACTTCTTCACTCATATCAAAGCCAAAGCATTACTTATTCACGATGAAGGTGATCCAGATACTGATGTTAAATATTCGCGGAGATTACACGAACTTTATGATGACTCAGAACTCGTAATTACCAAAGGATTGGGTCATCGATTAAGAAGTAAAGATGTATTAGAAAAAGTGGTGGATTATGTAATTGAAAAATAACCATTAGTACTGGTCAAAACGAAAATATTATGGGTGTAATTAGCCACGGACGATTGACTATCTTGGAGTGTTAGTAAACAATCACGCAGAGCGATTGGTGGAGTAAAATATTCTCAAAGAAAAAATCATAAAAAATACATCCTCTAATAATTACTTCATCCCTACTCACGTTATGCTAAAATGAAGTATCTATCCATCTTATTATTCTGTCTTTCGTCTATCGCTTGTAAGCACAAGCCAAAGGTGAAAGAAACAAAAGTTGGATCATTTATAGAAGAACAACCCAACACTATCATTCTGGGTGACCAAATCAACACGCGTATCCTTCCACCAAAGAACTACAAGTTGATGGAATCGAAAACTGATAGCTATGGTCATTATCTCCAAACCCTTCCACTCAAACCCGAAGGATCAAAAATCAAATACTATGACGGCCGTATTAAATCATATTTCTCGGATTACGCTGCAGTAATAGATTTACCCATAGGCAACAAAGATCTTCACCAGTGTGCGGATGCTGTCATGAGACTTAGAGCAGATTACCTGTGGTATACTCGACAGTATGACAAGATCCATTTTAACTTCACCAATGGTATGCGCGTAGATTACAGCAATTGGATGCAAGGCCAAAGAATCAAAGTAAATGGAAACAACACCTCTTGGTACCAAGATAAAGCACCTTCTAACACATCTCAAGATTATTGGCAATATCTGGAGCAGATATGGATGTACGCTGGTACACTTTCCTTATCCAAAGAACTGGTGTCTAGAAACCTAAAAGATGTACAAATTGGTGATTTGTTTATACAAGGCGGATCTCCAGGCCATGCAGTGATCATTGTTAACCAAGCTATCCATAATGAGACAGGAGAGACATTAGTATTGATTGCACAGAGTTATATGCCTGCCCAAGAAACACATGTACTCACCAACCCTAATGACCCCAAATTAAGCCCTTGGTACTCGCTAAAAGATATGGATCAAATAAGAACACCCGAATGGACTTTTGGCGCTAAGGATCTTAAGTATTTTGAAAATTAATAGATATTTAAGACTATCTGTCTAGGTTTATGAATTGTTTATAGAAAGAGATCTAGCTACATCCATCAATATCATTAGCTTTATGCCAAGCAAAGACCAATATTATGAAATCTCTTTTCTTCACACTAGCTACCCTACTGTGTGTATCCGCTTCCGCTCAATATAAGATCGGAATACTTCCACGCTCAAGCCCTGACAAAGGGATATATGAACAGGTAGGCTATACTGGTGTAGAAATTACTTATGGAGCACCCAAAACCAATGGCCGTACCATCTGGGGTAACATCGTTCCATACGATGAAGTCTGGCGAGCTGGTGCTAACGATGCGACTAGAATAGAATTTAGCGAAGACGTAGAAATCGGAGGAAACATACTACCGAGAGGTGTCTATTCTTTGTTTATTATACCGCATGAATCTGACGCTTGGACGGTGATCTTCAATGCAGAATATGACCAATGGGGCGCTTTTAATTATGATGAATATCAAGATATACTGCGTGTAGAAGTACAACCCAAGAATATTCCATTAGAGGAAAAACTTTCCTATACTATAGATAGTCAGGACTATGATGATGGTGTAATTTCCATGAAATGGTCAGATGTCCAGATCGATGTAGTAATCAAAACCAAATACTTAGATCTACTTCAAAGAGAAATCGAAATCAGTGCCGCCTCCAGCGACCAAGAAATTAGTAGCGTTGTATACTTGCAAGGTGCTGAATACCTTCTAAGAAGAAACCTAAACTTAGAATTGGCCAGCGACTGGATCGATAAGTCGCAAGAACTATTTGATCCTAAAGGCGAATGGAATCCTGAATACTACCCTCGTGAATATATACTTGGCCATATGCACTGGACAAAAGCTAAAATCCTAGCTGCTAACCATAAATATGAAATGGCATTGGCTTATGGCAATAAGATGAAAAATATCAAAGGAGGGAAAATCAATTATTATATAGAAGAGAACGAATTCGAAAAGATCGATAGTCAAATGGCACGCTGGGAATCGAAACAGTGATCAGTTTTCAATTGGCAGTCTTCAGTCTTCAGTTGGCGTTGTTAAGTAAAGATAGAAACCGTTGACCATCTTCCTGTTATTTCCTTTTAACCTTGTATTGTAAACTTTACTTTGTTTCTTGTGTAATATTACGTGAGTATAGTGCGTATTCATTCTAATGATAAAGAACCTATGAAAAAAGTATTAAAGTGGATTTTGATAATAATTGTAGTTTTTCTCGTAGGATTATTTGTCGCTACTAAAATTATGAGTAAAAATATTCCTACAGGAAAAACTGGACCGGAAGCAGAAGCGCTCACGAATAAAATCTTAGATCGATTAAACAAGCCTGCATGGGATTCACTTCAATATGTGAGATGGACATTCTTTAGAGGTGAACATCATTATGTGTGGGATCGAACTAATAATACTGCTTTAATCGAATGGAGTGATTATTCTGTAATGATGAAACTCGATAATCTTACGGCCGATATTGTAAAGAATGGAGAACAGGTATTAGATACCAATGACCAATATGAATCTATAAAAGCAACCGCATGGTCGTTTTGGTGTAATGATTCCTTTTGGCTCTATGCGCCTTTCAAGCTCCGAGATGAAGGCATCAAAAGAACTCTTATAGAAGAAGATGGCAAACAAGGCCTCCTTGTTACGTATGAGACTGGTGGAACTACTCCAGGCGACAGCTATCTATGGTGGGTAGACGATACTGGATTACCTACGTCTTATGATATGTGGACAAGTATCATTCCTATCAAAGGGATTAATTCCACTTGGACCAATTGGGAAGAGCTTCCTGGGGGAGCAATGTTAGCCAAAACTCATAAACTAGGACCTGTGGAAATGTCGCTATCAAATCTGATGGGCGGCTCAACACTGGAAAGCGTCGGTTCGTCAAAAAATGAATTTGATCGGTAAAGCCACCATAAGTCTTCGATATATTGATAGATTTGTATTAAGAAACAGTTTAACTCTATAGTCTGAATAATATAATCACAAAGAGTTAAGACAACGTAGGATATATTACCGACTTAAATTATTACTGCTAAGTACTAAATGTCAAAACTTCCTAAGGATAGAAAATTTCTAGATCTATCTGATTATGGCCGACCAGTCGCAAGATGGATCGCCAATTCATTTAAGAATACTTCTGTTACACCAGTTCACGTTACGTGGATGTTTGTAGTCGCGGGTCTCATAGCAACTTACTGTATACTTCATGGACAGTACTGGGCAGCTCTATTTTTCCTTACTCTAAAGTCTACTCTCGATGCAGCAGACGGCGAACTAAGTAGAGTTAAAAATACACCAAGCTATACAGGCCGATATTTGGATTCTGTCGCAGATATCATTCTCAATTTCATTTTCCTATTAGCCATCTGGTACGTAACTCAGGCTTCTTTTTTGATGATGCTACTCGCATTTATTGGAATCCAATTACAAGGAACATTATACAATTACTACTACGTAATATTACGAAACCAAGCCAATGGAGATACCACAAGCCGCATATTTGAAGTAGAAGCTCCCACTGCTCTTCCAGGTGAAAAGCAATCCACAGTAAACTTGTTATTTATGATGTATAATAGTCTTTATATCATCTTTGACAAAACCATATATTACATGGATCGAGAGGCTGTCAACGCAGATCATTTCCCAAAGTCGTTTATGACTATCTTATCTACTTTTGGTCTAGGATTCCAATTACTAATAATGGGAGTCATGCTGGCTATTGGCTGGATAGAATACATCATTCCGTTTTTCATCATTTACTCTGGACTCATTCTTATTTTCATAGGTCTACGAAAATGGAATAATAGAAAATAGCCGCTCAAAATATTTTCCCTCCTATGACGTTTAATTCTCAGAAACCAACGAAAAACAAATGTCAAAATCATGGACTCCTCTAAGGATCATTAAATATTCGACTGTCTTATTTCTCGTATTTATACTAGTAATGGTACTTAGACCAATCACTTCCTTACGTATGTCTAATTGCAAAATTGCCTCAGGAACAGTACTTTCGATAGTGGCCCACGAAGGGTCCAAAGACATCAACATTCGCATCGGAGATGAAGGTCGATACTACATCAATCGAGGCTTAGAATCTGGGCTTACAGAATCCGATTTGATAAGTAAAGTCATGGGCAAAGAAATAACCATTCACTACGCAGATCATTGGACACCATTAGATCCAAGTGGCAAAGTAAGACATATAGCAAGAGTCAGCTATGGTGAAGAAATATTGTATGATGAAATAGTAGATTGAGAAAACTCTACTTCCAAAAGAACTCTCGAGAGTATTGGTCTACTTCATACTTTTCCATCAAGGTCTCCACTTCTTTTAAGAATGATTTTCTTTTATGATGCGCTTTCTGGTTTACTTTATAATTAGATGTGGTTTTGACTCTTGATTGACTTATACCGATTCTGCTGAAGAATGACGCTTATTATTTTGGTATAATGCCGTTACGTCTTGAGCCGATACACCAAAATTAATGACATCTTAAAACGTAAACGGAATTACTGAAAAAACGAGATACCCAATTTGCCATTGAATTCCATATAGCCTTTAGTTTTCATCCACGTCGAAGATTCTTTTTTATGATCTCCATCTACAAACTAATATAAGTAACTCCCATCCCACCATACTGCTCTTCCGGATGAGAGACCTCGATGATATCTGGATACTCTTTCAACTTTGAAAGCACCGCTTTACGTAATACTCCGCTACCTATACCATGTACAATCGTAAGACTGTTTTCATTAGTCAATAAAGCTCTATCCATAAACTCCTGTACAGAGTGAAGTGTATCAGATCTAGTATATCCACGCACGTCCAATTTACGCTCAAAACGTTCTCTTGGTGGAATATCCATAATCATCCTTCGTGAATCATTCTTCGCGAGTGGTTCTTTAGCAGGAATCAATTCTTTCAGCGGCACAGACATCGTCATGATACCCATTTGTACTTCTGCTTTATTTTTACGAATAGAAATGATACTACCGATACTATCACCAGTTCTCATTTTAACATAGTCTCCTTCTTTGAGAGTCGTAGCGTCAAATTTATCTTGGTAATACACTTCATCTTTGAGTTGATGTATCTCACCTCTTACAACTTCTCTTTTCTTCTTGAACGTCTTCGCTATTTCTTTAGCCTTCTCTAGATCATTGGACTCTTTGAGTTGCTTGATCACTGCATCCAATTCTTTATTTTCTTGACTGATGGTAAACAGGCTTTGCTCTTTTGCATTGAGCTTTACTTTCTTTCTACGGAACTCTAACTCTTTATGAAGCTCTGTATAGTTTTTGGTTAGACGATCTACTTTAGATTCTTTCTCTTCCATCGATGCGATGCGCGATTCTAGAGACTTCTTTTCTTCTTGCAGCTTGATAAGTAATTCATCAATCGCTTTTTCGTTTTTACCAGTTTTCGTTTTCGCGTACTTAATAACTCTTGGATCTAAGCCCGTTTTTTCTGCTATTTCATAAGCAAAAGAATTACCTGGCTTTCCTACTATTAAGTGATAGGTCGGTCTGATACTTTGCGTATCAAATTCCATCGATCCATTTAGTATTCCTTTTGTCTTAAATGCAAAATACTTAAGGTTAGAATAGTGTGTAGTAATCACACCGTTAGTCTTATTGAAATTCAATTGACGTAAAATCGATTCTGCAATAGCACCACCTACATTAGGATCTGTACCCGAACCAAATTCATCAATCAATATGAGACTTTTCTCGTCTGCATTTTCGAGGAAGTACTTCATATTCTTAAGTCGACTCGAATAGGTACTCAAGTCATCTTCCATAGATTGCTGATCTCCAATATCCGTATATAGACTATCAAATATTCCGACCTTACTTACAGGATCACAAGGTATCAACATACCTGACTGTACCATGAGCTGCAGAATACCGGCAGTCTTAAGCGTCACCGATTTACCACCTGCATTAGGTCCACTAAGTACCAATATTCTATTCGGTGTATGTAGATCTAAGTCAAAAGGTATCGTCGGTACTCCTAGCTTTTTATTCTTGATGTATAGCACTGGATTATATGCTTTTCGATAACCGAACGAAGCTTTACCTACGATCTCGGGTTTATCAGCATCCAATATGATGGCCAATCTTGCCTTAGCATGTATGATATCCAATTGGGTCACAATCTTCTCTATTTCCACTATATCATTTGCATATGGTCTAAGATGACTACACAATACAGATAGTATTTTATATATCTCTTTTCGTCGATCTGCGTATAAGTTGACAATCTCGTTATTGATCATTTGTACTTCTATCGGCTCTAAGAATACAGTTTTACCTGTTGCCGATTCATCATGTATGACACCACCGATCTTACGCTTATGCTCTGCAGATACTGTCAGTACTCGCCTACCATTCCGGAGACTTTCAACGGTATCCGCTAGATATCCTGATTTTTTAGCGCGATCTGCTACTTGCTTAAATGTGCTATCCAGCTCTCTTTCCTTCTTATTGATTCTACTGGATATCTGACTGAGTTCGTGAGACGCATCTGGTCTTACATTACCCTCATCATCTAATACTCGATCTATCTCCTTACTCAATCCAGCTTCGATATTGATATTACCACATATTTCGGATAGTTGGATGTAAGTCCTTTGCCTCTTGAAGTCTCTGAAATAGTAATCTATCGTCAGACCCATCTTAATCACATTATGGATTGCTTGGATGCTATCAATATCAAGCACATAACCCTCTTTGCGCAGTAAGTTGGCTTCTTTCTTTATAGATTGATACGAATGGATAGGGATAGGTTCTGCATCCTCGATCGTTTTTTTAAGCTCTGCGGTCTGATCCAGTAACTTACGGATAGGATTAGGTCTAGTCAATATCTCTATATTATCGAAATATTGCTGCGCTGGCTCTCCATAGCATTCCTTTTTCAATAAGGATATGATCTTGTCAAACTCTAAAAAGGACGGTGTATCTGCTGGGTAAAACTTCATGGTATTCTCAATAACACCGCAATTTGCAAAAGGTGCAATGAATGACCTACTTTCTTGACATATTTTAACTCTATTGGCAAGATACTATAGCTATATCAAGATAATATCACCAAAAAATCGATCCAATGTTTCCTTAAAGTTAACAATTGCTCTATCCAGTAAATTTCTCGCAAAATGCACTATTCAGTTAAAACACATATTATACTTTTACGCTTGACTAGGTAATCTATGATCGTGACATAACATCAATAACCTAAAACCAAAAAAACCAATTATCCATGAGTAAGCAATCAAATCTAGGTGAAGTAGCAAGTGTATTTTTCAGATTGGGATTAGTAGCATTTGGAGGTCCAGCGGCTCACGTAGCCATGATGGAAGACGAGATCGTCGAAAAACGAAAATGGATGGATCGCCAGCACTTCTTAGATCTTATGGGTGCAACCAACCTCATACCTGGACCCAACAGTACTGAGATGACAATGCACTGCGGCCATGAACGTGCTGGAGTGCCAGGACTATTCGTAGCGGGTGCATGTTTTATATTTCCTGCCGTAGTCATCACAGCTATACTTGGGTATCTATATGTAACCTATGGCCAATTACCTGCGGTAGAGCCTTTCTTACTAGGTATCAAGCCTGCAGTCTTGGCTCTGATTGCTTCAGCTATATATAAGCTAGGTAAGAAAGCCTTAAAAGGACCAGAACTAGCCATACTAGGAATCCTAACAGTCATCGCGAGTCTAATGGGTGTCAATGAGATCATAGCATTATTATCTGCAGGTGTAATAGGAACGATGTACTTCTATTTCAAATCAGCGGCTTCTACAGGAAAAGTCCCCTCTTTAGTACCCTTGTTTTTCTTTCAGGGAGCATTGGTTAAGCTGTCTACCATGAAGATATTCTTGAGTTTCCTCAAAGTGGGAGCCATATTATATGGTAGTGGTTATGTCTTATTTGCTTATCTAGATGCAGAACTTGTGACAAGTGGAATACTAAGTAGACCAGAACTTATGGACGCTATAGCGATCGGACAGTTTACACCTGGACCTGTATTATCTACCGCTACATTTATAGGATACCAACTGGGTGGAGTATCTGGTGCCATCGCTGCTACATTTGGTATGTTCCTTCCTTCTTTCCTATTTGTCTGGATCATGAATCCTCTTGTGCCTAAGATGAGACAATCCAAGGTGTTAGGTTACTTCCTTGACTGTGTTAATGTAGCTGCCGTAGCAGTTATGGTAGCTGTATTATTCTCTATGGCTAAGGAGTCATTAGTAGACTGGAGAAGCTTCGTTATAGCCGGCGCTAGTGCCGTTGCCATATTTGGCCCTAAGAAGATTAGTGTCATGTGGATTGTATTTGGATCTGCACTTATGGGATATCTATTATACATGGTCTAATTTAAGGACCTACTATCGGAGGTCAAGAGTGCTTCGATTAATGAGCTTTATCGCAGTAACAAAAGCTTTCGGTGTAGGACTCCAGTCCTAACAACTAAAGCGGTCACTACCTTCCATCAGAGGTCAAAAGTGCTTCGATAAAAAAGCTTTATCGCAAAGCTCATTATGTTTACTGATTTCTCGATACTTAGTAGCTTTCGTTGTAGGGCTCCTGCCCTAAACTAAAGCCATATGAAAGAGCTACCTTCCTTTACAATCACATAACATACCGCTAATCCGCACTTTACAACTGTGCCCTACTTTTGTACTACTACTATGAAAGTAAGGATAGTGCAAAGCGCAACGGACAAGCGTACGCACTATTCTTACCTACATAAACTAGGACATAGTGTATAAACTACACAGAGTTTACGCTAAATCCCAAACAGATAACATTGGCTTAACATTGGAGTTATAATTTTGCATCAAGAAACAAAGATAAATGCACCTTAGTAAAAGTATAAGGTCGCAATCTCAGTTGAGATCTCCATTAATAGTAGTAGTTTTTAGAAGTCTCAGAAAACAAATTGAAAACCAGTAATCTTTAAACAATATAATTGTCCGATGAAAAAAATGCTCTTTAGCATCATGATACTTTCATGCTGTGTTATAATGACCAATGCACAATCAGTAACCGCACCTAAATTTGGAAAAGGCCTAATCAATATCATGGCCGCTGATTCTACTTTTTCTATGAAATTTGGAATGAGATTTCAAAACTTAGTTACAAGTACTTGGACAAGAGACGAAGGATCCATCAAAAATCCAGAAACCAATTTCTTGATTAGAAGAGCGAGATTCAAATTTGACGGGTATGCATACACGCCCAAACTAAAGTACAAATTTGAAGTAGGCTTATCTAACCGTGATCAGAGCGGCGGCGGTACAGCTGATTATAGTAATGCACCAAGATATATACTCGATGCCTGGATTCAATATCAATTCCATAAAAACTGGGCAGTGAAATTTGGCCAAGGTAAACTACCGAGTAATAGAGAACGTGTAATTTCTTCTGGAAATTTACAGTTTGTTGATCGATCTAGACTTAATTCTAGATATAATATAGATCGTGATTTTGGATTACATCTTATACATACTGCCAATCCTACTGGAGATCTATTTACTAAAATAATAGCCGTCGTATACCAAGGAGAAGGTCGTAATGTAACATCAGGTAATGCAGGTGGAATCGGATATGTAATCCGTGGAGAGATTTTACCTTTCGGTAAATTCGCGTCCAAAGGAGATTACATAGGATCATCTATCAAAAGAGAAAGCAAACCTAAGTTATCCATAGGAGTATCATACGATGTCAATAACCGAGCAGGTAAAAATCGTGGTCAAAATGGGTCATTTTTAAATGTTACTAATGATCAGAATCTAAAGACTCTAAGTACTGTTTTTGCTGATCTAATGTTCAAATATCAAGGTTTATCGATCATGGCCGAGTTTGCTGACAAGACGGTCACTAATGACAACCCTGTAGTTACTGAAAACGGAAATGTAATTGGTACATATTACACTGGATCAGGTATCAGCATGCAAGCTGGATATATGTTTGATAATAATTATGAAATAGCTGCTCGTTACACAGCTATCAACCCTGATGAAATTGTTGATCAAAAAGATAATAGATATACGCTAGGAATTAATAAATTTTTCGTGGGTCATAAACTGAAGATTCAAACGGACATTACCTACAGAGATCGTGAAGAGAGTAATGATGAAATTACATATCGTTTACAGATGGATCTACACTTTTAAGAATACAATACTAAACCAACTATTAACAAAACCAACTAAAGCCAATTAATTATGGAATTCGGATTTACGGATGTAATGCAAATACTAGGAGCCTTAGCTTTCTTTGTATATGGTATGAAAATGATGAGTGATGGTATCCAGCGTGCCGCAGGATCACAACTCAGAAACATTCTCAGAAATATGACTAAAAACAGATTCCTCGGTGTAGGAACTGGATTTTTGACCACTGCACTTGTGCAATCATCATCAGCAACGACTGTAATGACTGTATCATTTGTAAATGCTGGACTACTTACATTGATAGAATCTGCTGGTATTATGATGGGTGCCAATATCGGTACTACAGTTACTGGATGGATCGTATCTCTGTTAGGGTTTAAATTAAAACTAAGTGCTTTCTCTATCCCACTATTTGCGATTGGTGTACCAATGCTCTTTTCTGGCAAAGGAAAAATAAAATATTGGGGTGAATTCCTGATCGGATTTGCGATATTATTTCTAGGACTTACTTATCTCAAAGGTGCAGTTCCAGACTTGAAAGGAAATACTGATGCTCTAGCATGGATACAAAACATTGCAGATTATGGATTTTTCTCTAGAGTATTATTTGTTCTTGTTGGTGCGTTAGTCACAGTAGTAGTTCAGTCTTCGAGTGCGGCCATGGCCATTACACTTACTCTAGTATATACTGGATGGTTACCATTAGAAGTAGCTGCAGCAATGGTACTTGGTGAAAATATTGGAACGACAATAACAGCTGAAATAGCATCTGTTGTAGGTAATACTAACGCTAAGAGATCAGCAAGAATACACTCATTATTCAACATTATAGGTGTGGTTTGGATGGTTATATTATTGCCGTTCGTCCTTACATTCTTAAGCGGTTTTGTAGATAGCTTCTCTGAGATATTTGAAAAAGGTATAAAAATCAAACAAGAGAACCTAGACCAAGCTAATGTCATGAATACATACAAACTTGCAGCATTCCACACTACATTCAATATTATAAATGTAATCATCATGTTACCTTTCGTTAATTGGTTAGTCAATATGGCAATCAAGACTGTACCAGAAAAAGATGGTGTTGACGATGAGCATAGACTAAAGTTTATCTCTGCAGGTATCCGTACTCCTGAGTTAGCTACTGTTGAGCTCCAAAAGGAAACTGCGCACTTCGGTGAAGTAGCTAGCAGAATGTCTGGTTTTGCTACCGAACTACTTAATTCTACTGATACAAAAGCACAAAGTAAACTCTACAAAAAACTATTTAAGTACGAAGAGATTACTGATAGAATGGAAATAGAAATAACAGAGTATATTACTAAATTATCTAATCAGGAAATCACACCTCGTACTAGTATCAAAATGCGTAGCATTCTCAACATCTGTAATGATCTAGAGAGAATTGGAGATATCTATTACCAGATTTCGAAGACACTTGAAAGTAAGAATGAAAACAAACAATACTTCACTCCAGAGCAGCGAAACAATCTAAATGAGATGACGACTCTAATAGATAAAGCATTTACAGTGATGAACAAAAATCTTGCGACTGACCATTACGATGATGTCAATAAAGATAAGGCTATGGAACTAGAGAGAGACATCAACAAATTAAGAAACAAGCTACGTAAGAACAACCTTACTAATCTTGGATCTGATGGCTATGATGTGCAATCAGCTATGATCTACAACAATATCTTCTCATCACTCGAGAAAGTAGGTGATCATATCATCAACGTAACAGAAGCTGTAGTAGGAGAAGTATAGATTCCTACAAATCTCAATAAAAGAAAAGCCATCAAGATTTTATTTCTTGATGGCTTTTTTATTTAGATTTTTGTCAAACATTGCAATCTGCCCACATTCTTTAATCTAATCGATATCTTCATCTATAATAGAATAGAAACTATCCCATTGAAGTATTTCGTATGACTCCCCCATCATAAATATATTTAATGCCATTGACTTCCCTAGAAGATGGACAGGTATGCCACGATACTTGCGTAAGCTTCCAAATAATAGAGGTTTCAAATATGGCCAAACCTTCAAAGTAATAGCCTGAGCAATTCCATAACGATTGGTTGGAGTTAATATCATTGAAGGTTGAAAAATACTTAGTCTATCAAAATTCAATTTCTTTAATTCTTCAACTAGCTCTCCTTTAGTCCTTAAGAAAAAAGAAGATGATTTCGCGCTGATTCCGACTGATGACAATAATTCAAAATGCTTTACACCGGCGTTCTTACATTCCACAGCAAAATCCAAAACAGCTATTTTATCTATCCTCACAAAATCCTCTTTACTCATCTTAGAAGGCTCTCCCACTCCCAAGGTGCATATAGCGACAGTATGATCTACAACATGCTTCTTGTAAGAATCTGCATCTCCAACATCTATTTTATGTTGTATCACAAAATCAGCGTCTACATCAGCTATCGGACTTCTCCCTAGTAACGTAAGCTGACCTACATTCCCTTGTTGAATAAGAGTACTTAATACTTCTTTACCTACCGCACCACTTGCGCCTAGCATAATTATAGATAATTGTTTAGAACTTAAAGCCTGTGACTATTACTCAATATTATGCATCATCATTTAAGTATAACTAATCTCATTCTAATCTATCTCCGCATTTCTTATTCATTTACACTCGTAGCGCCTTAGCGAATCATTAACAGTGAGTATCATGTTAATCTGCAAGTTCAATAACTAGAATCCACCATTGTCCTATGACAGACGACAAATAATACTTCGATAACAAACTTACTACGACTAATACCGTTAGTTTTGTAAATACAATAATACACTATGAGCACAAAGCACGAAGAAGTTAAGGATTACTACGGTAAAGAACTCCAATCATCCGAAGACCTCAAGACCAACGCATGTTGCACGCTAGAGGCACCACCGAAGTATATCCAAGCTGCACTCAAGAAAGTACACGATGAAGTACAAATGAAATACTACGGCTGTGGCTTATGTATACCTTCTCAGTTGGAAGGATTACGTATCCTAGATTTGGGATCAGGTAGCGGTAGAGATTGTTATATAGCAGCTCAGTTAGTAGGTCAGGAAGGTGAAGTAGTAGGTGTAGATATGACAGATGAGCAACTATCAGTAGCCAATCAGTATATCGATCACCATGCGGAAGTATTTGGCTACAAGTATGCCAATACCAAATTTGTCAAAGGAAATATAGAAAAGCTAGATGAACTCGATTTAGAGCCAGGCAGTTTTGATGTCATTATATCTAACTGTGTAATCAATCTGGCCACGGACAAAGACAAAGTGCTCAAAGATGTATATAATCTACTCAAACCAGGTGGTGAGATGTACTTCAGCGATGTATATAGCGATCGTCGTATTAGTACAGAGCTTCAAGCTGATCCAGTTTTATGGGGAGAATGCCTCAGTGGTGCGCTATACTGGAATGACTTCCTTAAAACGGCTCGCAAAGCGGGATTTACAGATCCTAGATCTGTAAAAAACAATCCTATTACTATAGAGAATGATGCACTGCAAGAAAAATGTGGAAATATTCAATTCTTCTCTGTAACCTACAGGCTCTTCAAGATTGATGGATTAGAAGAAGACTGCGAAGACTACGGACAAGCGGTCGCTTACAAAGGGAGTATAGAAAACAATAACCTAGCTTTTGATCTAGATGATCACCACAACTTTCCCACAAACAAAGTAATGACGGTATGTGGAAATACTTACAAGATGCTACACGATACTAGATTCGCTGATCACTTTGATTTTTACGGTACATGGGATACTCACTATGGAATCTTCGAAGGCTGTGGCGGTGCTATGCCTTTCGATGAAGGTGGAGAAGCAAGTTGTTGCTAAAATAAAATAGATTATCGATAAAAAAGGCGGCATCTTTCAGATGACGCTTTTTTTGTTTACTCATACACCGAATAGCTTATCCATATGTTGTCTTCAAAATATTCTCCGTAATCTTTGGAAACTTCGATCTCTACAGGATTGAGAGCCCCTTTTACAATATAGCTTCCTGATTTATGTATTTCTCGTTTCATAATCCCCTCCCAAAAAGCCAAGTCCCCATAGATGTGCATTGCCTTATCACATATATTGATAATCTCTGCACCTCCTTTAAGATGAGTTCGTATCCATGGATCATAGATCTTATCATCTACGCGATACTCCATATACTCTGTCATTGACATATGCGGATGACGACTTTTATATATAGGTCTAATGGGTATTAACAGATGGTCAAAACTAAAATCCTTAACCAGTTGTTTCGCCTTGTTGATAATCACCTTACTATATCCTTGTCCTAGATAATTTTTGGAAACAATTATTTGTAGTCCACCAAGGCTATTTGGCTTTACATTACTTTCATAATCCTTTACCCCTTTCACCAGCATCCAATCCCAGCCTTCTCGAGGCAATTTATCTAATGCATCATCCCAATAAAAAGGTATACTATTTATAAATCCGACAACATCTCCCAACTCATTAATTGCAAATAATTGACATTTCGGAAAATATCGTTCTACACTTTTCCAATACTTCAAGATCACTGGAGACTTATGTATTATCTCTGGAAAACCATCTAAGACAGCTTGACGATATTGATCTTTTTGATCTATATTTAATTCCGAAATACAGCGAAAAGTAATAATCATAGTTAATTAAATTTGGCAACATACTCTACGTTGTAGACAATCAAATTTACTCAAATAGATACAATCAATCACATTCGTAATAACATGAAATATCGTTTGTATTATATATCCACTTCAAAGGCAATCATTTCCCTACATATCCAGTAATAGTAGTAGACTATCCTTTGTTCTATTCCTTATCATTACTTTCAGGTAGATAATAAATAAGCGAAAAACACCACTGATGAAAAGCATTTACTCTCAATATTATTTCTAGCCTTATCTGTATATACAGCTGTAATTCAGACATCAATCTTACAACATGAAGCCGTACTCATGGACGAAATTATACCATAGACGGAACTGCGTTTCTCGGAGAAATGATTAATGGTAATTTACAACTTAGACTTTCCGCTGATTATCATACTCGAAATGGGCCAGACGTAAGAAGATATCTGAACAATTCTACCTCCATCTCAGGAGCACTAGAGATTTTTTAATCAATTATGGCTTCTGGAGAATATGGAACTACGACTATGGTTAATTCCGATCGCTGTAAATCTACAGGCTTTAAATTATATACTTATTCCTAATAGATGTAGCATATCTATCTTATTTCATAAACTATATCTTAAATGACTATTCTCTACGTTTAACAAAAAGCAAAAAAAGCTATTTCATTTATATCCATAGATACATTGATCTATACATGTTGATCTATCAAAATAATGTTGCCGTCTGGATCTGTAACTGTAAGACTAGCAGCCCCTGAAGTACCATCTTCAACCTGACTATCTAACTTTATAGCTTTTTCTATGAGATGCTTTTGGATAGTTCTAATATCATCAAACGATTCCAATTTAGTAGCGTTTTCATCCCAACCAGGATTAAAGGTCAATATATTACCTTCAAACATGCCTTGGAATAAACCTACAAGAGAATTTCCATTTTTCATAATGAGATAATTCATCTTCATATCTCCACCAAATGCTTTAAACCCAAGATTTTCATAGAATACTTTGGATACCGATAAATCCTTTACGCTCAGACTTACTGAGAATGCTCCTAGTTTCATAAATCATTTATTTTGATAATTGATTAAATATAATTAATCTAACCAGTACCATGAAAGATGTAACTTATTAATAAAAAATAACGTTCAATCTCTCCTTCTATTTAACCTCTGTATAGGTAGCAATCATGTCTATTTCCATCTCATTTTGTATGAATGAATAAGTGCGGAGGCAATCAGAGTTTCTGTAAACATCTCGTGGTATGCCTATGACAGAACCAATAAATTCATTTTCAACGTCATCCTTATCCCAAATCGAAATCGTTAAAATAAGATCAACATTAGTAATGAGATATGAGGTACTAAACGACACATGTGAAGGCGAGGTGACATTAGGCTTGTAGATTTGTGTCATTCCGATCAATTCAGCTCCACTTGAAACACTTACAACTAAGTCTGCCGGATATTCACTTTCCAAAAAACTTTCGTCCCATTCATCACCATTAGCCTTTCGATTAGAAAATTTCTTGACTATTACTTCTTCAATTGTCAAAGAGACCAGCTTCCCTGGCTCACAAATTCCCTCCGATTCTTTACAACATGATAAGCACCCCAGCACCACCAATATTGACATCACAATCTTAATCATCATTCTTAATTTGAAAGCAAGATAATAAAATAATAAACCTTCCATATAGCAGCTTTATAATTAGTATCCATCAAAATATCAATAATTTTATTGGGAAAGTCAGAATCCAATTCTTTCTAATCTAATCAAAATTTCTACCTTACAATATGACTAATGAAGAAGAAGAACTTAAGCAACGAAAAGACAAGTTAAGAAAAGAGTTATTGCAACAAAGGAGTGAAATAGATCCAGCATGTAAAGCCGACTATGATCAGTGGATTTGTGACAAGCTATATGAACTCGTCCAAGATTGGGATTATCAGGTTATACATTCCTACATTCCAATAGACAGTGAAATTAATATACTTCCTCTTCTAGATAGACTTATTGACGATGGAAGGATAATCATAGCTCCCAAAACGAATCAAGAAAGACAACTTGAGCACTTAGTTTTACAGTCTACAACCAAATTAGAAAAAGGTCTCTTTGGCACTTCGCACCCTATTAATTCAATTGAGTACATAGGCGAACTCGATTTTATCATTACACCTGGCTTGGCTTATGATTATAAAGGGAATAGATTAGGATATGGTGGTGGGTATTATGATACATTCCTTTCCGAACAATCGCAGGCGCATTCAGTAGGTATCGCCTACCCTTTCCAGCGAATGAAATATATCCCTATTGGCAGTCATGATATTCCTGTAAATGAAGTGATCTCCAAACGAGAAATGTAATTTACTTGGAAAGAATAAGTACCATGGAAGACGATTTAAGACGTATTGCAATAGAAAACGTAAAAAACAGAAATAAGTCCGGATGCATATCTGTGATGACAGGGTTATTTACAATCGTACTATTTGTCATATCGATCGAAACCGATTTTAAAGAACCAGTATGGTGGATCCTATCCATTCTAATATTTACTGTCGGAATCTCGATTGGATTTCACTATCAAAATAAAGTGATTGGTAAAAAAACAGCCATCGATATGGAAGTGGAACGTCTCAAAGCATTGTACCCAGAAGATAAATTAGAATTGCCGAAAATAGATGATGCCGAACTAAAGTTGAAAGAAATGATACGGAGAAGTAATCGTGATGATATGCTATAGGGTTATAATACAATAAATACTACCTTTCAATATAAACATTCTATAAAAAAAACATAAGTGGAAGAAGAAATCAGAAGAATAGCTCAAGAAAATATAAGCAACCGAAATAAAGGTGGAATTGGGTTAATTCTATCTATTATTTTTTTTATTCTCTTCTTTGCTTATTCTGTTGAATCTAACTTTGAATATGTCCCTTCCATAGTTGGTTCTATTATTGTGCCTTTGATTGGTTTTTATATTTCGAACCGTTTCTATAACAGAGTAATTGGTAAAAAAACGGAATTGGATTACGAAATAGAAAGACTTAAAGCATTATATCCTGAAGAAAAATTAGCTCTTCCAAGAATAGACAATGATGAATTAAAGCTAAAAGAAATGATACAGAATAGCAATCAAAATGGTCTAGTTTAAATATAACGAGATTAAGATAATTCATTAGAGGAGACATAACTTATTACTCCTAATTTATAGCCTTAACAAATACATCTGAATCACTTTTGAACAAAGCTGTCTATTATCCTCCTGTGTAATGAATCACATTAATTATGGGTTTGTCCATTGTTTGGGATAGTACTTCACTATTCATTACTTCTACAACCGAAAATATTGCAATAGCCTCAAACTCTAAAAAGAAACAGGCACCAGGTCAGATGAAGGACTTCTATGTAATACAAGTAGTTATGTATCTGCATTTTGATTTGTTCGAGGTACAAATAATTTTCTACATCTGGCAAGTCATTCAAATCTATAGTTGTGGAAACCCGTTGGTAATTGTGATTAAAAAAAATAGTGCGTTTGTTTTACTTCGCATACTAATTATTCGTACTGTCTTAAATAATAAATTAAAAACAGCTCGAGAATTTACTCAACTTATCATATTCATTCACTAACACTATGACAAATTTCTGCATAATAGTCCAACAGTACTCGGTTACATAGGTTTCATAACCAAAAGATAAGTCACTTGAGACAGAAAAATAAATGGCTTAAGTTGAAAAAAAAGTACAGCTTTAAAATTTACAGAAAAAGCAAATACTTAACCCTATCAATTGATAATAGATAGGGTTCGATAAAAATATTCTATTATTACGTTTGGTTAATCTTTAAATTAAATAATGTAATTATCCAAAATATCCGTAGCTATCGAATCTTATAAATACATTATCATTCTTATTGATATCTCAAAAAAAAGATAGTTCTTTGGAAGTAGTTGAGTTGAAATTAAACTAGAAGCATCAAATTTATTGCAATAACAGGAACATCCTGAATAGAAGAACAAAATGATAGCGAAAATCAAATTTTTAAGAAAGGCTAAGTACTGGTTCTTCAAATTGAGTCTACACAGACTAGTTCCATCCACTAAACTAAATTTCATAGGTCATGCTGGGTTGGTCTCCAAATGGATTGCTGAGAATAGGAACTTAGCTATGACTGACTTTCCTTCAAGTAATTTTGAGTACCATAAAAGATTTGAAATCTATAGACATATATTGGATAACGAAGTGAAAAATAGTGAAATCGATTACTTTGAATTCGGAGTTTCCAAAGGAATATCTTTTAAGTGGTGGACTTCAGAACACAAGAATTCAAGTTCTAGATTTTTTGGCTTTGATACATTTACTGGCTTACCTGAAGATTGGGGCCCTCTTAAAGCTGGATCAATGTCTAATGGCAATGAGCCACCAAAAATTGATGGAACGCGCCATTCATTCTATCAGGGTGTATTTCAGGATACATTATATAAATTCTTAGATACATATGAACCAGGCAAAAAAAGAATACTCCTAATGGATGCCGATCTTTACTCTTCAACTTTATTTGTGTTGACCTCGATATCCAGATATCTGAAAAGTGGTGATATTATAATTTTTGATGAATTTAATGTACCGCTTCACGAGTTTAAGGCCTTCTATGATTGGAGTACCACATTTTACATCAATTATGAAGTAATTGCAGAAGTTAATAATTATTACTGTATAGCTATAAAAATCAAGTAATCCCTGACATAATCTCATTCATGTATCTAATCTTACTAAATACTGCGGGCCTTGTGTTAACCAATCTTTCTCTATATTCCTCGAATTAAGGGCCTATTAGGCCAGGGACTGTAAGATTTTATAATATTGTTTATATAGGAACTTTACATTATCATTCTGATATAGAATTCCTATTGTCCTGAGTACATAAAAATATAGCGCATTCTTTACCTTTGAGTTCTAATATGCAATACAGTATATCCATAATCATCTCCTACTATAAAGCAATAAGTAATTTAAAGCTTATACTTCAAAGCCTCAATTGTCAAAGTTTTCTTGACTTTGAAGTAATTGTATCCGAAGATGATGCGAATCAAGAAACTAGAGATTATCTAAAATTAAATTCTGCATTATACAAATACCCAATTACACATAACTTTCAAGAAGAGGATTTAGGTTTCAGAAAAAATATGATGTTGAATAGAGCTATCCTCAAATCAAATAGCGAATTATTAGTATTTATCGATGGAGATTGTATACCCCACAAACATTTTGCTAAGGAATATAATAAGGAGAAGAAATCTGATTGTATGTTAGTTGGCAGAAGAGTTATGCTAGGTCCCAAAATAAGTAACCGGATTCAAGAGGAAGAATCAATTTCACATCTTAGTTTACTTTCTATTCTACTTTCTGACTCCACTAAGTTCAAAGATGGCATTTATTCACCTTACATACCCCTCACCAACAAAATTAGAGGATTGATAGGATGTAACTGGGGAATTAAAAAAGAACATCTTTTGGCGATTAATGGCTACGATGAAGATTATATTACTGCTGGCGTAGGAGAAGATAATGATGTAGAATGGCGATTGTTACTCAATGGAATATCTAAAAAGAGCATGAAAAATAAAGCTATTGTTTATCACTTACATCATTCAAGTTCATATTCAGAAAATGTAATATTGGCTAATATGAAAATATGGAAAACCAAGCAAGTAATTGGAAATATCAAATGCAGTAATGGTATAGTAAAGTTTAAGTAATTGAACTACACAGCATCATGAATTTTGTCTAGTTCAGATGTAATAAGAATTACATTTCTACTATCCCATTAAGAAGACTAGACCGAGATTAATAGCCCCATCTAAACGAATACTAATCCGCTTTGACAATTGTATGTCTATCGGCAATTAAAAAGTACCTGCATATAGATTGCTAGTCTTCTTTGAAGAGCTTCTACAACACTTCCTGTTTCTAACATACAAATAAATGCATAAAAAAAGCCTTTACAAAAAATTGTAAAGACTTTAGTAGCGTGAGGCAGGCTTGAACTGCCGACCTCAGCATTATGAATGCTGCGCTCTAACCAGCTGAGCTACCACGCCAAATATGCTAAGCGGCTGCAAATATATAAGAATAATATTATAAACCAAACTATTTAAATCTCTATCTATTCTTTCATTTACATCATTAAATTTTTCTTTATCAGAAGCGGTTTCGACATCTAAGAAGAGGGTATTTTTGAGCATTCTATTTTTCATAGATACAATATACAGTTTTTCACTTTAGGCAAAAAAAAATAGCGAATACCCTAATTGGATATTCGCTATAATTTACCGCTTGGTAAAATAAAAAAAAGGTGGCGACCTACTCTCCCACAAATGCAGTACCATCGGCGCTGTAGGGCTTAACTTCTCTGTTCGGAATGGGAAG
>CALLPN010000012.1 GCA_938015435.1 uncultured Saprospiraceae bacterium
CTGCTCGACTTACGTCAATTTGACTTGGATGTCAACGCCACTAGGAAGTTCTAGTTTCGAGAGTGCATCTACAGTCTTTTGAGTAGGAGTGAATATCTCTATCAATCGCTTATGTGTGCGTAACTGGAACTGCTCTCGAGATTTTTTGTTTACGTGCGGAGATCGCAGTACCGTAAACTTTTCTTTCTCAGTTGGCAGAGGAATCGGTCCAGAAATCACAGCTCCGCTATTTCTAACGGTCTTTACGATTTTCTCTGTACTCTTGTCCACTAAGTTGTGGTCATACGAGCGCAGTTTAATCCTGATTTTTTGATTCATAACCTTGTTTATTTACAAGTTGTTTGTCTTAAAGAGCCGCAAAAATACATTTCTTTTGCGACTTATTGTATTTATTTCAATTAAACTTTTACTTCTCCTTTAGCTTCTGCTATTACCGCCTCTGCTACACTCTTAGGAGCGCTTGCATAGTGTGAGAATTCCATAGAACTATTAGCTCTACCAGAAGTAATCGTTCTTAATTGAGTTACATAACCAAACATCTCTGATAATGGTACATCAGCTGATATCTGGATTGCTCCTCCTGTTCTTGTTTCTTGTCCTTTTGGAAGACCTCTACGTCTGTTAAGGTCACCAATCACAGATCCTGTATACTCTTCTGGAGTCACAATCTCTAGTTTCATGATAGGCTCAAGAAGTACAGGCTTAGCTGATTTTGCAGCTGCTCTGAATCCTTCCTTAGCACAAAGCTCAAAGGCGATAGGCTTACTATCCACTGCGTGAATAGATCCATCATATAACTTAACTTTCATAGAATCTATACCATATCCAGCAAGTATTCCATTGTCCATCATGGCGTTAAAACCTTTGATGATAGATGGGAAGAATTCCTTTGGAATAGATCCCCCTACAATCTTATTAATGAACTGAAGTCTAACTTTACCACTCTTGTAATCATCAGATTCTAAGAATTCTTCATCTGCAGGTCCTAGTTCAAATTGCATATCTGCAAAAAGTCCAGATCCACCAGATTGCTTCTTCAATCTTTCTCTGTGATCTACAGTCTTAGTAAGTGCTTCTTTATAGTTTACTTGCGGAGCTCCTTGGCTACACTCTACGTTAAATTCTCTTTTTAGTCTATCAACGATGATCTCTAGGTGAAGTTCACCCATACCACTAATTACCGTTTGGTTAGTGTCTTCATCGTACTTTACTTTGAAAGTTGGATCCTCTTCCGCTAGCTTGGCTAAAGCCATACCTAGCTTATCAAGATCTTTCTGACTCTTAGGTTCTACTGCCACACCGATTACTGGGTCTGGGAATACCATACTCTCAAGCACGATAGGTGCATCTAGAGATGATAATGTATCACCTGTACGTAAATCCTTAAATCCTACACCGGCTGCAATATCTCCAGCTTCTACCCTATCAATTGGGTTTTGCTTATTAGAGTGCATTTGATACAGTCTTGAAATTCTTTCTTTATTTCCAGATCTATTATTTAGTATGTATGATCCTGCATCTAATGCTCCAGAGTATACTCTAAAGAATGCTAATCTACCTACATAAGGGTCAGTTGCAATTTTGAATGCAAGGGCCGTGAAAGGCTCATCTATAGATGGCTTTCTCGTGATAGGCTCTTCTGTATCTGGATGTGTACCTGTTACTGCATCCACATCAAGAGGCGAAGGTAAATATGCACATACTGCATCTAATACCGCCTGAACTCCTTTATTTTTGAATGCAGACCCACACATCATAGGTACAAACTTATTATCAAGTACTGCTCCTCTTACTGCATTGATCATCTCTTGCTCAGTAATACTTGCAGGATCTTCGAAGTATTTCTCCATTAGAGTCTCATCGTACTCAGCAACTGCTTCAAGAAGCTTCTCTCTCCACTCAGCTACAACGTCTACTAAATCCTCTGGTACAGGTATTTCCTCGTAAGTCATACCCATATCGTCTTCATTCCAAACGATAGCTTTACCTGTGATAAGATCAACAACTCCTTTGAAAGTCTCTTCCGCACCGATAGGTACTTGTAGTGGTATAGATACAGATCCTAGCTTCTCTTCAACATCTTTGACAACATTGAAAAAATCTGCTCCAGATCTATCCATTTTATTTACAAATCCGATTCTTGGAACAGCGTAATTATCAGCAAGTCTCCAGTTAGTTTCAGATTGTGGCTCAACACCAGAAACCGCACAGAATAAGAAAACTAACCCATCAAGTACCCTTAATGATCTGTTTACTTCTACTGTGAAATCAACGTGACCTGGAGTATCAATGATATTCATTGGATAATCTTGGTCTTTCCAATTCCAGTTGGTCTTAGTAGCGGCAGAAGTAATTGTAATACCCCTTTCTTGCTCTTGCTCCATCCAATCCATCGTAGCAGCACCATCGTGTACCTCTCCGATCTTGTGGCTCATACCAGTGTAATACAATACTCTCTCTGTAGTAGTTGTCTTACCAGCATCAATGTGAGCAGCAATACCAATGTTTCTTGTGAATTTTAAGTCAGTGGACATGGAAATGTTTATTTTTCTAATGTTGTGTTATTATATTATTTTAAATACTCAATGGTTGAGTACTTACACTCTAAAGTGAGCAAATGCTCTGTTAGATTCCGCCATCTTGTGCGTATCTTCTCTTTTCTTCACTGCAGCACCTTCATTTTTGCTAGCTGCGATTAGCTCTGAAGCTAATTTTTCAGCCATACCCTTACCAGATCTTGCTCTAGCATATTTGATTACCCACTTCATACCTATAGACTGACGTCTTGCTGGTCTGATTTCTGTTGGTATCTGGAATGTAGCACCACCTACTCTCTTAGATCTTACTTCAACACCTGGCATTACGTTGTTCAACGCTTTTTTCCAAGTCTCATGCGGATCTTCACTAGTACGCTCTGCTATCTTATCCATAGCATCGTAGAAGATTCTAAAAGATGTCGACTTCTTACCTTGCCACATCATATTATTTACAAACTGAGTTACCATTGTGTCTCCAAACCTTGGATCTGGCTGAATGACTCTCTTTTTTGGCTTTCTTTTCCTCATCTTATTATTTACTTATTGTCTGTAATTATTAGCTTTATTCTGCTGTGAAGCACAAATATCTTATTTCTTAGGTCTCTTAGTTCCGTACTTAGATCTACTCTGTAATCTATCCGCAACACCTGCAGTATCCAGTGCACCTCTTACAATTGTATATCGAACACCAGGTAAATCTTTTACTCTACCTCCTCTAATCAATACGATTGAGTGCTCTTGTAAGTTATGACCTTCTCCAGGGATATAGGCGATTACCTCAATACCGTTAGTTAGTCTCACTTTTGCCACTTTTCTAAGAGCCGAGTTTGGCTTCTTTGGAGTAGTCGTATACACTCTTGTACATACACCTCTTTTTTGAGGGCATGAATCTAGTGCTCTAGACTTACTCTTAGTAACGATCTTCTTTCTTCCTTTTCTTACTAATTGATTTATAGTAGGCATAGTAGTTATTGTCTATATCTTAATAATTAAACCTGCTTTTTCAAAAGCGAATGCAAAAGTAAAACTAATTTTCTGATTTACAAACCCTAATTTTGTTTTAATCACAAGAAAAACAGCGAGTTGTACAATAATCGTTCTTACAATACGAAACAAACATTATCAAATTATACAATAATCTAATATGAATCTATCTACTAACAAGACCATTATAAGAAGTGCTGATACTAATGATGCCGAATCTATACTAAAACTAGTTAGGGAATTAGCAAAGTACGAAAAAGCTGAAGATCAAGTGACTGCGACTGTACAAGACTACAAAACGAGCCTAATTAGCGGTAAAATATTCTGTAAAGTCGCTGAATTAGACAATGAAATAATCGGAATCGCACTCTATTATGAGACGTTTTCAACCTGGAGAGGACTCATGTATTATCTAGAAGATTTCATTGTAAGCGAAAAGTATCGTGGACACGGAATAGGAAAAAAACTCATAGATTCTTTTCTAAAAGAAGCTAGACTAGCTAATGCGGTCTTAGTAAAGTGGCAAGTAATCGACTGGAATGAACCCGCAATCAAGTTTTATGAGCAGATGGGTGCCACTATAGAAAAGGAATGGTGGAACGTAAAGATGTTTATAAAAGAGCTATAACCATATACTTTTAGCGATTCTTACAAATCAGTACAGTGTTCATTTAGAGCTCACAGAGCGTATCTGAAGTATTCTTTATGACTGGGCATAAGCATAGATGATTACTCTTAATGCTGAATGAAATGCGACATAGTTTACTTATTGTTTTAAGCCGTTTAGTAATCTTATCTGTTTAATATTGATTAAACCACTTAACGCCGCATAAAATACGAACGCGTTAATAACTTATCTCATCGTTAAAAAGCCTCGTTGTTACTAAAAGCGAGACAGATGTTTTTATTTGGCTTTGTAATTGAGCGAAAGAAAATATTCGCTTGGTCTGCGTTTTTTGCCTTGATCTAAATCAACTTGCTCTACATTTCTAATATAGCATTAAATAATCTAAACACTTTTTCCTGGATCACATTCAATAGTTGGGGAGCAAACTACAACTTAGCATAACATCGCTACCTAGCCCATGTGTTTGCTGCGCAAGCCATATTATACTAGGTCAACGAGCGTTTGCTAAGCAAGTCACTCTAGACTGCGGGTCTTCTTTTTCATTCAAAGCGAATTCTTTATTCGCTCACTCACAAAATTTCAACCTTATATCCATCCAAAAAAAGAAGCAACTTGCGGTAGTGACCGATTGCCTGGCAGTGCTGCATATTCCTAAAATTAAAAATCTAATTCTACGGAGGCAAAACTCACTTCAATGATCCAGTTTCAATTTAACATTCTTGTGATCTCAAGCTATTGTTTAATAGTCCTTTAGCTTATACAGTTGACTCCTTAAATCTGCATTAGAGTCCAGCAATGTTGTTGACTTTTATAATAAAACCTTTCTACTTGAATCAAATCAATCCAATATTATAAAAATCTGTAACGAATTAAATTTTCAATTTCTCAACGGAATATCCAACAAGGCCAATCATCCCAAGAATCTGCTTCAACCCTACAATATTATATGGCTAGTTGACTCCGTTGTTTTTTAGAAATGAATATACTCCCCAACTTTAGGACTTGACCCTTTTTCCTTTTAAAGTTGTCTACGTTTAAATGGGTTTGTAGAGCATAGATGCCCAATGATAACAGCAAAAAGTTCTTAAATGAACAGAGGCGTTCCTCTATTGAGAAGCGCCTCTGCCTATCTAAACTAAACTAAACCAAAAGTTTATCTTTTAATAAATCGCTGAGTATACATCGTTGAACCGTTATTCGATACATCAATATTGTAAACTCCAGTATTGAGCTCCAATACAGAAATTGAAATTTCTTTATTTCCCTGAAGTTCAAATTGAGACTTTAATACTAGTTGTCCTAATTGATCATAAACATTAACTGTTACATCATCCATAGATTGGAAAGAAGGGCTTGAAATCCTCAATTCTCTATCCGTCGGGTTAGGGAATACCAAGAAATGCTCTTTCAATATCTCAACAGCGACTATTTCACTGTAGGATTTTCTACCGTCCAGATTCACTTGTACTATTCTGTAGTAATATTCATCCCAAATAAGATCTTTATCTTGGAAATTATAAGATTGCTGATTAGCACTATTAGCTTCTAATGGTCTTACTTCTCCAATAGTAGTAAATAAACTACTGCCAATTTGTGATCTTTGAATTAAGAATTTTTCATTATTAACTTCTGAAAGCGTATTCCATGAGATCAGGTTATGGTCACCTTCATTCTTAGCCGCTATAGTACCCCACTCTACCGGTAACACACCAAATACAACTCCTGCATCCATGTTTTCATTAACCGTTCCAGGTTTGTTAAAGAATGCTCTTGTCGTATTAGGTCCAAAGCTATGATCTACATCACTATCTAGCATATCGTCATTTCCAACTAAGGGTTGCGTAAATGCCATTCCATTTGCTGCAGAAAACTTAAGGTAGTATTCTTTTTTCTGAAGGTAGTCTATATTATATATTCCATTCTCATCAGTTACAGTCTCAGCAACCATAACATTGTCCATGTCATATGCCTGTACTACAACACCAGCTATTGGATCTTCCAATGCATCTCTTCTACCATTTAAATTACTATCAAACCAAACTGAATTTCCTACTTCTGACATTAATGTAAATCCTGCTCCGATATCGCATTTTTGCCCACCATTGCCTAGTACAAATGAACTAGTAGTACCTACTCCATAGAAATTATTAACGTCACTATTGATTTCATTCGTTCCTGTAAGTGATAGTACTTGTACTAGACCTACTGGGGGTAAAACGAATTCTAAGTAATACCTTCCTGGTGGTACACAGAAATTAAAGTATCCATCATCACTTGGTGTATCAGGATTAAGTCCGGTATAGACATTATCATATTCTGTAGTCACTCCATCTTGAATTCTGAAGAGCTTTACGTTCATTCCATTCACACCATTTTCTGTTGGATCTCGTAAATCATTTTCGTCTACTAAGTCTAACCAAGTATATCCACATATAGTAGCACACTCATAGAAACCAGCATCCATGTCATCATTTTCTTCACCCGCAGATAAGAAGAACATATCTGATGTATTAGTTCCATTTGCTCCTGTGACATCACTATCTTGAGCATCATTTGTAGCATCTGGAATAGTAGGAATCATAATATCCATAGCACCAAATTCCATATAATAATTTCCTTGAGATACATCTTCAAATCTATATTCACCTAAAGCGTTGGTCGTCGTAGAATCTATAACAAGTCCACCCGCATCATGAAGATATACTTTAACATCTTCAATACCAGTATCTCCTGGATCTTGTACTCCGTCACCATCAAAATCATGGAAAACGAAATCTCCTATCGATGCTAATGATTCAATAAGTCCAGCATCTACTGTATAGTTTTCTGACCCTAAAGAAACTTGCGTACATGGTGAAAAACCATTCATATTAGCATCACTATCAATTGTATCATCATTTCCTACATTCGGCTCGGTAAACACACAAGCTTCATCTAATGAATTAAGATCAAACTGTACTCGATAGCCACCAGAATCTAAACCAGTGAAGGCATAAAACCCTGTCTGCCCAGTAGTTGTAGATTGGATAAAGTTACCGTTGCAGTCGTAGAGGTTCACGGTCATACCTGAGATCGATGGCTCATTAGTATCATGGATACCGTCAAAATCTAAATCTTTCCATACGTCTCCACCTAAACTACCATTAATCATTAGGATAGAAGTATCATTATCATCTTCGCTTTCTGGATCGCCAGGAATATCATCAGGAGTAGAATCTATATCATCTCCTTCATTTCCGTCTTCATCTTCAAAGCTTGAGATTTCTGCTTCGTTGGAATAATTTTCATCTGCATAAGTATCGCAGGATACAATTACAAACGAAACTTCGATGATAACAGATTGGCCTGGATCAAGAGAAGGTATCTGATATGTAATGTTATTAGATCCTGCAATCGCCATCCAACCCGCGTTAACTTGGTTAGCTGTAGAAAATCCACAAGGAACATAATCTATTACATCAATGTTTTGTGCTGTTCGATTACCTTCATTAGTTACCTCTATTTCAAAGGTGGCAACATCACCAATCGAGAATGAACTAGGATCGCCTTTAACCGTCTTTGTCAAAGCTAAATCGTACACTGGAAGTGGTGAATCATCTGTATCATCTTCTCCATCAGGATCGTTGTCTGGATCATCATCTGGATCACTGTCATCATCATCTCCATCATCCATTGAGATCTCTGCTTTGTTATTATAAGCTTGAGTGCTTGGTGGATCACATGGCTCTAAAGTAAGAGATATTCCTACTACAGCACTTTCACCAGGAAGGATGGTTTGTGGGTATGTATACGTTGCGTAACCTGTAACTGGATCAATTACCCAACTATTAGCATTGTTAGCCGCTTCGTAAACTAAACCACATGGTATGTAATCTGTCACTTCTATACCAGAAGCCGGTAAGGATCCCTCGTTAGTGACGGTAAGATTGTAATCCAGAGTCGAGCCATATGATAATGACGCACCTGTGTTGATTCTATTTTTTGAAAGACTCAAATCATAAATATCTATCCGAGCTTCATCATAATCATCTTCCCCAGGTAGTTCGTTACCTTGAATTTCATCACCATTACTGTCGATATCAGAAACAGGCATATTATCCAAATTTTCCATTTGTGATATTTCTGCTCCATTGACATAGTTATTTGCTCCTCCTTGAGCGCAAGATACTATTGTAACATCTAGACTTAGAGTTACACTTTCACCTGGATTGATTTGGTTAGTATATGTATTTTCCAAAAGACCAGATGTAGCATTGAGTGTCCATCCATTATTAGGGACAAAACTATATCCACATGGTAGGTAATCAACTACTTTTACATTTTTTACGCTTTCCGACCCTTCGTTTGCCAAAGTTATATCGAAAGTGATCATATCTCCTACTGAGTAATTTCCTGGTGTTGAGATTTCTTTTGTCAGGCTAAGATCATAGATAGATAGTGGCTCATCATCATTATCATCTTCTCCTGGTGGATCGTTGTCTGGATCATTATCTGGATCACTATTTTCGTCATCGCCATCATCCATTGAGATCTCTGCTTTGTTATTGTATTTGCGCGGTGCGTCTTGTGGGCATGGCTCCAGAGTAAGTAATATACTTACTGTCGCTGATGACCCTACTGCTATATCCGTAGGTATAACGTAACTTGCATAACCAGTAACTGGATCTATAATCCAATTTATTGAGTTGTTTGCCGCCTCATATGAAAGTCCGCAAGAAATATAGTCTGTCACCTCTATTCCAGATGCTACTACATTACCCTCATTTGTTACTGTAATATCATAACTAATTACCTGTCCGAAAGCAAAACTCGATACTGGTACTGTCAATGTCTTAGTTAAACTAAGATCATAAATATCTATACTTAATTCTGCAAAGTCGTAATCATCTTCGCCGCTGTCGTTACCTTCAATTTCATCTGGTGTGCTATCTATGTCTACTATCATATCACCATCTAAATCTTGAGCTTGTGATATCTCAGCTCCATTTCTATAGTCAGCTGTTCCTGGTACAGCACATGCTTGAATAGTAACAGTAAGGTCTGCAGAGAATGTAGCTCCTGGCGCAAGGGATGGACTATTATAATATTCTAAAAGTCCTGTAGTTGCATTTAATGACCAGCCTGCATTACCTGCTGCCATAAATTCAAATCCACAAGGTAGATAGTCCACTACTTTTACATTTTGTACCGTTTGGTTTCCTTCATTAGTTACTTCTATAGTAAACGTTATAGGATCTCCGATACTTGTAGTCGCAGTCGAATTCGATATTGTTTTTGTTAAACTTAGATCGTAGATTGGTAATGGTTCATCATCATTATCATCTTCTCCTGGCGGATCATTATCTGGATCATTATCTGGATCACTATTTTCGTCATCACCATCATCCATTGAAATTTCCGCTTTGTTATTGTATTTTCTTGGTACATCTTGAGGACAGGCCTCTAGAGTAAGTGATATAGTTACCGTGGCTGTTGTTCCGGCTGGAATATCGTTAGGGATTGTATAACTAGCATATCCAGTTACTGGATCTATTACCCAAGGTATAGAGTTATTTGCTGGATCATATGAAAGTCCACAAGGTATGTAGTCAGTTACCTCTATTCCAGATGCTAATATATTACCTTCATTCGCCACTGTGATATCATAACTAATCACTTGACCAAAAGCAAAACTTGTAACTGGTACCGTTAAGGACTTAGTTAAACTAAGGTTGTAAACACCAGTAAACTCTATTTCTGCAAAATCATAATCATCTTCGTCATCTTCGTCATTTCCCTGTATTTCGTCAGGCGTACTATCCGTATCTGGCGCTGGATTACCATCTAAATCCTGAGCTTGAGATATCTCTGCTCCATTACGATAGTCCCCGTCTGCTGGTACCGCACATGTTTGGATAGTAACGGTAAGATCAGTTGAGAATTTAGCTCCTGGAGCTAAAGTCGCATTATTGTTATATTCTAAAAACCCTGTAGTTGCATTAAGTGACCATCCCATGTTGTCTGCAGTATCGAAATCGAATCCACAAGGTAAGTAGTCTACTACTTTTACATTCTGTACAGTTTGATTTCCTTCGTTGGTTACTTCTATCGTAAATGTAACTGGATCACCTATACTATTCGATGCGGTACTGTTCGTTAACGTCTTTGTCAAACTTAAATCGTAAAATGGAAGTTCTGCACTATCAATATCGTCTTCGTCAATATCATCATCAGGGTTATCATTCGGATTACTATCTCTATCATCACCATCATCGATTGAGATTTCAGCTGTATTTCTGTATGATGATGCATCTGCATTTGCACATTCTTGTAAAGTAAGTATGATGCTGACATCCGTAGAGCCTCCTGGCGTGATAGTCGTTGGTATGTCAAAAAACGCATAGCCAGTAACCGGATCAATACTCCATCCTGGATTAGCCGCTAAATCAAGCGCAAAACCACAAGGGAAATAATCGGTTACTCTCACTCCATTAGCTTCGATCGTACCTTCATTTGTTACGGTAATAACATATGTAAGTGGAGAACCGAAAGCAAGATTTGGGCCTGGATCTACTAAGTTTTTGGATAATGCTAAATCGTAAAAAATAGGCGCTGCAACATCGTTATCATCATTGTCACCACCGTCAAATCCATCACCGAAAATATTATCATCATCACTGCTTCCTGGAACAACCAAAGGCTCTGAAGATCCTGCAAAAAAGTGTGATCCTACAAATGAATCTGCGTCATCAAATCGATTACTTGTAAAACCAGAAGTGGTATCTTTAACAAGATATATCTCTGTAAAATTGTAATAATCTGTAACTGAGGTTGCAGGTGTTAATATCAGATGTATTTCATAATTGACTGAATCCTCAGGGTTTAACCTTATTGGAATAAGACCTTCTGGATTATTAGAAGGATTTAGAGTCCATGTAGGATTTATATCTGCAGGAAATGTATATCCACTTCTTGTATAGTCTCTTAGACGAATATCTTCCAGTATTATATTTCCTTGGTTATAAAGTGTATTTACAAAAGTGATCGTATCTCCAAAATTGAATGGACCAGGCTCAAATATTCTACTTCTTAGTGCTAGATCCACTACTTCTATCCTTTTGACATCGTGGTCATCTTCATCTTCATCTGCTTTTGGCCCACCACCATCTAATTGATTGTCCGAATCCGTACCATGGATTGCTCCTTTATCATTCATTTGGATAGAATCCATAACACTATCAATATCAACGAATGGCATTCCTGAAAGATCAGTCGCTCCCGCAATCTCAGTGAAATTTGACCATGCTAAATTTAGATCATCATAACATTGAATAACATTGAGCTTAATATCAATGAATTCATTACCTGATGGTACAATCACATTTGGAAAGGTATAATGAGCTATTCTTGAAACAGTATTATAAGTCCAATTCGGATTATCAGCTGAATTAAACTCCATACCACATGGTATATAATCTACTATTTCAATATTTTTAATTCTTTGATTTCCTTGGTTAAAAACAGTATTTCTGAATACTACTTGTTCACCATATGAAAAACTTGGAAGAGCGGTCATCTGTACTTTCTCTACAGCTAAATCAAAAATCATCGGCCCTGCAGGATCATGATCATCTTCATCTTCTCCAGCATTAGGTCCTCCTCCATTTATTACATCATCATTAGCACTTCCAGGAAGTACTGCGTTTTCACTTATATCATTAGATCCGAGATTACTATCTGCATCAAAACCAGTACGATTCAAACCATTGACGTCTTTAACCGTGTTGACAGTTGTATAATTGTTCCATGCCAAAGAATCGAACATTTCCATTTCTATAGTCAATTGGATATCGATAAAAGTCTCTTCATTAGAATTAAGCTGTCCTGGTAGTAAAGTTGTTGGAGGAGTTGAATTTGTCCATCCATTTGCAGCATTGATAGTTGCATCATATTCAAAACCTTCCGGTACAAAATCAATCAACTCTATCGCTGTAGCAGGTGTATTACCTTGATTCATAACATAAGTACGAAACGTTACCAATTGACCATAGCAATATGGAATTGGTGTAATTAGCTCTTTACGTACGGCCAAATCAAATAATGCTACCGCAACTGAATCAGAATTATCAGAAAGGTCACCATCAGAACAAATAGTTCCTCCTGGCCCATCTCTAAACTCCGTAATTTCAACTTCATTGATCCAATCCGTAGAGTCCGGTGACGCAATAGGTACCAAATTAATAGTGATTAATTCACTCTCGCTAGGGTCTATAGGCCCTGCTATCGTATTGGTATATACACTAGGATCAGTGGCGTCTACAATCCATGCAGTTCCAGAAGGATCAAATGTATATCCAGCCGGAATAGTATTTCTGACGATGATATCGTAAATCTCACTGGTGCCTTGATTTTCAACTGTAATATTGAATGGTATGTTCACTCCATATTTTGGAAACTCACCAACTGTCACCATAGATATGGAGACATTGCCAGAAGGATCATTGTCATTTAAACGATGATTAAAATCGGCTGTGTTGTTATTTGCAAACGCAGAAAATGCGATCAAACAAGCACATAGGCTTAGGTACAAGGATATAGAATCCTTGAGGAAATTGGTTGTAGTTCTCATATTTGAAATAGTCGTTTTAGTATATAAACTATACATAGTCCGCACAAATATAATAACTTTTCTACACATCTCGATAATGATTATGTGTAAAATTCTGAAATAGTTGATAATACGAATAACAAAATTTCGTAATATGTAATTAGTAAATAATTCTCTTTCTATTTTATTAGCTATAAAACAAACTCAAAGCTTTAAGAAATTCTGCCCCAATTTCGATCTCTCAATCTTACTTTAGATAGGTATTTATTGAGATTTGAATTTTCTGGCTTCTGAAAATAAGGATCTTCCTCTATTATTTGCTCTGCTATGTGCCTAGCTACAATTAAAATTTGATTGTCTTGTATGATATTGACCAACCTAAAATCCAACGCACCACTTTGTTGAGTACCCATCATATCCCCTGGTCCTCTTAGCTTCAGATCTGCTTCCGCGATTTCAAAACCATTATTAGTTCTTACCATTGTATTGATCCGCTCTTTGCCCATTTTAGAAAGCTTATAACTGGACATTAGTATGCAATAAGATTGTTCTGCGCCTCTACCCACTCTACCCCTCAATTGATGTAATTGCGAGAGTCCAAATCTTTCTGTGTTTTCTATAATCATTACCGAAGCATTGGGAACATTGACACCTACCTCGATTACAGTAGTGGCCACCATTATTTGAGTCTTGCCTTCTACAAACCTTTGCATTTCGAAATCTTTGTCTTTCGCTTTCATTCTTCCATGTACAACACTAATCTGGAAATCTGGAGGCATAAAGTACTGTCTTAGATATTCGTATCCCATATCGAGATTAGCGAGATCCAGTTTGGCCGATTCTTCGATCAATGGATAAACAACATAGATCTGCCTACCCAATTTTATCTGTTCTCTCATAAACTGTATGAGCTTGGGCCTATGCGGGTCGTATCTATGTATCGTTTGGATATCTTTACGCCCAGGAGGCAATTCATCTATAATAGACACATCTAGATCGCCGTATGCCGTCATGGCAAGAGTTCTGGGTATTGGGGTCGCTGTCATTACCAGAACATGAGGAGCTACTCGCTTGTTTTTATTCCAAAGCTTAGCACGTTGCACTACCCCAAATCTATGTTGTTCATCTATGATCGCCAATCCGAGGTTATCAAAAACCACTTTATCCTCTATCAGGGCATGTGTACCTATTATTATATCTGTTGTCCCATCTGCTAAAGCCTCTAATGCTTGTCTGCGCTTTTTACTTTTGATAGATCCAGTCAAAAAACTTACTTCGACACCCGTAGACTCGAGCATCTCCATGATACCCGTATAATGTTGCTGAGCAAGTATCTGGGTAGGTGCCATCAAGCAGCACTGAAATCCATTATCTATAGCAATAAGCATACTTAGTATTGCCACTATAGTTTTTCCGCTTCCCACGTCTCCTTGTAAGAGTCGATTCATCTGAAAACCTTTTCCCATGTCACTTCTCACTTCCTTAATCACCCGCTTTTGAGCTCCGGTAAGCTCAAAAGGTAAAATATTATTATAGAAATTAAGAAATTGCTCGCCTACAGATTCGAAAACTGCTCCAACCAATTTTTTCTTACGAAGCTCTTTATTTTGAAGCATTCTAAGTTGCATGAAAAATAGCTCTTCAAATTTCAACCTATTAATTGCCGCTTGTCTCTGCTCTTCAGTTTCTGGAAAGTGAATCCAATTAATCGCTTCGTATCTACTGCATAGCTTTAGTTTCGTTTTGATAGTATCAGATAGATTATCTTGAAATTGATTTTCTGGTAGCTTTTCTAATATAGCTCTACATAGCTTGCGGCGCGCTCTACTGTCTAGTCCGATTCTATCGAGTTTTTCGGTAGAGTGATAAACAGGAATAAAAGTTTTATTAAGACTTGATACTTCATTGGCCAATGAAAGTTCAGGATGAGCTATAGTTTTTCTGCTGCCATAGAGGCTAACTTTACCATAGATCACATATTCATGTCCAGTCTTTATATTTTCAGCGATCCACTTTCCACCTTGAAACCAGATCAAATTTATAAATCCTGATGCATCCTTTGCAATGGCTTGAGTTCTACTAGATCGCTTACCTTTTACTACTTCGACACTTATAATAGTAGCTTTCAATTGTACTATCTGACCTTCTTCTCTAACTTCTTTGGCTAAAGTGAATTTCGTTCTATCTTCATATCTAAATGGAAAATGAAAGAGTAAATCCCTAAATGTAGATACGCGCAGTTCTTTCTGGAGGGCCTGAGCCTTCTTTGGACCTACGCCTTTAAGAAACTCTATAGGCGTATCAAGGATATTTATATTTGGATTACTCAATATAATATACGTTCAATGTACACGCACAAGATAAGATGATGATCAAATAATATGGGCATGGAATCGATTTTTAATAACTTAATTCCTCTTGGCAATCAATTAATCGCAAACTCTGAAACTATCCTGACTGATCTATGATTACCTTTGTAGTAATAATAACAAGAGATACTAATGGAATCAAAAAGACAATTACAAGTAGCAGAGCTTATCAAACGAAATTTTGGTACTGTGTTACAACAGGAAGGTATTTATATATTCGGAGAAGCATTTGTCACCATTACATCTGTGAGACTCACACCTGACTTATCGATGGCTAAGCTCTACTTTAGCATATTTAATACTGAGGACAAAAATGAAGTCATCCTACTCATGCGTAAAAACATGCATACACTAAAACAGGCATTAGTTACTAGGATACGAAAACATGTTAGGCGCATACCTGAGCTCGCTTTCTTCGAAGATGAAACTTTAGATGAAATGTATAGACTCAACAAATTGTTTGACAATCTTAATAAAGGGGAAGAAGAGTAAGCAGTTTTTCAGTAGGCAGTCTAAAGACTAGTTCGAAATGATGAGAATAATTACCGGAAGAATATTGTATTGCCTGTTACCTATTGCCTGATGACTGTGTTGCCTAATGCCTGTTGACTGAAACTGATGACTGAGACTGATGACTAACGTTCTGTATTAATTAATCCTGCCAATTGAGCTGGAATCACTAAAGGTCTACCCTGATATTTTACTCTAATTACATCCTTTTCTATTTTGACTAGAGTAATAGCGCTATCTGGCAAAAGTCCTAATTCCCATAATTCGCTTTCTATTTGATCATTTATTTGATCTTTAGCGATGATAGCCTTGGTTCCAATCTTGATATTGAGTAAAGGTCTATTAGGTGCGATGCGCTTTGGAGGTATTGGTGATCCATGGGGATCCATCGAAGGGAATCCAAGTTTTTTATCTACTTGATCTAATATCTCTTCAGATAGATGATGTTCAAATATTTCTGCCTCTTCGTGTATCTGACCCTCCGATAAGCCCATACTATCTACTTGGTATGATTCCCATAATCTATGAGCTCTAACCAAACTTTCGGCTTTCTGTTTGCCTTTGTAAGTAAGTCCAATTCCTTCTTCTGTAGAAATCAGTCCATTTTTTTTGAGATAATCCAAATGTGATTTTACTAGGTTTTCTTTTAGACCTAAGTATTGTTGAATTTCTACAACATTTAATTTTTTCTTCTCAAAAAATTTGAATGCGTATTTGATAATATCCTCTCTCTCGATTTTTTGTGATTGTTTATATCTTCTTATCGCTCTTGGTAGTAATCCCTTTTCGAATGAGAACAATACAGCCAAAGCATAAAACAAAGTAGCTACGACTACCATCATAGGACCTGGTGGAGTGTTCCACAATATGGATAATGTCATACCCAATATTGCAGAGATTAGGCCTAAGCATGCGGAGATAACAATCACTACTTTGAGCCTATTGGACAATAATAATGCTGTGGATGAAGGTGTAATTAACATGGCAACTACCAAAATGACTCCCACTGTTCTCAAAGCAGCTACGACAGCAAATGAAAGTAAAAGCATCAAAAAATAATGAACCATCTTAACCGAGATACCCATGGTAGACGCAATCGTTGGTTGAAAAGTCGTAATAAAAAGATATCTATAAAATAAGGTAACACTCACGATAGTGTAGAGCATTACTATTGCGGTAAGAATAAGGTCTTCATTAGACACTCCCAAAGCATTACCGAATAAGAAGTCTCCAAGATCTAGATGAGCACCCTTTTCGCTATTGAGCCAAGAGATTCCTATTACACCTAGGGAAAACATTACTGTGAACACTATTCCGATAGAAGCATCATTTTTAGTCTTGACATTATGCTGAATCCATGTAATGAGAAAAGCAGATAATATACCAGCGAGTACTGAGCCAACAAAGAATCCTATCGTACTGTATCCCAAAAAAATAAAAGAAATAAAAATACCTGGAAGTATAGCATGAGATAGAGCGTCACCTATGAGCGACATATTTCTCAAAACGATAAAGCAACCTATAATACCACACATTACACCCACCATAGAACAGGCTAAAATAGCTCGGATCGCAAATGGCTCAGTCAATGTGTTAAAAAGTTCTTGCATACTGCAAAACTATAAAATATTTTGCGCTATCAAACCAAAAAGTTAGATTAGTCTAAACTTGTGAAGTTAAGTACTCGCTTATTAAGCCTTCCTTTATTGCAAATGGAGATACTCCGATTAGTTCCGGCGTATACATATCTATAATTTTTCTCATCATAATGAATGCAACCTGAATGAGCTTTAGACGATTTTCAGGAATGCCCTTTATTTCTCTTCTTTCATCCAACGTAGAAGATATAACCTTTGTAGATAACCTTGCGAAATCTGAAAGTGTAATATTTACTATTTCTTTATGTGGTAGATTTCCTGTCAATGCTTCAGATAAGACCTCAAATGATCCAGAGGCACCTACTAGCATCCTAAGATTATAATCTTTCATTGTCTCTGTAAGCTTTAATAGTACTTGCTCCAAATGGCATTCAATATTAATTACTGCTTCTAATGAGATCGGATCATTATCATTAAAGGAATTATACATCTTAGTTACCCCTAATGGGTAACTCTCACTAAATATAATTCCTGCTTCATCCGCTAAAATAAATTCCGTACTACCCCCTCCAATATCCATGATAAGGTAAGGAGATAATTTACTTTGAACTACCAGATTATTTCCTTTATAAATAAGCTCCGCTTCTCTAGCTCCACTTATAATCATTGGTAGTATTCCGAGTTGCTTCTCTACATATGAATTGATAATATCACCATTTGAAGCTACTCGTAGTGCTTCGGTGCCCACTATAACCAATTTGATGTTATCATAAAGACTTAATACCGTTTTGAAAGAATCCACCGCTAATTTTGCTCTGTGAATCGCAATGTCTGATATGGTACCTAATCCTCCATCAGCTAACAGTACATAATGTCTATCTCTATGGATTTCTTTGAATCCAATTTTACAATTCGACTTTTCGACTAGCAATAGATGGAAAGTATTTGTTCCCATATCTATAATTGCCAATTTGTCCTCAAAAATCATTTTTTGGCTCCTGTCTGATTAAATATATTATAGTAGAAGTTTATAGCCTCTGGAGTCATAAGATTAGCGTATGTTTTCTTACCATTTTGATAGAATACATAGAAGAAACATTGCTCCTCTACATTGATGTATATATCTGCTTCTAGCATGATTTCACCATCCTTTTGAAAGGACTTTCTACCCATTGACTTACAAGCGACAGGTATGCTTGTAGGAGTTTCTCTTGAGATAAAATTAATATTAGACAAAATAGCCTCACTGTTATCTTGACTAATGCTAATCGGTAAATTGTAGAATATATAATCTATATAATCACAATTAGCAGCAAGGCTCTTAATGATGCTTTCTGGAATACTTGGATAGCTCACACCAGAAATACTTGCACTTGGCTTATTTGATACTTGGACTTCTTTACTATTGGTAGGATTGGATCCTTTATTAGTATTTTCATTCTTACAAGAACACAATATTGCAACTAGAATGGCAACGAAGTAAATATTTCTCATCTAACGTATTTTAATTTAATTATAATCCTTTTTCGGTACTCTAGAAAGAATAATGAATCCTAAAACTCATCCATCGACTTATTTGTCCATCTAAATCTCCTGATGCATTAGAATTAATAGTCCCTATCGACTGTGAATATCTAAAAACTCCTGCTATATTTTTTGTAAAAGAATAGCGAGCTCCAATTGTAAAGCTAATATCATTTTTTTTGTACCCATCCAATCCTACAGGATTAACCGCATTAGAACTAGTTACGCTAAATAGATTTCCATAAGAGAAACCCGCTTCGGCCCCTATCTTGTAATAATCTTCATCCTCTAAGTACCAATCGTTGTACTCGACTAATACTGGAATCTCAATGTATTTGAGGTCAATAGAGCCAAAACTGCTACCTGAAGCAATACTGGGAGCGGATCCTCTCTGGCTATACAAAAACTCAATTGCCAAATTAGTTTTATTCGCAATCGTATATCCTAGCCTCATCCCTCCATTGATACCAATCTTATCCCAGCCAAACAAATTATCACCATCTATCTGGCTTACATTTGCCCCTACTATCGCAGTACCACTAAATTTTTGAGCTGAGGAAGCACAATTCAACAAGAAGAATGCAACCACGAATGATATTGATCTGTAAAAACTGTTTCTACTGATTATATTACACAAGAACATATTGAAATTATTTATATCAATTATTAAATAATATGATTCCCTTTTCCATACCTTACCACCAGAATTAAAAAATTCAATAAGCCGTTAAATATATGGTAAAATATACCAAATCAAATCTTCAGAAGTTAGAACTGCTATTTAAGGAGCAAGAGTATACTATCAGATATGAAAAAGGTAATTTTCAGTCAGGCTACTGTGTCGTACAGGCACGTAAAATAGCAGTAATCAATAAATTTTTTGATACAGAAGCTAGAATCAATTGTCTTCTTGACATTTTATCGACTATTATAGTAATGGATAATGCCATGTCTATTTCATCTAGAAGTCTTTATAAAGCAATATTGAAGAGTGAGGAGTATCAAGCTCATGTAGCTTAAGATCAATATTCAATCATTATATTGCTATATTAGTAGATCATCACATGATCTGCCATTTTGAAACTCACTTTTCTTGGTACTGGAACATCTCAAGGCATACCTACTATAGGTTGTGATTGCGATGTATGTCTATCTCAAAATTCCAAAGACAACCGTCTAAGAAGCTCCGTGATAATTACTCAAAACGATACTTCTTTACTTATCGATACTGGACCAGACCTACGTCAACAAATGCTCAATAACTCTATTTTAGATATAGATGCCATCCTTTATACTCATGAGCACAATGATCACGTAATAGGTCTTGATGATATTAGACCATTATACTTCCGTAGAAGATCTAACATCCCTACTTATGGTTTAGTCCGAGTACTTGATGAAATCAAACTTCGATTCTCTTATATGTTTGGTGATTCTGTATATCCTGGTGTCGCTCAGATAGATACCCATGCTATACACCAAGATACCGAAAGTTTCAAAATAGAGCATATTACAGTAACGCCGATTGGAGTTATGCATGGTAATTTGCCTATACTCGGATATCGATTTGGAAACATAGCATACATAACTGATGCATCATCCATATCCGAAGAGCAGATGAAGAAGCTTTCTAATCTAGAAATTGTAGTGGTCAATGCTCTCCAGAGAAAAGAACATCATTCACATTTCACATTGGAGAAGGCTCTAAATTTTATCGAAACAATAGGTGCAAAGACTGGATATCTCACCCATCTCAGTCATCTGATGGGAAGTCATGACAACATTTCATTAGAGTTACCGGACCATGTCCATGTGGCTTATGATGGATTAGTAATTTCAGCATAGACGGGCTTTATAAAAATTCGTTACAACTAATTTATTGACTTACAAAAAAGAGCCTGATCACAATGTGATCAGGCTCTTAATATATGATTAAACTTTACTAGCGTCTTGCTTAGTAAGTCCAGAGATCATGCTCGAAGTTGAACAACTCTGATTTTATCTTCTTAGATTCTAAAAGGATATCAATTTTAGAACTCTCCTTTGCAGGATCAAACATATCTTTAACCCTAAGGTCAAGTACATTGGATGATTTGTAGATTACACTTGCAAAGAATCTTGATTCGAACAAATCAGACCAAGTCATTGGGGCCATATCATTGTTTTCATTAAATACTCTATGCTTAGATAAGTAATCTCTAGCTTCAGGATAATAAATCCAAAATAATGGTAATGAGTACTTAAATTCTTGAGTTTCATCATCATAAACGTCTCTTTCAGGAGCTATTCCTAAAATTCTAACTTTTAATCTTGATGACTCTTCATCAAAGAACCACATTTCCTTTACTCTAAATCTGTTGATATCTTCCCAACTGATTTCACTTTTTACTACCTGTACTTTTTCTTCATACGTATCGTAGTCAAAGATTACAGAAGTATCAATTCTATTTAGAGATTTCTCTACTTCCTCAGCTGTAAGTGGGGTAGAAAATTTCTCATCTTCAAATACTGTGATATCACCATTTTCGATCATCTCTCTGAAAACACTAAATAGTGGCTTCTCAGGGTATCTAAATGGTAAATTCATTTTTTCACGAGTATCTAATACTCTCCAAACTCTTTTTTGCCATGCTAAATCAGCTTCTCTGATTGGCTCATATGGAAGTACTCTGTTTTCAACAATTAATCGTTTTGATACGATATCATCTACATACATATCTTCTGATGGTTCGCTTGATTCTGTGATAATCTCTTCAGCGCCGCCTTGGGCATTTAGGAATGTCACACATCCAACGAATAGCAGAGTTAGAAATAAATTGATAGTCTTCATCTTAATATATTATGAATTAATTAAAATCAGTTTGCTTAATATACTGGGCTTATTACTTGATGTTAAATACCATCTGTCCAATATTACGTGCAGCAGCATCACCAGGACACTTACACTTAATATTTTCAAAGAAGTACTTATCTCCAGCAGTTGCTTTCTTGATAATACCCGTAGTCTTTCCAGCAAATTTACCACCACTGTTACGTGCTGGTTCAGGATCCTGTCTCTTTGGTACACGTACTACTACAAACTCTGTAACTGTACATTTAGCATCGAAATCAAATCCTTGAAGATCTGGACGAACACCTTGCTGAGCCTTAAACTCACCTGCAGGCATTGCACCACCTCTACTCTTAGATAACTTAGCTACTGGATCTGGAATACGCTTTACTCTGAACTCGCTCTTAGCAGTTAAGCCTGGAGCAGTTACATTGATATAAGCAAATTCACCTTTCTTAGTAGGCTTAGTAACTTTCACACTGTAGTTTCCTCCAGATTTATTGATAGTACCACCACCTGCGCCACTCATACTTACTTTTACTTCAGTAGAGTTAACACCTGCTGCAGATACTGCAACTGGATTGTCTACACCAATGTAAAATACATTCATCTTAAGAGGAGAAACTGTAACAGATCTTTGACCTACTTCGTATTCAAACTCCTTTTTGTAAGTCTTCTTATCACCCGTTACTGGATCAGTTACTGTAATAGCTGCATTGTATTTCTTCACACCTAATCCATTAGCTGTAGTTTCATACTTTGCTACACCATCTCCATCAGCACGAAGGCCTTTACCATTTACAGAGATAGATAATCCAGTTTGAGAATCTTTACCCGCAGATGCAGATAAGAATACATCAGTTGAGAATTTTTCTCCCTTAATGATATAAGATTTCTTAGGAGCAGATACTACTGTAAATTTATCAAGAACGACTGTTGCTCCACCAACACCTACTTTCTCAGCAAGGTGATTAAGTACAGCAGCTTCAGAAGCTTTAATATCATTTTTGAATTTAGTGAAGATCGGCATAGTAGCACCTAATGGCATGTGACCGAAAGTGAAATCCGCCCAATCTTTCTTCTTATTAGGAGACTTAGTCCAAGCTACTTCATCTATATTTAAAGGCAATTCGCCTCTAATTTTAACTTTTTGATCTTCATCAACAAATTCTAAGAATTTTTCTTTGTACTCCATGATTTTAGCCTTCAGCTCCATTCCTTTGCCGTCGTCTACCATCATACGTGTAGTACCATCATAACTTTTCTTACCTTTTAATTCTCTTTTATCAAGAACCATTACGTAATCACCATCATCTACAGCTCCATTGTTATCTCCTGATGCATCTATCAATTGATCAACTATACCATCAATATAATCTGAAGCCTCTTTTGAAAGAGATCGAAGTCCTGGTAACTTATCTGCATAAACTGAAAGCGAAGCTTTCTTTTTTGCAGCATCTATAATTAATTGTGGCTTAGTACTGTTTGCTTCGTCAAGTGAAGCATTGGCTGTTGTAAGCCCTTCGTCCACCATTTCGAACGCGTTAAATATCTCTGCAGATACGTTAAGTGCAAGCAGAGCGGTCAATACCAGATACATGATGTTAATCATCAGTTGCCTGGGTTCCTTAGGAATTGACATATATATGTTTATTTAATAATTATCAATAGGGTTTCTAATACTAGTTTGAATTGAAGTAAATTATTACTTCTTTCCTCCACCAGTGTTTACGTTGAATGCAGAAAGTACATTTCCATATACTCCATTCAGTGAGCCTAAGTTCTTGTTAAGAGAAGTAAGCTGTTCTTTGTAAAGTTTAGTATCCTCTACTGTATCATTAAGAGTTGACATTGCTTCTGTCATACGTGAATAGAAGTTATGCATAGACTTAAGTTGCTCTGAAGTCTCAGAAAAATCTACTTCTTGTAATGCTTTTAGAGATCCCATACTCTTAGACATTACTTGTAGTTCGTTTAACATACCACCAAGGTTGTTTTCTACTGCATCTGCGTTAAGAGGTCTTGAAGCTCCTGCTCCTCCTCCTGCTGAAAGTGGTGATATACTTGCGTTATATGCATCTAGTCCTGGGTATAATTTCTCCCAGTAGTAATCTTTTTCAGGTGGAAGTAATCCTAACATTAAGAATAGCCCTGCTTCAGTAAGTAGTCCAATTGTAATGAACAAGTTACCCATTGGGTGTGATGTAATCTTCATAAGTGCACCGACCATTACGACAGCTGCTCCAACTCCAATTACAAGGTTCTTGAAATATTTAAAGCCTTTTGATTTGATAAAACTCATTGTAAAAAAAATTTATACGGTTAGTTAATAAGTATATTTTTAACGCTGCCTTGTAGGCATATATTGTTCAATCTTGATAAACGTTATCGCCGTTGATAATTGCAAGAGTCTAATGATCACGCACTTAATAGACTATGCTTACTACAAGCAGAAGTCTTAATTAAATGATGACGATAGTAGTTTGAAAAATTAAAAGGGCGATAATATAAGAGCATCGAAGGAGCTAGTTGCATAACTCGTTCGATGCCATTTTATATATTTGATTAGACTAGAAGTCGTTAACTGATCTTCCTAAGAATGTAACAGCACATCTAAATCCGATGTAACTCTTAGTAGTATCTTGGAATTCCCAATGTCTAGTACCTGTATTAAGGTAGTAAGCGATATCTTTCCATGATCCACCTCTGATTACTTTTCGCTTGTATACATCTGGATCATCATCTTCAGCTACATAACTGTAGTTTGAGTTCATATCGTGTGTATGAGTATAAGCGTTTTCATGGAATGCATCTTCTGTCCACTCTGAAACATTACCTGCCATACAGTAAAGACCGTAATCGTTAGGGAAGTATGCATCTGCTTTTACGGTATAAAATCCACCATCTTCTGGGTAATTACCTCTACCTGGTTTAAAGTTAGCTAAAAGACATCCTTTAGCGTTTCTTGGGTAGTATCCACCCCATGGATAAGGAGCAAGATCGTGACCACCTCTGGCAGCGTGTTCCCACTCTACTTCTGTTGGCAATCTAAAGTTTTCTGTGTTTGGTTCATTTTCTCCTCTAGAAGAATTCCAAAGTTGAGTTCTCCAATGACAGAATGCCTTCGCTTGTTTCCAATTGACACCTACTACTGGGTAATCGTCAAATGCAGGGTGAGAGAAATAGTTTCTTGTCATTGGCTCATTATATGAGTATGAGAAATCTCTAATAAAACAAAGAGTATCTGGATAGATAGCTGCTTCTTCGTCTCTGATTAGTGTTGATCTACTCTCACCACTTGCTGCCGCTTTCCAATCCAGCCATTGGTATTTGTAGATAAACTTTTCTACTTCGAATTCTCTTTTGCCATCAAAGGCCATATCACCTTGGTAATACATTTCATCAAAGTCTTCTGAAGTATAATCGATTTCGTATTCCCAATCGATTCTTTCATTTCCATAGTCATCTTCAATGAAGTCTCCCATGATGGTGTGAGCTATAGAATCTTTTACCCAATATACGAACTGTCTGTATTCGTTATTAGTGATCTCTGTATCATCCATGAAGAATCCTTGGACAGAGATAGATTTAGGTCTTTGGGTATAAGTACTAAACATATCCTGATCACTTTGACCGATGTGGGCATTACCTGAAGGCACATAAACCATACCGTATGGATTAAATCCAGTCCAGTTTGGTCTGTTAGGGGCTCCTGTCAGTTGACCTGTCTCTTGTGTGCTACATGATGACATAATCATCATTAGCGAAAAAATTCCTAAAACGGAATGCGTTATTCTTTTCATGTAGTAAAGCGATTTAACCTGATTTATACAAATTCGTCGTATAAGACGCGTAAAGATAGTCTTGTACGCGAATTTTCAAAAAAAATTGACCAGAATAAGGTTTGAAATGAACATAAAGTATCGTTAGTCAAGTGATAACGGTATTTTTTGCTCAATATTTTGTTGAAAGAAACTATTTTTTTGACATATTATTCTTAACAATAATATGATTGAAATTTATAAATTTCTTGAATTATATTCCACTTTTGGAGTATTTCCTAAACCAATCATTTTCTTTAAATTATAATTAAGAAGAATCTCATGAGACCCTTCATTTACTCTTTTTAATTCTGAAAGACCAATATCATAACTATAAGATAATCGATAGTGTCTTCCAAGGTTCATTCCTGCTGTAATTGCAATAGCATCTAAAGAATTAGAATTATAACCCCGTAACCCTACTCCACCAAAAACATTGCCATTTATCTCAGCAAGCAGAGAAATATCAGATTGTAACACGTTAAAATCTGATTTCAGTAAGATCGCTGATATAAAATGTAACTCGTCATTATATCTAAATCTATACTGACTATATAAATCAAGATGCGTAACCAAACCAATCTCAGCACTTCCTATACTTTGCTTAATAGATGGAGTCCTTGATATAGAAACTCCAAACTGAGGATCTCCCATAAACAAATAGACTCCTACCTCCCAAATTGGGGCTATACCACTAAAGGTAGAATTAATTAGTATAGGATCGTTATGAAAAATAGTATTAGGCTCATAATCACCTGATGATGTTCTTAGGCTTTCTCCATCCACACTAGTTTGGAGAAATCCAGCTCTTAGTCCTCCTGATAAAAATCCAAAAGGTAAATTGTAAACATAATTATATGAACCCGTAATCGAATTGTGAACTAACGAGCCTTCAGTCGCTCGGTATAGTTCTACCCCAATTGCACCACTCAAAATATAGGCGGGTACATGTGCAGATAGGTATTGTGTCATGGGTTGACCAGGGATACCTGTGTACTGCGATCGTATAAGAGCATCTACACTAAGCGAATAATCTAAACCTGCATAGGCCGGATTCATTCTGTACTTAGTAAACATAAATTGACTGTTTTGTTGCTCTTGTTGAGCAAAGCAAAACGCATAGCATCCAAGTAGAATGGCTACAAGACAATATGTTTGGCGATATAACAAAAAGGTAACAGGTTGATTATGATGTAAATTAGAACTTTTGAATCCTAAGCACGAATTTGATAAGTTAATATTCTAAAAAAATTACTTTTTTTATCCAATAATGTTGTTCTAATGACTTGACTACCCATTTATTGGTAAATCCTTTTGAAGCCATGCAACGAAGAGCTTTTAATAGAATAACTAAGATATTATAGTCCTTTCATCCTTATCTAGAATAAGTGAGTTGCTGCCATTTTTCTTTTCATAAACTATGAATACCCCCAAACTGATATACTCTAGAGCCACTATATATAGGTTTTCATAATATTCAACATAACTGTAATTGATATAAGTCAGCCATATAAGACAGGACCAAACAACAGCTACTCTCGATCTAATGAATACGCTGCAAAAAAGCGGTATACTTAGATACCAAGGATGCACTGTCGTTGCCAGTAATAGATATATTATCATTATCACATAGAGATAGGTAATTGGATCTTTACACTTTTCCTTAATAGCGATCCACATTGAAATGATAATAAAAGAAATCCCTAATAAAGGTCCGATATAAGCAATAAGATTGAACCCTGAAGCTTTAAAACCTAACCATCTTAATACATAATAGGGTCCGGCATTAAATTCAAATTTTCTAAAGTACAAATCAATACTAGATAAAAACTCTGTATAGTTAAGTCCTAAAAGCAATGGACTAAAAACTAATAAGCTCATCAAAACGAAAAAGGCTAAAACCTTAATTCCTTTCCTCCACCTTATCTGCCAAAGTAAATAAGGTAAGATCAGCAAACTGAGTAGCTTGGACCCAACAGAAAGAGCTAAGAGTATCATAGCTCGATAATGTCTCTCAATCGTCCAATAGTATATCGCTGCGGCTAGAAAGGCAATCATAACGATCTCAAAATGAAGATTACCTATCCCTTCAATGATAATGAGAGGATTGAGCCAGTAAATCAAGATTAAAGTGGGAGATTGTTTCTGCTTGGAAAGGATCTTTAGCGAAAAAGAAAGTGTAGTTAATTCGGCTATTAAGAATATGATTTTCATCAAAATAGATGAAACCCCAAGATTCAAACCTAACCAACTGCTTAGGTAAAACACCATTTGGCTCACAGGAGGATACACTGTATAGTACTCTGGAGAATTCATCTTAGATAAAATATCACCTTCCGCCAAAGAGGGCAATTGGTTTACAATATCTATAGGCAAATAGGCATAAGGTTGCATTCCGTGATGCGTGATGCGGCCGTCCCAAATAAATCGATATATATCATCAGATAGCTGAGGAAACCAAAAAACACTTGCAACCCTAACTCCGATTCCGACGAAGATCAACAAATGCAATTTCTTCCCTTCGGGCTTAGTCCTTATTATTAACAAGTAAGTGGCAAATGCTAAAGGAAATCCAATAGTCAGTAGATGAAAGTCTGCTTGTGCAGGTACGGTTTGCAAAAAAAGAATCGCAACGAACCAAATCAATAATACAGATGCGAAAGCTCCGGTATGCTCTTTGAGTATCACCTCGCGTTGCTATGCTTGATCGAGAAAAAGAAAATAGTACTGTACCCGAAAGCTAGAAGTGCATGAAATATTATAAATGAAGTATTCTCTACCATAATAGCTCCTACGATAGCCATCGTGAAGTAAATCGCCAATAGACCTTCGAAGATCGTAACTTTATTGATTCCTTTGAAGTGATACTTATCCTTGGCAAACTTATCTGTCAATCCTTTTATATTAAACTTCGGTGTACGCACGAAAGGGGATTTTTTACCCATCAAACCTTGTATTACGGCGATACTATTATGGAAAGAAAGACCCATACTTAGGGCTAGGAACACTGGAAACAAAAATATGAATTTGAAGAAATTCTTTACCGTAAGTCCATCTTCCCAAGCTTTTCTAACATTAGCATTGTAGTATACTACTATGATCGTCAATAGTGATATAAGAAAAACACCGAGGTAATCTAGATCGAAATTGATGCCCTTGAGCATAAATACTAACGGTACGCTAGATACTCCGATGAAGAAAACGAATAGAAATATCGAACTCGATAGTAAGTGTGATGTAGCATGAATTTTCTGTCCCAAAGAAATATTAGACTTCCATACTTTAGGTAACAATTTCACAGCAGTCTCTGCTCCTCCTTTCATCCATCTATGCTGTTGCGACTTCAGTCCATTCATTTCTGCAGGTAGTTCTGCTGGACTAGTAATATCCTCAAGGAAAGTAATTTTCCATCCTTTGAATTGTGCTCTATAACTTAGGTCTAAATCTTCTGTAAGCGTATCCGCTTCCCAGCCGCCGGCATCTGCTATACACTCTTTTCTCCATACACCCGCTGTACCATTAAACTGAAGTAGATAATCAGCATTGTATCTACCCATCTGCTCTACGGTAAAGTGAACATTCAGCTGAAAAGCTTGTAAGCGTGTTATGAGAGAATAGTCCTCATTGATATGTTCCCATCTAGTCTGCACTACGCCTACCTTCTCATCCACAAAATGAGGGATCGTTTGACGAAGAAAATCAGGATTAGGTAAGAAGTCTGCATCAAAGATGGCTAAGAATTCACCATTGGCAAATTTAGTACCTTCTTTAAGAGCTCCAGCTTTGTATCCTACCCTATTAGATCTGGTAATATGTTCTATATTATATCCTTTGGCTTTGTACTCTTCTACTTTAGCAAGTGCGATTTGTACTGTCTCATCGGTAGAGTCATCTAAAATATGGATTTCGTACTTATCTTTGGGATAATCAAATTTTGCTATGTTATCAATGAGACGTTCTACTACGTATAGCTCATTGAATATTGGTAATTGGATAGTTACAAAAGGTAAATCTTCATCCTTAGTGTCAGAAAAATTGGCTTGGCTCACTTCCGCGTTTTGACGGTAGTGATATAAGAGGTGAAACTGCATCAAGCAGAATACCATAATGTAAATTAATGCTACTACGTAAAGTCCTAATAATATGTATGCGATGGTTGCCATGTAGTTACATTAACTTAAAAATTGTCCATAATATCTTGTGACCAGCTAATAAAGTCCCCTTTATGGTCCCTGACACTTTCGATTTCCCTATTCTCTTTCGGTATTTCACTGGCACCTCAGAAGTTTTGAATTTGAACTTCGCAGCTTTGACTTGCATCTCTACTGTCCACCCAAAATCTTCGTCTTGCATATCGATCTCTACTAACTTATCCCATTTGATAGCTCTAAAAGGACCAAGGTCAGTAAACTGATAATTATAAATAAGCTTAATAAGGTTAGTGGCCAACCAGTTACCAAAGATCTGCTGTGGCATCATCGCCCCTGCTTCCATATCACCTGTAGCTCTACTACCGATCACCATATCCATATCTCGATCCAAAATAGGTTGTACCACTTCAGTTAGTTGACTGGGATAATCAGAATAATCTCCGTCTATAAAGACTACAATATCTGGCGTTTGTTCACGAGACTTAACATATGCTATCCCTTGCAAACATGCACTACCGTATCCTTTTTTAGGAGCAGGTACTACTATAGCTCCTGCATCTAATGCTACTTGAGCAGTATTGTCTGTACTAGCATTATCACAAACTATAATATGCCTTAGCATCTCTTTTGGTAAGTCAGCTATGACTTTTCCAATAGAGCTTTCCTCATTGTATGCAGGTATGATGACGTCAATGATAGCTTGACTTTTATTCATGGAGGTTTTCAATTATTACACTTTTATAGTAGCGATTGCAAAAGTAGCATTTTGTAGACGGTAATTGATGTTGTCTTTCGGACAATGAGCTTACTAAAAGCACTACTCTAAATCTTCATTATTATTAGATTTGCAACTAGTCGATTCAAACTCTTTGAAAATGTCTGCCAAAGACTATTCAAATTGTTGTTTTCAACTAATAAAAGTGGTCTATGGGCCGTTAAATACCTTATATGAATATGACTATTTCTCCTTTTAAGATTGCTTTGCTATTTGTACTTGCATCTCTCCTCTACAGCTGTGCGAGAGAAGAAGTATATATGGGTGATGATATAGAGATTACTACTTCTAGAGATACAATAATGTTTGACACCGTATTTACTGAGGTGGGAAGTGCAACTCGTAGCTTTAAACTATACAATAGTAAAAACAAAGCTGTAGCTGTAGATATCAAACTACAAGGAGGTGCTTCTTCGTTTTATAGAATCAATGCAGATGGCATTACCGGTCCAGAGATCAACGATGTGACTATCCAAGCCGATGATAGCCTATATGTTTTTGTTGAAGTATTTATCGATCCAGACCAACCCTTATCTATAAGTCCATTCGTGGTAGAAGATCAAGTAATTATAACCGGCGGCAATGATCAAGATATCGTGCAGCTAGAATCTTTTGGACAAAACGCCAATTATGTATTTGGTGAAAGGGATATCACTGCCATAGAAGATATCTGTAACGAGTTAAGTGAAGTTATATGGAATGATCCCAAGCCTTATGTTATCTATGGAATCATGGCTATCGATCAGTGCGATTTGATAATGGAGGCAGGTACTAATGTCTATGTACATGGAGGATTAGTAATCGGCGATAGTTTGAGCTATAACCCAGGAAGAATCGTTACACTCAACGGCGGATCTATTAAGGCCAATGGCACGGTAAATAATCCTATCACTATACAAGGAGATAGATTAGAACCAGAATTTGCTGATGTCTCTGGACAGTGGTTTGGTATTCTTCTCACTAATAATTCTGTTGGCAACACATTCTCCCATACGACCATCAAAAATGGTATCTATGGCATATTAGCCGATTCTTCTTCACATGTAGAAATCGATCATTCGCAGTTAATTAATTCATCTTCGATAGGATTATTCGGTAGTCACTCCAGTGCTAATGTGAGTAATAGTCTCATATACTCGGTAGGTAGCTATGGTGTATACTGGAGATATGGTGGACAATATAATATGAATTATACAACTGTGGCTTCTTATGGTGTTCCAGCCGAAGCGCTAAGAATGGAAAACTATCTGTGTACAGATCCATTATGCTTAGGTGAGATAAGATCAAATCCTTTAATGACTACTATATCTAATAGTATCCTTGCAGGATCATCTAGAGATGAAATATTGATCGATGAATTTGAAGGTGCCGATCTCGTCACTGTGGATTTCACTATCAATAATACACTAATCAGAATAGATGAATACCTAGAGACTCGTCCAGATTTCTTTGACAATTGTAATAACTGTATCAACTTCAATGGAACAGATCCTTTGTTTGTGGATACTGACGAAAACAACTTTGAATTAGATTCTCTATCTATAGCAGAAAGCAAGTCAATATCTATAAATGGTATTAATGATGATCTACTCGGAAGAATGAGAAGTAGTGTCCCAGATATGGGTTGCTATGAGTCGCAGTTTAAGATGTAGATCTTCTTTTTTATGAAGACAATCTGATATCAATGTGAGTAACATTCTCCTGATCTAAAGTAAATCCCATTGTTTTCTTTAGTCACGTGCCCTTTGGAGTCAATGAAAACTTTAAAAGATTCTTTTGTTTCAGGACATTTCTCCCATTTCATTAGATAAAGAGAATAACCATTTAACTCTTTTCTATAAGAGCCACCTTTCATATTTTCTGGATCAAACCAAAGGCCATTAATTTTGGCAATTAATAAGGCTTCCTCGAGATTGTTAATACCGCCAATAAATTTTTGTAATTCACTTTCAGTTTTTCGAAAAACCATTTTCATGGGGTATTTTACATCCCCAGTTCAATATAATTAGACTCGAGTAAAGCAATATTTTTGATATTATTTTCACGGATTTTGCTTTCAATTTTATCCACTAAGGCGCCAACCTTACTACATTCCAACTATCTTCTGTAGATGTAAATGCAATACGATCGTGCAATCGACTTGGTCTTCCTTGCCAAAACTCTATAAAATCAGTTTTGATTTCGTAGCCTCCCCAGTGTGGTGGAACCGGTATAGGTTGCCCTTCTGGATATTTATCTTCTAAAGCTTTCAAATTATCTTGAAGTACTGATCTATCTAATATGATATCACTCTGTGGACTTGCCCAAGCTCCTAATTGACTTCCTCTAGGTCTACTATGAAAATAAGTTTCTGACCTCTCAATAGTTATTTTCTCTGCTCTACCCTCTATACGTACTTGACGCTGTAGTTCTTTCCATAAAAAAGTAATAGATACATAAGCACTATGTTCGATATCCATAGCCTTTGCACTCTGATAGTTGGTATAGAAAACAAATCCATTTTCAGTAATCTCTTTTAATAATACAGTTCTTGCATGTGATCTAAGATCTGCAGACACGGTGGAGAGTATCATCGCATTTGGCTCTAATATATCAGAGTCTTGTGCTTGTTCAAACCATTGCTTAAATAACTGAATAGGATCATTTCCTACCTGACTTTTATCTAATTCATCTCGTGTATAATTTTGACGAAGAGCATGTATTTCTTTAAATTCTTTACTCATAACTATTTAGATTAGGTCAATAGAAAAATGGATTATTTTACTGAAGCATACATTGCTTTTACATCTTCTTCTGTATAATTTCCTGAAAGCCCAGTTTGGAATACATATTCCTTATCACCTTGGATCTTGACGAATCTAAAATCATAATTAATTATACCATCAATATTTTTCTCAAATATAAACCCATCTTCTTCTTCCGATATGATCTTAGAGAAAAACCTATGCGCCTTAGCCTCTGCTAATTTTTCATTCATGACTACCTTCATATCAAGCGTCAAAAGGTCACTTGAAAAAATCTGCACGTAGTAGTTGTCCCCAGCTTTGATCGTTAGATCTTGCATCACACCAAAGTCTGTTTTTTTGAATGTCGCTCCATCAGGTACATACATTGCTATAGGAAAACCATGACTCATCAATTCCGTTTTCTTCATCTCGCTCAATGGATCTGACTTACATGAAACCATGATAATGGCAAAAGAGAATAGATATATTAGAGTACGTACAGTCATCTGTGTATAGTTTGTGTTATACCAATTCTGCTGAAGAATGTCACTTATTATTTTGGTATAATGCCGTTACGTATTGAACGGAAACACCTAAATTAAAGACACTTTAAAACGTAAAAGGCATTAGTTATGCATGATCCAAAAAAAACCAAGCCCAACAAAGGTAAACATTGTCGGGCTTGATTGCTAATGGTAGCAAATATGATTGTTCTATTGTCTATCTGACTACTTCATGGTCTTTATAGAGCAACCAATCGCTTTTGTTTTAGTTATTGCTGGCTTTTCTCCATGCAAGATAGAACCAGCTGCTGCTTCGACATAGTTTACTGTAACTGCTGCCGCATCTCTTGGACTATCATCGATAGAACCTATATATTGTATTACCATATCAGCATCTAATACGTATGCATGAGGCGTTTTAGTCGCACCCCACTTTGGATATACCTTTTGTCCTTCATCCATTAGATATGGAAACTCAAAGCCTTTTTCTTTAGCTCTTACTTGCATCTCAGCATATCCATCTTCTGGCACTTTATTAGGGTCGTTAGGGTTAATAGCATACAATGCGAAATTGTTCTTCTTTGCAAATGCATTGAGTTCATTCATTCTGTCTTCATACATCACAGCATAAGGACAGTGATTACATGTAAATACCACGATGTACCCTTTTACGTCTTTAGCAGAAGCCAAAGAATACATATTGCCGTCTACACTCTTCAAATTAAAATCTTCAACTTTATCACCTATAGTGTATGGATCACCCAATTCAGTAGAAGGTGTAAAAGGCATGATAAAAGAAAAAAGCACTAATAATAATTGATTCATAGTTTAATTTTTTGTGTTGGAATTGTGAATAGTTAGGAATAGTTTATTTAAATCTGAATAGTCATCAAACTCTCCATCCCAGAAGACTCGCGTCTTACCTTTATATATTATCGTTACCGGTATAGCACCTTCCCAAGAAGGATCTACTTTATCAATCCAAATATTACTTTTAGGATCATCTAGTACAACTACTTCTGATTGGATGTTATGTTTATTGAGAAAAGGTATAAGCTTAGAATCGATTTTCTTGGGGAAATCAAGACTCACGAGTATCACTCTAATTTTATCGGTGTTGTACGATTTGAGTAGTTGCTCGAAGTAAGGAAGTTCCTTTACGCAAGGGCCACACCAAGTTGCCCAATAGTTGACTACATAAGTATACCCATCATCTCTATCCTTGTACTCTTTAGCCAGGTCGTCATACTTAGCATATGATTTGACCTCAGTCCATTGTGCCTGTATACTAAGAGATGATATGAAGAATATGGATATTAAGAATGTTCTCATATTGGTTATAACGCCTTTCAGAGAAAATAGATTATTGAAATGCTTACTTAATGCGTTAAGATTTTGGTAAAAAAACCGTGGCGTAGTAATGCCAACTATAGCTTACCTATACTATTTATAGGTTTCCATTCTAATGAATAATGTAAGAAACTAAAGCATCGAAAAAAGTTATTAATTCACTAATTCATCTACATCTTTAATTTTGTTTTTCCACCAGATAAATCCTAATACACCAGCAATCAAATATGGCATAGAGAATAGGTAGAGTATACCTGTATTGAGTCCACGTCCTTCAGTTCCTCCATTGTCTAGATTACTCTCAGCCGCCATTCTACACATTGGACATTGGGCGATTAGGTCTATTCCCAGTGGTAGGATTACTAGTATCAGTACGAGTATGATTATTTTCGATTTCATAGTCTCTATTTAGGATAACACGGAGCTAACATTAGATATACTACAGGGCCAGTAAACGCTACATATAACCATACTGGATAAACCCATTTGGCCATCTTTCTATGCTTTTCTACTTGGAAAGTATATCCTCTTATAAATGTCAAAAGTATAAATGGGAGAGATAAACCAGCCAATATAATATGAGATATCAAAACGATAAAATAGATCGTCCGTATAGTGCCTTGCTTACAAAATGTAGTCTCGTATGTCGTGAAGTGATATAGTACATAGCAGAGCAAAAAAAGTATTGAGAATACCATAGCCGCAAATATCATTCTCCGATGCATTTTTATATTCTTACGCTTAACAAAAAATACGGCCATCATCAAACACAAAGCACAGAAGGTATTTAAAATAGCATTGATAGGAGGTAAAATACTTGTATCAAAGCTTACTTCTGGTTTGTTATCTCCTCTCATAAAGATGACAAGTGCGATTACTACTGCGGATAGAACATAAGCCAGCTTATCAAGCTTCTTCCCTAATTCTGGATTTGGAGTATTATTCATTATCTGTCGGTCATTTTGATGGATGATTTCTTCTTTAGCGGGAGTATTACTGCTATATCTCTTACTAGTTCATTGATCGTGCTATCGTTAAGAGCATAGTAGCTTCGTACCTGTAATGCCGTATCTATAAGTAAGATATCTTTTCCTTCGTATGCGTTCATTATAGCCTTGGAACTAGGGCTGTATACTTTTGAAAATCCTTCTTCAGAAGAAACTAGACTATCACTTACTATCTGCAACAGTTCTAGGTTAGGAGATTGTTTGAATTGATCATAGATCATATCAAGGTACCTACTATTCTGACTATTTTCATTGATATGAATAAGAGCAGTTTTATTATCCAATGATCTACTACTGCGTGGAACACCATCTACATAATAATTAAAATCTATCAACTCACCCTTAGGCTTTACCATCTCCAAAGCAGCTAATCTATAATCTACACCTTTACTTAGATATAAATAAGACCCTAGAGGTAACACGATAAACATAAGGAACAATACGAGAATTGGAATTAATCTTTTCATAGCTATGATTAGTATACAAAGTTAATAGTATAAGGATCGAAAGGGAAATAGGTTCTTCATGGTTTTGCAATATTCTCTATAAAACTAAGAAAGGCAAACCCAAATGAATGAGATTGCCTTTCTGATATTTTATAACTTTAGATATTATACGAATGGTTCTTCTTCCCACTGCTTGATATCAAAAGTATTTGGAGCATTTGATCCTATTTCTTTCTTATTAAAATTGTCAATCTGTGTTCTACGTACGTTCCAATCATTACCTTCCCAAAAGAATGCTATAATAGCCCATACCAGTAATAGTACTGGAAGTAGTACAGATTTAAGCATACCAGGAACTTCATGTCCTAGGTGCATAAATTCGTATACGATCTTGTAAGCTTTATAAAGACTAAGTGCGATCATCGCTATTGCCATTGCCCAAACTGGTGCATGTATTCCACCAATATATCCCTTACCCACTAGTGCGATAAGCACTTCAATCACTGTGATGATTGCAAGTACGATGATAAGCTTGAATGCAACACTTTTTGACTGTTCGTATGTCATATGTCCCATAAGTATATTATTTGTATTGTATTTTTTATTAAAGTTGATATTATAAGTCTATTCGAAGATTCTATTAGAGTAAGTAGAAAACTAGGAATACGAATACCCATACTAGATCGACAAAGTGCCAATAAAGTCCAATCTTCTCCACCATTTCATACCCATTCTTACGCTCAGCATAAAGTCCAGTGAACGAATTAACCATGATAATGATCAAGAATACAACTCCTGAGAATACGTGAAATCCATGGAATCCTGTAATGAAATAGAATAATGCACCGAATGCTTTAGGTCCAAATTCCATTTGGTGTACTTTTTCAGAATCAGCGCCTGCACCTTCTGTAACTTTGTATTTTAATCTATGAAACTCACCTCCATGTTGGTGAATTAGATATGAATCTCCTGGCTTGAAAGTATCACCTTCATTGATACCATGACCATCTCCCTCTAGATATACTCCAGCTTCTGTATGTGTACCAAATGGATTAGTAGATATCGTCATGTGCTCCTTACCTATCAATGTGTTCCACTCCCAAGCTTGACAACCTAAGAATGCTGCACCACCTATGATAGTAAGTATCATCCAGTACACTACACCTTTACGGTTTTCTTGATGTCCTTCTTGTACCGCCCTTACCATAGTATAAGAACTAAATAGAAGAACGAATGTCATGAAGGTTACGAAAATCAATGGCGCTACTCCACCTGGTATTAATTTCTCCAATTCAAAGGGAAGAATACTGAATACGAAATCCGGTACTGGCCATGAAGGCATACTGATTCGAAGTGCTCCATATGCAATAAGGAAGCCTGCGAAAGTAAATGCATCTGAAAGAAGGAAATACCACATCATCAGCTTTCCATAGCTAGCCTTGAAAGGTTGATTACCACCATCCCAAGTTCCACTATCAACTTTTACGTGTTCTGTTGTATCTGTTGCCATTGTCTTTAAATATTAATCTTTATTGCAATTTTCATTAGATGCATTGATAAGCTCCATTTAAGCGTACCATCACACTAAGTCAATATTCATTATTTACTTAGTATCAAAAAGGCTAAGAGATATACCCAAAGGATATCCACGAAATGCCAATAATGTAATACTAATTCAAATCTGTTTTTTCGTTTGTCAGTTACTTTATACTTCAGCGCAAATGCATGGAAGCAAGCCACAAATATCGCCGCAACTCCTGCCAAAACGTGCGCAGCATGCGCTGCAGTAATCAAGTAAAAAAATGCTCCAGAAGGGTTAGCCTTCATATCCATTCCGATACTAAACATATGCGACCATCCCAAATACTGCATCACTACGAATACTATTCCAAGTATACCCGTGAGTACTAGTAAGGATTTGTATCGACCTTCATTACCATTAATGAAAGATCTATATGAAGTATGGAGTGTTATGCTACTCAATAAAATTACTCCTGTACTCAAAAAGAAAATATCTGGAATCCTATAATCGATCCAGTTACCTCCTGCTTGTTTAATAATATAAGCACTAGTCCAACCCATAAACATCATCAAGATGCTCGCCATTCCTGCCCATAAGGCAAATTTCTGAGGGTTGATCCTATTACGTACGATGTCTCCGTTATTATCCACTATTGCTTCCATTGCCATTTATACTTTTAAAGCACCCAATATGATATGAGTACTACTGGTAAAAAAATGAACGAACTGAACATCAGTCCTAAAGCTGTTTTTCGTTCTGTAGTGATATAAAACTTTACAGACATATATAAATAAATCAGTGCCATAAGGCCTGAAACTATAGTTGCTAATATGGACGCATCTCCTGTGATATAGAGCATCGCTACAAACGGTAAAATTAAAAACGCATACAACGAAGCATGTAATCCTAATTTAGGATCGATCTTGTCATCTGCGTCAACAGGTAATAACTTATATCCTGCTCCATGGTAATCTTCAAAAGCTAAATATGCAATAGCCCAAAAATGGGGAAACTGCCATAAAAACTGAATAAAGAATAAACATGATATCATCAAAGTCAACTGCCCTTCTGCTGCTACTCCACCGATCATTATCGGAAGTGCTCCTGGTATCGCTCCTACCGCTACAGCTAATGTAGAGTGTCTCTTGAGCGGAGTATATAGGAATGCATAGCTTACCAAGGATAGGGTCGAAAGCAATACAACCAAAGGGTTGATCATCGCTAGTAATATAAACCCAATTATAGTAGTAACACCAGCAAATATAACGGCCTCCGATACTTTCATTCGACCAGCAGCCAAAGGTCTGTTTGCTGTTCTTGTCATTAGCTTATCGTAGTCTTTTTCTAAAACCTGATTAAGCGTATTAGCCGCCGAGGTAATTAGAAATCCTCCAAATGCCAATAACATAACATGAAACCAATTGATAGCTCCACCTGCTATGATAAAATATGCAAATACAGAACTAAATACTACAAATAGATTAAGCTTCAGCTTTACTAACATAGTATAGTCATCCACCTTGGTATACACCTTGATGTCTGCTACTTCCGTATATGTATTGTTAGTGTTATTCACTTAGTCCTTTTCTAATATTTAGTATGGAGTTTCCTTTTATTAATGATCTCCTACCTCTCCTTCTGCCAACGGCACTACTTGAGGTATAAATTCTCTTTCATCTTTATTATAATCATATGCCCATCTGTGTACGGTAGGAAGATTTCCTGGCCAGTTACCATGAATAGGCTCAATTGGTGTTGTCCACTCTAAAGTGTTAGCACCCCACGGATTTTGTGTTGTCATTTTCTTCCCTCTCCATATAGAATAGAAGAAGTTGATAACGAATACTAATTGTATTAAGAATACAACGATAGCTGCTATTGTTATGAATTTGTTCATGTCAGCAAAATGCTTGAATGAATCAAAAGATTGGAAGCTATAATATCTTCTTGGTACACCTGCCATACCGATGTAGTGCATAGGCCAGAAAATTGCATATGCTCCGATCATAGTACCCCAGAAGTGTAACTTACCGAGTGTCTCATTCATAAATCTACTGAACATCTTAGGATACCAATGATAGATACCTGCAAACATACCAAAGAATGCAGATACTCCCATTACAATATGGAAGTGAGCTACTACGAAGTATGTATCGTGCATCTGAATATCAATAGTAGAGTTACCTAAGAATATACCTGTAAGACCTCCAGAAATAAACATCGAAACGAATCCAATTGCGAAAAGCATTGGTGTATTTAATCTAATGTTGGCTCCATATAATGTAGTAATCCAGTTGAATACTTTTACGGCAGATGGTACTGCAATGATCAATGTAAATACTACGAAGAAGTTAGAGATGAATGGATTTACACCTGACATAAACATGTGGTGAGCCCAAACTATGAATGATAAGAATCCAATTGCAAGGATCGAATAAACCATCGCTCTATAACCAAATATCGGCTTACGTGCGTGCACTGAAAGTACCTCAGATGATAGACCCATCGCAGGAAGTATAATAATATATACCTCTGGGTGACCTAAGAACCAGAAAAGGTGCTGATACAATACTGGTGTTCCACCGATACGTTCGAGTGCTTGACCTTCTATAAATATCTCATTGAGGAAGAATGAAGTTCCTAGTCCTCTATCCATCATCAACATGAAGAATCCAGATACTAATACTGGGAATGAGAGTATACCTAATATAGCTGTCACGAAGAAAGCCCATATTGTTAATGGCATTCTCCACATCGACATTCCTCTTGTTCTAAGGTTAAGTACCGTAGTTACATAGTTGATACCTCCTAATAATACTGATACTACGAATAGCGTCAAACTTACTAACCATAATGTCATACCTGCTCCAGAACCTGTAGAGGCCTGCGGTAATGCGCTTAATGGAGGATATGCGGTCCATCCTCCGGAGAATGGTCCTGTATTCAGAAATAGTGAATACATCATGATTACACCTGAGAAGAAGAAGAACCAATATGATAACATATTGAGGAATGGCGATGCCATATCTCTAGCTCCTAACTGTAATGGAATCAATAGGTTACTAAATGTTCCACTCAATCCAGCGGTTAATACAAAGAATACCAATATGGTACCGTGCATTGTTACTAGTGCATAGTAAAATTCAGGAGCTAATGTTCCAACTCCATCATTTAATGTGATCCATTTACCTAATATAGGTTTTAACCACGCCATACTTTCTTCAGGGAATCCAAGTTGGAGTCTGAATACGATAGACATTGCTGCGCCAATAATCGCCCAGATAATACCTGTAATAAGGAATTGTCTAGCTATAATCTTATGATCCATAGAGAACACATAGTGTCCTAAGAACCCAGATTGATATTTATCACCGTGGTGATGGTCATGAAAATGATCATCATAGCCATGCTCTTTGATCATTACGTCAGTGTCGTACTTTTGTGCTACTTCTGCCATGGTTTATTCTTTACAATGAGTTAGAAATTATTCTAAGTTCCGTTCTTCTGTTTTGTTCTCTGCCTTCTGCACTATCATTTTCTCCAATAGGTAGTGTTTCCCCAAACCCTACTCTTGATAGTCTCTCAGCATTTACTCCTTTGTTCAATAGATATTGCATCACGTTGTTTGCTCTTGACTCTGATAGAGAGAAATTTAAAGCATCATCACCTACATTATCCGTATGACCTCTGAGTTCAGCATTTACACTAGGAAACTGAGCTAATAATTGTGATAACTTATCAAGCTCTGATTGAGACTTTTGATCTAGATTAGCTGATCCTGTGTTGTAAAATACATTCTTCAGATTAATTATTTTATCTTCTAAAGTTTCTGACTCCATTGCTTTAGTAAACTCAGAAGTAAGCTCCACATTTCTTAATCTTTTTTCAACATCGAGAAGTTGCCCCTTTCTAGGATCATTTTCTGTTCCTCTGATGGTAGTTAGGTAGTAAGGCTTTGTATTTTTCTCCGCGATCCATTCATTATACTCTTCTCTTGTTACCACTTCTACTATACGCTTCATGGCATAGTGAGATTTACCACATAACTCAGCACATGCTAGCTCGTAATCAAACATTTCCCATCTCTCTTTACTTTCTGGATCTTCCGGATCGTATGGTTGTCTCCATTCAGGATAGTTCTTTAGATTTTTACGGAATTCCTTTGTAGTAGTAATCGGCTCAAATATGAAATAAGTCGGTAATCCAGGAATAGCATCCATCTTTACTCTAAAGTGAGGTAAGTAGAAATTATGTAAAACATCCTTAGCAGTAATACGTACTCTTATGGTTGTATCTACCGGCAATACAATCTTATCTGCCCCAGATAATACTATATCATCTATCGCTTTATCATCAGACCAATCTATTCCCAGTGGGTTAGTGGCTGGATCTATTAATCTAAAATTCTTTGTAGCCAATGCATTATCGGCTCCAGGGTACCTAATATCCCAAGCAAACTGATAACCTGTAGCTTCGATCTCTAAGTACTGATCGTCCGGCCCCAAGTCCGTCATCACTTCGTTCCAAATCACTAATCCATTCACAACTAGGAATGTCATAACTACAGCTGGCACAACTGTCCAAATAATCTCCAGCGTATTATTATGAGGTTGAAAAAAAGCTTTTCTACCTTTTACGCTTCTGTACTTGTATGAAAACCAAAACAGAAGAATATGCGTAATTACAAATACAATACCTGTAATTACTAATGTCCAGTTGAATAATGAATCTATATCACCACCATGCGATGAGGCTGACACTAATGGTCCATATCCAAGCATTACATCTTTGTAGTAATAAGCTGATCCCATTCCCAATACTAGGAATACAACTAAGAACAACATCAACATCTTCGCTTGACGATTTGTGTTTTGCTGCTCAACTTCCTCTTCACCTCTAATCTTAGCAGCAAGCTCGGTAACTCTACCGATTTGTACTACGATGACTCCTAGAAGAAGAAAAATTAAAAATATTATCAATCCAGTCATTATATGGTATTGTATATTATACTAAAATAAGTCGTTGTCTCTTTTGTCAATTATAAGCTCAAGGCCTATGTATGGTGGTGTAATGATTCGTCCAAATAAGGATCATTCTTAGCAATCAATGGCGCTTTAGATAAAGCTGTCAATGTTACAAATATGAATAGTCCTAAGAATCCGATCATAGTACCAAGCTCTAATAGCCCTGGTATAGTATATCCTATTTCAAATGTCGAGGCTGCCACTTCATGCGCTCCATGTCCTACTGCTTCGTGTGCACCATGCGCAGCATCCGCACCATGTGCTGCTGCATCACCATGTCCGTGCCCATCTCTTGTGATCTTAACACCTGGCTTTATCATAAGGAAGAAATCTATCCAGTGACCAACGAAAACGATGATAGATACAAATGCTAATGAACCGAGCTTTCTCTTAGTATCATTTCTCATTAAAACAAAGAAAGGTATCAAGAAGTTGACTGCAATGTTAGCATAAAATAAAACTGGGTACTCTTCTCTTCTATGCAAGAAGTATCCCGTTTCCTCACCAATGTTAGCATACCAAATCAGCATGAATTGTGAGAACCACATGTATGTCCAGAATATAGAGAATGCGAATAAAAATTTACCTAAATCATGCATGTGCTCTGTCGTCACTTGCTTATATAATCCTTTACTCTTAAGATATATTAATAATAATATAGTAAGGCAGATCATAGAAACAAACCAACTTACAGCTGCATGCCATGCGTATAGTGTACTATACCAGTGAGCATCAACACTCATGAGCCATTGCCAGATCATCGCTGCACTAGAGAATCCCATAATCGGAAGGAATGCTGCCGACCATTTTCTCATTGATCTGTGTTTAGCGAAATCTACTCCTTGATCATTGTCTTCTGCTAATGATAAAGATCTCATTTTTCGACCAAATGCTACCCATGTACCTACTATGATAAGTGTACCAAACAAATACCAATTCGGGTTAAGGAAACTCTTTTTACCATTCAATATTGGATCCTCAGCTACTGCTGCTGCATCTGCCCAGTGATATAAGTGATTCCAATGGAAATATGTAGCAAGCGCTATTATTATCATAAAGATGAAGCCAAATAGCATGTATGCAGACATTGCCTCCCATACTCTCTTAAAAACTGACGCCCAACCTGCATAAGCAGTAACACATACAGCAATAAAAAAGAATGCCATCATAGATATTCCTAGGAAGAATGTACCGTTGTGTAGGAAGTTAGACCAAAATCTACTTTGCAGATCATCTGCTCCCACAAACCATGTCAGTAACATACTTACTACACCAACTATCATCGCTCCGATAGTTACCGTTTTTGCTGTTCCTGAAAATGTATATTGATTCATATTTCTTTTATTTAAGTCTCTATCTTTTAATGTAAAAGACTATAGATATCGTTTTCGTTTTATTCTCTTGGCTTAGTGCTCGTGTCCGTGATCTTCATCACCGTGCTCATGTCCATGTCCATTATCATGTCCATGTTCTTCATCGTGACCATCTTCTACTTTATGCCCTTCACCGTGCTCATCTTCATGACCATGTGCTTCATGCATGCCGCCATGACCGTGATCACCATCATGTGAATCTTGCATTTCTACCGCAACTATTTCACCAGCTGGTCTATCTACAGTATTAAGTGTGTTAACCATTTGGTTATATTCTACTTTCAGTTCTTTAGCTTGTAATGATCTGATATAATGAATTACATTCCATCTCTCTTCGAAAGAAAGCTTGTCTTTATAACCACCCATCACATTTTTACCATACATGATCGCGTGATAATATCTTCCGTTTGAAGCAGTTACGTGCTCTTCTAATAGGAAATTGGCTGGAGCCGCTGGATACTTACCTCCATCATCTCTAACTAAGTAACCTAATCCATCGCCTTTCTCACCGTGACAGATACCACACATCACATCGTATAGTTCTCCACCTTCAGCTAATCCAGCATCAGTAATCGCATATGGATTATTGATCAATTGAGCTTTAGCTCTTGTTCTCTCTTCTTCTGTATCAGCATATGGATAATTCAGTGAGTTTTCTTTACCTGTACCTGCGGCTGATCTTGGGATTGTACCTTTTACTGGCTTTCTCGGTCCTGCCATTTTGTAGTACTCATCCTCTGTACCCCAAGTATTATTGTAATAATAAGAGTAGTAGTTGGCTTCATATGCAACTGAGTGAGCCATATCAGGCATGTACTCACTACCTGTTGAGTTTTTGCCTGGCTGCTGACATGCTGTAAATAAGCATATCGTAATTACTACAGCTGATATATATTTTAATGTTGTTTGCATCTATTGGTATATTATACTTGCAATTATTTCTTTTTCTGTTGTCTAGGAGTCACCTATACTATATGACTTTATGATTTACTTCAGCACCTGTCTTAGTTAAGAAAGATTTAGCTGCTGCGCCATCCACTGTTGCTGTATCAAAAGCGATACAGAACTTATCATCAGTGATACGATCATCTAGGTAAACATTAGTTACTCCTGGACCTAATCCACATACGATGTAGAATGTGATCACCATACCTACACAAGCAAACAATACTGTAAGCTCAAATGTAATAGGAATGAACGCTGGTACAGACCAATATGGTTTACCACCAAATATCACTGGCCAATCCTTTGTAAAAACCCAAGTCATACCTAAGAATGCAGTAAGTGTACCCAACGAACCATATACAAATCCTGCGATGTGTAATCTTGATTCTGCTAAACCAAGGATAGGATCTAGACCGTGCACTGGAAATGGAGAATATACATCCATGATGTCTAAGTGCAGATCTTTAGCTTCCTTAACCGCTTTCAACAGATCTGTCTCATCGTCATATAGACCGTAGATTACTTCTTTATTGTGATGTGCCATAATAGCTTATTGATATCTTATTAATATAGTTAAGTACTAGTGTGATTCAGTTTCCGCTTTCACTTCTACTTCATCATGTGAGTGTGCATGGTGAGCATCAGGTCCAACATACTGGTTTCCACCAGTCTTGAGTATAGACTTGATCTCTGCTACTGCTACCACTGGTGCTACTCTACAGAATATTAGATATAGTGTAAAGAATAATCCCATAGTACCGATGAAGATTCCTATCTCAACCCATGTAGGTGAGTAGTATGACCATGATGATGGTAAGTAATCTCTCGCAAGCGTAGTCGCGATAATTACGAATCTCTCAAACCACATACCGATATTGATAAAGATCGACATGAAGAATGTGAGCCAAATATTACGTCTCCAGCTCTTCTTCCAGAATAACTGAGGAGATAATACATTACAGAACATCATACCGAAGTATGACCACCAATATGGTCCAGCTGCTCTATTGAAGAAAGCGAACTGCTCATATACATATCCTGAGTACCATGCGATGAATAGCTCTGTTAAATATGCTACTCCTACGATAGTACCGGTTACTAGTATAACTTTATTCATTGACTCGACGTGCTCGATCGTGATATAGTCTTCTAGACCGAGGATCTTACGAGTAATAATCATTAGGGTAAGTACCATTGCGAATCCAGAGAAGATTGCACCTGCCACGAAATATGGAGGGAAGATCGTCGTGTGCCATCCTGGAATTACAGAAGTGGCGAAATCAAATGATACAATTGTGTGTACAGATAGTACAAGAGGTGTCGCTATACCTGCAAGTATAAGAGATAGATACTCCCATCTTTGCCAGTGCTTAGCTGATCCTGTCCATCCAAATGATAAGAAATTGTATATTTTCTTTCTCATACCTTTCGCTCTGTCTCTTACAGTAGCAAAATCAGGAACAAGACCTGTATACCAAAATAATAACGATACCGTGAAGTATGTAGATATCGCGAATACATCCCATAAGAGCGGAGAGTTAAAGTTAACCCATAGTGGTCCTCTAGTGTTAGGATAAGGGAAGATGAACATTGCTAACCAGATTCTACCCATGTGAATCAACGGGAATAAACCTGCGCACATTACGGCAAATATCGTCATGGCCTCTGCTGCTCTGTTTACACCTGTACGCCATTTTTGACGGAAGATGAGAAGAATCGCAGAGATCAATGTACCGGCGTGACCGATACCAATCCACCAAACGAAGTTGGTAATATCCCAACCCCAGTTGATCGTACGGTTAAGATCCCAAGTTCCGATACCATTCCATATCGTCCAAAGGATACAGAATGCACCTACAGCGAATACACTTACTGATAGGATAAATCCTATGATCCATGCTTTCGATGGTACTCTCTCCGTTGGGGAGATCAGATCTTCTGTAATCTGATGATATGTCTTATTCCCTGTTACTAAAGGGGGTCTAATTGGACTTACGTGGCCACTCATATCTTATAATTTAATGTCGTTATCTATTATTAGTTTGAAAGTATGTACCCGATTAAGCGTCTAGCTTCTCGTCGTGGTTATTAACTTTCATAGTATAATTCACTGAAGATCTTACGTTAATCTCTTCTAGAGCTATATAGTTAAGTGGATTAGCTAATTTCTGAGCTAATAAACTGTTCTTATCATTTTGATCACCAAATGTGATTGCACCAGTAGGACATACAGTCATACATGCTGACTTTACATCACCATCTTTAAGTTGACGACCTTCAGTCTTAGCAGTAAGCTTACCTTCTTGGATACGCTGTACACAGAAGCTACACTTCTCGATTACACCTCTTGATCTTACTGTTACATCTGGATTCAATACCATACGAGTCAGGTTGTCTGCACCATAAGGCGTAGAGTCATCATTATCAGTAAAGGCTGGTTGGTTAGCTGGGAATAAATCCGCGTTAGTATAATCTAACCAATTGAATCTTCTTACTTTATAAGGACAGTTGTTGGCACAATATCTCGTACCGATACATCTGTTGTATGTCATTTGGTTAAGCCCTTCACTACTGTGGTTAGTCGCATTTACCGGACAAACATTCTCACAAGGAGCGTTATCACAATGCTGACACATCATAGGTTGGTAAACAGCTCTTGGGTTTTCGATATCACCGTAGTAATATCTATCGATACGTAACCAAGTCATTTCATGGTGTCGTGATACTTCTTTCTTACCTACAACTGGGATATTATTCTCAGCCATACAAGCTACAGTACAAGCTCCACAACCAGTACAAGCATTAAGATCAACGTGCATTCCCCAATGGTGACCCATCTCGTATGCTTCGTCAAATCCACCGTAATACTGCTGATCATTCAAATGTTGAGCGTGCTCTCTCTTGTGGTGAAGATTATCTAAGTTATCCTTAAGATCATCTACTCTAGAGTGATAGATTACTGATCTATCTGTAAGAGCTCCTTGGTATCCGCTTAATCCGTAAGCCATACCTAATGCTTCTTCATCAGCATTGATCTCTTCTCCATCTTTCAGTGTAGTTACACCATAAGTATGGTGATATTGTACACATGAATATTCTTCTTCAGTTCCTACCTTTCCAGATATTGACGCTGAGTTATTATAGTATTGTGAGTATCCGTTATCTACAGTTACACAGTCATTTATATCTACACCGATATTTAAACCTGCAGCTCCAGATACAGTTCTACCGTATCCAAGTGCTAGAGATACAGTCCCTGGCATCTGTCCAAATTGCTTGATCACAGGTACTGTTACAGTTTTGCCTCCTACAGTCAGCTCTACCATATCTCCGTCTTCTAGACCATTCATTCCGAGCATCTTGTTGTGACCGTCGAATGATACTGGTACTGCTAGGTAGTTACCCCATGAAGTACGTGTAACAGGATCTGGCATCTCTTGTAACCAAGGGTTAGCTGAGTATTGTCCATTACCTACTGATACTGGCTCAAAGAATGAAATCTCTAATTCAGACGATGCTGATTTAGAGATGCTACTCATTGCCGCTGATGCATTACCAGAGTAAGAAGCTGCTGAGCTTCCTCCTAAGTTTACACCTCCGTCATGAAGTGATGCATTCCAGAATGAACTGAATGATGCATACTTAGATTGAAGTGGGAATGCTGTATTTTTCCAAACTGATTGCATAGTCTCATACATGTCAGTAGACGTGCTACCGGCCCATGCCATAAGAGATGCCTCTTTTTGTCTTGTATTGAATAATGGGTGAATCGTAGGCTGTACCATAGTAATACTTCCTCTACGTGCCTGTACATCTCCCCAAGACTCTAGTGCGTGATGCACTGGAGCAACCATATCACAAAGAGCAGTAGTCTCATCATTAACATATGCTAATGAAATCTTAGTCGCTACTTTGCTCATAGCGTCAGCGAAAGTTGCTTTTGCTGCGTGGCTATATACTGGATTGGCGCCCATTACTATAAGTGCATCGATAGATCCACTTTTCATATCAGATACTAATTTAGCTACATCAGTATCATTACCAGCTCTATTAAGATATGCTGATCCGAAGTCGATTGTAGATCCGTAGTTACCTAATGCATTGTTGATACCGTTAATTAGCATTTGCTCAGCAGGATTATTACTTCCTGAGATTACCAATGATTTCCCTTTAGCTGCTGAAAGAGTCGCTGCTGTCTTATCTAATGCTTTTTTAGCTCTAGCAGTAAGTCCTTTAGAGGAGGCTGATCCTCCAGCAAGCTTACCATATAAATATGCGATAGCCTCTCCCATTGCAGATGGCTTCACAAGTATTCTATTATCCGCGTTAGATCCAGTAAGTGACATACCACTTTCTACTTGGATATGCTTACTAATCTTTGGATTCGTTACGTCTTTTACTTGTCTACCTACAGCATACTGTTGGTTAAACTCAGTTGGTGAAACCCATGTTCCTAAGAAATCTGCATTGAAAGCAACAATTACGTCAGCTTTATCAAAATGATATCCTGGAATAGATCTATCTCCAAAGTCTGCTTCGTTAGCATCTAAGATACCTGAGTATGATACTGCATCGTGAGTGACCACTTTAGTTGAAGGGTACTTAGCCACGAAAGCATCTACAGCCGCTTGGGTTGTAGGACTCATTATAGTATTAGTAAGTATACGGATGTTCGATGCTCCAGCTAATTTAGCTACTACTGCTTTGTCCAAATCTTCCCAAGAAGAAGCTTGAAAACCATCTGCAGTATTATTTAATGGAGCTTTGAATCTATTAGTGTCATACAGATCAAGTACAGAAGCTTGAGCCCTAGCAGATGTTCCGCCTTGGCCTAACTCAGCATTTCCTTCTATCTTGATAGGACGTGCTTCTCTGGTTTTCACTAGAATCGGAGCGAAATCACTACCATTGACAAATGTAGATGCATAGTAGTTTGCTACACCTGGGATGATCTCCTCCGGCTTAACTACATAAGGTAATGCTCTTTTCACTGGGATATCACATCCTGCAGCTATAGTAGCAGCTCCAAGTCCAAATCCAAGGAACTTTAGGAAATCTCTCCTATTGCCTTGAGCAGACTCAGCTACTTCTTCGTTACCTAATGTTTCTAATAGCGAACTATCAGCAAACTCTTGCTCAGAAATCGCGATAAAGCTTTCGTCTCTTGTAAGGTCTTTATCACCAATCCAGACGTTAGAATTCTTGTTGCTCATCTGTATATTATGTTCGATTTATATATAGATCCTATCAATGGATCTTTAATTTCTATTTATTAAAACTATGATCCTACTAGTAATGACACTTTTGACACTCAAGTCCTCCTATGTCTGCTACTGTTACCTTATCTCTTTCTCCTGATTGAATCTCTTCGTGGTACTTTGCGTAATCTTTGTAGTAATCATTTTCGTTGAATTGTACTTCCGTCTGTCTGTGACAGTTAATACACCATCCCATAGAGAGTGGAGCATCTTGCTTCAGTACATCCATTTCTTCTACTGCACCGTGACAAGTCTGACATTCGATCTTTCCTGCCGTAACGTGCTGTGAGTGATTGAAGTAAACATGATCAGGAAGGTTGTGTACTCTCGTCCATTCGATTGGACCTTGTACTTTCTTCTTTTGTTCGTTAGTCAAAGAGGTAAATATATTATCCCACTGACCTTCGATTTCTTTCACATCCGATTCATCAAGTGTTTCCACTTCCTTTTCTTCTTTATAATTATCCGTAATCCACTTAGTGAATATAGCTTTGATATCTTCTTGTGACATTTCATCATATCCTTCGATATACTTACCAGAGTTAGGATCCCATCCTGCGGATGCATACACTTTAGATAACTCAGCAGTACCATGCTGTGATCCTACTTTGATCGCTGCGTGACAGTTCATACAAGTATTAGTTGCTGGTATAACTGCATGCTTAGATCTACGAGCACCATCGTGACAGTATTGACAATCGATCTTATTTAATCCTGCGTGTGTAGCGTGTGAGAATGCTATGGGTTGGTCCGGCTCATAATTTTGCTGACGTCCAAGATTCATAGCATTGTTGACTGTTGTATATCCAGCTAATAGAACTAGAGCAAATATCAGGATAGACACTAATCCTGATGACGTGATAGATTCTAATAATGATTTTCTTTGATAAGGTCTACCTTCTTTCTCTGCGGTGAGCTGATCAAGGTTCCCTATTACTCTTAAAAGTATCAGCGCTAACCCTGCTAATAAAGCGAAAAGTAACCAGTACCACATGGAGTTTGAGCTTTCTTCGCCAGAAGAAGCATCTGCTCCCACCGCTGCAACTGCTGGTGGTGGGCCGAATGTTCCATCAGCTACACCATTGACATAAGCTAGGAGAGATCCTATTTCATCATCAGTAAGATCAGGATAAGCGGTCATGATAGTTGGTTTCCAAGTATTAAACAGTTCTACTGCTCTTGGATGACCTGCCTTAATCATGGCTTGAGAATTACGAATCCAGCTATAAAGAGCTTCGTCGTCACCCCATCTTTCTTGCGCTCCAGCAAGCATTGGACCAGTCATGTCCTTCTTCATGGTCTTATCATGACATTGGGCACAGTAGTTTCTAAATAGGGTTTTCCCAACCTTGGCGTCTACTTGGGCTGTGAGATTGAAAGCGAAAAATAGTCCTATTATGGCTATTAAACTTTTCATTTTCAGATGATTATGTATCATTCGTCTGTGTCTTTTATACAACATGTATTTCGAGGCCGATAAATAGATTTCATGCTTGTTCTGGCTTCGTCATGCAAAAGTAAAAATAGGGGTGGCTTTTATCAATATTCTAATGGGTATATTATTTATTTAGATTAAGTCTAAATAGGGGTGGTGTTAAATCACTATGTTTTTTAATTAGGGCTATGTATATAAGGTTTGTCAGGAGGATTTGAATGCCAAATAAAGTGTCGCCCAAAAGGATCTTAGACTTACTTGATTTCCCTCTAATCGGAAGTGGACTACATGGCCAAGATAAAGAATACTGGAAAAGATATCAAAGAATAATACTTACCAGGGAAGGCACTTGTTATCTTGACCGAAATCACTTGTCATCCTGAGCGAAGCCGCTTGTCATCCTGAGCGAAGCTGAAGGATCAAGTGGTCGCTATGAAAGTAATTTCGACCTTGTGGAGAAATATTCCTGTAACAACATGATTTTCGCAGGACTACATTTCTCCGCGACGGTCGAAATTGATGTTCTGATCTTTGCCCTCCTTCGACTCGCTTTGCTCGCTCAAAATGACAGTTCATAACACGTTATTAGAGCTTTTTTCGTGATAGAATCAACGTGTTTTATGGTGAAAATTGGAGTCCATGTGTTTGCTTAGCGCCGTAAAATCATCGTGATTCATGGTGAAAATCGGAGTCCATGTGTTTGCTGCGAAAAATTGGAGTCTATGTGTTTGCTTTATCGTGGCAGAATCAACGTGTTTTATGCTAAAACACTGCCTGATTCCACAGTCCGCGCGTTTGCTGCGCAAGCCGCGCTGGACTATACAGATACCGCAGCTTTGATATGTGGGTGTGGGTCGTAGCCTTCGAGGGTAAAGTCTTCGAATTGGAAATCATAGATTGATTTGACGCCTTTACGGATTTTCATCTTTGGTAGATCTCTAAAATCTCTTGTGAGCTGTAATTCTGCTTGTTCTAGGTGATTAGTATACAAATGTACATCTCCGAATGTGTGTACAAATTCGCCATATTCTAAATCGCAAACCTCTGCTAACATCATGGTAAGTAGAGCGTAGGATGCAATATTGAATGGTACACCTAAGAATGTATCTGCCGATCGCTGATAGAGTTGACAAGATAGCTTGCCATTAGCTACATAGAATTGAAAGAGACAATGACAAGGTGTAAGCGCCATATCCTCTAACTCACCTACATTCCATGCGTTTACAAGTATTCGACGACTATCAGGATTGTTTTTGATGAGGTCCACTACCCTTTCGATCTGATCTACTGTCTCACCGTTAGGCTTGGCCCAAGATCTCCATTGCTTGCCATAGACAGGACCCAATTCTCCGTTTTCGTCGGCCCAAGAATTCCAAATACGAACTCCATTATCTTGAAGATATTTGACATTAGTATCTCCATTGAGAAACCAAAGCAATTCGTAAATGATGGATTTAAGATGTAGCTTTTTGGTAGTAACCATAGGAAAGCCTTCCGCAAGATCAAATCTCATCTGATAACCAAAGCATGATACTGTACCAGTACCCGTACGGTCATCTTTACGTGTTCCTTTATCGAGAATATGTTGTAGTAAATCGTGATACTGTTTCATGCTGTGTGGTTATTCAGCAAATATAGGTAGATTATATATTATATTTTATCTCATAGAGATCAACTCTTAGTCATAAGTATTAATGTTCTTTTTGCTTGTTCGATGTGTCTTAGGTTGTGAAATACCAACACTCTCAAAGTATCACCTAATCTCAATTTAATAAACCTTGAGATGCTAATAGATGTTTTGGTCTTGGCCAAATCTACTTGTCTAGCTTGAATTAACAATTTGAGAATATCATTCTGTTGATTTACAAATTCATCAAGCGTCGTACTATCCAATAATGAACCATTAGGGTTCATAGATTTAAACGTCTTTATTGCTTTCATCTTAGGGGAGGGGCGCATAGCTTTCGCAAAATAATTACCTAACCTTCCAGGCTCAAAAGAATTATTCTTGCTGGGTGAAGCACTTTTTAGGCGAGCTGTAATCTCAGGAATATAGAATCGTCCATATAGATTGAGATGTTCGATACACTCAAGAACACTCCAAGATTCATTACTTGGTTTTGCATTTAATCTTTCAATTTCATTCGTATTAAAGGCTTCAACTTGTTTTATAAAACTCTCTGTTTTATTGATCAAGTCGTCAAGTAATAGGTTTCTATCTTTTGCCATAATTTTATTGTAATTAGGTTACAAAGATGAAACACATTAGGCAAAATATTATTGATTCAAATCAAGATTTTTTCAGTCTCGAAAGGGTCTCTGGTGTCATATTCAGATAAGACGCGATATATTTATTAGGTATCTCTTGAAATAATCTTGGACTACGATTTAGTACACGTTGATATCTTGCTTGTGGCGACTTGGTTAAGATGTCAATCTCTCGTTCCATTGAACCAATAAGTAAGACTCCTAATATCTGAGTCCAAGATGCTTTAAGCTCTTTGTCGTTATCTAACATCTTCATAAAATCAATTTTCCTGATGACTTTAATCTCTGTCTTTCTAATGGCTTGAATAAGTAAAGGCGAAGGTTTGCCAGTAATATAAGAATCTAAAGAAGCTATCAGATCACCCTTATATCCGAATCTGATCGTTTTTTCATCAGTCTCATCAAGAATGAAAACTCGCAAACTACCTTCTTTAACAAAATACAAATTAGTGTCAGTGGTGCCTTCCCTTTTTAGATAAGCTCCTCTTTCTAATGTAACTTCTTTGGACCAAAGCCTTTTTAATACAATACAATCTAACAAGGCTTTTAATAAAATTTTACTATCCATACTCTTTCACAATTTCCAATATCGCATCTCCGTACTTCATCAACTTAACCCTTCCTATGCCGTCAACCGAAAGCAACTCTGCATTGGTTTTGGGAAGTACCGTTGCGATTTGATCTAATGCCTTATTATTCATGATGACATATGCAGGTACTTTTTGAGATTTCGCTAATCCAATACGCCAAGACTTTAGCGCGGTAACCAGATCTTGATCCGCGTTTCCTACATCCATTGCAAGCTTAGGAATCTTAATTTTTGGCTTCTTATCATTAGGCACAAATTTACTTAGCATTATCGTCGATTCGCCTTTGAGTACAGGCATAGAAAGAGGAGTTGACTTGAGCTTAGATCTATCTGTAAAATCTATAGACAACAATCCTTGATTAACCATCTGAGTTACATAATGCTTCCAATCCAAAAAGGGTACATCTCGCCCTATTCCAAAAGTTTTTATCTTATCCAATCCAGAATCTCGCACTTCTATTCTATGCGACCCTCTCAGTACATCTATTAATAAATTGAGGCTGGTGGACTCTTGAGATCTGATCACAGCACTGAGTGCCATCTGGACATACTTAGTTCCATCAAATAACTCTGGTGGATTGAGACAATTATCACAATGATCGCATTGTGTATTTCTATATTCTCCAAAATAATTAAGCACTAAATTAGTCCTACAACTCGCTGCGGTTGCAAACTCCCACATCCGTTCGAGTTTAGCAGATTGCACTACTTTAAACTGGTCGGTAGCTTCGCCTTCATCTATAAATCTCTTAAGATTGACATAGTCTCCCCAACTGTGAAACAGAAGCGATTCGGCAGGTTTACCATCTCTACCACCTCTGCCTATTTCTTGATAATAACTTTCAATATTTTTAGGCATATTATAATGTATCACCCATCTGATATTAGGCTTATCGATACCCATACCAAACGCTATAGTTGCGCATACAATCTGTATATCATCAGATTGAAATTCTAGTTGCACTTCTTCTCTCTCATCTGCTGGTAAGCGAGCGTGATATGCTCTTGCTTTATATCCTTGTGCTCTAAGATCCTCTGCTACCTTCTCAGTACTCTTACGGCTCAGGCAATATACGATGCCTGCTTCTTTTTGATGTGAAAGTAGAAAATTAGAAATCTGCTGTATTCTTTTGAGTCCAGAACTCACTACTGTTTTGATATTCGTTCTTTCGAAACTCGACAAAAACTGCTTAGGTTTATCCAATTTCAATTGCTCAATTATATCCGCTTGAGTCGCATGATCTGCGGTAGCGGTTAGAGCGACAACTGGTATATCTGGAAATGTTTCTTTGAGTCTTGAGAGCTTAACATATTCCGGTCTAAAATCATTTCCCCAAACAGATACACAATGTGCTTCATCTATGGCAAACAAGCTTACGTTATTACTTTTGAGGTACTCCAAAAACCTACCTGCCAACAAACCTTCAGGAGATATATAAAGCATCTTCAATACCCCTTTATCGATATCATCTAAGATTTGCCTCTTCTGCCCTTCATCGATATTACTGTGCATCGCTTCGGCAGCTACATCCAACTGCTTCAGAGCTGCTACTTGATCATTCATCAATGCAATGAGAGGGGATACCACCACAGTAAGTCCATCTCTGACTAATGCAGGGATCTGATAGCAAAGGGACTTTCCGCCACCAGTAGGCATGATTACAAGATTATCATTTCCGTCGACGACAGATTGAATGACTGCCCCTTGCTGATCGCGAAAAGAACTGTAGCCAAATATATCTTTAAGAATTTCTAGAGGTTTGGGCACTCTGAGTTGTGTTGGTAGGTGAGCAAAGGTAGGCAAAGGTGTTGACTTTCCGAGATGAGGTTAAACCTTAAAATTCCAAGAGAGACTTGCCTAAGGAATGGGCTTAAGCGAATTGCTGAGAGCGGTTTGGGCCTATGCAGAGAACGGTTTGCTAAACGGGTCTTGCTTAAGCGAATTGCTGAGAGCGATTTGGGTACTTGTAAGTCAATTCCGAATTGCCTTGCAAGTACCCACGTCTAATAGGCATCTAGTAAACATCACGGCTCAAATCCTAGTAGCTTCCTTCCCATTTCTAAATTAAGCAATGTTCCTTGTCGCAATCCCGCGTAATCTCTGGCTGAAGAGTATTTGTAATCTGTAGCTCTAATTACAAGATTGGCAACTTCAGGGTTTTGATGAATGTAATTGATACAGACTTTAGCATAATTGTTATTTCGGTTAAACTTATCTACTTCTCTAAGCTTCATTCCCTTTTTTTCTAAATGATACCAGCCATCTTTAGCTTTACATCTATGGCGAAATAGTGACCCTGTTCTTCCTCTTTCTTTATTCAACGCTCTGGTATATCCTCTTTGCAAATCTCCTATTGCACTGTTTAGCGTAATATATTCATAGGGGTCTGCAACTCGTTTTCGTTTTCGACTTTGTATACTCGCCCATATGTTAGTTTCTCTTTTGGCCGTTCGCCTTTTAATTTCGATATCATCTAAATGTTTCCAGTAGTCCTTTCTTGTTATTTCTATATCTCTAACATAAAATAACCAATGAAAATGATTGGACATTAAGCAATAGGCCACTAAATCTCCAAACGGAAGTAAGTGACCTTTCATCTTCCATAAGAAGTAATGAAAGTTATGATCGTCGTAAAACAAAGTCTCTCTATTATTACCTTGATTGTAAATATGAAAGAGTTGGGTTGGATAAAAGTCCATTCTAATTAATTTTGCATCTTTTAAATATAATAATTGTAAAACAATCGACGCACCTATGGGCATCCTCAAACCACAATCCCCAAAGACCAATACAGTCATCGTAAGCATTCTATTAGTATTAGCTGGATACTTTGGTGGTTCTTATATACCATCGATAGCTGAGCATAGTGATTGGCTATTAATTGGTGGATATCTGATCCTACTTTTAGGCGTGTATATCAGAGGATTGTAATCAAGAATAAATATCTTGGCATATTCTAAACTTAAAGACCGCTAATTACTTAGTATTGTAACTCAATATTTGTCTATGTACGCTTCTCTGCAGCAATGTGTAATTGATCTCGAAAAATCTGGCCAGTTACTTAGGATCAAAACTCCGCTTGACCCAAATTTGGAAATCGCGGAAGTACATAGAAGAATATTCGAAGCTGGAGGTCCTGCAGTCTTATTCGAAAATATAATTGGCAGTCCATTTCGAGGATTATCAAATATCTATGGCACCTTTGAGCGTACAGATTGGCTCTTTCGTAAGACATTAGAAAAAGTGCAGAAAGTAACTGAAATCAAAGCTGATCCTGCGAACTTTCTTAAGAATCCAACAAGATATCTATCTGCTCCATTTACAGCTTTATCTGCATTACCTACTAAGGCAAGATTTTCTAAGCCAGCCATGTATGGTCAGACTACAATCGATCAGCTACCACTTATCAAGTCTTGGCCAATGGATGGTGGAGCATTTGTAACTATGCCTCAAGTGATGTCCCTACCTCCAGGATCCAAAAATATGATGGAATCCAATTTGGGAATGTACCGTATTCAGTTGACTGGCAATGACTATAAAACCAATGAAGAAATAGGACTTCACTATCAATTGCACAGAGGTATCGGTGTGCACCATAAAGAATATCTTAAAAGCGATGAGCCTTTCAGAGTGTCTGTATTCGTGGGTGGACCACCATCACATGCTTTTTCAGCTATTATGCCTATGCCTGAGGGATTGAGCGAATTGACATTTGCTGGTATGTTAGCTGGCAGAAGATTTAGATATGCGTTTGATGATATGGGTCATGCCATATCAACTGATGCCGATTTTGTGATCACTGGTACGATAGACAAAAAGAGACAAATGCCTGAGGGACCATTTGGTGATCACTTAGGATATTATAGTCTGACACATGATTTTCCTGTGATGAAAGTCGATCGTGTATATCATAGGAAAGATGCCATCTGGCACTTCTCTATCGTAGGGCGACCACCTATGGAAGACAGTAGTTTTGGATATCTTATACATAAGTTGGTTAAAGCATTGACACCAGGAGAATTTCCTGGCCTGAGAACAATCAATGCAGTAGATGCTGCAGGAGTGCACCCGCTCCTACTCGCTGTTGGTGGTGAGCGATATATGCCATTCCGTAAGCGTGTACCTGAGGAGATTATTACAATAGGAAATAGGATATTAGGTAGTGGCCAAACTTCATTAGCGAAATTTTTATTTATCGCTGCGGATGACGATGATCCCAAATTAGATGCTGACAATATTGAGCATTTCTTTCATCACTTTTTACAACGTGTAGATTGGAATAGAGATTTACATTTTCAAACTAAAACGACAATCGACACGCTTGATTATTCTGGTAGTGGATGGAATGCTGGATCGAAAGTATTGATCGCTTGTAGAGGTGACATTAAAAGAGAATTAGCGAAAGAAATATCTTCTGATCTCACTTTACCTAAAGGATATACAGATGCTCATGTAGCATTACCAGGAATACTCGCTTTGCAAGCTCCTAAGTTTACTTCACAAGCTAACGCAGCGGAAGAAATGGAAGCACTTTCTCTGCATCTCCAAAGTCAAAATCTGGAAGAGTTTCCTTTAGTATTAGTAGTGGATGATTCCAAGTTTACTGCGGCTACATTGAATAATTATTTATGGGTGGCTTATACAAGAGCTAATCCATCTCATGACATATACGGTGTAGATAGCTACGTAGAGCATAAGCATTGGGGATGTCGTGGATCTTTGATCATCGACGCTCGTATCAAGCCCCATCATGCGCCTGAGTTGGTACTCGATCCAGCAATTACTAAGAAGGTCGATCAATTGTTTAGTAAAGGTGGAGAGTTGTATAATTTTAAGACTAAGTAGAAGATTAATATTTATGCTAGTTTATTAATATGATTTAAATAAACTAGCATAAATAGACTTATAAACATTTCTCTTTGGATCAGTTATCCCAACAGGTTTCGATTGACTACCCTCCCACCATAACTCTCTCGGTCATTACAGGTAAACCATCTTTAACTATTCTTAGAATGTAGATTCCATGAGGTAAATCAACATTGTAAATAATCGTTCTGTTATTTTCAAAAAAGGCCTGCTGCTCTCTGATTAATTTTCCTTCAGTCGAGATCCATATTACCTCAGCTTGACCATCTACTTGATGATGGATTTCGATTACATCGGTCATAGGATTAGGAAAGACTTTAGTTTGTAAAAATAAATCCAATCCACTACAATCTTCATCTATCCCATTATCAGGAATATCTGTCTCTGAAGGATTGATACTAGCATTATCATCGTCGCAATCAGTGTTATCTACAACGTAATCAACAGGCGGCGTATCATAGCATATTTCGATTTCTTCTGCTGCATCACCAAAGCCATCTTTGTCATTATCAAAATAGTATTTAAATAGTGATAGATCTTCATCTATTTGTCCATCACAATTATTATCGATATCATCACATATTTCTGTAGCAGCAGGATTGATCGCAAAGTCATCATCTACGCAATCCGTATTATCAATAACATAACCTGTAGCAGGCACATCATAGCAAATCAATATACTAATCGCATCGTTGCCAAAAGTATCGCCATCAGTATCTATGTAATAAGTATAGAGCGGTAGATCTTCATCTATCTGTCCGTCACAGTTATTATCGATATCATCGCATATTTCTGTAGCATCAGGATTGATCGTCGCGTCTTGATCATTACAATCTGTAGATGGTACTACGAATCCCAAAGGTGCAGAATCATAACACGTTTGAGTATCTCTTGACGCTTCACCGTATCCATCTTGATCTTCGTCAAAGTAATACGTAAATTGCTCCAAATCTTCGTCTATGAATCCGTCGCAATTATTATCAATATCATCACATATTTCTATTGCAGCTGGATTGATTGCAGCATCTTGATCATTGCAATCTGTAGAAGGAACAACAAATCCCATGGGTGCAAAATCATAACACGTTTGAGTATCTCTCGACGCTTCCCCATATCCATCTTGATCTTCATCAAAGTAATACGTAAATTGCTCTAAGTCTTCATCTATAAATCCATCACAATTATTATCTAAATCATCGCACACTTCTGGTGCGCCAGGATAGACCGTGTTATTAGCATCGTCACAATCTTCGTATGCCCAAAACCCATCATTATCTGCATCTCTAAAAAATAGATTTTCAGCTTTATTATATACATCATTCGCTACTTTGATTCCGATCTTACGGCCGGGTATATCATCTGCCGGAGGATGTATCCCTCCCCATATTCTTGACAGACTCGTCTGATCCGAAGCATCTCTATAAGTCGCCCATTGCAATGTAAAATCTTGCGATGGACCATCTTCGAATACTAGAAACTCATTTTGCTTAACTTCAAAAGTTCCTATACCTCCAGGGAAGTATTCGTCGCCAGTCAACATCGTAATAATCTCCGCCGCAGCTCTTGAGAAAGTCGAATGACCAGAGACATAACCAGCGAAAGGAGGTGTAACAAATGATGGTCTTTGATATGGCCACCATTCTTCTGCTAATATCCAAGCTACACCAGCGACATCAGTATCTGGGTTATTAATATAATCCGGTCCTCTCCATGATTTGACTTTTATCTTTCCTACGTTCTGACTTTGATTTCCTGCCAATGGATCTCCTGCTTCTACAAGCTCAACCTGTCCTTCTATAAGATCCATTCCTGCCGGATCATAATGCGGTCTTGTGGGGTCAGTACACTGCCCTTTATCGGCCATATATCTGATCGCTGACACTGGTCTGAGGTAATCATAATACCCTTTAATACTCCATGTAGATATCGCAGAATCATGCATCGCAGCTCCAAGTAAGAAGTAACTCTTAATATCCCACTCTAGGTCTTCGATAATCGGCCCTACCCCTTCGTATCTCTTCTCAAGCATTGGATGACTATTGACATAATTGATCAAAGTAAACCAGTGTCCTGGAGGCGTCTCACTATCTGGACCATCCGCCCAAAACTCTGCCAATACTCTTGTATAATCTCCTCGTAGTACCATCTGTGGTTCGTATGGCTGACCCGTAATCGGATTGAGATCGTGACCCATACTTGGATCTCCACCTTCTAGGAAATTATAGTAATTATAAAATTCTTCTTCGCTTGGAAGCTCTCCAGCATTACCCAAAGAAGCAGGAGAGATATCTATCATCACGCCATCAGATGGATCTAAGTGTGATGACCACTGTACCACCATTCCAAAACCTTTCTTATAATCGATCGATGATTCCATATTACTAGGATCTATAAGTGGTGGTGGACCCGGATCATGATATAATGTAAATTCCCCTTCTGTTTTCTTTTCTGTATCTGGAATCGCAAAATGATTGACATTACCCCATTCCGGTCCCAGAAAATCTGGTGTGTTAAATGGTATCACATTTCCAGACTGATCAATAAAAACATCTAATGTAAGCTGCTGCCAATTGTTAGGATTTTCGATATTAGGATTACCTGGAAAAGCCATTACTAGTGGATCATTTACCGGATTATAAAATATATTGTTGTACTGGCCTATCTCGTTAGCTCCATCAAGGATGCCATAGTTAATCATATGATTACCTAGATAATTGCCCAGAGCGGCACCAGATCCTGAGGTATATGCTTGGCTAGTATTATTGATATCATAACCTAGATTAGCCATTTTGGCATTAAATCTATTTTGAGCGCTTGCCCCTTCCGGTGAATTAGAAAATCTATGGGATAGTAATCTGTACATCGCATGACTGATAGCCTCCTCTAATTGCTCCGTTGGATCTTCTGCCCAAGGGAAAGACTCAAATGGGAATGTGTAGCCATCTACTGTATTACCCAAAAAATAGGGTGTGGCACTTTCATCAGAGGATGCCCAGATATCATACATAGCAGCTGATGTGTGCCAGAGATTACGTGCATGTATCGTTGGCCTTGCAAAATCCTTACGAATAGATTCCAGTAAGGTCTCGTTCCATTCGTGTGCTACTGTTTCGTTTTGAGCCGTTGCTCCAACGGCAAATAAAAGACAAAGAGAAAATATATAATATGTAATCAGCTGACGCATATGCAGTTTCACTATTTATTAATAACGACAAAGTTAACAAATAGAAAATAATATATATGTTAAATCGTAATGGGAGATTTGTGATCTATTGTACGATCCAAAAGTTGGTGAAACATGGCTGGATACAAAAAAAAGAGGTTAATCTTGTATAAGATCAACCTCTAGAAACTAACTGAACTATAAGACTAGGCGAAACACTTTAAAAATCACCTAGCCACTAAAATTATCTTATACCATTTCTTTTTGTATATGTCACTTTACATTTATTAGAAATCTGCATAATATCAAGGCGGAAAACGCAGTCTTAGACGTAGCTAAGGCGAGTTTTTCAAACTATGAAATTAGGTCGAGTTACATAAATATATGCGACAGTTTCAAGCAGATATGGCATTATGGCTTAACCGTCTTGAAAGTTTTCGCAAAATCTCCTGCTTTGATATATACCATTTTCTCTGCGTCGATATGCTTAGCCATCGCTGCATTGATTTGTTCAACAGTAAGCCCTTCGATCTTCTTTTCTAGATCTGCTTTCCATCCCATTGTACGATCAAGTCTAAGGTTACCACCAATCATACTACTCACTGATCTATCTTGAGATCTCGTTACGTCTTGTGATTGCAACCATCCAGATTTTGCAGCAGCTAATTCTTCCGCTGTAAATCCATCTTTCGTCATTCGTTCTATTTCCTCTTTAAAAGCAGACTGCACTTTATCCCTGTTTTCAGGAGCATAGATCGCATAGGCACCAAACATTCCACTCTCATCTTGAGATGATCCATTGAACCAAGATCCTACACCATAACTTAACCCTTCTTTCTGACGGATACGAGTTGCTAATCTACTATTGAGGAATCCACCACCTAACATATAGTTACCTATTACTATGGCTGCATAATCAGGATGCTCATCACCGATTGGTAAATTCAGAGCTGCGAAAAACATTGCATTCGCCTTGTCTGGTGTTTCTAGATTTACATCTCCAGCTTTTACTTCCATATAAGGACTAGTGATACGCTCATACTTTCCTGGATTCTTCCAAGTGCCAAAGTATTTTTTCACCTTATTAGAAATCGGTCCTTCATCGAAGTCTCCTACGATAGATACAGTCGCTTCACTTGCTCCATAAAATTCGTCGTAAAACTTTTGAACATCTTCGAATTTGAGAGCTTTGACTGCCTCGATTTCCTCTTCCATAGTCATGACATATCTCACATCACCTTTTTTATATGGACTCGTCATTCTACTCAGCGAATTACTTGCCACTGCCTGCGGATCAGATAGACTTTCTTCCAAACTAGAAAGTTCTTCCTCTACTAACTTATTGAACTCTTCTTCGCTAAACGCTGGAGAAGTAGCCATCTCGCCTACTAGATCAATTACCTCTGGAAGATTATCGTGAGTTGTATTTATGTTGAATGAAGCTCTAGAGCTACTTCCGTATACTCTTACTTGTGCTTCGAGAGCATCTAACTTGTCTTGAAGTTGCTGAAAACTCAACGTCTTAGTACCTCTATTGAGCATGCGTGCTGTAAACTGTCCAACGATTTCTTTACCCACTAATTGTTTAGGAGTTCCAAACCTCAAAACTATATTTCCCACTACGGCATCACCTCTGTTTTCTTTTGTGAGATATGCATATTTTCCACCAGATTTAAGAACACCGTTATTAGTACGGTTATCTATATTGGATGGCGATGGATCAAATTCTTCACCCGCAGACACTTCTGCTTTACCTTTATATCCTTCTACTAAAGAAGCGATCGGTGGTGCATCAGGAATCTCTGTTCTATCTACGTTATCTGTAGGTATAAATTTACCTGTTGTTCTATTGGATGGTTTGAAATATTTTTTGGCAGCAGCCACTACATCTTCTGCGGTTACTTGCTCTATCTTATCTCTAAATAAAAAGAAAAGCCTCCAATCCCCTTGAGCTATATACTCACTCATACGCGTACCTACACGATCAGAATTGTTATATGACAGATTCCAATACTTAAGAATTCTAGCTTTAGATCTTTCAACTTCCTCTTCCGTCGGAGGGTTATCTGCAATTCCATCTAGGGTAGACATCATAGCTTTTTCTGCAGCTCCGAGATCATTTTCTTTCCTTACGTCTGCATTGATATAAATAAATCCGCCTTCCTTAAGTGCCGGAGCAAAACTCCATACATAACTGGCTAATTTAGGTTCTACCATCGCTTTATAAAGTCTTCCTGCTGGTTCGTTAGTCAAGATTTCATCTAAGATAGCCATAGCTGCATAGTCCTTATGAGAACCAGGAGGCGTATGATACATGCATGATACTGATTGTACATCTCCTACTCTACTTAGCACTACACTGCGCTCACCATCTTGGGTAGGTTCTTTAGTATAAGTTGGGTACAATACTCTTGTTGGTCTCGGTATATCACCGAAATACTCTGCAATCAGATTGATCGTTTTACGCTCGTCAATTTTTCCTGCTACTAACAAAATAGCGTTATCTGGTTGATAGTATTTTTTGTAAAAACCTTGAAGTCTACCGATTGGAACATTCTCGATATCAGATCTCGCTCCGATGGTAGATTTTCCATAGTTATGCCATAAATAGGCAGTAGATAATACTCTTTCCATCAAAATTCCTGAAGGATTATTTTCCCCAGATTCGAATTCGTTACGTACCACAGAAAATTCACTATCAAGATCTTTTTTAGCAATAAAAGAATTGATCATACGATCAGATTCCAAATCAAGAGCCCATTTTAGATTCTCTTCTGATGCTGAAAATGTTTCAAAATAATTAGTTCTATCATACCAAGTAGTACCATTAGGTCTAGCTCCATGCTCTGTTAATTCGGCAGGAATATTTGGATGATCAGGTGTCCCTTTGAATACTAAGTGTTCCAATAGGTGGGCCATTCCAGTTTCTCCATACGCTTCGTGCCGAGATCCTACCATGTAAGTGATATTAACCGTCATAGTTGGTTTAGATTGATCTGGAAACAAAAGGACTTTGAGCCCATTATCCAGTTCATATTCTGTGATTCCTTCGACTGTTGTATTTTTCTTTACTCCAGCAGGCAATTCTGGTTTCTGAGCAAATGTGATTGTAGACATCAATAGTCCACATACAAGTCCCATCACGAGATACAGTTTCTTCATGTTAGTTTTGGTTTTAGATTAATAAATGGCTTCATTCTATATAGATGCATGGCCAAAGAGAATTGGCGAGAAAGACTGGAATACTCGAAAGTAAACAGATAAGGCATCTAGTTGGTTTTTCTATTGTTGGTCGCCCTAGGGCTTAATGGTAATTAGGGTTCTACACTTATATATACTGCTAAAGCTAAAATAGGTTGCATAACAGTGAACAGTATATAAATCTAAAGTAACAAGTTACGCTTCTAAGATAGATTTAAAACGACGAGATCTGCGTAATATTCTATTAAGTTAACAATTCGTTATGTTGGAAGTGTGCGGATGATGATCAGAAGTCTTTTCTTCGTGAGAATAATTAGAAAATCTTGATGAGCTTAGTCATACACCTTATAGAGCTTATGTTCTTATTCCAAACATGATGTGACTACCAATAAATATATTAAGTAAAATACCCTATACTGTTTCCAATTGAGAATGAAACTGAGTACTACCTAACAATGCTCTAGCTACTCCTAGATTGAGTTGTTTGATGTCCTTGAGACTTACATTGAAAAGAGGTGTCGCATGATCGCCTGATGCTGATATGACCTTAGCATATCCAATCACTGTTGCCCAACCGTGAAGTGTCTGTACCATAGGATCTATTTTACTTATTATACTTCCATCTTCTTGCCCTCGTTGAATTTCCTTTACTGTCAATTTGAAAGGTAGATTTTGGATATCTAGTAGCTTAGTATAATAGATACTTTCTTTGGTAGCTTCGGTCAGCTTCGCAGTATCTTTTCCGGCAGATGTAGACCTAACCATAGCGAAATAGTCTAGTAGCGCTTCAGAATACAGATAGTTATCACTACAGAAATCCATGAAAGTTTCTATCAGTGCCACTACGCAGTCTATGCCTTTACTATTCTTATATTGATCTATGGTCTGATAGTATTTATCATTAAGGAGCTGCAACCCTCTATAAGTCAATGCTAGATATAAATTCTCTTTGGATTGAAAATAACTATAGAGTGTCACTTTTGTAATACCAGCTTCTGCTGCAATATTTTCCATTTTGGCATTCTTAAAGCCAACTACCGAAAATACTCTCTCAGCGGCATCAACTATCAAATTCTCTTTAGCGCTTCTCTTCGCATCATTCATACTAAAAGGACTTAAATACTATATAATAATAAAACTAAAGGTATAGATTTGAATGAATATCAATGCTAAACGCTTGATGATTTAAAAACGTATTGTTGATCCTTTATATTTAGTAGTACTCCATTTTGTCAATATAAGGCTAAACTATACTATAGTAAGGCAATTTAAAACAAACCTTTTCCCTTGAATATCAAGCACTTATAATATTTAACAGTATTGTATATCCATTACTTCAGTGAACAAATAGTCAAAATTATATATGAAAGCACTCAAAAATATTTTCCTCATAAATGCAATTATAGAAATTGCTGGAGGTATAGTAGTAATGATCAATCCTCATCTATTGCTCAATAGTCCAAACTCTGATGACATGGTGCTCAATATCAGTAAAGCTCTAGGGATCGCAGCATTTACTCTAGGTGTGGTCAGTTATCAGCTCTATCGACATGAGTTGCTTAATATAAGAGGGAGCAAAATGATCGCCTTGATATTTATGTTGTATCATGTATTGATGACATTTACATTTTACTCTATGTATAACGCTGGTATGACTCCACATATGGGAGCGGCTGGCTTGCATCTTGTGGTATCTATCATATTTGCCGTACTATATTTCCAGACAGTCGGTATAGAACCTGACTACAAAAAGAAAGCTTAATAGTTTTTGGGCAATACAATTGCTAAAAAGAACAACCTTTATCCCAAGAAACAATAACAAATAGCTCTATAAATATGATAGCTCCTTCAACTAATCAACATATCCAATCCATCTATCAATCACATAAAGAGACTGCTATAAAACTCAAGCAGACTAGCCACAAAGATCGCATCAAGAAACTAGATGCCATAGTCAACTATATAAAAGATAATAAGAACGAAGAGCGATTAATGGAGGCTATGAAGATAGATCTCGGAAGACATACTGTCGAAGTATTATTATCTGAAATAGGTGTAATCATAAGTGTAGCAAAATATATCAAACGCAACCTCAAAAGTTGGATGAAAGATGAGCGAGTAACTACATCTCTGTCCTTATTTGGCGCCAGCAGTTATATACATAAAGAACCAAAAGGAAGTGCATTGATCATCGCTCCATGGAACTATCCTCTGCAATTAGCTATAGTACCACTTTGTTATGCAATAGCCGCAGGTAATACAGCTGTGATCAAACCTTCAGAATACTCTAGTGCGACATCAACTTATATAGCTAAGATGATAGCAGATATATTTGACCCTAAAGAAATAACAGTTGTGCAAGGTGCGGTAGAAGAAACTCAGATGCTCTTAGATCTACCATGGAATCATACCTATTTTACAGGTAGTCCAATGGTAGGAAAAATCATTATGAAAGCGGCTGCTAAACACCTATCGTCAGTAACACTAGAGCTTGGTGGTAAGAGTCCGTGTATAATCGATGACAGTACAAATATCTCTTCCGTAGCTAAGAAACTTACTTGGGGAAAATATCTTAACAATGGACAAACTTGTATTGCCCCAGACTATGTCTTAGTGCCCAAAAATAAGAAATCCGAATTAGTAACGGAGCTCAAAAAACAAGTACGCGCGCAACTTGACCCAAAAGGAACTGGGTCACAAACCAATGAAGACTATGGTCATATCATCAGTGAAAAACATCACGCCAGATGCGTATCGTTATTAAAGGACGCCATGGAGAAAGGAGCGACAATAAGTATAGGCGGAGAGCATGATGTAAGCATCCGTTACTTTGCTCCTACAGTAATTGATAATGTTACTGACGATATGAAAGTAATGCAAGAAGAAATATTTGGACCTATCCTACCGGTTGTTGGTTACAGTTCTAAAGAAGAAGCCATTAATATAATAGCTACCAAACCAAAGCCCCTTGCACTATACATCCATAGTAAGAACCAAAAGTCTATTGATTATTTTCTACAAAATACAACTGCTGGCGGTACTGTGATCAATGACTTTATGATCCATTATGCTAATCCTCATTTGCCTTTTGGCGGTGTAAATAATAGTGGGATTGGTAAGTCACACGGTTACTACGGATTCCAAGAATTCACCAACGAGAGAGCGGTGATGAGACAACGATTTGGTGCTACAGGATTACTTCATCCTCCATTTACACCAAGAACAGAAAAACTGGCTAGGATTATGGGGAAATGGTTGAGTTAGGTTTTGATCGATTCTCTTTGGATTTATTGTGATTTTGGTAGGCTACGCTCCTTCAGAGCTTACGTGTTGATTTTATTTTGGATGGGCGTTGCCCATCGCTGATGATGCATAGCCCTTTGGGCTACAAAAGCGTAACATTTCAAATTTAGTAGTCAATCTCAAAGTGATGATTCACAATTAGGCCAAAGGCCTATGTCTATCAATGTGATATGGACCGCTCATCAACTTATAGAACATCAATATTAGGCTTAAGAAATATGTCACTTTTAGTCGTTAAAAAAACTCTTACAACACTTGCGTTGTACACTAATAAAAACAATACAATTAGGCCAAAGGCCTATATCTTTCAATGTGACATGCACCACTCATCAACTTATAGAACATCAATATTAGGCTTAAGGACTATGTCACTTTTAGTCGTTAAAAAAACTCTAACAACACTTGCGTTTTACACCAGTGAAAATATTACAATTAGGCCAAAGGCCTATATCTTTCAATTTGAAAAGCACCACCCATCAACTTATAGAACATCAATTAAACTTAAGGACTATGTCAGTTTTAGTCGTTAAAAAAAACTCTATCAACCATTGCGTTGTACACCAGTGAAAATATTACAATTAGGCCAAAGGCCTATATTTTTTTAAGCGATGGGCATCGCTCATCGTATCTTTTTAGAATAACCCTTAGGCTGAAGGCCTATGCCTATCTTGTTACTGAATCATAGACTCCTGTAATTCCACAATCATTTTATATTAACTCCAATTTCCAAAATTCTTAATCCCACATATATTCTTCCTTGTAAGGCACTTCCTGCAAATCAAGTAATTCACGATATTCAATCTCAAACGATTTTATACTATGGTGCTCTTCTTGATTTTTAATATAATTAATGACTGATTTTGATTTAGACTGTGATACTGAATAGACAGCGTATCCATCTTGCCAGTAGAAATTTTTATATTTTTCGCCTTGCGTTTTCATCCATTTCGAGGATTCTTTTTTGATCACTTCAAGTAATTTAGATTGACTAACTGTTCGATGAAGACTGCAAAGAATATGTACATGATCTTGATATCCATTGACAACAATAGTTTGGCATTTCATTTTGTTGCACGCATTCCCAAGAATTCCGAAGAGGCTTGATTTAACTTTATCGTCTATAAATTTGCGCCTATTTTTAGTGCTAAATATGATGTGTATTAGTGTATTGGATAAAGACTGTGGCATTACAATTATTTTATTCTTCTCAATTGTTAATGAGGAGATTCGGTATAGTTTGTAGGCTACGCTCTTTCATAGCTTATGTGATGAATTTACTTTTGATGGGCGTTGCCCATCACTGATTATACTTAGCTCTTTGGGCTAGATATGGAACTATCTAATTGCCTAATTTAAATGAGATTAAAAATCTAAATTTCACAGTGACTGTAGTAACATTTTAATACGCTTCTCCTTTTATAAAATTAATACCCTAATTCTATAATACGTAACAATGTTAGGCTAAAGGCCTTTGTCTTACAAAGCGATGGGCATCATTGATCATGCTTGTGGCAATCAATATTAGGCTGAAGGCCTTCGTCTATCAAATGGCTACCACCTTTCTCTCTATTTTAGTTATTAATAATAGGACTAAACCGATTACGAAATACAAGGCTAGAACTAAAATAGAATATCGCATATCGCGAGTAATATAATCGACCATGGCAAAAGATCCTGTTCCGAGTACTACTGCTAATTTATAAACTACATCATAAAAACTAAAGTACGAAGTAGTATCTTCTTCTCCTTCATCTAATAACTTAGAGTATGTCGATCTAGACATGGATTGTATACCGCCCATTACCATTCCCACAGTTGCTGCAATTATATAAAATTGTGGCTTAGTTGCACAAAAGAATGCAGCTATACAGACTAAAGTCCAAATCAAAATCGTGATAATTAACGATGTCTTATTGGTGGTGATTTTAGATATATACGCGAACAAAAATGCGCCTATTATACCTAAAAGTTGAAGTAGCAGGATTATTGTTATTAGTTCTGTAGACTCAAAGCCCAATTCATCTTTAGCAAATATAGAAGCGACATAAATTACAGTTTGCACACCCGCACTGTAAAAGAAAAAAGATGCTAAGAATCGTTTGATATTTGGTCTTGACTGAAGCTTACCAAATACTGATTTTATTTCCTCAAATCCCTTTTTAAGTAAATTATCCGGCTTGGCAAGTTTTACATCTTCCGGTAATCCTTTGAAGGATATCAGGCCAAAAACCAACCACCAAATTCCAACTAATACAAATCCAATTCGTATTGGAGTTTTTTCAGACGGAAAGCCAAACATCTCGTATTTATTAATCATAAATAATATGGCGATAAGCAGAATTACACTACCTACATAACCATACGCAAAGCCTTTTGCACTTACTTTGTCATATTGATCTTCAGTAACTATCTCAGGCAAATAGGAATTGTAAAAAACTATAGCTCCTGCGAATCCAACTGTGGCGACAATAAACCCTATCGTACCAATCCAATAAGTACCTGCGCCATCAAAAAACCATAGTGAACTACATGCAATAGATCCTATAATCGTAAATAATTTGAGAAAATACTTTTTCCTTCCACTGTAATCCGCTATTCCAGATAGTATAGGAGACATAAAGGCAATAAGTATAAATGAAAAAGATACTGCAAAAGTATACAATGAACTATTGGTGAACTCTAAGCCTCCGATATTGACTATTTCTGGAGTGTTAGCAGTGAAGTATATGGGAAATATAGCAGTGCTTATTACAAGCGCATAAGCAGAATTAGCCCAGTCGAATAACGCCCAAGAGTTAATAGTCTTCTTATCATTCATTATTGGCTTCATACGACTTATACTTTGTGATTGATGAAGATATAAATATATTGCAGAAGTAAGCCCTCATAATTCAACATACATCAACATATTATATACAATCATGAACATAGGTATACTCTCACGAAATGCAACTCTTTATAGTACTCAGAGCCTTATAAAGGCCGCCAGACGAGCCAACCATGAAGTAGTCGTATTAGATCATCTGAGGTGTGATATCGTTACAGAATCCGGCTCACCTACCATATTTTACAACGGAATCGAGATTGATGACCTCGACGCTATCATCCCTAGAATAGGTACAAGTGCTACCACATATGGCTCTGCAGTGATCAGACAGTTTGAAGCGATGGGCGTATATACTACTATGGGTTCGGAGCCTTTACTCAGGGCTAGAAACAAGCTGAGTTGCCTACAAATCCTTAGTGCCCAGAATATAGGTGTGCCTAAGACGGTGGTTTCTAATAGCTACTATGCTACTGAAGATCTAATGGAAGAACTCGGTGGATTTCCATTAATCATCAAACTATTAAATGGTACGCATGGGATTGGGGTTATACTGGCTGAAAACAAAAAAACAGCCCAATCCATCTTAGAGGTTTTCTATAAAGGCAGTCAAAAAGTAATGCTCCAAGAATTTATCAAAGAGGCTGATGGTGCAGATATAAGAGTATTTATCGTAGATGATGAAATTGTAGGCGTGATGGAACGTAAAGCCGCTCCAGGAGAATTTCGCTCCAATCTACATCGTGGAGGGACTTCCAAAATAATCACTATTACTGATCATGAAGCTATGATAGCCAAGAAAGCAGCGAGTGCTATGGGTCTCAAAATCGCAGGAGTCGATATGCTAAGGTCCGCAAGAGGGCCCTTGATCTTAGAAGTAAATGCTTCACCGGGATTGGAAGGAATAGAAACCACTACAGGAGTAGATATCGCTAAAAAAATCATAGAATTAGTAGAAAGGAATGTGAAGTAAACTGTTGACCTAGTTACGACGGTGAAAAAGTAGATAAGAAAGAAAACATAGCAATGACGGAATTGATAAAAGTAGATGAGAAAAAATATGCAGAGCCAATCATACTGGATAATACGGCGATATTACCAGGACAAGAAGCTACAGTGAAATTAGGTGTCGGTCGACTGCCTTCGGATAACCGACTTTATATATATGCTCACGTTTATCGAAGTGTCAATCCTGGACCAACGGTATTAATCATCGGTGGAGTACATGGTGATGAAATCAATGGTGTGATGGTGGCTCGAAACATGATCGAAGACAAGATTTTCGAAAAGCTAGATAGAGGAACAGTGATCTCTGTACCACTATTGAATGTCTATGGGTTCATCAATTTTAGTAGAGAGGTCCCTGATGGAAAGGATATCAACAGAAGTTTTCCTGGTACTATGGCTGGATCTTTAGCTTCGAGAGTAGCTAGAGCACTCACCAAAAAAGTACTCCCTCTAGTCGATTGCATATTAGATTTCCATACGGGTGGCAGCTCGAGATACAATTACCCACAAATAAGATACTCTAAGAAAGATCCAATCGCTGAAAAATTAGCTTTGGCATTTGGCGCTCCATATACAATACAGAAACCCATTATTCCTAAGTCACTGCGTAAAGTAGCTTCAGATATGGGACTGCCCACTATAGTTTATGAAGCTGGAGAATCCGTACGTCTAGATGGCTTCTCTATTTCTAAGGGAATGCAAGGAACAAAGCAAGTACTACAGAGCTTGGGTATGGTAAAATTCCCCAATCTAATTCAAAGTAAGAAGACTATACTATTTAGTAAAACGGGTTGGATAAGAGCAAATTTCAGTGGTATCTTTGTTTGGTCTAAGCAGTCCGGGCATAAAGTGACCAAAGGCGAACCCATAGGTCAAATAAAGGACCCTTTTGGCATGAAAACTGTTACGGTACATGCTATTAGGGAAGGATATATAATTGGACATAATAACGCATCTGTTGTCAACCAAGGCGATGCACTTTTTCACGTTGGATATGATTATGAAAGTATTGACATCTAGACTTATAGCATTAATATATATACTCATACTGAGTACAAGTATAGGTGCTCAATCTGACTTGCAAACTCGCATGGACAAGCACTTTGGACAGACCAGTTATAAGCATGCCTCATTGAGTGTCTGTGTGATGGATATGGAAACTAATAAAATAGTTGCCTCTATTAATCCTGAGACGTCTCTAATTCCTGCATCATCATTAAAACTAATTACAACATTAAGCGCTTTAGATATATTAGGTCCGGATTATACTTTCGAAACCAAAATAAGCTACAGCGGAAAAATAGATCCTGACGGAACACTAAGCGGAAATATATACATTATTGGTTCTGGAGATCCGACCTTAGGATCATCTAGAGTAGCATTAGGTGGCGGAGTACTTTCGTTTAAAAAATTGATCCTAGATATTGGGAAATCAATACGAGATTATGGCATCACTTGTATCGATGGAGAAGTCATTGCTGACGAGTCTGTATTTGATAGTTATCCGATCAGTCCTTCGTGGCAATGGAATGATTTAGGAAATTATTATGCATCTGGAGCATGGGGAATCAATGCTAATGAGAATGAATATTATATTTACTTCAAAAGAAACATGGCCATCGGAAGCATGACAAAACTTCATTCTTACGAACCCTATATACCGAAATTAGAATTACAAAATGAGGTATCTATCGACAGTAGTAATACACCTGACAATGCTTATGTTTTCGGAGGACCATATGATTTTAAAAAGAGAATTGTAGGAACCGTTCCTTTCGGTCAAGGGACATTCCGAATCAAAGGAAGCATTCCAGATCCTCCCACATTTTTTGCCTATCATGTACATAACCAACTTAGAAAATATCAGATAGATTCACGTGGTTACAAAGCAAAGTTTAAAGCAAAAAAGGTGAAGATGCAAGACATCAAGTACTATCAATCACCGTCCTTAGATAAGATAGCCAAAATCACCAATTACCATAGTGTCAATATATATGCTGAGTCACTTATGAAAACAATCGGTGCAGAGAAAAACAATCAAGGAAGTGGTGGTGCAGGCCTATACATAGTTCACCGTAACATGCGGAAGCTTGGGCTTAAATTGGCTCCGTTACACATGGAAGATGGCAGTGGATTATCTGCTCGTAATATTATCAGTAGCAAATTTATGTGTCAATTTCTCGATAAGATGTATGATGAAATTGATCACGACTTACTACTAAGCACATTACCTCACCCAGGCAGCATCAGCACTGTACAAGGAGTAAGTACTAGCAGTAAAGCAAGATCCAATATATGGGTAAAATCTGGCAGTATGGAACGTATCCAATCCTTTAGCGGATATATTAAAAGCAAGAGTGGAAAATGGCTCAGCTTTTCTATCATGGCCAACGGACTACATATCAAGAATAAAAAGATTCGACCATTAATGGGACGAATGATGAAGACTATTTATGAGAAAGGGTAATTGATAATTGATAATTGATAATTGATAATTTCGAAAAAATCAAAGTAACTTGAAAGCCTGTGAAGTTTAAGTAATTCAATTATACTATCTATTAATGATAATACTCAACATTACTTTTCCCAATCAAATCTTAATTTTTAATACTACTTCCATTTAATATTACATCCAGCACTTGGATACTGCTTCTCAGGAGCCTCTTTACCTCCCAATACATCATCTATAGCTGATCTGATATCTGAGCCATCTGTTGGATGATCATTCCCTGGACGAGCTTGATCTAACCTTCCTCTATAGTACAACTTAAGTTCTTCATCAAACAGGTAGATATCTGGAGTACATGCCGCATCATATGCCTTGGCTACTTCTTGAGTCTCATCATATAGATATGGAAATGGATACTTTAACACCTTAGCCACGATGCTCATCTTATCTGGAGAATCCTCTTTATAGTTTTCTATATCATTAGAAGAGATCACTACAAACTTCACTCCCTTGTCCGCATAATCATTAGCCACGTCTATCATAGTCTGATTGACATGGATTACGAATGGACAGTGATTACAAGAAAATATGATTACCGTTGCTTTATCTCCTCTTACACGATCCAATGATTTCATCATACCAGATACGGTATCCAATAAAGTAAAGCCTGGAGCTTGTGTCCCTAAAGGGAGCATATTTGATTCTTTGAGTGACATCTTATTGTTCTTGTAAGTTGATAATGTATAATCTAACATTCGAAATGATTGTTCAAATGTATAAATATTTGTGACAATTAAAATTGAGATTATTAAATTCTTTCATAGTGGAAATTCTAATCCACTAATAGTCCCATAGATACGGCATCTTGGAATTCTCCATGAAGGTAAAAATCTCTTTTGTGTAAACCTTCATGCTCGAAACCCATTCGTTCGTAAAGTGCAATCGCTTTCTTATTACTTACGTTCGCTCTCAGATTTATTTTTCTGATCACTGAGTTGGATTGAGCCCATTCTATTAGGTAGGTAAGAACTTCAGTTGCAATACCTTTACTCCAATGATCTTTTCTGGTAGATATTCCAAATTCACATGCATGTTTTAATCTCGGCTTATGGCTCGCTCTGGCATTCAATTGTCCAACGATTTCACCATCTATAAAAGCAATCACAAAAATTTGATTTTCTTTATCAGCATGATCTTTTAAAATCTCCTCTTCCTCCGCTATGGTGGTAATAAATTCAGATCCTGAAAAAGTCAAATTATCAGATTCATCGCCTATAGCTTTTATAAATTCAATAATTGCCTGAGCATCTTCGACTAACGCTTCTCGTATAGTAAGAATTTCTCCGTTTTTAAGGTGTATTGTTTTCATTTAACTATCAGATTCTATGAGTCGATTTTCATTATGTATGTACAAAAGGCAAAGCAAAATAAAAGATGAAAACATGCCTACTCCCAATGCATTTTCTATGGTATGCTCTATCAAAAAAGAAACCAAAAATAAAATATAAAAACCTAGATAAAAATCATTTTGATAAGCACGTTGATATAGTAGAGGAATAAAAAGTGCTAGTGTAAAAAACATAACTCCCAGAAGTCCTGATCCTGCCAATACAAACATAAATTGACTGTGCGGCATTAATGCGTTTTGATAATGAGGATAATTTGTATCAAATTCACTTTCTACATTAACTTTCAAACTCCCTGCACCCACTCCGAAAACCGGCGCCTTTTTAAATAAATCAACTCCAACCTTTAGAGAAGTGATGCGGCCGCTGTCTCCATAATTACTTCCCTGGCCTTCATCATACATTTGCAAATCATAAAGTGTATAATGGACTTTCTCACTGAAGCTTGGAATCGTTTTGAAAGCCACCCAAGGAAGTACAATCATGGTCGCCAAAATAGCGACACCAATACTGTAATTACGCGTAGTATATATTTGCCTAATAGCTAGCACAAAGAGCGCAGCGTAAAGACAAACCATTCCCGTCTTGACACTTAGTATATGGATAGATACAAATAAAATCGCGGTCAATACTTTGATAATGATACTATGAAATCCTATTCCCTTACTAAATTGATTTTTGATCAAGTACCATCCTGCTAATACTCCTAGACCAACTAACAAACTATATCTGATGTGATTGCATGGTGCAACTATATGCTGCCCTTTTTTGAGTAGTAAATTTACCTCTTCAAAATTAGCCAAGTATAATGTCAAAACTCCCACAACGCTAATCGTCATCATGGATAAAAAGAAATATAGTATCCGTTGAAATGACAAACGCCCCAACCTTGGAAGCCCTAGATATGCCAGTGGAATAAGTAAAAATGGGACCTTTATTCTAAGTCGCTCAAGAAAATAATTGTAATCACCTTCTACTTGCCAAAATGAAAACAAGACTATCCAAAAATATAGGGTAATCACTAAAAAATGAGAATATTTTGAGAATTGCTTGAGTCTAATAATTGGTTTCCATGACCAATTTACCTTCCTTCCTTTCTCTGTTGTTTTAAAATCAACAAAGCCTAACAACACTAAACTCATCATACATAACGACTGAATGAATGATGAATACACAAGAGCGCACAGCAACAATGCAAATACTACGCTTACTATCTTCTCCTTTAATTCCAAAAGCTTATTAATAATTTATTATCTCTCAAAAACCCTACTCCTATTTACTATTTAATAGTACTTATATATAACTGTTTGAGCAATCGATTTATGATACAGAAAGGGAAATATTGTAGCACAATATTTCCCTTCTTTAATTTACTTTATATCAAAAAACACTGCGACTATCCTTTGCGATGTTTCTTCTTTCCAGTTTTGCTCTTTCTTTGATCATAACTATCTCCGCTATCCGACCTTCTTTTTGATCTGCTAGCGTCTCTATCATCTGATCTTCTTGAGCTACTTCTATCACTGCCGTCTGATGATCTTCTTGAACTACTTCTATCTCTGTCATCTGATCTTCTACGACTATCTCCTCCTCCACTATCTTTATCTTCAGGTCTTTTGCGACGATCCGAATACCTATCATCTGATGATCTTCTTGAACTTCCTCCGTCTCTGCTATCTGATCTTCTGCGATCTCCACCTCCACTTCTTCTATCTCTATCTCCTCCGCCTCTTCTATCGCGATCTCCGCCTCCTCTTCTATCACCTCCGCTTCTACTTCTTCCTCTATCTGCTCTACGTCCTCCGTCTCTTCCTCGACCACGGCCACGGCCTCCACCGCCGCCGCCATCAGACCTTGGTTTCTGTGGGTCTTGATTGAGATCACGATCATCACCAAGCTTAAGCTTCTCTAGTTCAATAGCTAATATTTTACCTATTATTTCTTCTTTAGTAAGATTGCCAAATACCATTAGCACTTTTTCCATCAGTCTTTTGTCTACGGGTTCCGTATCCACATCTAACAATTTGAAAGACCAATTTTTCATTCTAATATCAGCAATATCAGTACTACTAGGAATCAGGATGTGCTTAAATGATATACCCAAAGTCCTTTCTAATCTTGCTAATCTATGTGTCTCTTTGGCACCAATAAATGCCATTGAAATACCTTTCTTACCGGCACGAGCAGTACGTCCACTACGGTGCGTATAGTACGCATCTTCATCTGGAAGATTGAAGTGAAATACGTGAGTCAAATCATCTACATCGATACCTCTAGCCGCAACATCTGTAGCGATCAATACCTGTAAAGCATGTTTTTTAAATCTCCCCATTACTCTATCTCTCTGCTGCTGAGAAAGATCTCCGTGTAACGCATCTGCCGCATACCCTTTTTTGAGTAATGCTTCTGCTAGCTCTTGCGTATCTCTACGAGTACGGCAAAATACTACACCTCTCATATCCGCATCCATGTCTAACAATCTCGTAAGACCTTCTGTCTTATCATGATTCTTTGTGACTACAAATTGGTGACTAATATTTACATTGACCTTATCCTCAGAGTTGATCTTAACCTCGATTGGATCGTCCATGTATTTAGTTACGATACGCTTGATCTCCTTTGCCATCGTAGCTGAGAATAACCAAGTCTGTTTCGTATCCGGAGTATAGCTCAGTATTTCGTCTAACTCTTCTTTGAAACCCATACTCACCATCTCATCTGCTTCATCAAGCACGAGATATTCAAGTTGATCTAATTTTACCGCTTTACGCTTGATAAGATCTATTAACCTTCCTGGCGTAGCTATGATAATATGTGTTGGCTTCTTGAGATCTCTCATCTGATTGACGATAGCCGCACCACCATATACTGGCAGTACCTTAAGACCTTTCATATACTTACTAAACTTACCTAACTGCTCAGCAATTTGACGACCTAGCTCTCTTGTAGGTGCCAGTACTAATGCTTGAGTATGCTTTTCTTTAGGATCCACCATTTCGATGAGCGGAAGTCCAAAAGCTGCTGTTTTACCAGTACCAGTCTGCGCAAGACCAATAAAATCTCTATCGCCTTGTATAAGTTGTGGAATAGATTCCTGCTGTATATCACTTGGAGTGACAAACTGCATTTCTTCAAGTACCCTCAGAATATCTTCTGAAAGGCCTAATTCTTTGAATGTTGACAATTCGTATGGATTTAAATTGCTCCTAGACTAAACAGAAGCTATTATGTAACGTGATCGTAGAACTTGATCACGTATTGTCCATGATGGTAGCTCGATTATCACTGTTTCCGCCTTTTTGCGGATGATTTCGCCGCAAAGGTAGTGTTTTTAGTTGTGAAAAGTTACAAAAGGTCTATATCACAACTTCATCTCTCAATTATTGATGTACCCACTTCCCAGTATTTTCACGGTCATCCATGGCTAAAAAACCTTCACCACGAGCTATATAAGTTTCTATAAATCCATTTTTACTATACATTCTGCTTCTAACTACATTTTTTAAATTTCTTCCCAAAAAAGTTACATTCTTTGTAGATTGAATAGCACCTATAATATCATCGCCAGGATCTACCATGCTTATGTCTGTGCTAAAACTTCTTAAAGGTATATGATCTAAATTATATCCTTCATCAGTAAAATATAACTGAACTTTGCGCTGAGTCTCCGTACTTACTACCTCTATATGAAAAACACCTACATCCTTCAGGTCTATAACATTCGTCCGTTTCACATCACTATCAGTTACTTCGATAACTTTTGCCTCTAACAGGTCTCCTATTTCGTTTTCAAAAAAAATAATCTGGCCTTCTGTATATGGCGCCCACTCCTTATCTCTTGAACTCAATTTAAGCAATGCGTCATCTTTACTACAAAATGATAATCCAATTAATACCGAACAAAACACAAGTACACTTTTCATCTTTTCTAATTTAAAAGTTATAAATATCTTTTTGACCCAAAATTATTTGTGTTAATAATATCGAAAACCACATCCCAATACGACAATAATTTATATGATTGTACTTTCTAAATATAATACCCTTGGCTTATCTTTTGCACCTAATATTGAGTGGTGATCTTCTCGTTCAAATGACAATTAACATAATAACGTTGGACTCCATAAAAGTATATTTTCATGGATTCTGATTTGAATTAATATAATAATGCAAATATAGGATCCATACTTATTCAGTTTTAGGAAAGCCTTAAACTTAAATTTCCTATTCTAGGATCACACAATTCTTCCCATTTGCTTAGTATTACGTAATTTACCCATATTAATATTGCCCACAATCTTATAACTAGTATGTCCATCAAATACATAGTACTATCTGACCTTCATCTCGGTGAAAAAGATAGCTTATTTACCCCAACACAAAAAGGCGACAATAAGCTATTGGACTCATTTGCCAATAGCTTACAAGCTCTAGTAGATTCTAATGAAAATAATGATCTACCTACACTAGTATTGAATGGAGATATACTGGGCTTATCCTTTAGTACTTATCAAGAGAGTCTGACTGTTTTCGATAAGTTTATGAAAGCATTAGCCACTGACCAAAAAATATGTAATAAGATCGCATACATTCCAGGCAATCACGATCACCATATATGGCAGCTCGCGATGGAGTCACAGTATCGAAGAAAGCTAGAAAGCAGAAAATCAGAAGACCCTATACCCAGTATGGATCGGATCTCATCAGCCATATACGAAGAAGGTGTGAAAAGTGAATTTATCGAAGCATTCGTTAATGGAAGTGAAACATTCGAAACCGAATTGAAAATTTTGTATCCCAATATGATTATCCCTCCTAATGGTGATAATCAACAGTATGTTTTAATTCACCATGGTCACTTTGCCGAGCGTACATACCAATTTATATCTCATTCCTTGAAGTCATTATATCCGGAAGAACGTGGACCACTTACTCTCGAAGAGTTAGAAGCTGATAACGGTGCCTGGATCAATTTTGCATTTAGTGAATTAGGTAGAAGTGGAGCCGCCGGAGAAAAATTTGAAAAACTAATGAATACGCTCAGTAGCATAGATATGTTCGATGAACAATCTGGAGAGTTATCCGAAAATGTTGCCAAAGCTTTGGATTATCCTTATATACCCTTTCATGCTGTTGAAAAATTTCTCACTCGAAGACTGATTCAAAATATTGCAGAAAAGATCAGATCTGAAAGATACCAAGCGGGAACAGTTTGTTCTGAAGAGGCTATGCAAGGACTTACAGAATATCTAGAAAAATACTGCGTCCCTCAAATGAAGATAGCAGGTTGGAATGGTGAAGCAACGACATTAATTTGGGGTCATACTCACAAGCCGTTTAGCAAAAAAACTTGTACTGCTAGTTATGATGAATTACATGTAATAAATACTGGAGGTTGGGTATTACCAGAAGAATCAAAAGCAACACATGGAGGATCAATAACCCTTATCAATGATAAGAATGAAGTCATAGATCTTAGGATATGGAATGATACCGCAGATGGTAATAACATGAAATTTGCAGTAGTTCCTCCAGAGGGCGAAGAGATCTCAAACTTTGGCCAGAACGTCATAGACATAATTAGTACCAACGGTGTTCTCAAAAGTAAGTGGTCAAACTTCAGAACAGAATTACAAAAAGAAATACAACACCGTAGAAAAGATCATAAAGCATGAGTGAAGGCAAGAAAGTAATCGTAATTGGATCTGGTTTTGGTGGATCGGTAGCTGCGTTAAGATATGCTGAAGCGGGATATGATGTAACCGTGCTAGAGAGAGGTGGATGGATCAGTCGAGCTACATTTGAAGCGGATGATGATATGCTCTGGTTTCCTGATAGTGGCCGCTATGGAATGAACGATTTGCAATTAAGAGGTCGCAACATCATACCTTGGCTAGGCACTGGCGTAGGTGGAGGATCACATGTGTATGCCGCTACCATCAAACGAAGAGATTTTTTCGACGACTTTCCAGGAGGTATTACTTACCAAGAAATGGCACCATACTACAGTAAAGGTGAAAAGATGATGGAAGCGGTAACGTACCCACAACGTGCTCCTTATAATGAATTACAATCATACAAAATATTTCGTGATGCCGAAAAGCGTATGATGCGAGATCATCCTGAAATAGTAGAAGATCATGGAGATATATTGTTAGGTGTTGCCTTTGCTCCAGATAAAGATTCTGTTGGTAAAACTTTTACAAATAAATATGGCGCCACCCAAAGATATGCTGATCCAGAAGAGCAGAAATTATTAGGTGGTGATATAGATGTGAAAAATAGTCTTGACAAAAACTATCTCCATCTTGCACAAAAGCATGGTGCAACGATCAAAGCTTTTACTGAAGCGACAAAAATAACGGCAAACGGAAATGGTGATTACATCGTCGATTATAAAGATCCACGAAAGGACAAAAATGAAACTGGCTCCATCGAGTGCGACTACCTTGTACTTGCGGCTGGAGCGATAGGGTCTACAGAACTACTGATGCAGTGCAAATATATACATAAAACACTCCCAAAAATATCTGACAAACTTGGAAGCACTTATTTTAGTAATGGAGATTATGTTACTGGAATGATCCCTAAACGTGGATTACTATTCTCCTGGATTGGTTTGATTGGTGCTTTGGTGGCTGCATTCATGGGACAAATAGAAATAGCTGCCGTAGGTGTGTTGTTATATCTTTTTGGATGGTTAATCTCTGACCAAAAAGCAATGCCAGACAGTGGTGCAACTAATAGTGATTACATCAAATTTCGACATAGAGATGGTTCGTCTCAAGGCTTATATCTCGAAGGTGGTAGATACCCTACTCCACTCAAAGCCGTAGTAGCTATCATTCTAAGTCTCACAGGAAATTACCAACCAAATAAATATAAAACGATTAATAAAATTATGAATTGGATGGGTACCTATGTTCCAGGATTTGAATTACTAGAGCGAACTTGGCCGATTCCTATTCTCATGATGGGAAGGGACGATGCAATAGGCTCATACGAATTAGACGAAGAAGGAAAAGTGATTATTAACTACCCTGTCGAGGATAATGAAGAATACATCGCTTATTTAAATAAATTGGGCAAAATGCTCAGCAAAAAAGCGAATGCCTTTTTCATTCCTAATGGATTTGCTCAATTATCGAAAGTCGTAGAAATACCACATAACATGGGCGGTGTATCTATGGGTAATGATATTACGGATGGCGTAGTCGATACTTACGGCCGAGTATTCGAATATGAAAATTTTATTGTGATGGATGGGTCTATTATGCCTACTTCACTAGGTCCGAATCCTGTAGGTACCATCTTGGCATTTGCTGAGAGGAGTATGGAGAAAGTAGTTTAGTTATACAAATTGCCTTAAACGAAATTAGACTTGACAATGAACAAAAGTAAAGAAAAACTATCGATCCTTTTTGGAGGACTTACTGTTTTATTATTTGCCATGACGCCATACATTGTAGATTTTATTGAACCTGCAAAATCGATTGGTCAAGTGATAGGCGAGAACGCTAAAGATCTGGTTGATGTATTGAAAGGCGAAAAGCAAATTGAATCTAATTCGAAAAGAGACATTTGGATTAACATCTTTACTATTTTAGGATATCTCTCATTTGCTATCACGATTATTATGTCTCTTGCTAGTCTTAACGACACAAAGAAAAAATGGTATGCCATACCAGGAATTCTGCTAGCTGTTCTTGGTCTTGGCATCCACTTATCTTACTTGGCTATTGGGTTTATCGCCCTAGTCATAATTGCACTATTAATAATTGCACTAATACATTATTTGGATGCGATATGAAATCTACTCCATACCACCTACATTAACCGTCAAAATATCCTTATCGAAAAGATACAATCCACTCTTATCGTCTCCAATAAGTTCTAACTTATCATTAAGGGTACGAGCCAATGCTTCCTCTTCTATTTGTTCTGCCACATACCATTGCAAGAAATTATGTGTCGCATAATCTTTCTCTTGTAGTGCGATGTCTACGAGATTATTGATACTTGCTGATACGTGTAACTCATGCTCTAGTAATGCCTTGAATGCATGAGAGATAGATGGATAAGTTAGTGCCGGCTGCTCTAGCGGTGGCACTGTTGCAAATCCACCTCTATCATTGACAAAGTGAATAAGCTTAAGCATATGCTGACGTTCCTCATCACTATGCTGATAAAAGAACGATGTTACATTGTTGATTCCTGGCTGTATCTCAGCCCACGAAGCCATCGCCAAATATACTTGAGATGATTCAGCTTCGATACGGATTTGCTCATTGAGAGCTTCTTGCATTGTTTTGGATAACATTATTATTGTATTTTAGTATCTACTAAAGATACAGATTTAGGTGATGAATTGTTCGTCATTATACTATATGAAATTAGTCTAAATATAAATGTATTCCATTTAGAGGATTAATAGTTTGATGAAATGAAGGTATAGAATCTGAGAAACCACCTATGGGAAAGTATTTAAAGCATATATCATTGCAATGTGAGGAAATATTGATTCCTCAACTTAGAGGAACTGAATTTAGTTTTATCGGCTCTATGTATGAATTTTACCTTAAAAAGGTTGAAGCAAATGGATACAGTAAAGTAATTCTATCTTTTTCAAGCCATTCCGAAAATCATTATAAAATCACGGAACTTATAGACATAATACAAGTCCAAATATACTATGAAGTTAAAACAACTGAAATTCAAGAAGAAAATAGAGTTTTAAATTTAATGCACGAAGCTCTGATACATTTGGCAGAAACATATAGCTGGAAACAAAGTGCTTTGCAAGAAACTTACAATTCCATTATACTTAAGGAAAGTAAATTTCACGAATATTGGAAAAAATCCAAGTTTAATCGAAATAGAAATTTGAAATGCTCAATTTATTGGGAGTTTGATAATGAAATAAAATTATACTTTACAATACATAACCAAGAAGACGAATCGACTATTAAACAATTATTTACAATAATAAGTCCTGGCTTAGGAGCACTAGAAGATTGCTTAGGAGAAATAAAATGGATCAATAATTGGGTAGTGATTCTAATCAAAAAAAACAGCCTCGATTTCTGGAAGTTCAATACTAAATCAGGCGAAGTGTCCTTCCATTTCGAAAGAGCAGAAAAGGGAGATGCACATGGTCAATATGATTTAGCCATAAAGTACTTAACTGGAAATGGGTTAATCAAAAATAGTGGACTAGGAATGTATTATATGAAAAAATCAGCTACTCAAAATTATTCAAGAGCAATAAAATATTTAAGTCATGAATAATTTAATACTAATCACAACAATAATTTTATTTGTAAGCCTATTCGCTTTTTCTTGCAGCACAAAATCATACAAACCTTCTCAATTTTTTGACGACCAAAATCTAATTTTTGCTAAGGCAATGCAAAACAATGATATCAGTAAGATATTATCTCTAAAAGAAAAAATTGATATAAATCATGTTGGAAGAGAGGATATGACTTTTATAATGTGGGCTATATTGAACCAAAAAAAGAGATCATTGGAACAAGTCTTAAAGATGGGAGCCAACCCGAATCGCAAAGATAAAGACGATAAAACACCTGTTGCATTTGTAGCTGCTGGGGCAGACATAGACTATCTTGATATTTTACTAGCTTATAAAGGTGATCCAAATGCTTATATGATGAATGGAGATCCTGCAACCATTTTCACCTCTCTACACGGCAACTGGAAAAACGTACTAAGCTTACTAAATGCTGGTGCAGATATTAATGCAACCGATGATAAAGGGAATACACTCGCCATGGTTTACACCTCTATCATTAGCTATGAAGAAGTGTATAAATTAATCGAGATGGGCGCAAATTTAGATCATAAGAATAAATTAGGCTATACTTTATTAGATAGGATAGAAAGCGCAACACCGAATAAAGGCACCAAACCTTATCAACATCTACAAAGAGTAAAAGCATTAATTAAAAAGAAGAAACCTTAATATAGATGAGGTATCATTCTCAAAAAACGTCGGCCAAGAATGATACATATTCATACAAAGTCGAATTACCACGGAAATAACATAAAAAATAAAATTAGATATTTGCAATCTACGAATCATCCAAATACAAATGAATCAAAAATTAACATCGGTACTGCTTTTATCTTTTTTTGCTTATGCACTCTTCGCTCAAGACACGAAGAAGATTCTTATTATAGGTATCGATGGTTGTAGACCGGATGTGTTACAATTTGCCAGTACACCTAATATAGATGGACTACTTCCCAATAGTATCTACAGCTATCATGGGCTAAATAATGACATTACATATAGTGGCCCAGGTTGGTCAGCCATGATGACTGGAGTATGGTCTAACAAGCATGGCGTTACGGACAACAACTTTAATGGAAGCGACTTCGTAAGCTATCCACATTTTGTCAAAAGAATAGAAGAGAATAATCCTGATCTTTATACTGTGAGCATAAGCCAATGGCATCCTATTAATAACTCAATAGTCCTAGATTTTGCTGACTTTAAATACAATGCGCCTACAGAAGCTGATGTGACTTCTGAAGCGATCAATCAATTAGAAAATGAAGATCCTGATGTTATGTTTCTCCATTATGATGAAGTAGATCATGCAGGGCATGCACATGGATTTAGTGAGCAAATACCACAGTATGTTACAGCGATCGAAGGTGTAGATACGCAAGTTGGTTTGGTTCTAGATGCTTTATATGAACGGCCTAACTATCCTACCGAAAACTGGCTCATACTTTTATCAACTGACCATGGAGGCATCGGTACTAGTCACGGAGGAAATAGCCCAGAAGAAGAGACAATATTCTATATCGCGCACAATGAAAATTTTGTAGCGCAAATCATCACACCAGATACAATAGCTGTTACAGATCCTACAGATTGTATCGCAAACCAATTTCATCTCTCCTTAGATGGAGATGACGACATGGTAGATATTCCACACTTCACTGAATTGGATTTTGGAGTAAACCAGGACTTCACAGTAGAATGTAGAGTCAAGACAAGTAATGCAGCTGATATCGCTATTATTGGTAATAAAGATTGGGACAGTGGTGGGAACAAAGGATTTGTTTTTTCTTTTCGATTTGCTACCGGACCAGAATGGAAAGTGAATATAGGAGACGGCGCAAACAGAGTTGATATTAATGATGGAGGAGCTATTGCAGATAATGAATGGCATCATCTTGCTGTGACATTTGACAGAGATGGACAAATGACTATGTATGAAGATGGTGTACTAGTTACAAGTCTAGATATCTCAGCTATTGGAGATATAAGTAACGGCTCTCCTTTGAGGATCGGTGCAGATATAGACGGTGGATATGATTACACAGGAGCCATAGAAGAGGTTCGCCTTTGGAATGGTCTCATCACTCCTGCAGAAATTAATACCTGGAAGTGTACTTCTATAGACAATACACATCCTAGTTACAATAATCTTATCGGATACTGGCCATTAAATGAAGGTTCTGGAAATCTGGCTAATGATATTTCTGCTCTGGATAATGATGGAATTATTACTAATCCTAATTGGTCTGCATTAGACTCAGTTGTTACTTACGAAAACACGCCTAAAATCACTGATATTGCAATCACCGCATTGGATTGGCTATGTCTCGACTTACAACAATCTTGGAATCTAGATGGAAGAAGTTGGATTGATTCCTCTACTACTATAATGGCAACAGCAGATGAAGTTCCAGGAAGCCTTAGATCAACTATCAACAATTCCTGCGCAGAGGATAGCATATATTTTCATCCTATTTTGAACGGCAGTGATTTTGTGCTTACAAGTGAAATAGAAATTCCGCATAATCTTACTTTAATAGGATCAGGTATCTCAGAGACCAGTTTATCTGCCAATTATCAAAACCGTTTATTTTTAATTACTCATGAAATCAATTTCAATTTAACGGGAATGACTTTACAGAAAGCCAACGAAACTATCAATGGTGGAGCTATCTACAATCAAGGCAACTTACTACTAAAAGAAATAGTTTTTAAAGACAATTTTGAAGGCTCGACTCCTAAAACACTCACTAATATAAGAAGGATCAAAATTGAAAATGTCGTAGAGGTCAAAAATTAAAATGGTGGCTTTAAATTTTTAATGTGTCCATTCAATTCTGCTCTTTTTCGAAGCGTCTCCATCTCCTCAGCCATTGGCAGTAAATTACTCAAGTGATTGAGCATATATGATTGACGTTCTTCTTCCGTAGCAATAGTTACAAACTCAAGTTCCTGCTCAAGATTAAATCCAACTTTGTGAGCCAATTGATAAGTTCGAAATACTGACGGATCATGGATTGTGACATTAGAAATGTTCATCACTTTGTATAATCTATGGATGGCTAAAATAAGATCAGGATTTGCCATTCTATCCATATCATCACTCCATGGCAATCGAGTTACTTCTGCGCCTGGATACAATCGATTAGGATATCTACTATGCAGTTTATGTACTTGCAATGGCTTTATAGCTTTTACTTCTACATCTAGTTTACCATCATCATACTTTTCTATCACTTTGACCAATTCCATCTCTGCCCCTACTGTTACTTCTCTCCCCTCGTAATAAGGTATTAGAGCGAAGGTATTACCTCTTTCTTCTAGTTCTCCAAAAAGTTGTCGATACCGAGATTCGAAAATGTGTAACTTTATGCTCTCACCTGGAAAAGCAATAATACTAAGTGGGAAGGCAGAAATCATGTCCATTGGTATGGCAAATTGATAGGTTTATTAATTATACAGATAGAATAACATAAAAGTAATAATGATGTTGATAAGATTATCTATAAATTATATTGTTATTTACTTTGACAACCAAAGTATTGAATCAAAATTACTATAGAATGAAAACAAGTAGTTTAAAGATAGTTGTTAGTACCATTATTTTAGTTTTCGCTTCATTCCAAGTGTCTTGCCAAAAATTATATAAAACGACAAGAAATCAATCCGGTGTTATAATCGGAGGAGCATTGGCCATGGTTGGCAGTTCTTTCATTATCGAAGAGCAACGAGGAGCATTTACTGCAGAAGATATTGCACTCTTAAATCCGCAAACGATCTTAGGAGTAGATCAAGGAACAGTTGATAACTTTTCCGACAATGCGAGACGAAGAAGTGACTACTTCAAAGATGCTATTTTCATCGCACCGCTTACACTTTTCTTATCTGGACAAGCACGAGAAAATACCAAAGAAATTTTTGTGATGTATACAGAAGTATTTACACTTAATGGTGGAATTACGAAATTAAGCAAAAGCGCTTTTGGGCGATATAGACCTTATGCTTACAATCCAAATGTAGATTTAGAATTAAAATTAGAAGCTACAACTAGAAGATCATTCTTTTCTGGACATGTAAGTCATGTAGCAAGTTTGTCCTATTTCACTGCCACAGTATTCGATGATCTATATCCAGATTCGGATATCAAATATATCGTCTGGGCAGGAGCTATTACCGCACCTGCTATTACTGGTTATTTGAGAGTAAAAGCTGGACGCCACTACTCTACCGATGTAATTGTGGGATATGGTGTTGGTGCGCTAGTAGGATACTTCATTCCTCAGCTACATAAGATTACTCAAGATTCGGATTTCAGTGTAATAGGTGCTGAAGGTGGTTTGGGATTAGCTTATAATTTTTAGAATATTCAATATACGCTTCACCACAAAAAACGTCCAATACACATAAAGTATATTGGACGTATATATATTTAGTTGGAACTTAAATTAGTCTTGATTTCTAACTTAAAATCTAGATAAAATAAGAATTTAAGTTCTCGTAAAAAATCAGAAACTTAAAAATCTTAAACCAATATTTTTGGTTCAGCTGCCATGATTTCTTCGCTTGCTTGCTCTTTAAATTTTGTGAAGTTCTTTTGGAATAAATCAGCTAAATGTGCTGCTTTTTCATCATATGCTCTTTTGTCTGACCAAGCATCTCTAGAGTTCAATAGATTAGATGGCACTCCAGGACATTCTGTAGGGATCTGTAGACCAAATATATCAGTGGTTACAAAATCTACATCGTCTAATTTCCCTTCTAATGCTGCAGTGATCATTGCTCTAGTATACTTCAGAGATATTCTATCTGATGTACTTGCTGATCCACCTGACCATCCAGTATTGACTAACCATACTTTCGTATTGTGTTTCGTCATCTTAGCACCTAGCATGTCTGCATATTCTGTTGGATGTAATGGTAAGAATGGTGCTCCAAAGCAAGCAGAGAATGTAGCTTGCGGCTCATTGATTCCATCTTCAGTACCTGCAACTTTTGCAGTATATCCTGAGATGAAGTGATACATTGCTTGTCCGGCAGTAAGCTTACTGATCGGAGGCAACACACCAAATGCATCACATGTCAAGAAAAATATATTTTTCGGTATTCCACCTTGCGAATCTGACTTAGCATTAGAGATATGCTCTAGTGGATAAGACACTCTAGTGTTCTGTGTAATCTCAGTATCATCGAAATTAGGCACATTAGTTCCCGCTTCGAAACCGATATTCTCTAATATAGCTCCAGGCTTAATTGCATTAAAAATCTCAGGTTCTTTTTCTTCTGATAGACCTATACATTTAGCGTAACATCCTCCTTCAAAATTGAATACAGCATCATCAGACCATCCATGCTCATCGTCACCGATTAATGCACGTTTTGGATCTGCAGATAATGTAGTTTTACCAGTACCAGAAAGACCAAAGAATACTGCTGTATCCCCAGTTTCGCCGATGTTGGCAGAGCAGTGCATAGGAAGTACGCCACGCTCTTTAGCTAGTAAGTAGTTAAGCACAGAGAAGATTCCCTTCTTGATCTCACCAGTATATCCAGTACCACCGATAATGATCGTTTTAGCTTCAAAATTGATAATCGCAAAATTAGATGACTTGATGCTGTCTGCTAATGGATCAGCATGATAACCAGGCGCACATAATATATGCCACTCCGGAGTAAAGTCAAGTAACTCAGTCTCTGACAATCGTCTAAACATATTGTGAGCAAATTGCGCACTCCATGGCTTTTCAGCTATCAATCTAATGTTAAGCTTATAATCAGCATGTGAGCATGCATATGCATCTTTAGCATACACATTTTTATCTGATAGATACTTTAAGATGTTAGTCTTAAGATTATCAAAAATCTCTGGTGTAACAGCCTGATTGATGTCACCCCAATCTACCGTATTCGCAGTAATATTATCTTTTACTATATATCTATCTTTCGGTGATCTTCCTGTAAATCTTCCAGTCTTGATGCTTAGCGCTCCAGTATGAGAGAGGGTCCCTTCATTTTGGTCAAGAGCATCTTGAGTTAAAGTTTGAGGATCGAGGTTCCAGTATACATTCTTACTAGTTTGGAATCCTATTTTCGCTAGATCAGCGTTTGGATTTCTTATTCCTTTTTGAATCATTTAGATTGTTATTTTATTTGAAATAGCACTTATAGTTGGTCTATCTAACACTAAAATATAAGGCAAAAGTATAAAGGAAAATCTATATAAAACGGACTTTGCGCCAATTTGGACTATAACAATTCAATTGAAGCATTAGTGTAAAAATGACATAAAGTGCATCGCTATTGACTTCGTATAAATATTGCTGCAGAATATTTTTTTGAGATATTTTTAAAATAAATTTTGAGGAATTCTATTTAAGCGTATAATTGATGGAAACAAGGATATTTCTGCCTGCTCCACTCACTCCACTTGCAAATGGTCTATAGTGTTTATCGAGGATATTTTCTACTCCTAATCGAGCACTAATCTCGCCAGTAATATGAGCAGATCCATAGAGATTAAATGTCGACCAAGCATATGTTCCATCCACTGTAGCAAGCTCTGGATTATCCGTACTTCCTCCATATTCACTTAGCGGTTTTTCACCATTAAACATATATCTTGCTTCTATATCCCATTTGTCTTGTAGGTACTGAAGTTGCAGTTTGCCATAAGTCGGTGGTATATGAGCTAAAGGCTCTGAATATTCTTCATTATCCGCTTGTACTCGACCTTGAATGATACTGATCGATCCTTTAGCTTTCCAATGCTCGGCGATCATCCAATCAGCGTTAAACGATGCACCAATGATTCTTGCTTTATCCGCGTTTACATTTGCCACCACCTTGAGCAACTCACCTTCATCTTCTAGAAATTGAGTTCCATCTGGCATTGTAAAATCTTCCCTGACAATCACATCCGATAAGGCCGTATAGAATCCTGTAGCACTAATATTCGCCGATCCTAACTTTCTTGAAATAGATAATTCTGCATTGATTGATTTCTCAGGTGTGACGTCTAGATTAGGAACAGATACTTCATCAGAATTGATTCTAATCTTGGCAAGATCATCTACATTAGGTGATCTAAATGCTGATCCTAGCAATGCTTGTATAGTCCACTTCTTTAGGATTTCTTGACGTGCTCCGACGGACCAAGTGACTGCTTGATTGTCTGTAGTCAACCCTTCATAGAAGTCCTCTGGCCATACAAAAGCATCTGCTCTGTCATATCTTACTGAGATACTATTAGAAGTGTATCTAAGCCCTCCAAAGAGCTTCGTACCGATATCATTCTTGTAACTACTATAAACGTAAGCCCCTAATGCATCTGTACTACTTGCACCACTTGGATATCTAGTAAATACGTTAGAGTCTTTTTCGTCTGAAATTATATCTTCATTAAATGCTACTGAGTTGACATCATTATGATTATACTCGATACCGTAATTCAATTCTATCATCTCATACTTATCTAGATACTTATTCATATCTAGAGTAAATGTGTATACATCTACTGTTTCTTCTTGATGTCTTCTACTCACAGATTGGAATCTTCTGTTAATTCTATCTTCTCCTATGTTTTGGTAGGCAATTATTGCTTTGGCTTTATCAAAAAATAGGTTTGGAGATTTCCACCTCGCTTGTAGTGTACTGAGAAATCTATTCTGCGGTCCGTAGTTCCATTCTGCATATCTCGGTAGACCATCTACTACTTCTGTGAGGGCATCATATCTTGGTACATCGCTACTTGTAGAATATTGGAAATTAGCCATCAGATCTAGTTTATCATTTACATCATAAACAAACTTCTGAGTGATATCGTATTGCTGATATCCTGTACCTACTTGTAAGTCTGGGTCATCATTAGTGATCTGCTGGTCTTCACCATTTACAGTTTCGACATACCATTTACGACCGCCAAAATTTGGATACTCATTAGGTCGATTACTCCCTGATCTAAGATTCCCAAAATCGTTATGAGTAATACTTGTAAGTGATCCCCACTTTTTTCCTCCGATATTAAAATCTAGATGTGTTCCTCTTCGATTATTCGCACTCGCATAAGATACGCTTGCATTCGCTAAAAATCTGATTCCTCCTTCCTTATCAAAACTTCTCACTGGATCTTTACTACGAAAGTGTACTACTCCACCTAGAGCATCGCTACCATACATAAGAGATCCTGGACCATAGATTACTTCGATTCCTTGCAGCATAGAATTATCTACCGTAATTGCATTTTGTAGGTGTCCACTCCTATATATCGCATTATTCATACGTACGCCATCGAGCACTAATAACACTTTGTTAGCTTCAAATCCTCTGATCACAGGAGAGCCTCCTCCAGCTTGACTTTTCTGAATAAATATATCTGCGTTTTGCCCAAGCGCGTCTGCACTATTGGAGGATTGTACTTTGAGGATTTCTGCTTGTGAGATCGTTTCTACTTTATGTATCATGTCCGAGGCCAATTGATCAGTACGACCAACGATCATGACTTCCTCCAGATTGACTCCTGGAGTCATTTTGACATGTTCATATAAATTAATGATATCATTCCTATTGTAGGATATCGTTTCGTAACCAATATACTTAAATGTAAATAGGTCGTCATCTTTGGCACTAGCTGGAATCGTCCATAGGCCATCAATATCTGTAACGCCTGTGATAGAATAGTCTTGATTGTATATCTGTACGCCTACTAGTGGAACCATCTCTAGATCTATCACGGATACCGTCAAAGCATTCTGAGCATAAGATGAAAGAGAGAGAATCAGCAATAGAAGTGTACTAAGTAGTCTGAGGGAGCTTAATCGTAAATGTGGTACCTTCATTGAGCTTTGAGCTTTTGACGTATATTTTTCCTTTATGGTAATCTTTTATGATTCTCTTTGAGAGTGAAAGTCCAAGTCCCCATCCTCTCTTTTTGGTAGAGAACCCTGGATTGAATACTTTCTTTTTTATGTTGGCCGGCATGCCCTTCCCTGTATCACTTAATTCGATACAAACATAGTTATTTTCGGTATAGACCTTAGCAGATATCTTACCTTCTCTATCCATAGCATCCAATGCATTTCTAATTAGGTTTTCTATGACCCAATCGAAAAGATGCTTATTGATCATAACGTACTGTGGAGTAGATTGTTGGTCAGGAAAATGAAAAGTAACTCGCTTAGGCGACCTTCTCGACATATAATCCTTGCCATCCGCTAGAACTTCGTATAGATTTAGTTTTTCGAGCTCTGGATTAGACCCTATTTTGGAAAATCTATCCGCGATCAATTCTAATCGTTTCACATCATTTCGCAATTCTCCTACGATCTCCATCTGGTCAGGACTATCTTCAGATATTAGTTTTAATGTTTCTATCCATCCTATGATGGCTGATATGGGTGTACCCAACTGATGTGCAGTTTCCTTAGCCATACCTGCCCAAACACGATTTTGCTCTGATCTTCGTGCAGAGCTAAACAGGAAATACCCTAAGCCAATGAATAGACCTACAAGACTTATTTGAGCTAATGGGAAGAGTTGTATTTTTTGTAGAAGAGGTGTATTGAAACAATAGACTTTATGCGCATATCCTACGCCATCCATTGGCTTTTTACCTTCAAGTAAAAATTCATCTATTTTACTTTCTAAAAATTCTACATCATCATCTTTTTCATTACCCCAAAAAGATCCCCTAAGTGTACCATCCTCATCTTCAAGTATAACCGGTGTTCTCGAATCTTTATCCTTATCATTAAAAATTAATAACTCCATAAGTGGGGTTACATCTTCGCCTCCTTGTTTAATATTTTCTATAACCGCAAGGCCGTAAACATTCCCTTCTCGTATTTCTTTAGCTTCCAATTTTTTAGCCAAATAATTAGAGTAATACATAGTCACCATGAGAATAGCGATACCGAGTATCGCCAATATTACTTTCCAACTTGATTTCTGAGTATTGATTCCCATTTAAATATATGATACGTCTTTCCAACCTACTAAAAGGCTCATTGCACTTAAATATTGCATTTTTTAGTGAGAAAATGAAACGCTAGTCAATATGACGTCAATAGCAATTGAAAGATTAGAACTCATAGCACACTTCAAATCACTTAATTAGATATAATCACATACCTTTGTAGCAATGGAAAAATTGGACATTCGTAAGCTATCATTGGTACAAATCACTGAACTCATCAAGAGTATGGGTGAATCTGCATTCCGTGCTAAGCAAATCTACAGCTGGATATGGCAGAAGTCTGCTCGCTCGATAGATGAGATGACCAATCTATCTAAGTCTCTCAGAGAAAAGCTGAATGAAGGCTATGAAATCAGATGTATCAAAGTAGATACCGTACAATACTCGGATGATGGAACGATCAAGAGTAGATTTCAATTACATGATGGACATATGATCGAATCCGTACTTATACCAGTAAAGCGGCAAGACAGATATACAGTATGTGTCTCTTCTCAAGTCGGTTGTAGTCTAAGCTGTACATTTTGTGCTACTGGTAAGATGAAGCGATTACGTAACCTTGATCCTGGAGAGATCTATGATCAAGTAGTAATGGTGAATGAACAGGCCTTAGAAAGATTTGATCACCCACTAACCAACATAGTATATATGGGAATGGGTGAGCCATTACTTGCCTACAAAAATGTACTCGAAAGTATACACCACATTACTGGCGAGCATGGACTGCATATGTCTCCACGTCGTATTACCGTAAGTACTGCTGGTATCGCTAAGATGATCCGTAAGCTCGCAGATGATGAAGTAAGGTTTAATCTTGCACTATCGCTACACGCCGCAGACGATACTAAGCGAGATGAAATCATGCCGATCAATGAGCAAAATACTTTAGAAATCCTCATGGACGCCATCAAGTACTTCCATGATAAGACTGGAAATAGAATCAGCTACGAGTATATTGCATTTGATGGATTCAACGATACTCAGCAGGATGCTATGAATCTCGTAAAGCTATGTAAGATCTTCCCTGTCAAGGTAAATATCATAGAATACAATCCTGTAGAAGGGGTCACCCTTACTAAGTCAGCTGTAGAACGGACAGATAAATTTGCTGCTACCCTAGAGAGACATGGAGTAACCGTAACCATTAGAAGAAGTAGAGGTAAAGATATCGATGCGGCTTGTGGACAACTGGCTAATAAGTAATAGGCAAATGCTAGAGCACTTATTTAATTCGTTTAAATAAATCAAGTATAAAGAAGGGATTTGATCAATGATCAAATCCCTTCTTTATTAATATCTTACTTATTTCTGTTTCCTTTTTGAGGAGTTACTGAAAGTTCGGCATTATACCTGTTTACCATTGCAAAAGCTTACTCCGCTTGTGTGACGGTTTACTGAAATGCGTAAACCTACTTTTTCTGTTTCCTTTTGAGGAAACAGAAAATTACTATCTTGGAACACCCATGAGCTTACGACGCTCTGGCCCTGTTGATATCATACTGATCGGCACACCTAATAAACTGCTCATAGCAGATACATAAGATTTTGTCTCCATGGGTAACCCATCAAAATTATCGCAATCATCTAGAGATGTATTCCATCCTGGATAAGATTCTGTAATCATTTTAATATCACCATCACATAAATCATATGGTAACTCAGTGGTCACATCCCCTCCATTTATTGAATAATGAGTAGCTACATCTATCGATTCAAATTCGTCAAGAATATCTAATTTAGTCATTACTATTTTTGTCACTCCGTTAAGCATTATCGTATATAGTAACTGAGGGATATCTAACCACCCACATCTACGAGGACGACCTGTAGTTGCGCCAAACTCACTTCCTAGCCTTCTTAGCTTTTCGCCCATCTCATTATCTAACTCTGATGGGAATGGGCCTGACCCCACTCTAGTACAATAGGCCTTTACTATTCCTATTACCTCACCTATAGCAGATGGTGCAATACCTAGTCCATTACATACACCTGATGTGATCGTATTAGATGAAGTAACAAAGGGATAAGTACCAAAGTCTATGTCCAACATAGATCCCTGTGCTCCTTCTGCTAATATATTCTTACCCTCTCTTATTGCTTTGTTTACAAAGTATTCACCATTGACGAGATTCATCGTTTTGATAGTCTCGATACTCTCCATCCATTTCTTTTCTTCACCCTCTAGATCAAAGTCTACTTCCACATCAGGATATAACTTCAACATGCCTAGGTGCTTTTCCTTCAGCGCTTTATATTTAGCTTCAAAATTAGGTGAAACTAAATCTCCTATTCTAAGTCCGTTACGACCTGTTTTATCCATATATGTTGGACCGATACCCTTGAGAGTCGAACCTATTTTGGCCTTTCCCTTAGACGCTTCAGACGCAGCATCCAAGTATCTGTGTGTAGGTAATATAAGGTGAGCCTTCATTGCTATGAAAAGTCTGTCCTTATATTCTATTCCAGATTGATCAAGCTGCTCAAGTTCTTTAAGCAAAGTGATAGGATCTAAAACAACACCATTACCAATTACATTTTTGATGTTTTCTCTAAATACTCCAGAGGGTACTGTATGTAATACATACTTATCTGTACCGATCTTAATCGTATGTCCTGCATTAGGTCCTCCTTGGAATCTACAGACTAGATCATAGTCTTTCGCGAGATAATCTACGATTTTCCCCTTTCCTTCGTCTCCCCATTGTAATCCTAATATTACATCTACAGCCATTGGTTTTCATTTGGTTATGAGAACGAGCAATGCTCGTGATAAAAAGCAAATTTACTGAAAAAGGCTTTGCTATGTATCACATATGATAGAATTATATATTAATTAAATTAATACTTAAACATATAATCACAGGACCAGACCATTATTCAATAATAACCAAGCAATTACATATTACAACTATTTGTCTTCTCTAATTCAACTTACAAAAATCAAACTTTAGGTTAAAAAAACGAGACTACCCATGAAAGTAGCCTCGAATTAATAATAACCTTACTTCAATAAATGAGCCTAGTCGATGACAATCATCTTCTTAGTTTGCGAGAAGTCGTCAGACTCTATTGTATAGTAGAAAATACCACTCGCCATAAGTAGATCTCTTTTATCTAACTTGATTGTATTTTGTCCCATTTTGTGTTCAATTGTAGTTACGTAGACTACTTTTCCAGTGACATCCATTATTGTCAATGTCGCTAATCCTTCTTCTGCAAGATTGAAACTAATCTCTGTCATTGTCTTAAATGGATTAGGTTCATTCTGATAAAGTATATTAGAAACTAATTTGCTATCTCCTCTTCTCACCAATAATTCTAATGTCTGAATTTCAAAATTATTACCGAAACTAGCGCCAAATGAAGATGAGGCATAAACCTCTGCCGCAACCAATCTTTTTGTCATACTAATCATATCGCTTAACATTCCATCTTTTGTCGCTAATACTTGGATAACAAAAAGAGTGTGCTCCGTGCTTACAGCTGTATTTGTATTCCATGATATCGTAATCATATTGTCACTGATCAATCCTACATTACTTGATTTCAAATCAAGAGCTCTAGCTCCTATCGTCTGGTAAATAAGACCGTTAAATTCTAACGTGCCTTGCAATCCTGATACAATCTTGAAATCTGCACATGTTACTTCAATATCGATTAATTCGCCAGCTTTCACTACTCTCTCTTCTATTTCTAATAACATACTTTTACCACTTCTGACTTCAGTGCTTACTCCTGATACATTATGCTGTGCGGTAGCATTTACATCACCAATCTTAACGGCAACAAAGTGTTCATTAGACATTGGTGTCGCAAGATCTGCGATTTCTCGCTGTTCATCAATAGGCCATGGATCCATTGGATCTGTAAATTCCTGTCCAGCATCTACAAATCTCCAAGAGGTATTTTCGCTAAACTCTTCTTGGACGCCTAACACAATTTTACGTAACTCTACTATATCGATACTACTCACATTCTCATCATTATTGATATCTGCTGCGATCACTTTGTATGGACTATCGAGATCTGTAAAGCCTAATATATGTCTCTGGATGAGAACTAAATCTAGTGTACTTACACCATTAGAATGGTTATCATTTTTGCCCACTGTGATGACGTACTCCTCATTCGCTGGATTATTATCAAATGCGAATTCTCCCAAATCAAGAGTTGGAATGGTTAAAGGGTATTCCGCTATCGATGCCTCTAATGAAACCGTTGCATTAGATACTCCTCCTCCGATTTCAGTAACTGCAAAACCGGAGATCGTAAGACCTACACCTTCATTATCATCTACTGTCAACATTACCGTACAGAAATCTACATTACCACTCTCATCCCAAACATAAATATTGATCGGAATTTCTCCTACTTCTGTAAATGTCATAGCACTTGACCCTAGAACCGAATTGAAACTATTGTCATCTTCAGGTGCAGTGCTACTAAAAGTAAATCTTAGATCTTCTTGAGCAGTACAATTATCATAAGCACCTAGATTGAAATCAACCGCCCATAGTTCCACACTACCGTCAGTCATCAGTGCCGTACTTAAACTGACACAATATGGAGCTGGTGCTTTTTTGTCTTCTACTATGAAAGTTGTCTCACATGTGACTATGTTTCCACAACCATCTGTAACTTTCCAAAACACGAAATGATTAGATGTACTCGACTCCATCGATTCTGTTATCTCGACAGATACTTCTTCCCCACTCATAGTTGGAGCTATGTACATGTCATTGATACCATTACCATTACTATCATTATTAATATTACTATCGTTTGATGGAAGATGAGAACTGAATTCGTAATCTATTTCTCCGTCTCCCCATACATCTACTAATACTTGCCACTTCAACCAATCGCTTGAGCAATCTCCTCCATCTATCGCTGTATTAGTAAGTATTGTATTGGTACTTACACAATTATCATCCACATCAAATATAACAGGCATACAGCTACTAAGCAAAGGCGCTTCTTTATCAGTAATCTTGATCGTTTGGCTACCATAGAATAATCCATCTTGACCATCTGTAGCATCGTATACGCACCAGTCAATTACCGTAAATTGCCTCAAAATCTTGAAACAAGCGTCACTCGGAACGCCTGTTGTTTGATCTACTGCAAAGAAGAAAGTATCTACTTCTTCAGTGAAGCCTATAAAATCACATACCCCTAATGTCCATGTTGGTGGATCAAAGGATATATCATCTGTACAAGTAATGATCCCCGTCGGAGAATTTGGTAAGTTCTCTGGATAAGTGATATTTCCTGCACCAAAAGATGGATACGGGTTATCGATAGTAATGTTCTGAGTACAAGTAATGGCTGGACTAATACCTTCTATCCGGTAAGTAGCGATCACAAATCCAATCCCACATGCATCAAGTTGTGGTACAAACTCAGTAGTCACTGTCTCACTACTACATAGTGATGAAGTCGTTGCAGTTCCTATAAGAAGAGGATCTGTATAATCTACATCACAAGCCAATGTTACATCTATTGGACACACAATACTCGCGATAGCTATGCCTTCAACTCTTACCGTAACCCATGTTTCATTGTAGTTATCATATTCACCTGGGTCTAACACATCTCCATCTCCATTCTTATCTTTGAAATCACCAAATATACCTGTTGCATTACCATCGTCGAAAACTCTCATTCTGACAGGAACCAATCCGAATTGCTTTCCAGTCACTGGATCGACTTGATCAATATCAGCACAACAAAACTTTACATACTCTCCATTATCTGGGTCATAGTCAATTGCATCTGGATCGGGTGAACCATCGTCAGGATGCCCGTCCGCATTGAAAGTAGTATTTCCCATAATACTGCAGGCATCACTTTCTCTTGCTAGTTCAAGCTTCACATCACTACATCCATCATAAGATCCATTATCTACAGAATGTGCAAACATTCTAGCAACTCCAATGGCTACTCCACTCTCATCAAAGTCTCCTTGCGTTGTGAGGTTTATTACTATATATTCCAATGCTATTGCCGTTGGAGGTGTAGTATCATATACATCCACTATTACACTTACGCTTGCAGTATTTTCACAACAGTCCGAAGCTGTATAAGTGAAAATATTACTACCTTTAGGCGCATCAGCTACTGACCAAAACTCTGTTGTATTATTCCCTGTGCCAGGAGCCTCCATTGTTACTCCAATTGGCCCCTTAACTGTATAAGTAACACCATCCGAACATAAATCATGTAACACTGTAGGCAACGGCATACTGAAATCTGCTAGACAGTCCCAAGGGTTAACGCTTACAGAGAAACCTTCTGCTTCTATTATTGGCGCGTCTTCATCTTTGCTTTCAACAATCTGACTATATGAAGTAGTTGTCTCCGAGGGTTCACACCAATTTCCTATGGTCCACTTTCTAATTACTTTCACGTTACCATTGCAACCTTCACCACATAACTCTATTGCTTGATCGCTGTATATCGCATATAATTCACAGATAGTATTATCTACTTTTTGTGGATGTCCATTCACTAAAAATGTTGGATACGCTTGCACATAACCTTCATTGTTTTCCACATAGGGAGTATTAGGATCATCTAACGTAAGTGGATCATCAAACATAGCTGCTATATCTTCTGGTGTAGTGCCACTTCCACATGCTAGATCAGTTACATTATCAGGTAATGTAAGCTCAGATATTTGTATCTGCTCAAACAAAAATTCCTGTACACATGTAGATACTCCCCACTCGTTAGCCGCTGTCCATGTTCTGACAACTCTAGTTTCACCACAAACTTCTGAGATCAATTGATCCACAAAAAATACATCAAAATCATTACAAGAACCAATGGTTGGATTCGGTGTCAATGCATCACTTTGAAGGACAAAATCTAAGTCTACACATCTGAAAACACAAGCAGAATTTGTCGAAGGATCTTCACACGAACAATCAGTAATAACAGGTGGAGTTTTAGACTCTACAGTAATGATACCCCAACAGCTATTTCCGAAGCAATCCTGCTCTACAGATACTTGTATCTCTTGACCAACATGATCTAAGGTTAATGTATTACCTACTATCTCTTGACCCCACTGATTCGTGAGAGTCACTGTATAACTATCGGCTGGATAACTAAATCCTTCGAGTATCATATCGGCAGTAATTACAGCTAGGCAGTCATTACCTAAACTCAGGTTTATAGTATTACTACAAGCTAAAGCTAAGAACTCTTCAACTTGTCCAAGTTTCATATCATTACCAAAACAGAAATCAAACTCTGTAGTTTCTAATACCGAAATATCGATTACTGCTCCTTCCAGTTCTGGATAAGTGACTGCTATAGTTCCATCATTATTATCTACATAATCTACAGCACCAACTACTGTCCACTCATAAGTATTAAGCGGATTAAATGATACGACACTGTAAACGATTACTTCTGCTGGACATGCGTAGAAATCACCAACGATCTCTGGCATCGGAGTCACACAAAAAGCGGCGGGATCTTGATCGTCTTCATCAGAAGAGGCATTTTCATCACCTGGTAAACCATCACCATTAGTACCATTACCGTCGATACTATTGTCACTAGCTGTCTCTGGTGCACCGCCTGCATCATCTGAAGGATTATCATTCGCTTCACTGTCAATATCAAACTCTGTAATCTCAGATCCACCAGGAGCAAAATTCTTTGATAATTCTGCATAGTTTACGTAAGATCCAGTTGGTGTATTTTCGTTTACCACTAAAGTGATTTCTTTCGTTATGCTTTCAGTATACATCAGTGGCTCATCCACCATATCTATCGAAGTGATAGCTGTACCATTGCCATTATCTATCCAATCAGAATCAGATAAAGACATACTTATTGGAATATATTCTATAATATAAATAGATTCACTAGGTATCGTTCCTTGATTGATCACTGTAATAGAAAATGTGATTTCTTTTCCAGGATCTACCTGCTGTTCATTTGGCGTAGCTGTCAATGCTAAATCAATAAAACCCAACAAAACGGGATCGGCATCATCTTCATCCTTCTCTTCATTATTTACAGTATCATCTGTACCAGAAATATCACCGGGGAAATTAGGTTCTCCCCCAGGATCATTTTCGGAGTCGTTATCTGGCGTACTATCTGCATCAAATACAACGTCAGGATTATCCGTACTATTATTACCAATCAAGTCTGCTATTTTGCTGATCTCTGCCATATTGATATAATCTTCTAAGACTTCTGCTAATTGGAAGACCATATACAACTTCACTGTATCTTTCTCTCCAGAAAGCAAAATATCTGTATAAGTATATTCAGCTAAATTTGTACTAAAGTTCCATTCTGAATTATCGCCTACAACTCCAACATTGGTCAAAGATGCCGGAACATAATCAGTAATCAATATATCAGTCAGAGAGACATTTCCTTGATTTTCAATGATTAAATTAAGCTCTATTTCATTTCCAAATAAATAAATACTATCTGGGTAATTGAGCTGAGTAATTAATGCAATATCATAAATATTTACAAGCTCGATATCTTGATCATCTTCATCTAATAAAGGATCGATATCCTCTATCAAATTTGCTGGATCACCAGTTCCATTACCGCTTGTGTAATCGTCTGTATCATCATCAGCATTACCACCAGAATCATTATCTGGAATATCATCTGGAGTACTATCTACATCGTGCTTAGGCACTCCTGGATTAGCAGGATTTTCAAAGCTTACAATTTCAATATTATGTGTCCAACTATCTTCATCTACCAGATCATCTTTACGTACTTCCATAAATAGACAAATAGTATCGACCTCACCTGGCATCAAAATTTCATCGATGAAAATACTCAATTTTCCTTCACTTTCCAGACCCCATCCTGAAGCTGTATTTGCTATGTTATCTAAGTAAATTAATCCGTCTCCATAAAGATTTTGAATATCGATATTAGTTACCTCACCATTTCCTTGATTGTGTATTTCTACAAAATATTTAATAGTATCACCATAAGCAAATGGTCCTTCATCTTCAGTATCAATAATTACTGCAATATCACACACAAATAAATTGGTAGGATCTTGATCATCTTCATCCAACTTTGGATCCACATCTTCGATCATGATCGTAGGATCTCCTGTACCATCTCCTTTGATTTCATTATCTGTATCATCATTATAATTACCTCCAGAATCATTATTAGGATTATTGTCTGGAGTACTATCTACATCTTCTGTTTTAATGTTACCTTCTTCATCCAAGTATGATGTGATCTCTGCACGAGTCACCCAGCTTTCATCCATTGCGTTTGATGTAGGCAAGTCCATAATCTGTAGATAAAAACAAATCGTATCAGATTTTCCTGGAGCAATTTCTCGGGTAGTAGAGACTGTTGCCAATCCATTATTCACTTTATTCCAACTCGGTATTAATTCATCATTGATAAGTAAATAACCAAGACCTTCTGGAATTTGATAATCCACATTAACGCCATTGGCAATATTATTTCCTTGATTAGTAATAATCACTTCATATTTCAATGTATCGTTGACACTTGGCGTACTTGGAATATTCATAATAACATTAACCAGAGCCAAATCACAGATCTCAATATCTTCTACATCTTGATCATCTTCATCGAATAATGGATTCGTATTTTGATCTTCATCCATTGGATCGCCATTACCGTTACCATCTGTAATGTCATCCGTATTTGTATCATTTACATTTCCTCCTGAATCATTCATAGAGTCATCATCAGGTGTACTATCCAAATCTTCTTTAGATTCGCCTGGCACTTCTGGATCCTCATAACTTACGACCTCTAGATTCTGTAGCCAACTCTCTTCGCTACTTTCAAAGTCTGGAATTAATTTCATGTATAAACAAACTGTGTCCAACTCGCCTGATGGTATAATTACATCATAGACTAATCGCAATTCACCTATAGAATTCATTACCCATCCTGACTCAGCATTTTCTGTATTATCAACATAACATAATCCTTCACCGTATAAATTTTGTAGATCTATATTAGTGATGCCACCATTACCTTGGTTATGTATCTCTATAAAATACTTTAAAGTATCTCCATAACTAAATGGCCCTTCCTGATCTGTATTTATTATCGCAGCTACATCGCATACTTTTACCAAGGCAGGATCATTATCATCCTCATCAAGTAACGGATTAGTATCTTCTGTTGGATCCAAAGGATCACCTGTACCATCACCTTCTAATTGATCATTGGTGCCGTCTTGAGGGTTTCCTCCTACATCATTTGTTAAATCATCATCTGGCTTACTATCTATATCTTCGATTTTAAGATCACCATTTTCATCTATATACTTAGTAATTTCAGATATTGTAGTCCAACTGTCATTTGCGACTTCCCCTGACGGCACATTCTCTAATTGCAAATACAAACATAAGGTATCAGACTCTCCTGGAGCCAATTCATTTGATGTAATACTGAGAAGTGTATTACTTTCCTCTATCCAAGCTAGATCTAAATTATTATTGAGTGGTAGATAGACTAAACCATTAGGTAACAAGTAATCAATATCAATACTATTAGCGATTACATTTCCTTGATTCTTTACAATCACTTCGTACTTAATCGTATCACCTAATTTAGAAGTACCTTCTAATTCTACGATAGTATTGATAAGGGCTAAATCGTAGATATCTATATCCTTCGTATCTTCGGAATCCTTCTGCATCGGTGGTGAAGTAGGTGAATTATCGACATCTTTTAATGGCACTCCAACATTTTCAGGTGATTCAAAAACTACAATTTCTACCGTTTTTTTCCAGCTTTCTTCAGAACTTTCAAAATCAGGAAAAAGCTCCATATAAAGACAAGTTGTATCTCTTTCTCCTGGCTTAATGACATTCGTAACCATTTGATTCAGTTCACCATCTCCTATAAATGTCCATCCCAAATTAGTATTGATCGGAGCATTAATATATTTCAAACCCTCACCATAAACATCTTTTATATTAACGTTAGTAATGTCACCATTTCCTTGATTATGAACGACCACTAAATATTTGATAACATCTTTGTATTTGTAATTTTCTAGATTACCCGTTTCTAGAGATATAGCGACATCACACACATTAACTATTTCAGAATCATGATCGTCTTCATCTAAATAAGGGTCTGAATTTTCCGTAAAACTATCAGGGTTCCCCTCCCCACTTCCATCGATTATATCATTGGTGGCATCATTCGGATTTCCTCCAACATCATTAGTAAAATCGTCATCTGGATGACTGTCTATATCTTCTGTTTTCATTTCATCAGACTGATCTGTATATTCAGATATCTCCGCGATGGTAGTCCAACTATCTACAGTAGCTTCATCTGTTTCCAGATCCTCTAATTGTAAATAAATACATGCTACGACCGAATCTCCAGGTTCCAAAACTTCATCAAAGAATACCATTAATTCCGAAATTGATTCTTCTGTCCAGACTGGATCCAAAGTATTATTAATCGGTAAATATTTCAGTCCAATTGGTATAAGGTAATTAACTGTTACAGAATTAACGCCTTTATTACCTTGATTAAATATTACCACTTCATATTTAATGGTATCTCCAGAAAATGGCGGATCATTAGATTCTACGATAACATTCTTAAGTGCAAGATCAAAAATTTCAAGATCTTCAAAATCGTGATCATCTTCTTGACTTTCACCAAGAGGATTTCCATCAACTAGGCTATCTTCTTCATCCATATCATTAAGAGGATTAGCATCTGGAGTACTATCAGTATCGTCTGTACTTGGTTCCATTCCATTCGCATCAAGGAAGTTCGAAATTTCTGCAATAGAATAATAATTTGTTATTGATGCTATATCGCATTGATCTAAAATCAATTTCAAAGTCAATGTCTCAGATTGTGAAGTTGTAATTGGTCCTGGAATCGTCGTAAAATACTTTCCATCCATCAAATTCCAATCTGGATTAAGTAACGGATCATAGATCAATCCACAAGCTATAGTATCAAAAATTTCAATTCCAGTAGCCGTTAACCCCCCTTGATTAGTAACCGTGATTGTATAATCCAGAGTGTCTCCATAGCTGTATGGTCCTTCTTCAACTATCATTTCTAGAGCCAAGTCATATCCTACAACTACTTCTGCTATATCGTGATCATCTTCATCTTCTCCTAACTTACCGTTTTCATTGATCTCATTATCTTCATCGGTATTTGGTATTACATCATTATCATTTGTATTATCAGAATCTGGTGTACTATCTGCATCCAACGGCGGAGCAGTATTACTAATACCATCATCATCTGACGCACTTATCTCCGCGCAATTCCACCAATCCGATAGACCTAAAGGATTAGAAGGTATAACTACCTGTAAACTCAATTGTATCGTAACCTGATCTCCTGGGTTCAACATCGAACTATAATCATACTCGACAGCATTTCCTACTGGATTCCAACCCATATTAAACGTTCCAGGAATGAAAGCAAATCCTGATTTTACATAATCCGTAATTGTAAAATTTGAAGCTGGAACATTACCTTGATTGTAAATTGTCAGATCAAATAATACTGTGTCTCCAGGTATATAATTTTCTTCACTTCCATTTACCATAATATCAAAGGCAAGGTCAAAAACAGCCACAACAACAGGATCACTATCATCTTCATCTAGTGTAGGGTCAGTATCTTCTAATTCAATATCCGGATTACCCGATCCATCTCCATCAATAGCGTTATCTGTGGCATCATATGTATTGCCCCCGCTATCATTATTGGTGATTAGATCTGGTGTACTATCTATATCCGTCTTACTCAGACTAATATCATTTGAATCTTCAATACTTTGTATTTCGACGATCTGGAGATAATCACTATCTACGGTCATTTCTACTTGAAGTATTTCTAATTCTAGACAAATCGTATCACTTTGTCCAGGTGCAATAACATCTGAAAAAATGACGGATACTTGATTATCATTACCCACCCAATTTTCAGTCGAATTAATAGATGTTGAAACAAATCCAAGTCCTTTTCCCAAATTATCATTTACTACTATATTGGTGATTGAATCGTTTCCTTGATTGTAAACTACTACATTAAATTTAACTATATCTCCATATTCAAATGGGCCTATCTCATCAGTATAAATAATGGTAGCTGCATCACATAAATAAATGATTGCTGAATCGTGATCATCTTCATCTAGATCAGGATTAGTATCATCAGAAGGATCTCCTGTGCCTTCGCCAGTACCACCAGTTTCGTTATCTGTTGCGTCATCTGGATTACCTCCAAGATCATCACTTTCGTCTGAGTTAGGTGTACTATCAAAATCTGATTTATCTATTCCTGGATCATTAGGATCTTCGAAAGAACTAATTTCTGCATACGTAGTATATGCATCTATATTTGATTCAGTTAAAGTTAAATTATCAATCTCCAGATAAATACAAACTGTATCCACTTCTCCAGCAAGCAGTTCATCACTAATCGTGAGATATGCACCTTGCGTATCAGCTACCCAATCCGGCTCTAAGGTACCATCATCATTATTGATCATAAGGTAGATCAATCCATCAGGAATAGTATATTGGATAGTAATATTACTTGCGGATACGTTACCCTGATTTTCTATTATAATGGAGTATTTAACAGTGTCACCCAAAGACGGATTCACTGGCAGTTCTTCTACAATATTAATTAGTGCTAAATCACATACATCAATTGCCGCTGGATCCACATTATCCTGATCTGTTGAGGCAACACCATCTGAATTCGTTGCTGATCCATCTCCTCCTATTTCGTTATCTGCTTCTGTATTAATTTCACTACCCACATTATCCAATGGGTTCGTATTCAGTGGTGAATCACAATCCTCTATTGACACTCCTGATTGATAGGCTGCACTGATTTCTGCAACATTAATCCAATCGGTAACATCATCTGAAGGTTGAACTTGTAGATAGATACATATAGAATCTGCCTCACCAGATGCTATTCGTTGAGATATAGTTGCAATTGGATTTCCTGATCCATCTACAGACCAATACTCATTGCCTATAATAGTTTCGTCATAAGTATATCCAGCGGGTAAATAATCAATAATACTAACTGAATCAATACTTGCTAAAGATTGATTATACACGACTATTTTAAATTTTACTGCATCGCCAAACCCAATTCCACTTAAGTCGAATACAGGATCAACTACCATAGTAAGCGCCACATCTGGCTTGGGTACAAATCCAGTATCAAAAGTATAATTCGGCTTATCCGCAGTAATACAAATTCCAGGAAATTCGCCAACATCAGGAATAGAAATATTAGTAATTTCAGAATCTACTAGATCGCCACCTAATGTCATATCTACATTGTCGCTAGACAAAGAAAACAGTAATCCATTCGATGTAAATAATCCAGTAATAGGGTCATACGACTCACCACAAAATACAATGTAATAAGAAGAGTCTTTTTCAATTTTTGCAAAATCGAATTCCCATACTTCGTTTATATTTGTACTATCAGAAAAATAATATTCTCCCATAGCATTAGTGTTAGTTGTGGCTACCAATTGTGCTTGGCCAAATGTTGGCTTTGTATATAGTTTTACTGTAATGTCTGTCATTGGAGATTCACAAGCTTCTTGAATACCATTACCATTACTATCTATCCATGCGTAATTACCTACGTGAATAGGAATCTCTCCACATGGACTAAACACTTCTACATCTCCCCCTATTCCTTTAAAATCATTAACATTAAATGACGGTAAATATGGAATCGCGGCTGAAGGTTGCAATGGAAATCCTGAATTTCCATTAGTGAAATTATGTGGAAACAATATCATTCCATGTGGACCTTCCTCACTTCTCGTGTCAGAACTAGATACTAAAAAATCATACGTCCCATCTTTTTTATCCCAAATTCCAATACCTCCGTATCCATCATCATTATTCGTGGCATCATTAGGATATTGAATATCAGGGTTACTAATAATATCATCATAAATTCCATCTCCTTGTTGGTCTGCTATATAAAAAGTAGCACCATGATTGTGTGAAGTGGCATATTCACCTGCACATCCTGTACGAGATCCGATCATCAGCATTCCATTAGGCAAAAACTCTAAATCTGAAATGGCCAACCATCCAGGTTCTGCTGCGTATAAAAATCCTATATCACCTTCCGCCAAATAAGTACGGTGAAATTTTTCTACTCCAGAAAAATTACCATCTACTAAATCTACAGAATACAATCCTGGATTAGTATTAAGTTCATGAGTTCCAAAAAACAATTCAGTACCCTCTTTATTTACTGCAAGACCATATGGTTTGGCATCACTAGCCCAGCCTTCGCTACCATCAAAAGCACTAAAAACACTTAATGTCTGGGGATCAAATGAATTAATAATATTTCCTTGAGGATCAATTCTATAAATTTTTCCGTCCTCAAAATTTGAAACAAAAAATTGATTATTAATTGCATCAAAAACAATATTCCCTAATCCAGGCCCAGTTACCCTTGACAAGGGAGGATCACCTGCTTCACACGCATAATGGTTAAATGAAAATGCTTGTTGAGGTAACTGAACAAAAACTGAAGCTTCACCTGTGGCTGCATCTAATTTATAAACCGTACCTGCAGCACCAAGGTCATCAGTCCCACCTCCTAAGTCTCCATACTTAATTATTGCTTGAGTATAATTAGATACATTCGACCCTAATACATAACCGTATATGTGAGAATAATGACTAGAAGCAGTTACATAAATATTACCTTGAGTATCATAATCAATACCAAAAACATTTCCAATATTATCTACGTTCCATGAGGGATGATACCATCCATTAGGATTGACTTCTGGTCTGTTAGCATCAGTATTTATTCCTTTTATATCTACTAATCCTACTGTGTGTCTTTCATCATTAGGAAGATCGATAATAGTACCGCAGGTAACCAGAGCTATTCCTGGACCTAAGAGTGTACCAGACGAAAACAATTCATCTCCTACTATTACTGATTCTTCCAAATTAGGCATAGCACAAGCTAAATCCGGATGCAATATACCGTAGTCATAATCACATCCAAATTGAGATACGTATTGTACGTCGGTACTATTGTCCATACCTAGGCTTGAGGAAATATAATTTTCAGGAAGATTTGAAAAAACAATTTGATAAATCACCTCTCCTTCAAAGCTAATATTAGAATTAGTAAAATGGTAGTCTCCATTAGGATCTGTAAATACAGTTTCTACCAATGTGTTATTATCCATTTCATTACAAACAAATAATTGCACTTTTATTCCTTGAAAACTAATTTCAGAATTTTCGTGTAGACCATTAACATTTTGATCATTGAAAACAGAACCACCTAACTCTCCATTAATACAAGGATTAGGTGGGCAAGATTCGATACTAATTTCTGAAGAAGTCGAAGTCATAGAACCTAGAGCATCAGTAATCGTAACAGAATATATTCCTACAGGAACATTGTGTATACTCGATTGATTATCATATAATTCTTCACTCCAATCGTAACTATAAGGCGGAATACCACCTTCGATATTAACTAATAATGTACCGCCTTCCTCTACTGGTCCGCATGTAATATCCGTATCAGAAATTATTATACCTGGCATTTGAACAAAGCCTGCATCATAAGTGAAATTTGTTTTATCCGCTGTAAAACAGATTGCCGGAACAACACCGATACCTGAAAGATTGAATTCTTCCAAATCAGAATCATCTTGACCCAAAATAGCATCCTGAGAATGAGGTATAGTAGCAATAAACTGAAGACCATTAAAAGATAAAGCTCCAGAAGTTTCATCATAACTATTCCCACAAAAGACTATGGCATAATCTTCATCAAACTCAACCGATGAATACCCACTCTCCCAGTTTTCTGACAACGAAGTATTATCTTTAAAATAATATTGTCCAAGAGCATTAGTCGTAGTAGAAGCAACCAATTCAACGTCACCATTTAAAGGTTTCGAATACAACTTCACCGATAGCCCTGCAATAGGATCTTCGCATGGATCTTGAATGCCGTTACCGTTAGAATCCAACCAAACTAAATTACCCAGGTGAATAGGTGCTTCTCCGCATGGACTAAAAACTTCAACATCTCCTCCAACACCTTTAAAATCATTTACATTAAATGATGGCAAATATGGAATCGCAGCTGAAGGTTGTAGTGAAAAGCCTGAATTACCGTTTGTAAAATTATGAGGAAACAAAATCATCCCATGTGGACCTTCTTCATTTCGAGTATCAGAACTTGAAATAAGAAAATCATACGTTCCATCCTTTTTATCCCATATTCCTATACCTCCGTATCCATCATCATTACCAGTAGCATCATTAGGATATTGTATATCTGGATTGATAATATTATCGTCGAATAATCCATCAGGATCATTTGCTTCAACTATATAAAAAGTAGCTCCATGATTATGGGATGTTGCGTATTCTCCTGCGCAACCTGTACGCAATCCGATTGACAACCTGCCATCTGGCAAAAATTCAAGATCAGATATTGCTATCCAACTGGGATCAGCGGCATACTGAAAGCCCAAATCACCTTCACCTTGAAAAATACGATGAAAGATTTCTGTCCCTGTAAAATCTCCACTTTCATTCAAATCAATAGAATACAATCCTGGATCCATATTTAATTCATGCGTACCAAAATAAAGTGTAGTTCCATTAGCAGCAACACTAAGTCCATAAGGTTTTGCGTCAGACGCCCAACCGGCTTGTCCATCATCAGCAGAAAATACATCTAAAGTTTGAGGATCAAAACTAGAGAGAACATTTCCATTAATATCCAATCTATAAATTTTTCCATCTTCAAAATTTGAAGCAAAAAATTGATTATTCGTTTCATCATAACTTATATTCCCTAAACCTGGGCCAGTGGTTCTACTAAGTGGCGGATCATTCGCTTCGCAAGCATAGTGGCTAAAGCCAAACTCCTGTTGTGGTAATTGAGCAAAAACCGAGGCCTGTCCTGTAACTCCATCTAATTTATAGATCGTTCCCGCTGCGTCAGTACTATTACTTCCTCCTCCGAGGTCTCCATATTTGATAATTGCTTGAGTATAGTTTGAAGTATTACTTCCCAAGATATATCCAAAAATATGCGAGTAGTGGCTGGAAGCAGTTACATATATATTACCCTCTTTATCATAGTCAATTCCATATACATTACCAATTTCATCAACATGCCATGAAGGATGATACCATCCGCCAGGGTTGACTTCAGGTCTATTATCTGCTGTATTAACTGTTCGAATGTCAACTAACCCTACTGTATGCCTATCATCTTGTGGCAAATCCAATATAGTACCGCACGTAATCATTGCAATACCTGGACCTAACAATTTCCCATTGGAAAAAAGCTCCCCTGGAGCCACTGACAATTCTAAATCCGAAGAAGCACAAACATCATCAATATGATAAAGTCCAAGATTATAATTACAACCTACTTCTTTAATAAACTGCACGTCAGAACCATTATCTAAACCATTAGAAGAATAGGAATAACCTTCCAATAAATCTCCAAACACGATCTTCAAATCTAGTAAGTGTGTAGTTACAAATTGGTACTCCCCATTAGCATCTGTAAATACCTCCTCTATAAACTGACTTGATCCAGACTCAGTGCATGCATAAAGGCTTACACTTATATTGGGTTCTCCGTTTTCGGTATTACTGTCTATGACTCCATTTGCATTGAGATCATTAAAAACTGTTCCTCCAACATTTCCACTCATACAAGGAGTAAGTTGACAGGTAACGTTAACATTGATTAATAAAAAAAATAAGCTTGATAGAAGTAGTTGATTTTTTTTCAACTCTATCATTCTCCTCATTCCTTGAGGTAAATTTCTAATTGATTGGCACATAGTTTGGTGGGTTTCTTAATTCGAGAAATTGTAGTAATCAGTTCTCTCTTAACGCATCGATACGTTAAGGAGTAATAATATAAAAGTGATGTATTGTATGTAAAACAGCCTTGGGCAAAAAGCATGTAGCGAGATACAATTGCAGAACTACAATTGGAGAAAAAGAAAAGTCTATTGAGGAATGTTTTAGTTGAAAGAAAACTAATACACATAAACATCACCCCTGATAGACCGTAACGCTTATGTATTTTGCACATACTTAGGCAGGTTATCCGTTATTGATGAAAAGTATCATCAAGCTAACCTCACAGATTATTATTCTTGACATTAACTTCGAGACAAAATTATATATAATAAATACAATACTGTACAAATTTTACAATTAAATATAATTTTATTTATAATGTGTATTATATTGCAAAAGAGTGTTTTATTAAAACGAATAACATAATAAAAACATATATAATCAGAAAATTTGATCAAAAACCTCAATGACAGCACAATACACATTAATGAATAATTTAATATGTAGATTGCTCAAAATCAAACTAAATCATATTGTAGATTATGTATATATGTATAGTCATCAACTACTTTTATTACTTATTCATTTGGAAATTATAGAGATATTAAAATATTAATTAGATATTCTATCAATTCTATTATAGAATAACTATTTATTCATCCCTAACTATAAATACATCTAGTCAGAGTGATAAAAGATCATCTTTCTATGAAAACTAAGTCAACAAAGGAGATAAAACATATAAAATACTGAGAATGCACTCGCATAGAGGTCTTAGTTTCGCCTTTTATTATTACTAAATTTTGGCCAAATCGCAAGCTTTAATGAGAATGTTTTAGCACACTCATAGAAGATCGAGTATAGTATACTTAAGTAATTATGATTATAAGTTTTAGATCAACCACTAATAACTTAAGTCTCTTCCACGAATAATATTGATGAATACTTGGAGGATATGACGCAAGATGTCAAGACACACCTCTGGCCAATTGGGTGAATATATTATAGTATAAATTGGATCGTAATAATAGAAATCTCCGGATTTGAATTGCTAATTCCTGATAGAAATCAATTTAGCTTTTATCTCAATTCTATTGGATAAAATTAGTTTTCGAATAATCCTATCCTACCCGAATTGATTTCTATTACATCAGCTGATAGTTCAATTCATCATTGGTATTATACGAAAATTAAGTTTACGGAAGATTAAGCTATTCTCCGAATAGGAAGAGTAAGTGACTAATCTCTAAAACAAAAAAAGCCAGCTAACATTGCTGTTAGCTGGCTTAATAATATTTGATCAAAAAAGTTTCTTACTATTTGATTACTAGAATCTTATGGAATGAAACTTCTGAACCTATTTCAATTCTAAGTAAGTAAGCTCCTCCAGGAACACCATCAAGATCAATGTTTAACTGGCTTGATCCTGCTTCTATCGTTTCATTGATAGCGTTAGATCTTACAAGTCTTCCTTGGTCTGTTAATAATGTTGCTTTTACTAAAGCTCTCTCACCTGTTTCTACATCTACGTTGATGAATCTACTTGCTGGATTAGGGTAGATATTAGCATTAACGATTACTTTTCTTTCTACTGATGCAACTCTGATTTCACTGTATTCAGTGTAACCGTCTAAGTCGATCATTTTCAATCTGTAGAAGTAATCTCCTGCCTTCTCTACATCCGTATCGATAAAGTCGTAGTCTACTCTGTTTGTAGAGTTTCCTTCAGCTTTCTGCTCACCTATGTAGTTGAACGTACTCTCGCTCTCATGTCTTCTTTCAATCTCAAATCTATCTGAGTTGATTTCAGTTTGAGTCTCCCATGCTAGATCAATCACATCTTTACCATTGTTATAGTTAGCTGTGAATGAAGCTAATTCTATTGGAAGTACATTCCATGTGATACCTGCATCAATATCATGAATCATATCTCCTGGAACCACTGTGAATGGAAGAGTAGTACCATTAATGAAGTCTACTACATCTGAATCATCATCATCATTTGCTTGACCAGGAACAACGAATGTGTAAGCATTAGGAAGTTCAAACTGAACTACATACTCTCCCGCAGGTAAACCTGTGAATAAGTAATATCCATCTTGTCCTGCTTCTGTACGAGTCGTTTGCGATGCAACTGGTGTTCCGTCAGAAAGGAATAAGTTAACTACGATTCCATTTACTCCAACATCACCTGCGTCTTGTGCATTATCAACTGTTCCGTTGAAATCTAACCAAACGTAATCTCCTACTTCAGCTGTCTGGTAGAATCCTGCATCTACTGTAAGTTCTCTGTCTCCTGAATCAAGGCTATATACTGGACTTGTGTTAAGTCCTTTGTTACCTAAATCATTTGCATCACTATCTCTATCGTCTGATGTCATTCCTGGATTAGTTGCTATATATCCAACTGGAGTCTCAAACTCTACGTAGTAATCACCTGGTATCAAGTTATCAAACAAGTAGTAACCTTGTTGAGTTGGGAAATCAGGGTTAGAAATTGTTTGCATTGAAGTAATTGGTAAGTCAGTCAATGCGTCATATAATGTTACTGTAACATTATTGATACCTTGTTCTGTTCCACCTTGTATTCCATCTGCATTAATATCTTCCCATACATAGTTTCCAATAGCCGCTGGCTTAAAGAATCCAAAATCAACTGTAAGGTTAGAGTTATTGTCACCATCTTCAGAAGTTGGTTCTTCTCTAGAAGAGAGAGTAACTGTCTTACTTATGATTCCGATATTTCCACCGTTGAAGTAACCATTGTCATCTGTATCATCTGTGCTGCTATCCGCATCTGGTGCCATACCCATTCCATCATCATTTCCTGTACTTGAAATGTAATCAGTAAGAGCACTACCATTAGCGAAGTTAGTTGGATCAACTACTACTATATAGTCACCTGGTTGTAAGTTGTCGAATAAGTAGTTACCTGATGCATCAGTTACATCTGTTAACATTGTACTTACATCTGGAGTATTGTCATTATTAAGATCTCTAAATAATGTAACCGTTACTCCTTGTATTGGCATTTCACCTGCATCGAAGATTCCGTTATTATTAACATCATCCCAAACAAAGTTACCAAGTGAAACTGCTTCGTAGATACCAGCATCGATTTTCAGGTCTTGTTCTCCTGAAGAAAGAGTAATAACATGACTCAGTCCTGTTGTAGTATCAGCATCACTATCATTATTACTGTCAGTTGCATCTGTGTTAAGACCATCTACATCTTGTGTAGTAAGTTCAGAACCGTTAGGTGCAGTAAACTTAACAACATAATCACCTGGTGCAAGATCAGTGAATAAGTAATATCCATCTTCTCCAGCATTAGTAGATGTTGTCATTGTTGCAATTGCAGTGTTTAAATCACTTGCATCGAATAGCATAACGTTAACACCATTAACACCATCTTCATCTGCATCTTGGAGTCCGTTACCGTTCTCATCTAACCAAACGTAGTTTCCTAAGCTTGCTGTTTCATAGAATCCAGCATCAAGGTCTAAATCAGTTTCTCCATTTGTCAACTCAAACTGTTGAGTAAGACCTGTTGCAGGATCAACATCACTATCATCACTACCTACATCAGAAGCATCTCCATTTACATTTAGTAATGTCGCTGCAAACCCTGTTGGGCTAGTAAACTGAATTTGGTAAATTCCTGGTGCAAGATCTTCAAATAGATACTCACCATCAACATCTGTCATCATTGTAGATACTGTAGCTCCATTCTCATCAAGAAGAGTAACTGTTACTCCTTGGATAGGATCTTCATTAGCATCTTGTAGACCATTTCCGTTTGCATCAAACCAAACGTAATCTCCAACTGCTACTAGTTCCTCATCTACGAAGTTGTTATCATCATCATCTTCTCCTGGTGTTAATGTCACTGTAATAGTGTTATCAACTGTAGAGTCAGTATCATCAACATCACCATCGTCAGACTCATCTTCATCACTTACACTCTGTGAATCAGCAGGATCTCCAACTACTACTACGTAGTTTCCTGGCTCTAAATTATCGAATAAGTAATCTCCCATTGAATTCGTCATTGTAGTTGCTACTACATTACCATTCTCATCTTGTAGTGTTACTGTAACTCCAACTTGTGGTGTATCACCTATGTCATCGTTATCAGTATCTAATTCTACTGTTCCTGAAATTGATCCTAACTGCTCCTCTACGAAATTGTTATCATCATCATTTTCACCTAATGTAAGCGTTACTTGGATACTATCATCGTCTAATCCATCTACTCCATCGTTACCATCCTCCGGAGTCTCATCTCCATCAAATACATCTACGAAATCAGGATCAACTGTTGATTCATCTTGCTCAGTAATAGTATAACTACCTGCAGGAAGATCAGTAAATTCATAATATCCATTTACGTCAGTTTGCGTCATTTGTGTCGCTCCAGTCACATTATCAGTAAGAGTAATAGTTACTCCTGCTATAGGACTGTCTCCAACATCATCATTGTCTGTATCTTCAAGTACATAACCAGTGATTGATCCTGTAGGAGTAACTGATGCGTTATCTCCATCATCTTCATCACCTAGATCTTGATCATCATCTGAATCTTGACTTCCAATGTTACCATCTCCGTCACTATCCGCTGCGTTTCCTGGTGTAGAATCTGTATCAAATTGATCAGAACTTTCAATCCTTGCTACGTTATCGTAATCTGTATTGGCTCCTGGCGCAACTACTTCAGCATTGAATGTGAATGTAGCTTGTGCTCCTGATGCAATAGTTTGATTACTCCATGTTATTACTGAACCACTATTTGATCCACCTGCATTAATGCTTGAGATGTTAGTGTACCCATTTGGTACAGCATCTCTAACACTTACTCCTGTTGCTGTGCTTGGTCCTTCATTAGTAACTGCTATTGTGAACGTTACAACATCTCCAACACTTGGAGTTGCATCGTTTACAGTTTTCACTAAGTTAAGGTCTGCCACCTCAGGTGTAATTACTTCTGGATCTTCATCATCCTCTGATTGGTCTCCATCATCATTATTCGGTGTAGAATCAATATCAAACTGATCAGCTGCAGTTACTTGAGCAACGTTCTTGTAGCTGATTGCTCCAACAGTTGCATTGTAAGTATATGATACACTTGATTCAGCTGGTATAGTTATGTTACTCCATGTTATTACTGAAGATCCAGAACCACCACCTGTGATATTTGAAACATTACTCAAACCATTTGGTACAACATCATTTATTGTGATATTAGATACCGCACTTGTTGAAGTATTCTCAACTGTTACTGTGTAAGTAATTACATCTCCTACATTAGGTGAATTATTACTCGCTGACTTTAATAATACTACTGCTGCATTTCCTCCAGTTATAGAAGCGCTATTAGCAAAGTTACCTCCACCTATTGGAGATTCTACTGTAGCATTATAAGTAAGTGTTACACTTGCTCCATTTGCAATTGATAAGCCATCCCAAGTAAGTAATGAAGATCCACTTCCACCATTACTGATGTTAGTTACGTTGCTTAATCCACTTGGTATCACATCTTGTACTGATACATTCGTTGCATCATTAGGTCCTGCATTTGATACTGTAATAGTATATGTTACTACATCACCCACGTTTGGAGTATTATCATTCACAGTTTTCACTAATGATAAATCAATTAACCCTGCAAATCCTGCATCTCTTGTTTGATCATTATCACCAGGAAGAAGAGTAAATAATACTGTTGTTCCATCTGGGTTAATATCACTATCTGAAGTATCTGCTCCAACATCTTTTAAGGTAACTACCTTATCAGGAACATCACTTTCCATTACGTCTATTCTATATTGTCCTTGACAAACTTCGAATTCGTAATATCCAGCTTGACCTCCTACTGTTGCTGTTGTTGTAGTTGCTACTACAGTTCCTGTAGCATCTAATAGATCAACTGTAACTCCGTTAAGACCCATTTCATTGGCATCTTGGATACCATTGTAATTAGAATCCATCCAAACAAAGTTACCAACCTTAGCTTTTGCTTCTACTGTCACCGTTACTTCGTCAGTATCTGTACATCCATTAGCATCTGTTACTGTTACTGTATACACATTATCACCTACTGAAGGTGTGAATGTTGCATTAGGACTTGTTCCTAAACCATCAGACCATAAGTATGAAACTCCACCTGATGCAGCCATAGTTACTTCTGTACCATCACAAACTGTTTGATCTGGACCAGCTTCCGCTGAAGAATTAGAATTTACTGTTACTGTTACGTCATCAGTATCTGTACATCCATTAGCGTCAGTTACCGTTACTGAATAAGTTGTGTTCACTGTAGGACTTACAGTTTGTGAAGCTCCTGCTCCTAAACCATTATCCCATTCATATGATACTCCACCTGTTGCTAATAATGAAACTGATGTTTCTACACATATGATCTGATCTACTCCGGCATCGGCTGATGTATTCTCATTTACTGTTACTGTTACGTCATCTATATCAGTACAGCCGTTAGCGTCTGTTACTGTTACTGAGTATGTAGTAGTTGCAGTAGGATTTACAGTTTGTGAAGCTCCTGCTCCTAAACCATTATCCCATACATATGATACTCCGCCTGATGCTAATAGATCGGTACTAAATCCTGTACAGATCGTTGCATCCGCTCCAGCATCTGCTGATGTGTTTGCATTTACTGTTACTGTTACTGCGTCTACATCTGTACAGCCATTACCATCTGTTACTGTTACTGTATATGTAGTCGTAGTAGTAGGGTTCACTGTTTGTGAAGCTCCTCCTGCTAAACCATTGTCCCAGTCATATGATACTCCGCCTGATGCTAATAGATCTGTACTAAATCCTGTACAGATTGTTGCATCTGCTCCTGCGTCTGCTGATATATTAGCATTTACATTTACTGTTACTGCATCTACATCTGTACACCCATTGGCGTCTGTTACTGTTACTGAGTAGTTAGTTGTTGTTATTGGACTCACTGTATGTGATGCTCCAGCTCCTAAACTATTATCCCAGTTATATGATACTCCACCTGACGCTGTAAGCACTGTACTAAATCCTGTACAGATTGTTGCATCTGGTCCTGCATTTGCTGATGAATTTGCATTTACATTTACTGTTACTGCATCTGTATCTGTACAGCCATTTGCATCTGTTACTGTTACTGTATAAGATGTTGTCGTTGTTGGACTTACTGTTACAGAAGATGTACTCCCTGCTCCATTACTCCATGCATACGATGTTCCGCCTGATGCTGTAAGTTGCGTACTAAATCCTGTACATATTGTTGCATCTGCTCCAGCATTTGCCGAAGTATTAGCATTTACATTTACTGTCACCTGGTCAGTATCTGTACAGCCATTTGAATCAGTTGCTGTTACTGTATATGTAGTTGTCGTTGTTGGACTTACTGTTACAGAAGATGTACTCCCTGCTCCATTACTCCATGCATACGATGTTCCGCCTGATGCAGTAAGTTGTGTACTGAATCCTGTACATATTGTTGCGTCTGCTCCAGCATTTGCTGATGTATTAGCATTTACATTTACTGTTAC